>NZ_JBEPOX010000001.1:0-871424 GCF_040547025.1 Arthrobacter sp. UYEF36
AGAACGTCCATCACGGCCTGAAACGCCCCACCGTCAACGGCTTTACCGGCCACCACCGAATGCCTCGGCATAGTCACGGGCTCGGCATAGGTCGATCACCACGAGCTCGGCGCGCAGGATCCGGGCCACGGCCCGGGTGACGCTGTCATCGGTGCGATGCGCGCGGATCAGGACGCCGAGGTCCTCGAGCCTGAACCACGCCACCCGCATCCCGGCTTCCACGGCCTGCTGGCCGAGGGCTTCGAGGAAGAACGTCTTGCCGGTGCCGGACGGACCGCAGACGACCAGGTTCTCCCGCCGGGTGATCCATTCCAGGGTCCGCAGCGCCTGCTGGGTCGGGGCCGGGATGGAGGACGCGGCCGGGTCCCAGGCATCGAAGGTTTTCCCGGTCGGGAAGCCCGCGGCCTTGCGGCGGGAGGCGAGCATGGACCGGGCCCGGCCGGCGGCTTCCTCGGTGAAGAGGGCCTTGATGACCTCGGCCGGTTCCCAGCGCTGCGCGCGGGCTGTCGCGATCAGGTCCGGAGCCAGCGCCCGGGCGTGAGGCATCTTCAGGGACCGCATCAGGGCCTCGAGGTCCGCCGGCAGCGGCGGGGCTCCGGTGTTGGTCGTCGTGACGGGGCTCATCGGGCGTCCTCCGGGGCGATGTTCTTGGCCGTGGTGTTCAAGGGTGGGGTTGCCGATCGCGGCCCACGCGCCGGTTCCCTGGGTCAGTGAGGTGGCTTCGTTGGCGGCGTGCGTGGTGGTGCGGCGGATGTTGGCGTTCAGGATGGAGGCGAGGTCCGGGTGCGCGAAACGGCCGTGCAGGGCCGCGTCGCCCAGGGCCCGGTCCACCTGGTCGGTGCCGGCGATTTTCGCCAGGGTCACGGCCTCGGCCATCTTCACGTTCATCCGTGCCGTCCCGGCCGCGGCGGCCTCGACCAGCCAGGTCCTGGCGCCGTCACCGATAGCCAGGAACGCGGCCTCATCCGCGCTGCGGGCCCTGACCTCGTAGTCGCCGGGGATCCGGGTCCTGGTTCCGGGGAAATGCTCATCGTTGATGGCGGGGCTGCCGGGCCGTGCCCGGTCGTGGCAGGCGACTTCGACCGGGCCGAGGCACCAGCGTGGACGATGATGACCTGTTCGCCGGGTCCCGTCCCGTGGGTTCGCACGAACACCCGGGCCCCGAGCAGGTGCGCCGGCACAGAGTATTGGGCGTTCTCGAACGTGACCATCGGGGTGTTCTCCGGGACGGTGCGGGCCAGCCCGAAGGCGACCGTGTGGGCGGTATCGGGGATCCGGTGCAGCCTGGGGGCTTCCTCCGCGAGCATGGCCGCCGGTCTGCGCCGGGTCCCCCGATGCTCACGGTTGTTGACCTCCTCCATGAACGCCGCGCAGGCAGCCTCGAGTTCGGCGAAGGTGCCGTACTCGTCGCGGAGGTTGGTGTCCTCGGGCACGATGTCGGCCTTGGCGAGTTTCACGGACGCTTCGACCCCGCCTTTGGTGGCAGGATCCGCCGGCTGGCAGGTCAGCACGGTGACACCGTAGTGCCGGGCGAAGTCCAAAGTCTGCTGGTTCCTGATCGGGACCCCGGCGACATGGGCGGTGGTGACGGTCTTCTCGTTGTCCGTCAGCACATACGTTGGTGCCCCGCCGAGGATCCGGAAGCACCGGTCCAGGGCAGCGAACACGCTTTGCGCGGTCCGGTCTTTGAGCGGGATCACGATGCGGAACCGGGAGAACGCCAGCCACGCCACGAACAGGATGGTCTTGACCCCGCCGATCCGGGGCCCGTCGCCGAAGTCGTACCGCAGCCACATCCCCGGCTCGGTGATCCAGGGCCGGTGCACGCGGGTATGGCCCCGCCGCCACGCCGCTTTGACCTGCGCGATCGCGCGGCGGGTGGATCGTTCCGAACCCGTATAACCCAGGGCGAGGAGCTTTTCGTGGGCTTTGTCCGCGCGGATCCGGCCCTTGGATCCTTCGATCCATTCCTCGATCTTGGGCAGAAACGCATCGGTGACCCGGCCGCGGGCTGCGGGTTCCCCGATCGGCCGGCCAGCATCCCTGGCAGCGACGTGTTTGGCAACGGTGTGGTGCGAGCAGCCCGTGAGCTCCGCGGTGGCGCGCAACGATCCGGTCAGATCGTAGGCAGCAAGAACTTCCATGATTTCTCCGTCAGACTTCATACAGGGCCTCTTCCTGGTTCGCTTTTGGTGCGCTTAGACACCGTCATCAAACCCCAGGGAGAGGCCCCCACCGCTTAAGACGCGGTCGGTTCAGTAAGGAAGTGGGCAGATCTCATGGCCACCGCCGGGCAGTTCTACTGGCCGTCAGTGGGCACTTTCCTGGCCGCCCATGGGCAGTTTTTCATGGCCGCTAACAGGTTGAGCAGACAGGCTTCGGTCAGCGGGGCACGGACCATCCACTAGGACACTGCAAACGCCGCACCAGTCTCGGAAACGGCCCGGCGTGAACTGGTGATCGCGTCAACGACGTGGTCCCGGCCCATGGACAGGGCACGGCGGCGGGCAAACATCGTCGTCTGGGGTCCCTCCGGGCGCCGCAGCGGAGGCAAGGAAAGTGCCGGGGGCAGGCGCGTTTGCCGCGTAGTCGGTGCCTAACAAGCAAGCTCCTCTGCACCGCATGCAGGTGGTGGGACGAGACCGATCTCCCCATAGTCACCTGCGTCATCACACGCCATGCCGAAGCCCAGTAACACCAGGATCCTGGGGTCAGATGCACCGCAACGCAGGCAATTACAATTCGGTAAATCCGGACTGCCGCTGTCCGGATGGCACTCTGACTACTTACCCCGCATCTCATGCACCCACGAACCTGGTATAACCACCACCACTGGTATAGGGCGGAGCCATTACTGGTTTCTGTACAGGACTGCAGTGCCAGGTCGATCGGGTACGACCTGGCGCAAGGCTGCCCTACACTTTCATGCTCGGAACGATGGAGACGGCTCAGCTACGCATTTCCGTCAGCGTTGCATTCTGGAGCGTGATCTCCTTCCGGGCTGTACCTGATGGTTGCGCCGGCAGTAGACATTGCCTTAATGCAACCACCGCACGCGACCAGCCCGTATTTCCCGCGGACCTACACGCATTATCCAACAAAGGCACGGTCGGTACATTCATTTCGGTGCGAGAAGCAAGTAGTTGCAGCATCATTCCGCAGAATTTCCAAGTACTCGCTACTGGTGTGCCCGATCCTCCATTCCGGATTAGATGAACTCGTCCGACAACTGGAGAGGCGATCGCGAGTCGTTTCTCCGGCCAGATGGGCGTGATTGAAAAGCTGGCAGTGCGTCTCAGCTACATTGCTGAGGCGCACAAGTGTATCGAATACTAATCGGAAGCCGAGGCGGTCATACGTGAAGTCCTTAGTTGGCGTTTTGGGAACGGCGTGGAGTGCCAAATTGAGACGGATTGTTGGCGCAGCGCACTCTGCTGACGCTGAGTTCAAAGAGCCGACCGCTGCGCTAGTGGATCGACCTTTCACACAACCAGCTGATAAATTCGAAGTGGATGCTGACTCGAGGCTTCCGCTCTGTAGCAGCCCGGATATCAAGCGGAGATCAATGCTCCGGATAAGTACTGCTGCCGCAATCGGTGCGGGCGCAGCCACTGTTCAGGCAGCGGCTCCAGCAGGTGCTGAACCGGTTCGACCAACAGCGTTAGTCAGGAGTTTAGCGGTGTCGTCGCCGCGGAGTTCGCCCTCGGGGCGCGGCGCAGTGATGCTGTCTATGGATGACGGATATCTGGCAATGGACACAGTCCGGAGAATGCTCGACGACCGGGGTCAGAGAGGCACATTCTTCATAACACCAGGACTGCTTAACGGCCCTTCGAAGATTGATGCTTCACATATCTCGGCGATGACAGAAAACGGTCATGAAGTTGGCGCGCATTCCCAAACCCATCCTAACTTTACGAAGATCACACAGTCGCAGCGCATCGCTGAACTCGAAACACCTAAGGTCTACTTGCAGAGCATTACGGGACTCCCAGTGGGCTCATTTGCCTACCCCTACGGTATCGATGGCAGGAATTCGACGACGGATCTGGAACTGTACCTTCGGTATGAGCGGGTATTCGATACTGCCCAATACAACCAGACAGCTCTTCAGGGCCGATACTCAAGGGCGCAAACCCTGATTCGGCGGACCTGCGTAGACGGAAGCAACCACAATCAATGCCTATCCATGATCCGAGAGGCTGCCGTGCGTCCCGTGATTGCTTCGCTTTTCTTTCACAACATCGATACACCGATTAATCCATCCATGACGCAACTAACCGAAATGTTGGATCTTGCCCAGACCTTGGGAGTTGAGCTGTGCACGGCGTCGGAGGCGTTCAGCTCGCATAGAATGATCGCGAACGCCGGGTTTGAAAGTAGCAGTGTTGATGCTTACCCCTGGAGATGGTTCAAGAGCGGTACGGGAGGTCTCTCTATAACGACAGAAGATCCCCCGCCTGGACTTCCCGGCACGCGATCGTTACACCTGCACACGTCGGACAGGTCGTATTCGCAAGTTGCACAAGCTATAGAGGTTGAGCCGGGTACGACTTACGTATTATCGTTCCGCGCGAGAGCCGTCTCCGGGCCGGCCTGGGGAACAAACTGCGCTTATGGGAGCGTCACTGCCCTGGACTACGCACAGGCGCCGATTTCAGGCTCACAAGTTCGTAGCGGACCCATAATGGCCACGAACACCAGCTGGGACAAATATAGAGCCGAATTCACCCCCTCCGCAGCGTGCACAAGAGTGCTTGTGGGCCTGACGATTGACGGCCCTTGGGGCGGCGGCAGGGTGGCTTTTGATCACGTTTGGTTCGGGCCAAGTTCAATGGCCGACTTAGGCTAGATACGGGTGAGCTCTCGTACTTTCGGCTCGTGGCTCAACTCGATCCCGAACCACGAGCTAGAGACATCATGTTTTCGACAAGGCCCATTACACGCTGCCCACATCTGGCCCACGTAAAGTGCTCTTCGTATCGCGTCCGGGCGGAGCGGCTCATCGTGGCGTAGATAGACTTATCTTTGATGATGGTCGAAATTGCGAGAGCATAATCTGCAGTGCTGGCGTCTTCTTCTAGGGTAAGGCCGGTCACGCCATGCTCGATGATTTCGGGCACGCCGCCAATTTTCGCTGCCACCGATGGCAGCGCGTAAGCAGCCGCCTCTTGGAAGACTATGCCGAAGGGCTCATTCCGGGTGGGTAACACAAAGATGTCTGCTTTGGTGTAAAGAGAATGTAATTTCTGAACATCAGTTGGCCGGTCCTTTCTTAGGCGGCCATGGTACGTGACGTGAGCCCGCAGCCATGTGTTGTCCGGTGGGTGCACACCAACTACGTCGAGATGAACATCGAGTCCTTGCGCTACGAGGTTGTCCGCGGCAGCGACGGCTCTGTCCATGCCCTTCCTGTGCCATTTGACGCCGACTGCCAGGAGCTGCGTCGGTCTGACCTGCGCGGATCCACGCGGAACTGCGAGGGGGTCTTCCAAATTGGACGCAAATGGAACGCAATGCGTATTCGTCAACCCGTAGCGGTTTATGGCATCGTTCTGTGCCCACTTTGAAGCCCAGAAGGTTCCGGCCAGAGAACCTAGGCACTTCGCTTCGATGTGCTGAGCCTGAGTCCGGGTTCGCGCCGAAAGATTGCTCCAGTGGGGGGCCAGATCGATTCGTTGGCCGATGGTGGCATCACCCCAATAGATCATTGGAATCTCGCTACGCGAATTTAGCGGGAACCACCCCATTAGAATAACGACGTCCGGGCGGATCCGATCAAGCTGTGCGTCGAGTGCGCGGGTGAACATCCGAAGGGCTAGCGGTTCTGTTTCCCAGTTCAATTTCCTGCCCAAACGGCCGCTGGCTCCGGAGACCTTGTTCAGCAGCTGATATGCCATCCGATAGAGCGGACCAATGCTAATGACTTCCGCCCCAGCCGACCTCAATCCTTGAACAAAATGAGCAGGCGTCCCTGACCAGACCGTCACGTCTTCTGGACTACCGGCCAGTGTGCAAACTGCAATCTTCATTGGAACTCCAGAATAGGTGGTTCGGACGAGTCGACATCCGCCGCTGATCCAAAATTCAGGCTTGCTAATTGCTCCCGCAAGAAGCAAAGGTCCAGCGACGCCGGAACGGTTGAACAACTCGGTGTCAACGGGAGCTGACATCTTCGGGAGGTCCGGAGTCCATACTTATTTCGAAAGTCTAGTCATTGCAGGCATGCTCCTGGCTCTGCCGGGAGGATTGTGACCCGTCTGATCCTAGACTTGAAGGATCCGTGAGATGGCATAGGCAGGCTACGCGCCAGCAGTTGCCTAAAGGGCGAGGCACGCTCGAACACTCGCACATCCGATTGCGACCCGACAGACGTCGGTCCGGGTCGTGGTCACTAACGCGATGTGGACGTCTGAGAGTATCTCGATGCCCCGGCCCCACGGCGTTACTGAGCGCTGATGGCCTGAAGGTATAGTGGGGGCGACCGACAGAGTATTGCAGGCGGGCCGCAGAGCGCCGAGGCCAGTGACGAAAACAGGGGGACCGGCTTTGGATTTACGAGACTACGCACGCATACTGCGCCGCAGTTGGAAGTTGATTCTTGCCACAACACTATTAGGGCTCATTACTGGCGGAGCCGTGTCGGTAGCAGTGAAGCCGACTTACACATCGCAGACTCAGCTTTTTGTTGCCATTCAGAATTCGGGCACGGTTCAAGAGCTTCAGCAGGGAAATACCTTCACGCAGTCGCGTGTTCAATCGTATGTTAAGACAACCGTTACGCCTGTAGTATTGCAGCCGACTATTGACAGCCTAGGCTTGAATATCAGCCCGGAAGAGCTGGCAACAAAGGTCAAAGCTGGCACCGACTTGAACACAGTTCTAATAAATATTGAGGTGTCTGATACGTCGCCCGTCCAGGCGGCTGCCATTGCTCAGAGTGTGGCCAGTAGCCTGATCAAGGCAGTAGACGCGCTGGAGGAACCCAAAGCCGGCGGGACTTCGCCGGTTAATTTGTCGGTGATAACGCCCGCTGTTGCCCCGACCTCGCCGTCCGCGCCAAATACGAAGTTAAACCTTGCGTTGGGGCTCCTTGTCGGTTTGGGGGCTGGCCTGGGTGTCGCAGTAGTCCGAGGTAGCTTCGATACGCGTATCCGCGGAGAGGCCGAACTGCGGAACGTCACAAACGCGCCTTTGCTGGGGGGAATCGCGTTCGAATCAGATGCGGTACGCAAACCGCTCATTACACAAGTGGGCCATCAGAGTCCAAGGGCGGAGTCCTACCGCACTCTGCGAACAAACCTTCGATTCGCTAACGTTTCAGTTCAGGCGAAGTCGTTTATCGTAACGTCCTCATTGCCGGGCGAAGGGAAAAGTACGACCGCGACCAACCTTGCGATAACGCTGGCTCAATCCGGACAATCAGTCTGCCTTGTCGACGCCGATTTACGACGCCCCATGGTTGGTGAATATCTTGGCCTTGAACGGGGGGCAGGCTTAACGACTGCCCTAGTAGGAGCAGCGGACGTTAACGACCTTCTCCAGCCTTGGGGGGAAGACAACCTTTACGTTTTGACTTCTGGTCAAGTTCCGCCCAATCCGAGCGAACTCCTTGGGTCCACGCCGATGCAAGATCTAGTCAAACGGTTGGAATCAGTGTTCGATACCGTAGTAATTGATGCTCCGCCGCTGCTTCCTGTGACTGATGCGGCTGTACTTGCCCAACATGTAGGGGGAGTCGTCATGGTGGTCGGGGTCCAGAAGGTGCGCCAGCCGGCACTCGAAAGGTCCATAGCTGCACTTGAGATGGTCGGTGCAAATCTTCTAGGAGTCGTCCTGAACCGCCTGCCCAACAAGGGACCTGATTCTTATTCATACAGCTACTACAGCCAGCAAGACAGCCTCGATGGTCAGAAATTCACGCCAGGATTGGTGAGCTCGCCGTCCTCGCATCTCCGTTTCAATAACCCGGAGCACCGCGGATCCCAACCCGACATTTTCGCCGATTCCTTGAATGCTGTCCATCCAGTGTCTGAGGCCGAGGTACGAGATGCGAGGTTGCGTGAAGCCCGCAAGTTTCCAATCTCAGGCGCGGTCACCGACTGATGTAACCTCGGCATTGAGTGACTTCTGACAACCCTGCTTTGATATCGTTTGCCCTTTTCACTGTTGGAAATTAACGGAGTGGTTGACCTAACCTCTCGTGCGGCGAACGCGGACTATAAAGGACTTTCAGTGTCATTAAGCATGGCTTCTTTTCGGGGAAACGTACTTGGTTTGCTAGCGGGACAGTTGACGCGTCTTGCACTCCAAGCCGGATACTTTGTTATCTTGGCGAGAATGTTGGGCGCTACGGGGTATGGAGCGTTCGCGGCCGCAATTGCACTTTGCGCGCTGGTAACTCCGTTCACTAGCCTCGGCGCGAACACGCTCATGCTGAAGAACGTTTCGCGAGACGCGACCTCCGCAGCCCGCGAATGGAAGAAGGCTCTCGCCTACACAGTTATGGGCGGTCTACTCTTAGCGGCTGTCCTGACGTTGTTGGCACATCTCATCGCTCCGCCCGAGCTGTCTCGACTTTCGATCTTCCAAATCGCAATAGCTGAGCTGATTGGTTTGAAATTGGTGGAGCTGACGGGTGCCGTGTGGCAGGGCCTGGGGCAAAGCCGACCTTTGATCGTATGGCCCACACTGTTGAACCTGATTCGACTAGTTGCTGCTGGTGCGACATTCTTCTGGGTGGGTGAGTCTTCGCTTGAACTTTGGGCCACTATTTACACGGCTTCCACCCTCCCTCTCGGCCTGTTAGTGGCTATGCGCACCACTTCCAAGCTTGGCTACACAAAAGGGGGGATGCGCCTACGAGGGCGAGACGTCAAGGAAGGACTCCTCTTTTCTGTTGCGATGTCATCCCAGAATGTTTACAACGACATAGACAAAGCAATGCTCGCGCGAATCGACTCAGTAGGTGCAGCCGGTGTCTATTCAGCGGCATTCAGGATTATTGACATGGCGTACGCCCCAATTAGGTCAATCTCGGCTGCCGCGTATCCCCTCTATTTTCGCGAAGGTGAGGGAGGATTGGCCGCCGCTCTTCAGTTGACGCGCAAAATCACCGCTCCGGTACTGATCGTCGGAAGTCTCGCTGCAATTGGCGCGTTTGTAACCGCGCCGGTTGCACCACTTATTTTAGGGGCCGACTACGAAAGCGCAATCGATGTCATCAGGCTGTTGGCTCCGTTGATTCTTCTTCGAGGGTTAACATTCCTTGCAGCCGACACTCTCACCGGGTGCGGACGACAAGGCTTCCGGACCGGTACCCAGATTGCCGTTGCGGTAGCCAATATATGCATGAATCTGATTCTCATCCCGTCTCTCGGGATTATTGGCGCCGTTGTGGCTACTCTTTTTTGCGAATTTCTCCTGGCATCAATTTTGTGGATCTATATCTACGTTGCCCGCAAGCGGACTGGCGGAGATGTGCACTCAAAGTTGGCTTCTGAACAGTTTCTGGGAGGCAAGGGATAGTTCTTCTACCGTAAATTTCGGATCAAGACTCCCGGTCCAGCTATATCCAATCCATTAGCGCGTATCCAAGTCCTCAAACACGAGAAACGTCTGCGTGTCCAGCACCCCCGGCATGGACTGTAGCTGGTCGAAGATCACCCTGCGCAGGTCGATGTTGTCCACGGCGCGCACCAGCAGGATGACATCGAAGTCCCCGCCCACCAGGGCGATGTGGTGCACTTCCGGGATGGCACGCAGCAGCTCCCGGAGTTCCCGCCAGGAATGCTGCCGGACCTTAAGGGTCACGTAGGCCGAGGACTTCAGGCCGGCCTTGATCGGATCCACCAAGGCCGTGAACTTGGTCAGAACCCCCTCGCCGGTCAGCCGGGCAATCCGCGTGTACGCGTGGGCGCGCGAGATGTGGACATTCTCCGCGACCTGCGTGACGGACATCCGGCCGTCCCGGGTCAGCTCCGCGATGATGTTCCGGTCCACACCATCCAGCGGCACCGCCGCCTGGTCCGCCTCGTCCTCTGCCATTCGTCCACCACCCCTGCCGGTAATGCAGCTCACACTTACGATTCGTCTTCCAGAGTAGGCCAATATTCTGGACTTCTCCACGATTCCCGCCGGAGCTGGATACGAAACATCGCCCGGGGCCATACTTGGAACGATTAGTGGCTACAGAAGGACGGACCAATGACGATCTCCGCAGACCACACTGCGCAGCACCCGGCGCCCGAGGACCAGATGCCTGGTGCCGCGGGACCCGGCACTGCTCCGGAAGACGCCGCCAGCGAGGCGGTGCGCAAATTCGGCATCACTGTCGAGGACTACATGCTGCCCGCCCGGCACCAGATCCAGATGGTCGGCCCGGACGGCACCCTGAACCCCCACACCGAACAGGGCACCCAGCCCGGCCACGAATACTCCCTCCCCGGCGACGAGGAACTGCTGGCCGCCTACGAGCAGCTGGTCGTCGGACGCCGCGTCAATGACCAGAACTCCGCACTGGTCCGGCAGGGCCGCATGGCCGTCTACCCGTCCAGCCACGGCCAGGAGGCCTGCCAGGTCGCCGCCGCCCTGTGCCTGTCCGACGGCGACTGGATGTTCCCCACCTACCGCGACTCCGTGGCCGTGATGGCCCGCGGCGTCGACCCGGTCCAGACCATGACGCTGTTCCGCGGCGACTGGCACGGCGGCTACGACCCGTCCCAGCACAAGGTCGGCATCCAGTGCACCCCGCTGACCACCCAGCTGCTGCACGGCGTCGGCGTGGCCCACGCCGCCAAGCTGCGCGGCGAGGACACCGTGGTCCTGGCCATGTGCGGCGACGGCGCCACGAGTGAAGGCGACTTCCATGAGGCGCTGAACTTCGCTGCGGTGTTCCACCTGCCGGTGGTGTTTTTCGTCCAGAATAACCAGTACGCGATCTCCGTGCCGCTGGCGCACCAGTCCGTCGCGCCGTCGCTCGCCCACAAGGCCGTGGGCTACGGCATGGCCGGCGAACGCGTGGACGGCAACGACGTCGTCGCTCTCCTCGCCGTGCTGGGCCGCGCCGTCCGGCTCGCCCGGGAGGGCTCCGGCCCGCTGCTCGTGGAGGCGCACACCTACCGCATGCAGGCCCACACCAATGCCGACGACGCCACCCGGTACCGCCAGGACAGCGAAGTCGCCGAGTGGGTGGCAAAGGACCCGCTGAGCCGGATGAAGACCTACCTGACGGACCGCGGACTGCTCGACGACGACCGCGCCGCCGGGATCGCCGAGAAGGCCGAAGCCATCGCCACCCAGCTCCGCGAGGGCCTCAGCGAGGAAGTCCCGGTGGAACCGCAGGATCTTTTCAAGTACGTCTTCTCCACCCCCACCCCACAGCTGAACGAACAGTCCGCCATGCTCGCCGACGAACTCGCCCGCGACGCCGAATCGAAGACGGAGGCCGCGAAATGAGCCCCACCATCACCACCTCATCCGAGGCGAACGGCAACGTCAGCGCCGCCACCGCCCGCGCCGCCGCCGCGGCCGCAACTGCTGCTGAGCAAAAAGCAGCACAGGCCGGCCCGCAGACCATCACCCTCGCCAAGGCCCTGAACACCGCCATGGTTGACTCCATGCACGCGGACCCCTCGGTCCTGGTCTTCGGTGAGGACGTCGGCATGCTCGGCGGCGTCTTCCGGATCACCGACGGGCTCACCAAGACCTTCGGACAGAGCCGCTGCTTCGACACCCCGCTGGCCGAGTCCGGCATCGTCGGCATGGCCGTGGGCATGGCGATGAACGGTATGCGCCCGGTCATCGAGATGCAGTTTGACGCCTTCGCCTACCCGGCCTTCGAACAGATCGTCAGCCACGTCGCCAAGATGCACAACCGCACCAAGGGCACGGTCAAGCTGCCCATGGTCATCCGTGTGCCCTACGCCGGCGGGATCGGGGGAGTGGAGCACCACTGCGATTCCTCCGAGGCCTACTACGCCCACACTGCCGGCCTGAAGGTTTTCACTCCGGCCACCGTTGCCGACGGGTACCGGATGCTCCGCGAGGCCATCGACTCCGACGACCCGGTGATGTTCATGGAGCCCAAGAAGCTCTACTGGTCCAAGGACCAGGTGGACCTGGACGCCCTGCGCGCCGAACACACTGAGAACGCCGAACGCGGGACTTCCTCCGAAGGCCGCGCGGCCGTCGCCCGCCCCGGCACCGACGCGACCCTGATCGCCTACGGGCCATCGGTCCCGACGGCGCTCGCCGCGGCAGCCGCGGCCGCCGAGGAGGGACGCTCGCTCGAAGTGATCGACGTCCGCTCGATCGTGCCGTTCGACGACGAAACGGTCTGCGCCTCGGTCCGCAAGACCGGCCGCGCCGTGGTCATCGCCGAGGCCCACGGTTTCGCCTCCGTGTCCTCCGAGATCGTCGCCCGGGTCCAGGAACGCTGTTTCCACCACCTGGCCGCCCCGATCCGCCGGGTCACCGGCTTTGACGTCCCGTACCCGGCGCCGAAACTCGAGCACTACTACCTGCCCGGCGTGGACCGCATCCTCGACGCCGTTGACGACCTCCAGTGGGAAGACTGACCATGAGCGAACCGAAAGTATTCCTCCTCCCGGACCTCGGCGAGGGCCTCACCGAAGCCGAACTCGTGAACTGGCTCGTGGCCGTGGGCGACGAAATCCGCGTCGACCAGCCCATTGCCGAGGTCGAAACCGCCAAGTCCATGGTCGAGGTGCCTTCCCCATACGCCGGCACCGTCGCGGTGCTGCACGGCGAGCCCGGCCAGACCCTCGACGTCGGCAAGCCGCTGATCTCCGTGACGCCGATCGGTGCGGCGGCTGGGCCCCCTAAGGCAGCGGCGGCCGAGCCGGCCGACACCGCTGACGTTGCCGCGGAGGTTTACCGCGAGGAAGAAAAGGCCGGGTCCGGAAATGTCCTGATCGGGTACGGCACTCCCGGCGGGCACGGGGTTGCCCGCAGGACACGTCCCCGGAAGTCCTCGGCCGGGACCGCGGTGGTCGAGCCGGTGGCCCCGGTGCCCGCGGCCGAGAAGGCTGCCGATGACCTGCTGCTGATGCGGACCCGGGTGCCCGGTAAGCTCGGGGCCGTTATTTCCCCGCTGGTCCGGCGGATGGCCCGCGACCACGGGGTCGACCTGGGCGAACTCCAAGGCTCGGGGGCCAGCGGGCTCATCATGCGCCGCGACGTCGAGGCTGTCATCAAACCCCCCGTGGTTGAGCGTCCGGAGGCTGAGCCGGTCGAAAGCACGCCTGCGGCTCCGGTTCCGACCACCGGTGACACCGACACCCGCACCGGACTGGGCATCACCGGCAGGACCGCCGTCCGCGGCGTCCGGAAGGCCGTCGCGGCGAACATGGCGCGCAGCCGCTCCGAGATCCCGGAAGCCACGGTCTGGGTGGACGTGGACGCCACCGCGCTCGTGGAGATGCGCGCCGCGTTGAAGAAATCGGACCCGCACCACACTCCGGGTTTGCTCGCGTTCATCGCGCGCTTCGTCACCGCTGGGCTGAAGAAGTTCCCGGAACTGAACACCCGAATCGTCACCACCGAAGATACCGCCGGTGGAACATCCCAGGAGATTGTGGCCTTCGACGGCGTCAACCTCGGCTTCGCGGCGCAGACCGACCGCGGCCTGATGGTGCCGTCGGTGCGCAATGCGGACAAACTCAGTGCCCGCGAACTGGACGCCGAAATCCGGCGGCTCACCGCCGTCGTCCGCGACGGCAAGGCCAGCCCCGCGGAACTGGGCAGCGGCACCTTCACGCTGAACAACTACGGCGTGTTCGGGGTGGACGGCTCCGCCGCGATCATCAACCACCCCGAGGTCGGGATCCTGGGCGTCGGGCGCATCATCGACAAGCCCTGGGTCGTTAACGGCGAGCTCGCGGTCCGCAAGGTCACCGAGCTGACGCTGACCTTCGACCACCGCGTCTGCGACGGCGGCACCGCTGGCGGTTTCCTCCGCTATGTGGCCGACGCGATTGAGAACCCGGGCTCGGCGTTGGCTGATATGTGAGACACGAGAAGTCGGCCTCGCGCCGAGCCTTGGCGTGATGGTGACTGACGGGGGAGTAATCAAGCAGTCCACGGTGGCTCTCATGTCATTTGAATACGAATGTCGATGGGGGTTGGCGGACGTCGCGGCCACGAGACCTGTCACGGCCGCGCCGGGGCACTTATCCGGTCTTATTGGCCCCTTATAATGGGGGCAGTCTCGCGTCAAAATCTCTGGGGGAACGACCATGTCAACTGCCGCTGCGGCGCGCCGCCCGAACCTTGCCAGCCTCACCGGCTTCCGTTTCTTCGCGGCGCTGCTGGTCGTCCTCTATCACGCATGGAAGATTCTCGACCCGAACGGATGGCTGGTTCCGGTTGCCGGGTTCGGACACACAGCGGTGGCGTTCTTCTTCATCCTGTCAGGGTTCCTGCTGACGTGGTCTTGGCGGCCAGGGAACTCCGTACGCAGCTTCTACCAGCGACGCTTCGCCAGGATTTGGCCGGCGCACGCCCTCACCACGGCAATAGCCGTTCCGGTCCTGCTTCTCACGGGCGGAACCATCATGTGGTCGGCGCTCCCGCTGGTCCTGACCCTAACGCAAGCGTGGCTCCCGGGTGATACCCGGTTTGCGTTCAATCTTGTATCGTGGTCGCTGGCCTGCGAGGCCTTCTTCTACCTGATGTTCCCCGCACTAATTTTGTGGATCGAAAAGCGGGGGCGGCTAGTGACTCTGGCGCTGGGCATTTTCGCGGCCATGGTCATTGGTGGTGGAACTGTCGCCATTGCGGCACGCGGGCAGGGGCTCCACTTCCTGCTGTACACGATGCCCGCCTACCGGATCGGGGAGTTCATTATCGGGATGTGTCTGGCCCTGGCCCTGCGCCGTGGATGGCGGCCGGCTTTCCGGGTTGGGCATGCAGTCGCGCTCACTGTGGGGTCCTATGCCGGGCTGATGCTCGTCGTGTTCCTGGCGGGCGGTAGCCCGGTCGACGTCCCCGAGTTCATCCCCGACCTCCTGATGATCCCGGCGTTCGCGGCCCTCATAGCTGCCTCCGCCCATGCGGACGCATCGGGTGCGCGCCAGAGCTTCATAGGTTCCCTGCCCATGGTCAAGCTTGGGCAGTGGTCGTTCGCGCTGTACCTAGTGCACTTCATGCTATTCAAGCTCGCTGAGCCGATGGTCGATGGAATGGCACCCGCGCTGGCCGGGGTATCGACTGTTGTCCTGATCGCCATCGCAGTGGGGCTCTCCGCAGCACTCTACGAATTCTTCGAGCGTCCCCTTGAAATCCGACTCCGCGGCCGGTCCCGGCCCCGTAGGGACGCCGTCCTCGAACCAGCACCGTGACCTATACTTCACGCATGGGGGCTCTTCCGATTGACCGTTTACGGCTTGGCTGGTTTCGACTCGTCCACGGCGTACCGGCTGGTGACGCCGCGCCGTGCCGGCGTCTACTGCGACGACGACTGCTCCCGACTGGACTTCGAGCGCATCGCTTAGAGCGGCATGTGCTCGAAGTTGTCGAACTCGGACGGCACGCCAAGGTTTGTCCATGCGCCCTGACGGGTGCCGGTGTTGCTGGCATCGGTGATGTCAGCGAACTGCACGCCGTTGATGCTCGCCTTGATGTTGACCCGTTGAGGATGACGCTGACGACGTCGTCGGCTGTCGGGGTGATCCCGGAGGAGGTGACAAGCGTAGTGTAAGCAACCGCGGTCGTCCGCTTGGCGGGCAGGTAGTTGCCGCTGCTGCGGTAGATCAGGTAGCCGGTGGAGTTGTCCGCCGACACACGGAACGCGAGGCCGGAGCTGGTCGGGTTGGACGACCGCGTGATCTTGACCGTGCCGTTTGCCTGCCCGGTGTTGACGAGGCAGTCGTTGGGTGCGATGCCGCCGGCGGCACTGGTGGAGACGAGCTTGTTGAGAACAATGTTCCAGTACGTCGGGTTGGCGGTGGTCCACGCCTGCCCACCGGTTTCGGCGTTCCCCAGGTTTGCACTGTCTCCCCGGCTGAACGTGTCCGCAGAGTAGGGCTGCACGGGCGGGGTGTAGGTGATGAGGGTGCGTCCGGCGATGGCGCGGGCAATGTTGGTCGCCCACTGGTCGTATCCGGTGTCGTTCGGGTGGATGCCGTCAGTGAGGTTCTGCGGTTCACCCTGGAAGGCGGCGAACAAGTCCACAACCTGCACACCAAGCTCGGCCATTGCGGCTTTCACAAGCGTGTTAGCCTGACCCTGTTCGGTGACGGACTGGGCACTGTAAGGTGCGCCGAATGTCTGCCAGAAGATCGGCGCGGACGTGCCCACGATCGGGGTTGCCCCGAACATGCGAACCATGGACACGGCGGCGCGCATGTTTTCCACGGTGTGGTCCGGGGTGATGGCGAGGTCGTCGCGGGTGTCGTTGATCGACGTTTCGATGAAGACGTAGGCGGGTCGGTGGGTTTCCATTTGCCCCTGGAGCCTCACGTACATTTGCCCCGACGTGTTGCCGTTTACGCCTGCCGGGACGGATGTGATGGTGAGGCTTTGCAGGAGTGCGCTGGTCTTCGCCGCGAGCAGGGTTGCGTAACCCTTCGCTACGGTGGTTGCCCCGGTGGCGTTGGCGATTGACGTACCCAGGACGAGTACCTTGCCGAACGATCCGGCTACTATCCCTGCGGTTGAGCCCTTCGGCTCAAAGGTGGCAGAAAGTGCCGCAAGGACGCGTTTTGCCGCAAAATAACCACCGCCGCGCTTTCGTCGGGTGAGTAGGTTTAATGGGGTCCGAGAAAGAGATTATTGAGGACAACCACTGAGCGCTGGTGGCAAGCCTGCGCCGGGATTGTTGACCCAGAAATCAGGAACATGGCCGTCCGCAACAGCACCGAGCTTAGGCTCCCATCCGTTAACTACGTGTGGGATGTGAGCCGCCGGTGGCTTGCTGCGCTACGGCCTGCACGTTCCAGACACGTAGGACGGTGTACTGGTGGAAGACCAGAATGAGGCGAACACCGCGCAGGAGGAAAGGGCTCCCTCGGGGTGCCCGCTTCCAGCTTCCGGCCAGCTCCCGCGGGTACAATCGAGGGCAGAACATCGCACCAACGACGCCGGGAAAAAAATGCCGGAATACGGAGATTCTTAATGTCACGATGGCTCGAGATTGGCCCGGACAACTACGTCCTGACCACCCAAGGTTCCCTGCTCAACACCGGGCTTGTGATCGGCTCCGAACGCGCGCTGGTGATCGATACCGGCAGCGGACCCCGGCAGGGCCGCGAGATCCTTGAGGCCGTGCGGGAAAGGACCCGGTTGCCGCTTGTGGTGGTCAACACCCACGCCCACTATGACCACTTTTTTGGCAACGCGGTGTTCGCCGAGGCCGGAGTGACCGAGTTCTGGGCGCACGAGAACTGCGCCGCAGAGATCGAGGAGAACGGCGACAGCCAGCGCCGCTCCGTCGGGGCCGATGAGCCGGAGATGGCAGCCGGCGAGGGCGGCAACGTGGAACTGGTGGTCCCGAACGCCGTCGTTAAGGACCAGCCTGTCCTGCTGGACCTCGGCGGCCAGGCCGTCACGCTCTTCTACCTGGGCCACGGGCACACCGACGGCGACCTCCTCGTGGGCACCGCCACGACCCTGTACACCGGCGATCTGGTGGAGCAGGGCTCGCATCCGTCCTTCGAGGATTCATATCCCGAACAGTGGGCGGACGTCCTTCGGCATGTCTCGGCCCTCCGCCACCGGTACGAATTCCTGATTCCCGGGCACGGCGAGCCCTGCAGCGACCAGTTCGTTAAGACCATGGCCAACACGATGACCACGGCGGTGCGTCAGGCCACCCAGGCGACACGGGAGACCCCGGATGACGCCACCAAGGCCATCCCGATCCTGCCCTATGGGCCGGAGCAGTCCCGTTGGTTCATCAAGCGCCTGCAGGAGACTCGGGCGCACCACTGAGCCGCGGAGGACTTGGGCGCGTCGCATGGACAACGAGGGTAACCCGTGAGTAACCTCGTGGAGTATCCGCAACCGGGGTCCAAACCCGCTAGCGCTCAGCTCGCCCGGGGGATGGGGATCCCAAGGCGCGTCAACGATGACGCTGTTCCCAGGAGGTCTCACCTGTGACTCTGCCCGGCTATATGTTCGCCCTGTGCATTTTGTTGGGAAGCCTGGTGCTTCTCTCCGCGGTTTTCTACGTGATTCTTCGCCTCCAACGCGCACGGCAAGCTTCCGTCCTTCAACGACAGGTACCCTAGTTGTGCCTTACATCGACATCAACCCCCACCGCAACCGCCCCAAGTGGTGGGCGTATGTGGGCCTTGCGCTCCTCGCGCTGGTAACAGTGATCGTCGTCGTTTTGGCCCTGACACCCCGCTAGCAGCAGTGGCGCTAAGCCCGGCACAGCAACCGCGTAGACCACTGGGCACCCACGTGGCTTGGCCGAAAAAACTTGGGTAGCGGGTACGCGTGTGAAAAGCGTTTCCGCTTCATACGCTCAGCCTAAGTCCGGAACTGCCCGGGGTTTCCGCCGGGTTCGGGGTGTCTGCCACCGCATCTTGGAGAGTGCAGCCACCTTGAAGTTTTGAGTTCGGCGCAAGGCCAGGACCGGTTGGCTCTGGTCATGAAGCGGGCTGATGCAGATGGTTCCGAACGAGTACGATTTCCGGGGCAACCGCAGGACGACGCAAGTCGCCAAATCACTGATCACCGCGGGGTCTTTGCTGCTCGCCTGCGTTCTGGCGGCCTCCCTTGCGCCTCAACCGCCTGCCGGCGTTTCTACCACAGCCCGCCAGAGCCTTGCAGCTTCGGACACGTCGTCGCCGGCTGTTCAGGAGTCATCGTCCGAGCCCCCTGCCATCCCGGTTTCAGCTGCTGTGCCTCCACCAGCCGCTCCCTTTGAGGCAGGCGGCGGGGTGGCTGAGCCGTCACGGGCAGCTCCTCCGGAGGCGCCCGGAGTCGATGCAGATTCCAACCGGTACCTCGTGGTTGCCGGAGACACTGTCGGCGCCATCGCGTCACGGTTCGGCGTCAACGTCTACGACATGCTGGCAGCCAACGGGCTGGGCGCTTACAGCCTCATCTACCCGGGCCAGACACTGAAACTGTCGGGTCCCCCCGTTCCCGTTCCCGTTCCCGTTCCCGTGCCGGCCCTTGCCGCCCCGGTTCCCGCCGCCCCGGCGTTAACCGCGGCGGTCGCTCCAGCTGTGCGCACCGTTTTCGTGGCGGGCGCGGGCGGCCAGGCCATGGTGGACCGGTGCATCGGCCCCATCCACTTCACGCCCACTGATGCCTATTCGCTGTTCATCACCGAACACGACTTCTGCGGAGGGTGGGCGCGATTCTCGGGGGTCGGCGTCGGCGAAACCGTGGTCATCTCCGGCTACGGCACTTACACCGCGACCGGCCGCGGGCAGGTTGCCCAGGGGGCTACAACCAACGCCGTCTCTGCCGTCTTCGGGGGCTTCCCCCGGGCGATTCTGCAGACCTGCATTCCCGGCACGAACCGGATGCTGCTGATAGCGCTGAACTAGCCGGATCGATACGTGCGAAGGCTTGCCTGTCCGCGTGCCAATGCGTCTGCGCCTAGAATTGCGGTTGAACCAATTCAAACGAGCACCGCAGCGGTCTGCGCTGTGAGTCCCAGGGGGGACCAACATGCCCGATCCGGTGAACAACGACACTGCCTACACTACCGAGGAGGCAGAACAGCCCGAACTCCGGCGGCGGCGTGACCGCCGACGCGGCGATGACTCCGACCCCCGGACAGGAACCATGCCTACCATCACGCCCGACGATGTCGACAGCCCGCCGGCGCGTACAGTCCGCAGCGGCTCCTGGGCCGAGGCGGCCGCCGCGGCCGACGCACCTGCGGCGCCTAGCCGTGCTCCGCAGGACAGCGCTCCCATCACGTCGGTTTCACTGGATGCATCTACCGACAACTCGGGCGTGCTTCCTCCATCGAGGGCGGCCGTGCCCGCCGCGCCCGAGACCGCGCCGTCTGTGCCGCCGATGCCGGTCCGGTCCAGCCGGTCTGAAAGCCGCGCAGCAGCCCTCGCCGCCCCCGCCCCAGACTTCATCAGCTCGCCCGGGCTCTTTGTCCGCGAACAGAAACCCCGCCCGGTCGGAGGTTTCCGCGGCGCCCTCTACAAGATGACCGGCGGCGGTCTGAACTTGGGACCCAGCGCCCGGCAGCGCGAGGAAGACGAACTCGCCCGGCGCATCTCCCGCCAGCTTCAGGGCAGTTACAACACCGCAGTGCTGAGCCTTAAGGGCGGCATCGGCAAGACGTCCACGACGGTAGGCGTCGGACTGACCCTGGCAGAGTTCCGCGGCGACCCGCCCTGCGCGATCGACGCGAACCCGGACTCCGGCGACCTAGTGGAGCGCGCACTCGGCGAGGGCATCTACCAGCAGCAGAGCCCCCGCACCATCACGGACCTGCTCAAGAATGTCGACTCCATCGATTCGCTCACCGCGCTGGCCCGGTACATGCACCATGCCGGCCGGTTGCACCTGATTGCCGGGGAACAGGATCCTGAGGTCTCGGATTCGCTGACTGCCGAGGAATATCTGCGGATCCGCAAGCTCATCTCCGGCTACTACTCGGTGGCCCTCACCGACTGCGGCACCGGCGTCACGCATAACGCCATGAGCGGCATCCTGCAGTCCGCGGACAACCTCATCATCGCGGCGGGCTATGCCGTCAGCGGCGCCAAGCGTGCCCGTAGCACGCTGCAGTGGCTCGCCAGCCACGGCTACGAGGAACTGGCTCGCAAAGCGATCGTGGTCATCACCGACAAGGACGAGGTGTCCTCGCGGGTGGACAAGGACGCGATCGAGGACCACTTGGCCGGGATCTGCCGCCAGCTGATTGCCGTGCCGCACGACCGGGGCGTGGCCGACGGTGACCTGGTTACCCTGGATGTGCTGCGTCCGGATACCCGTCGCGCTTACCGGGAGATCGCCGCCGCGATCGTGGACGGGTACGTCTAGGGCGGACCGCTATCGGCCGCGTGACGCTCGGATCTTCCAGGCTGCTGCTGGAAGGCTGACCAGTATGCGGCGCCAACGGGCAATGTAGGCCCTGGAGAGCCCCGAGAGGGATTCGTCCATATGAAGGTCCTCGTGGCGTAAGGTCTGCCGCGATGGGAAGACCGTTTGAGTGAGCAAACGCGGTTTGGCTCGCCAGGGACTTTCCAGGAGAGCGACTAGGTGGGCCGTCCCGGTTCCTTGAACGGAAGTGCGGTGCCGCCACTCCTCGCTGACAGTTCCCTGCCGGTCCGGCAGATCTGCTATGCCCAGGTCGCTAAGGAGAGGTTTCAGCGCCGCCGTCGCCTGCAGCTCGACGCTGAGATCCACGATGTCCCGGTGCTTGGAGGCATCCACCCACTGGAGCAGCCCTGAGTACTCACGTTGATGGCGTGCATCGTCCATGGCCCGAAGACTGTGCAGCGCCTGGAAAATCACCGCTGCAGGGATGGAAGGAACGGGCACGCTCCTGGTCGCCATGACCAGGAGTTGTCTGTCGCGCCAGAGCGTGTAGAACGCGCCGTCTGGTGGGGCTTCCATCCCGGGGAATCTGTCATGCACATCGATATCACAGTTCCATTGCGGATGGTACAGAGTCCTGGAGTGCGAGTAACGGCGGACGACTGACACGCCGGACGGCCGTTCGAGCCAGCCCCGTCCGCCCAGCAGTTCCACCATTTTGTCCAGGTCATCCGGGCGGACCAGGACATCCACGTCCGCAGAGACATGGTTCTCGCGCAGCCCCATCATAGTGGCCCCGGGACCTTTGATGAACAGCGCTTGGAGCCCGGCGGATGCCGCCACGTAGTCCACGAGGGCCGTGGCCAGGAGGACGGCTTCCTCCTGGTGCAGGGTCTCTGCAGCGGCCATCAGCTGACCGCCGTGCCGCGGGACGACAGGGTAATCATTCCGCTGTTGCTCAGACTGCGGATCAGGTCCATCACGTCCCCGTTGATCGCGGCGGCATCAGTTCCGTAGTCGCGGGCAAGGTCCTCGATGAGCTCGGCCTCGGTTCTGGTCCCGTCCAGCCCGTTCCAGACGGACGCGGCCGTACCCACCAGAATGACCGGCACGTCCTGCTGCAGGTGCAGGACGGCGACGCGGCCGCCGTCGGGACTTTGGACGCAGGCAACGCAGTCACTGACGCGCCACACCTGTTCCGTCATGAGACCTCCACCGGTACCAGAGGAGCCGCAGATCATCACGCGGGGCCCTCTCAAAGCTTCATGCTACCGCGCAGCACGCACGTTGTTTCGCGGCCGGGACCGGCTAAGGTTTAGGAATGACCAACAACCTCGGGGATGAAGCCGCCCTGCAACTGCAGGACCTCCTGATGGGGACGGAAAACGTCGAGGACTTCCTCGGCCGCCTCGCTGAATTCGCGGCGTCCACGCTGAGCAACGCCGCCGGCGCTGAAATCGAATGCGGCGTGACGCTGCAGCGCCGGAAGAAGACTGCCACCGTGGCCGGAAGCAGCCCCCGAGCCGTCGTCCTGGACCGCATCGAGCAAAGCCTCGGTGAAGGCCCGTGTATCGAGGCCCTGCGGACTCGCTCCGTGGTCCTGCTGGCGGACGTCCACACCGACCCGCGCTGGCCCGCGTACCAGCGGGAGCTCGCCGCCCAGGGCGTCCGCAGCACCCTCGGCGTTCCCCTGGAAATCGGCAAGGACGCGGCCGCGGCCCTGAACTTCTTCGGCGCCAAGACCGATATGTTCACCGAGGACATCATTGCCGAAGCCTCCGGATTCGCCGACCTCGCGGAACGTTCCCTCCGCCTGGCCGTCCGGATCGGGACCGCCCAGTCCCGGGCCGAGGACCTGAAGGCCGCCATGGAGCACCGCACCTCGATCGACCTGGCCTGCGGCGTGGTGATGGCCCAGAACCGCTGCTCCCAGGAGGAAGCCATGGGCATCCTCACCCGGGTGTCCAGCAACCGGAACCAGAAGCTCCGCGACGTCGCCGCGGACGTGCTCCGGAACCTCACCGCAGCGGAAGTCCGCACGCACTTCGACGCCTGAGCGGCCTGGCGCGTCCAGCCGGATCGGCTTTTCATCGGCGCCGACGGGGTCGGCTTCGTCGCCAAGGTTGCGGGCGCCGCCCTGTCTCCGGCGGAGCCGACCTGGCCCGGACGCGGAGCCTTCCGCTGGAGCCGTCCTAATAAACGAAGCAAGTAGTCGGTGAGACGAAGACAGGTACTCACCACTCTGTCCCCGCGTATTCCCAATCTTGCACGCTTGGTCGCGTGGGTGACATACCTGCGCAGCCGGGGAAGGCTGTGACGCTGAGTCTGGGGAGATCAAAATGAGCACTAGCAACGACATGTATGCACGTGAGGAACTGGGTTCCTCGCGGCGACGGGCTTGGCGATTGGCGCAACTTTCTGGGCTGGCTGTCCTCGCTGCCATAACGTTCACGGTTGTTTACCTCGCTCTAACCCGTCAGTTCTAGGTCCGACAACTCGGGTGATCCAGCCCCAGGGAGCTGGAAGACCCGAGTTTCTCGCTGACCACGAGTGCTTGCGGGCTGATGCGGGTGCCCGTCCTAGGATGAAGGGGATGACCACCACAAACACCGCACCCTTCAGCTTCCGCAGCATCGCCGTCCCCGCGTTCGGCCCGGCCCTGCTGTTCAGCATCGGCGAGGGCGCCATTTTGCCCGTGGTGGCGCTGTCCGCCCGTGGCCTTGGCGCGTCGGTGGCCGTCGCCGCCCTGGTGGTCACCCTGATCGGCCTGGGCTCCTGGTTCTTCAACCTGCCCGCCTCGCTCATCACCCTGAAGTTCGGCGAACGCTGGGCGATCGTCGGCGCCGCGGCGGCCAGCGCCGTCGCCCTCTCCGCCGCGGCCCTGGCCCCGCTGGTCTCGGGAGGGCTCTGGCTGCTCGCCGCGGCGATGCTGGTGGTCGGCATGGCCTCGAGCGTCTTCAGCCTGGCCCGGCAGAAGTACCTGACCGAAGCGGTGCCGGTGATCCTCCGGGCCCGGGCCCTGTCCACGCTCGGTGGCGTCAACCGGATCGGCATTTTCATCGGGCCGTTTATCGGCGCCGCCGCGATGCAGTTCGTCGGCATCACCGGCGCCTACTGGGTGGGCGTCGCCGCGATGGCCGCGGCCGCCGTCGTATCCGTGCGCATCCCGGACCTTGTGGCCAAGCCCGCGGCGGACGACGGCGTCCCCGTCCAGCAGGCGACGCTGCGCAGCGTCGCCGTCTCCCACGCGGGGGTGTTCCTGAGCGTGGGCATGGGGGTGCTGCTGCTCAGTGCGCTGCGCGCGTCCCGGCAGGTGGTGATCCCGCTGTGGGCCGAGCACCTCGGGATGGACGCGACGCAGGCCTCGCTGATCTACGGGCTCTCCGGCGCGATCGACATGCTGGTGTTCTATCCGGCCGGGAAGCTGATGGACCGCAAGGGCCGGCAGTGGGTGGCCATCCCGTCGACCCTCATCATGGGCACGGCCATGCTGCTGATCCCGCTCAGCACCGGCTTCGTGGGGCTGCTGCTCGCGGCCCTGCTGATCGGGTTCGGCAACGGCATCAGCTCGGGCCTGAACATGACGCTGGGGGCCGACTTTTCACCCGACAACGGCCGCGGCCAGTTCCTGGGCATCTGGCGGTTCATGGCCGACGCCGGGGCCACCGGCGGCCCGGTGCTGCTCTCCGGTGTGACCGCCGTGGCCTCTCTCGGGGCGGGGGTGGCCGCCACCGGGGCGCTGGGCTTCGCTGCCGCCTTGGTCTTCGCCGTCACCATTCCCAGGCTGAAGCACCGGCGCAACTACTGACGGGTCCGGTCCACGCATGCACCGGAACCAACTGCCCTCTGGCGCAGTAGACCGTGCCAGCGTAGATTCCGCCCATGGCAAAGGATCCTGTTGAGACGAATCCGGAGAATTACCGGGTGGTATTTGAGAACGATCGGGTGCGTGTGCTCGAGTACACGGACGGCCCCGGTCACACGACAACGGAGCACCATCATCCCGACACTGTGATGCTTACGACCAGCGCCTTCCGGCGCCGGCTTTCCTCGAACGGTAAGACCCTTGAGGTGGAGTTGCCGGCCGGCGTGGCCCGGTGGGTGCCGGCCCAGGACCATTCCGGAGAAAACATCGGGGAGACGGACACCCACGCTTTTTTTGTGGAGCTCAAGGAAGCCGCTCCGGGTTCGTCCCGTGAGAGGGGTGATCATCTGGGGCCCACCGGATCGTAGAACATCCCGTGGCGCAGCCGAACGAGCTTGCATGCCCGCCCTGTCAGCCCTGCGGCAGAGCCCCGCCCGAGCGCTGGATCGCCGCCGCGAAGACCGGCAGGGCCCGCTGGATCATGTCCTCGGACGCGGTGAGCGAGATCCGGAAATAGCCCGGGGTCTCGAACAGGGTGCCGGGCAGCACGAAGACGTCCTGGTCCGCGAGGGCGGAGGTGAACTGCTCGTCGTCGTCGGCCGGGGTGCGGACGAACAGGTAGAACGCCCCCTCCGGCCGCGTGACCTGGTACCCCATGCCGGCCAGCGCCTCCACCATCAGGTCGCGTTTGCGTTGCAGCTGCCCGACGTCGATCGAGAACTGTTCCAGCCGCGGCAGCGCATACTGCAGCAGGGCGTTGGGGTAGATCCAGCCCATCGCCATCTGCAGGGCGCTGATCGCCTCCCGCAGCGGGCCGCGGTCCGGCATGGTGGGCGGCAGCGCCAGGTAGCCGATCCGCTGCCCGGGCGCCAGATGGGTCTTGCCGTACGAGTAGGCCAGGAGGGTGTATGGATAATATTCGGCGGGGCTGTGGAACCGGGCGCCGTCGTAGACGATCCGGTTGTACGGCTCGTCGGAGAGCAGGTAGACCCGCCGCCCGTTGCTGCGCGAGGCCCCTTCCAGCATGGCGGCCAGGTCCTTCAGCAGCGACGGCGGGTAGATCCGGCCGGTCGGATTGTTGGGCGTGTTGACGATCACCACCCGGGTCCGCGGGGTGATGGCCGCCCCCAGCGCCGCCAGATCGACGTCGAACGTCTCGGGCTCGCAGCGGATCTTGACCGGCACCAGCCCGGCCTCGAGCACGAGCGGTTCGTAGAAGAACCAGGGCGGCAGGGTGAAGATGACCTCGTCGCCGGGATCGGCGACGGCCTTCAGCGCCAGCGGAAGCGCGGTGAAGCCGCCCGTGGTGAGGTGGATGTCCGCCGGCTCGAAGGGCATGCCCAGCAGGCGCTGCAGGGACGCCGCCGCCGCGGCCTGCGCTTCCGGTTCGTTGGTCTTGTAGGCAAACCAGCGCTCATTCCGGGGCGTCAACGCGTCCGCCAGGGCCTCGACGTAGGCGGCCTGCGGCATCTGGTGCGGGTTGCCCAGGGCCAGGTCGCAGATCCCCGGCACGTGCTGGCGCCGGGCGTAGACGGAGTCGCGGAGGAAGGTGTTGATCCGCTGTTGCGACGGGACGGACGCGAGGGTGGTGGCGCGCCGTGAAACGCTCGGTGAAGTTCCCGGTGAAACCGGAGAATCAGAGCTCATGACACTCCCTCAAGACGTGGCGGCTTGACCGGGGTGGGTCCGGCGCTGCGGGGCCAGTGGCTGTGCGGGACTAATTGTGGCCCTCGGCGGGCCGGATGTAAACGGGTCCGGGGTCGGGTGGCGGTCCTCAACCGGGAGCGGGTACCCGCGGGGCGAGTTACGAGTACCCGCTACTCGGGCGGAAGCCAAGGGGGGCTTAGTACGGTCGGGCGAGTGCGCCGGTGCATCCGACAAAACCGGCCCTACGTGGGGCGGCAGGAGTGCCGCCGTCAGGGTTCGCCCGTGACTATTTGCCGCGCATGGTCTCCGCCCGGAAGGGTGATGCGTTTCGACGTAAAAAATGGAGGAGAAACTCATGTTTGGAAAGACGCCCCGCCGGTTCGCCCCGGCAGCAGCCCTGTTAGCTGCCCTCACGCTCGCAGCACCGCAATCTGCCTTCGCCGCGGAGCCCGTGTTGGAATACCCTGGCTGCGACGGCTTCGCCATCACCATTTCGGGCACTGGCGGTAACCAGGCGGTGAGGTTGCTCCGGGATAAGGACGGTGTCACCTACACCATTATTGGCGGACACGGCACAGTCCTGACAGTCGGCAAGGCCGGAACAGATAAGTCAGTGACGTTTCCCACCAACGGATCAGTCACGAAGATTACCAGCTACCCGGACGGCACAGCTGATTTCCAGCTGACGGGGAAGAACTTGTTTGTCCTTTTCCCAACGGATGAACCCGGACCCTCCACCGTCCTCTATACCGGTCGCGTCACGTTCAGCAACGATGCCACCGGTGTTTCTACAGTGACGAGTACCTCTGGTACGCAGAGAGACATCTGCGCAGAACTAGCCGCCCTCTAGGTTTACACCTCCGGGGACGACGGGTGGGTGAACGTGCTAGCGCGCTGGGGTCTTTGACTCAAAGATGAGGACCTCCGGTTGCGCCAAACTGAACAAAGAACGGCCCCGCACGCGCTGGCGTGCGGGGCCGTTTTAGGCTGCTCCGGTGAGCGGCGGGGTGTGCTCGGAAAAAGCCCAGTGCTGGCCGTAGCCGTCCCAGACGTTCCGGAGCGGACCGTTGCGGATGATCAGCCAGCCCGCCGGGAGCATAAACACGGCCACGACGAGGAGGGCGGCGACGACGTCGGCGGGCCGGTGCCACTGGTTGATCAGCGTGGACACCCCGGTGGCGAGGTTGGCGCCCACGCGTGCCGCCACGGCGATCCCCGCCGTCCCTTCACCCCACCGCCGGCTCCCGCCTCGCGTGGCCGGTGGCCTGCTCGAAGCCGTAGGCCACCTGGAGCAGCTCGAAATCCTGCCCGTGGTTCATGGCCAGCTGCAGCCCCACCGGCAGGCCGCCGTCGCTGAACCCTGCCGGGACCGAGATGGCAGGGATGCCGGTCGCGGAGATCAGGCAGGCCGAGCGCATCCAGTCCAGGTAAGTCTCGAACTCGACGCCGTTGATGGACGTCGGGTACCGCAGGGACGCCTCAAAGGGCAGCAACTGCGCGGTGGGGCTGGCGAACACGTCATACCGGCCGAAGAAGCGCCGCACGCTGGTGTCCAGCCGGGTCCGGGCGAGGGCTGCGGAGACCAGGTCCTGGCCGCTGAGTGCCCGGCCCCTGTCCACGTTCCAGCGCACCTCGGGCTTGACCACGTCCAGGTGCTTGGCCACCAGCTCACCCAGGGCCAGGGCAAAATCGAACGCCCGGGTGGTGCCGAACACTTCATCCGCGTCCCGCAGGTCCGGCGCGGCTTCCTCCACGGTGGCGCCGAGATCCTCGAAGATCCGCAGCTGGCTTTCCAGGACGCGCAGCACCTCCTTCTCCACCGGCACGCCCAGGCCGAAGTCCGGCGACCAGCCAATCCGCAGGCCGGTCAGGTCGCGCCGCAGCGGTTCGGTGAATCGCCCGGCCGCCACCGGAGCGGCGTAGGGCACGGCGGCGTCCGGCCCGGCCACGGCCGCCATGGCCAGGGCAATGTCTTCCACGTCGCGGGCCATGGTGCCGGTCCGGGCGAGCCAGGCCCACGCGTTGCGGGTCGGCGCCACCGGGATCACGCCCACCGACGGCCGGAACCCCACCACGTTGCAGAACGACGCCGGGATCCGCAGCGAGCCGCCCATATCGCTGCCGTCACCGAGCGGCTGGATACGGGCCGCGATGGCGGCGGCCGCGCCGCCGCTGCTGCCGCCGGCGCTCTTAGCCGTGTCGTAGGGGTTGACGGTGGTGCCGAAGACGTCGTTGAAGGTGTGCGAGCCCGCCGCGAACTCCGGCACGTTGGTCTTGCCGGTGGTGACCACCCCGGCCGCCTTGAACCTGGCGATGATGAGGTCATCAAAGTCCGGCACAAAATCCCGGAAGATGACCGAGCCCTGCGTGGTCCGCAGGCCCTTGGTGTTGTTGGTGTCCTTGTGCGTCATGGGCAGGCCATGGAGCGGCGGGAGCTCCGCCCCGGAGGCGGTGAGCGCGTCGGCGGCCGCGGCCAGCGCCGCAGCACCCTCGCGGTCCTCGGTCACCACGGCGTTGAGCTGTCCGTTCACGGCGTCGATCCGGGCGAAGTGCGCATCGAGGGCCTCCCGTGCGGAGATGTCCCGACGCCGGATGGCCGCGGTCAGCTCCGTGGCGGACAGCGCGCTGATGCCGTCGGCGGCCGCGAAGGCCGCTGGGCGTGTGGCCGGGCCGGTCCCGGACCGGGCCGCCGCCTCGGTCATAGCGCGGCCCCGGACCGGCCCACCCGGGAGAGCAGGGAGGTCAAGGCGGCGCGGAGGCCCGTGCTCAGGGTCGGCTCGATGTCCGGTGCGAAGTACGGAGAGTGGTTCCCGGGAAGGGGAGTCTCGGCGTCGAGCCTTTCCTGCGTGTAGGCACCGAACATCCAGTACACGGACGGTACCTCCAGCACCTCGGCGAGGAGCCCGAAGTCCTCGCTGCCCATCACCGGCGGGACCACGTTGACGCAGTCCTCGCCGAGGGCGGCCTGGAACTCGCTGATCAGGGAGTCAGCGGAGGCGGGGTCGTTGTAGCACCGCGGGAAGCTGGAGATTTCCTCGATCTCGGGGGCGGGGGCTCCGGAGGCATCCGCTTCGGCGTGCAGTATGCGTCGCAGGGAATCGAGCACGCGGGTGCGGACGTCGACGTCGAACGTCCGGACATTGACGGAGAATTCAGCCGTGGCCGGGATGATGTTTTCCTTCAGCCCGGCATGGAAGGTGCCCACGGTCACCACGGCGGACTTCATCGGGTGGACCTCGCGGGAGACGATGGTCTGCAGCCGCACCACCATGTGGGCGCCGAGGACGATCGGGTCGATGGACTGTTCCGGCTGGGAGCCGTGCGCCTGGCGGCCGTGGACGGTGATCTTCCAGGAGTCGGCCATGGCCATGGCCGTACCGCTGCTGATGTTGACTGTCCCGGACAGGCCCGGCCAGACATGCTGCCCGTAGATAATTTCCGGCTTCGGGGCCTTGTCCCAGAGCCCGTTTTCGATCATGGCCTTGGCCCCGGCGGCGGTTTCCTCGCCGGGCTGGAAGATGAAGACCACGGTCCCGGACCACGCGTCTAGGTTTTCGCTCAGCAGTTGGGCGGCCGTCAGGGCGACGGTCATGTGGGTGTCGTGGCCGCAGCCGTGCATCACCGGGACGGCCGTGCCGTCCGCGAGCGTGCCCGTGGCGGTGCTGGCGAACTCCAGGCCGGTGTCTTCCTTCATCGGCAGGCCGTCGGTGTCCGCGCGGTAGCCCACGACGGGTCCAGTCCCGTTGCGCAGGATCCCCACGACGCCGGTGCCGCCGCAGATAAACGTGTCCAGGCCCAGCACGTCGAGCTTTTGCTGGATGAACGCCGCTGTGTTGGTCTCCTGCATGGAGAGTTCAGGATGGGTGTGAAGGTGGCGGTAAAGCTCGTGCATTTCGGCCCGGCGGGTGTCGGTGAGTTCAAACAAGGCAGTGCTGGTGGTCATGGTGTTCCTTCCGGAAGAGTTCGGAGTTCGGTTCGGGGCGCTCTGTGGGCTTGGTTCAGCGGCCCTGGTTCGCTGGGTGCAGATGCGCCTAGTTCACGAGGGTGGCGGCGGGCGCGTGCTTGCGGGGCCGCAGGAACCACGCCAGGGCCGCCGTCAGCAGGACCACGATCCCGGTGGCCGGCTTGGCGAGCGCCGGGACGGCGGGGACCAAGACGAAGAGGACGACGACGGCGACGAGGACGGCGATAACCGTCACCCGGGGCTGCTTCATGGTGACGACGAGCTGGACCAGAACCGCGCCGATGATGCTGGGGAAGATGTAAAGCCGGGCGACGTCGACGACGCCGGCCGGGATGACGCTGACCAGCCAGGTGCCGAGCACACCGACGAACAGCAGCATCGAGAACACGTGCACCATCGCGGCTCCGCAGATGGCCATGAGGGCCGCAAACTCGCCGCGTTTGGTGCCTGCCTTGGCGCCAATGGTTGCTTGGGCCACGAGGGCCGACGGGAGCAGCTTGTTGGCGATGTTGCCGATCATAAAGGCCTGGTACATCGCGGCCGGGCCGAGGACCGGGTAGTAGGTGATGGGCTCGACAAACCACAACACGAAGAACGCGGCCGCGACGGCGAAGAAGGCCGTCCAGACCTGGCCGGAGGTGATGCCCAGATCGCCGAAGAGGACCAGGTAGAGCGGAGCCGCGAGCGAGAGGATGAGCGCGGAGCCCATGGTGATCTGGCCCCAGCGGGAGGTGGTGCGGTCGAATTCAAGGAGGGTCGCGGCGCGTGAGGCATCAGTAGCGAGAGCAGTCATGAAAATCAATCCTTTCGAGACGGGAGATGGCTGGAATTCGCTGCCTAGGCAGCCATGCCGGACGTGTGGGCGGCGTAGGCGACGAACAGGCCAACCAGGATCGAGATCCCGAGTCCCCATTCCCGGAGCCACGCGACGTCGAACTTCTTGGCCAGCGCGAGGCAGATGCCCATGACCAGGGCGGACACGATGACCGTGATGATATGCACGGGGGTCTTGCCGAGCTCCGCGATGCCAAGGCTGGCGAACGCCCCAATCAGGGCCGCCGCGGGAACGATCGCCATCAGGGCCGGGTTGACCCTGCGCAGTTTCGAATCACCGCGCCGGAGGATCGGGGTGAGGATCAACGTCGAAATCATCCACATGGCACCGGACATGCTCATCGCCATGAACGCCACCGCAAAGACGCCCTGGTTGTAACCCGGGCCGCCGAGCGTTGCCCCCATGGTGGTGGCGGCGAGGCTCGCCGATGCGGATTCTGTGGCTGCGGAACCCACCAGGCCGATCCGCACCAGCACCGCGGGCGTCCCGAACAGTGTCATCAGCGCAATGCTGACCAGCACGACGGCGAGGGACGGGCCGATCGCCGCCACGCCCCCGGCACGGAATGCTTGTTTCAACTCGGTCTGGGAAATGTCAGCAGCCGGCCCGGCCTTCCTGGCGGCGCGCATGTAGATGACGGATTGGAGAATGATGGCCCCGAAGACACCGATGGCCAGAACCCACAGGACGGGGATGTTGGCGATCGAGAGGATGTCCGTGGAGGCCCCGGGAGTTTCTGCAGTAGTCATGGATGCTCCGATGCTGGATGAGGATGCGAGCGGATAAGGGAATGGCGTGCTGCTGGGTGAATGAAGCTCAGGTCAGGTCAGGTCAGGTCAGGTCTGCGGGGGACGGCTCGGTGCGGTCGAGCAGGGTCAGCGTCTGCGCCAGGGCGCCGACGCCGGTGGCAATGTCCGCGAAATCGGTCCATTCCTCCGGGCAGTGGCTCTTGCCAGCCCTGGAGGGGACAAAAATCATGCCCATCGGCGCCAGCGCCGCCATGTGAACGGCGTCGTGGGTGGCCCCGCTGGGGATGGGCATCCACGGAATGCCGATGGCGTCGGCGGCCGCGGCGGCGACGTCGTGGATACGGGGGTGGGCGTGAACCACGGTGTTGTCGGTGGTCCAGTCGAACTCGACGTCGACCCCCAGATTCCGGGCGTTGGCCAGGATCTCCTCGGCCAGGCGGCCGCGGACCCCGCTGAGCCAGGCGGTGTCGACGCTCCGGACTTCGCTGGTCATCCGGACGAGGGACGGGACCACGTTGGGCGACCGCGACTCGGATTCGATGCGGGTGGTGGTGGCGACCCCGTGGTTGGGGGCTCCGCAGCCTTCGCGGCGGACCGAGAGCACCGCTTCGGCCGCGGCGACCATGGCGTCCTTTCGATCATTCATCGGCCGGGTGCCGGCGTGGTCGGGGCTCCCCGTGAAGGTTGCGACGAGCCGCTCGATCCCGGTGATCGCGGTGACGATGCCCAGCGGCAGCTGGCGCTGTTCCAGCGTGGGGCCCTGTTCGATGTGCAGCTCGATGAAGGCATGGAGCGGTGCGGTGCGGGCCCAGCGTGTCTGGAGCACGGCCGCGGGATCGAGCCCGAAGTCCCGGTACGCCTGGCCGAGGCTGGCGCCGCGGTAATCCTGCCGGTCAAAGTCGGCGGGGGTTAGTTCGCCGGCGATGGCCCTGCTGCCCAGACAGCTGAGGCCGAAGGCATTGGATTCCTCGCCGAGGAAGTCCACCACCAGAAGGTCGCGGCTGAGCCGTTGCCCGGATTCCCGAAGCAGCTGCACGGCTTCCAGCGCGCCGAGCACCCCCACGACGCCGTCGAAACGGCCGCCGCCGTCGACCGTGTCCGTGTGTGAACCGGTCACCAGCGCCGGGGCCTTGGGGTCTGTGCCGGCGAGCCGGCCGACGATATTGCCGGCGGAGTCCACCTGGACCTCCAGCCCCGCGGCAGCCATCCGTCCGGAAACCCACTGCCGGGACTCCCGGTACGCCTCGCTGAACACCTCCCTGGTCCAGCCGGGCCGGGCCGTTTCCCGGTACTTGGCCAGTTCCAGGATGCCGTCACCGAGTCGGTCGGCGGCTTCCTGGCTCTGAACGGTGAGGTCGAGCATCGGGCTCCTTCGTCGAGCATCGGTCCGGACATGCGACGGTTAGTGCAATCGATTGCGCTGCGCCGGTTGCAGGACGGAGCGGAGGGAAGAGTTACGTACATCACACTAGAATCCTGCTGTTTCGTCAAGGTTTCTTCCCGATTAATATTTGGATGATCATGCTGGTCTGGTGAAATGGCGCAAACCTTTGCATTGATTTCAACCGGATGGCTCTAGACTTCAGGGAACACTCGAAGGGGGCACTACCATCGCCGATTCACCCGCACCCGGGCGCTCCAAGCCCGTCACGCTGGCCACGGTGGCCCGTCACGCCCAGGTGCATGTCTCCACCGCCTCCCGGGCGCTCAGCGACGACCCCGCGGGGATCAGCACCGAGACCGTCCGGCGCGTGCGCGAGCTCGCTGCCATGCTCGGTTACCACCGCAATCTGGGCGCCGCCGGGCTCCGGACCGGAAATTCACGACTGATTGGCGTATTGGTTCCCCGCCTGACCGATCTGGCGCTCGCCACGATCTACGAGAGCATTGACGCGACTGCGGAGTCGGCCGGCTACAGCACCGTGGTAGCGAACACCTACGACGACCCCGAGCAGCGCCGGGCCCGGCTCGATGCCATGCTGTCCCGGCGGATGGACGGGGTGATTATTGGGGATTCGCACATCGGTGACACGGCCGGCTACGAGCTGCAGAGCCGCGGCGTCCCCTATGTGCTCGTGATGCGCCGGCTGGAGGGTCATCTGTCCGTGGCGACCGACGACGAGCTTGGCGGCAGACTGGCCGCGCAGCACCTTTTGGAGTTGGGTCACAAGCGGGTCGGCATCATCGCCGGGGACCTGCTGGCGAGCACCGGACGGGAACGGTCCCAGGGCTTCCGGCGTGCGTTCGAAGCCGCGGGCTATCCGGTGGAGGACCCGTATGTGGTGAGCACCGGATTCGGCACGGCTGCCGGTCGCGTGGCCGGAGCGCAGCTGCTGGCACTGCCCGAGCCGCCCACGGCGATCTTTGCCGTGGACGACCTCACCGCCCTTGGTGCGATGGGTGCCATCCGGGCCGCCGGAAAAAGGCTGCGAGAAGATGTAGCGCTCATCGGCTACAACGACCTCATCCTGGCCGCCAACCTGCCCGTCCCGCTCACGTCAGTGCGTTCGGACCTGAAGGCCATGGGCCGGCTCAGCGTCGAGGCCCTGCTGCAGGGGATCGGCGGCAAAACGGCGAGCTCAACGCTGCTCCCGCCGGTCCTGGTGCCGCGGGCGACGACGGTGGCTGACTAGTTGAAATTCCCACTGACGTCGTGAATGCGCCCGATGGGTGAGCGGCCTTTGATGCCGCTGTGGGGTCTGTGGTGAACGTAGTGGTGGCCCAAGTCCGGGTGCCGAACCAGAAGCCGGCCGCGGTGTCCTTCCTTCCACGGCTCGCCGCCGGTGGTGGAGGTCCCGCAGGCTCACTCCAGGTGCGGATAGCCTGCCAAGATCAGGCCGGCCGTGGCAATGCCATGCCCTGCGGCAGGACACCTCTGTAACGGAAAGCGAGCACATTCGTCGTGACATCTGGCCCCCACCCCCACCCCGTGCCGGAGACCTCTGTGGCCGGCAGCCCGGCCATCCACGTTCAGCAAGAGAAAGCAGCCGACCTGTTCTGGCAGGTCGCCGCCGTCGTCGCTTTGTTCTTCGTCGCGGTGATTATCGCTATCGCCATCGGAGTCCCCATCCTGCTGATGCTGATGTTCTGGAACCCCTGGCTGCTGTTCCTGCTGGTGATGGTTGCCGGCGGGGTTTGGCTTCTGGTAAAGACGGTGGCTGCGGTGCGGAACATGGCCTGGCGCTCGCGGCACCGCTCGCGCTTTGAGCTGCGCCAGGCCGGGATCGAGACGACGGAGTGGAACACCCTGGGCGCAGACTTCCCGGTGCGCCGGACGATTCCCTTCGACTCTGTGACCGGGGTGGTGGCCTCCTACCGGATCGTGCGCCGCATGGTCCGCGTGAACCGCATGATCCCCATGGGAAACGGCCCCCGCACGATCACCGAGACGGCACCGGTCCTCCATGTCCTGTTCCACCAGGATGGGCGGCGACAGATCACCAGCATCCCGTTCACCTCCCATCAGGACCCCGGTGTGGACACCTGGATCGCGGAGCTCCGGAAGCGCGGCGTGGAGCTGGGCTACACCTCCAGGTTCCTCGTCTGGCAGGACGAGAAATACCTCAGCGATGAGGCCCGGCTCGAGTACTTCAAGACGACCGGGGAGGTCATTCCCTTTCCGGAGGCGGGCGGCTGGCTGGAGAACGTGGTTCCGCTGGACCATCTCTGGTCCGGGCACACCAGACAGCTCCAGGAACAGGCGGAACAGCGGGACCCTGCGCTGCGGGCCGCCCGCCTGAAACCCACGGCCAGGGACTGGCTCAGGGGTGCCTGGTTTGCCACCATGTACGCCTTGGGGTCCAGCTACCTTCTCCTGCATCTGGTGAACGACGGGACGCTGCCCGCGGGCAGCTGGCCGCTCGGGGTCGGCGTGATCCTGCCGGCCGCTGCGCTGTTTTTCCTGCCGCTGCGCCACGGCCTGCGCTGGTATCACGCGCTGGGCTGCTGGCTTCTGCTGCTGGTCATCTCCTTCACCGGCGTGGTGAACACCCTCGAGGTCATGCCCGCGGCCGAGCAGGTGGCCCTGGCCCTATTGGGGTTGACCGCCGTGTCTCCGGCGCTGTTGTGGATCCCGTACCTGCTGGTGAAACGGACGGCGCTCAGCGGCGGGACGCGCTCCGCCGTCGTGCCGCATGCCCGAACAGCCACACGCCGGTGACGGTGGCGAGGTAGCCGGCGATGACGATCAGCGCGGTCCCGGCCCAGAAATAGTGGGTGGTGCTGCCTGCGAGGCCCGTGGCGGCGACGCTGAGCAGTGAAAAGGCGGCCACGGCGGCTGCGAGGAGCCCGGCAATCAGCGGCAGCGCCAGCCACAGCCGGGAGGAAGCCCAGTGCCGCCCGTAGCCGTCCCAGACGTTCCAGCGCGGACCCTTGCGGATGATCAGCCAGCCAGCCGGGAGCATAAACACCGCCACCACGAGGAAAGCGGCGACGACGTCGGCGGGCCGGTGCCACTGGTTGATCAGCGTGGACACCCCGGTGGCGACGGCGAAGCTGCCGCCCAGAAAACCGACGAGCGGGCGCCAGCGCGGGGAGACCATCAGGAACACCGCGGCCGCGGCCGAGGCCGCCAGGGTGGTGTGGCCGGAGGGCAGCGAGTTCAGCTCCAGGGTCTCGATCCCGCGGTAGGGCCGGTCCGGGACAATGTCCTTCAGGATCTGGGTGGCCACGTTGGCGCCCACGCAGGCCGCCACGGCGATCCCCGCCGCGGTCCAGCGCCGCTTCACGACGGTGACGATCAGGACCACCACCGCGGAGATCAGCAGGGACAGCGCGGGCAGCGAGTCGAGGAGCCTGTTGGCGGCTTTGCCGGCGGTGCCGTGGGTTTCGACCGCCTCCACGAGGGCCGATTCGTCGATGAACTGGCCCGTGGTGGTGCGGACGAAGAAGTAGTAGGTCGCGGCCAGCGCCGCCATGCTGGCGAGGGTGGCCAGGAAGAACAGGAACCCGGTTCCCCAGCCCTGGCGGCCGGCGGGCTCCGCCGGGGTGCCCTCGCGGCTGCTCTCGCGGGTGCCCGGGCGGGTGCCCGCGGCGCGCGGGGACGCCGGCTGCGGGTACGCCGAAGCCGGCTGCATACTGGTGTGTTCCTGCCGAAAAATCATCCATCTCAGGTTCCCACAGAACCCTGCGAACTTTCTGAGGGCACCCCGCTGCGGCGCACGGGTAGTGTTTTGGCCATGGACACCGCCACGCCGCATCCGGACCCAGCCTTCCCCCGCTTCCACCCGCGGCCCGCGCACGGCTGGATCAACGACCCCAACGGCCTGAGCTACGTGGACGGCCGCTACCACGTGTTTTTCCAGTACAACCCGGACTCGGCGCGGCACCACAGCATCTGCTGGGGGCACCTGAGTTCCCCCGACCTGGTCCACTGGGACGAGGAGCCGGTGGCGCTCCGGCCCCAGCCCGGCGGGCCGGACGCGCTGGGCTGCTGGTCCGGTGTGGTGACCGACGACGGCGGCGTCCCCACCGCCGTGTACTCCGGCGTCGACACCGTGGGCGGCCACTCCCGCGTGGTCCTGGCCCGCGCGGATGAGGCCCTGCGCAGCTGGACCCAGGACGGGCACGTCGCGGCAGAGGTGCCCCCCGACCCGCAGGTCACCGCCGTCCGCGACCCGTTCCTCTTCACTTTCCAGGGCCGCCGCTTCGCCCTCCAGGGCGCCGGGCTCGCCTCCGGCCACGCCGCCGTGCTGCTCTACAGCGTGGAGGACCTCCGCCACTGGAGGTACGAGGGGATCTGGTTCAGCTCGGAGGACCCGCTCGCGGCCCGGCACCTGCCCGCGGAAATCTGGGAATGCCCGCAGCTGGTCCGGGTCCCGGATTCCTCCGGTGCGGAGACCTGGGTGCTGATGGCCTCGCTGTGGCTCGCGGCCGACCACCACGACCACCCCAACGGCGTCGGCTACCTCCTCGGCTCGCTGGCGCCGGACCCCGCCGGGCTGCCGGTGTTCACGCCGGCGTCGGGCGGGAAAGCCGACCTGGGCCGGGACTTCTACGGCCCGCAGCTCCTCTCCCTGCCGGACCGGGCGCTGCTCTGGGGCTGGTCCGGTGAGGCGGAGGACCGCGAGGACCGGCCCGGACGCAGCCAGGCGGACACGGACGACGCCGGCTGGGCCGGGATCCTGACGTTCCCGCGCCAGCTGTCCGTGCACGGCGAAGTCCTCGCCGTCGAGCCTGCCCCCGAACTCCGTGCGTACCGCGGCGCCCGGCTGCACCACGGCGCGGCGGGAACCGTGCCCCTGCCGGCCGCGGCGGAGGTCCGGGTGGCCGGGGGAGAGGGCACCCTCCGGCTGGTCCTCGTCTCGGCGGAGCGGCGGCGGACCGTGTTCGCCGACGCCGTGGCGGGCGGCGACGAACTGCGGATCTTCATTGACGCCTCGATCGTGGAGGTCTACCGCCACGGCTCCGTGCCCACGACGCTGCGCGCCTACCCCGGCCCGGGCGAGGAATGGCAGCTCGAGCTGCCGCACGGCGCCGCGGCGGACGTCTGGGAACTCCGGCACCCGGAGGGGCCGGAAACGGTCCGGTAGACGACGGCTTTCCCGCCGGCGGATGGCTACCTGGTACTCAGGCCAAGGCGGCGAGGAGAGAGGCGCAGGCTGTTTCGCACCGGCGGCAGGCCTCGGCGCAGATCCTGCAGTGCTCGTGCATACCGGAGTGCTTCTCGCACTCTTCGGCACAGGCGGCGCAGGCGGTGCGGCAGGCCTCCAGAATTGCGTGGCTGATGCCCGCGTTGGACGCTGTTTGGCGGGTCATGACAGCACCGGTGGCGGCACAGATGTCCGCGCAGTCCAGATCCATGCGGATGCACGGGACAAGGTCGGCAACCATGTCTTCGGCCAAGCACGCGTCAGCGCAAGCTGTGCAGGTCATGGCGCACTCAAAGCACGCGGCGACGCATTCGGCCAGCATTGTTTTCTCCGCACCTTCCGCAGCCTGCGGGTGAACGTCGAGCATGGCAGTGATGTGGTGGGTCATGATGCAGCTCCTCACGGGTGACGGGCGGCCGGCCAGCCCGGCCGTCATGCCCACCCTAATCCCGTGACGCTCACGCCGTCATCCCTTCTCAGGACAGCCACCCGGGGTGGGGTCAGGAGGCGCCGGCGGGCCGGAACGTGACTCCGCCGTCGGTGGAGACGAGGAGCCCGCTGGCCGTGGCGGCCCAGATGGTAAGGCCTGCCTCCGCGCCCTTGACTGCTGCCACAGCCTGGACCGTGTCCTGGATTTTGCCCTTTCGGGACCAGGTCGCGCCGGCGTCCGCCGAGACGTGGATTGTCCCGTCGGGTTCGATCCCGACCGCCTCGGCGGGGCTGGCGAAGGCGGCAAACTGGACCACGGGTGCGGCACTTACCGTACTCCAGGTCTTACCGCCGTCCGTTGACCGGCGGATCCCTTGTGGAGTGGTTGCCAGGACAGTGTCGCTGGTGGGGTTTCCGGCGAGTGCGGCCGGGACGAAATCGGCAGCCACGCTGTTCCAGGTTTTCCCGTCCGGGCTGGTGCGCAGTGCGCCGTCGAAGCCGACGATGCCGGATTTGGTCGCGGTGAGTGCGTGGAAGTCGGATTCGCCCTGACGGGAGAGCTTTTCCCAGGTTTTACCGCCGTCGGTGGATTTGATCAGCCCGAGCGGGTTGGCCAGGTCGGAGCCTTGTCCGGGGTGTCCGGAAGCGTAGAGGACCCCGTGGTCGGTGCCGCCGGTGAAGCCCATCAGGTCGTTGGTGGGGCCGATTTTGGCAGCGGGTTGGTTCGTGACGTCGAACAGGCCATCGTGGGTGGCCAGGAGCACCTGGCCGGTTGTGCTGCTGACGCTCAGCCCGTGAACGTGCGCGTCCGGCAGGGGACTGCCGGTGCTGCCTGAGGGGAAGGGGCCTGCCGTGACGGCGGACGGGCTGCATGCTGACAGGGCAAGGATGAGGCCGGCGGCGGATGCCAGAGCAGCTGCGGCGCGGACGCGGGGGCGGGAGGGAATAGGCATGGGGGCTCCAGGGATTCAGTGGGTGTGGCGGGGGTGGGCGCCGGCCCGTGCGCCGGCCCGTGAGGGTCCGGCGCCGGAGGACACACCGGTCAGAGAGTGGCCAGCAGGTCCTGCATTTCCTTGATTTCGGCTTCCTGGGCGGTCACGATGTCTTTGCTTAGTTGGACCGCGTCGGCGTTCTTGCCCTGGGACATTTCGGTCCGGGCCATGATGACCGCGCCCTGGTGGTGCGCAACCATCTGCGTCAGGAAGAGCTTGGCCGCTTCGGTGCCCTGGGCGACGTCGAGCTGCTTCATGTCATCCTCGCCCATCATGCCGTCCTTGTTGTGGCCGGCACCCATGGTCGGGGATTCGTTCCAGGCCGTGAGCCAGCCGGCCATCGTTTCGATTTCCGGTGCCTGGGCTGCTTTGATCCGTGTGGCCAGGTCGGTGACCGACGCGGGGATGTCGTTCTTCTGGAGTATCGTCTCGCTCATTTCCACGGCCTGTTCGTGGTGCGGGATCATTCTCTGGGCGAAGATGGTGTCGGCTTCATTGTGTTCGGCAGCGACAGCCGGTGCACTGCTGGACATCATCCCGGCGCCCGGGTCCATTCCCGGCATCGAGCTGGCAGAGGAGGCAGGGCTGCTGGACGTGACGGGCGGTGCGGAGGGGCTGGTTGAGCAGCCGGCGAGGGCGAGTGCCCCGGCGATGGCGGCCGAGGAAAGGGTCAGAAACTTTGTGTTCATCATGGCTTTTCAAGTCCTTTAGGACATTAGGGGGCGCGTGGGCGCCAAGGGTGAGTGCATTAGCGATGCGCCCGGCTCAGAAGCGAGTCAGGCAGGAACGGGCGCCGGTCAGGTCACAGCGCGGGGCCCCTGTTTTACGTTCGGCTGATGCAGAGCCGGCCCGGTGAAGGGCTGCCGGGAAGATAGGACCAAAGCGCGCCCATAGTGCTCTGCATCCCTGGGTTGGTGTGCCGGGCGATGACTCCGGTGCCCGGCAGCGGGGCTGCCAAGGAACCGGTTTTCGCCGACGGGGTGCAGGATGCGGTCATGGACTGCCTGCTGGTGCAGTGGTTCGAGTCCGTGCACTGCACGGTCCGGGCAACCGCTTCGTCCTGCGCTGCGGGCATCTCCGGGGATGGTCCCGCAGGATGTTCTCCCGCGTGGCCGGCACGGGGTGAGTCCTGATGGGCGGCGCTGATAGTTGCTGCCGCCGCGGCCGGGGAGTGCATGGCATGGGTCGCGGTCATGACGTGCATACCCAAAATCCCGGCGATGAGGGCCAGGACGGCGGTAAGCAGGCCCGCAAAGCGAAGGAACGCGATCGCGGCGGTGTGTGCCGGTGCGGTCATGACGGTCCTTCCTTCCTGTGGCGGGCTATCTGTTTCAAGGCTACCGGCCCTGCGGAAGGGCGCCTACCGGTACAACGATCCTGTACCGGATTCTGTTTCTGCCGCCGGCCGGTGCACGTGGTCGGGACTTTCGATCTTGCGGGAAAAACCTTGCGCGGACCACACTAAGGGCAACAGTTGCAGGATTTGGCGGAGGGCGGCGCTCGTGGGCGGCGACGACGGTGTACCCAGGACGGTCCGGGGCAGGCTCCACTCGCTGTGGCACACGGTGGTCGGGGCGGTGGGCCTGCTCATGGGCCTCCTTCCACACGTGCTGCACCACATCGGACTGCTCGCCGGAACCGCACTGGTGGCCGGGTCCGGCGGCACCGCACTCTTCGGGGTGCTCGGGCTTCTGGCATCCATTCCCATGCTGGTGCGCCTCTACCGCCGGTTCGGCAGCTGGGTCGCGCCGGCGCTGGGACTGGCCGTCTTCGCTGCCATGTTCTCCCTGTCAGCGTTTGTCATTGGCCCGGCAATCAGCGGCACCGGAGCGGACGTGACCCCGGGCCCCGTACCCACCCCGGGCCACACCGGCGAGCACACCGGAGGCCACTGAACACGCCTGGGCACGCGGGAACCACGTCCTTGACCGGAGCCAAGGACGTGGAAACTCTATTTCGCGCCGGTCAGGACGTAGCCGGAGGCGCGCACAGCCTCAGTTAGCGCCTCATGGTCTGCGGTGCCGGTGACGCTGAGGCGCGAGGTGCCGCCCGGGACCAGGTCTACGGCCACTGACTGGACCCCGGATACCCGGGACACGGCCTTTTCGACGGTCTGGACGCAGTGCCCGCAGGTCAGCCCTTCCACGGCGTACTGCGCGCCGGACGCCTGGGCCTCCGACGTTTCCGCTGCCGGAGCCTGCGTTTCGGCCGCGGGGCCGCAGCAGCTGCAGCCGTGTTCCGCAGTGGAGGCCAGAGGGAGTTGGGTTCGTGTTTCGGTTGTTCCGCACATGTCAGTTTTCCTTCGAAGCGAGGGATAAAGGGGGCTGTTGTGGTTGAACGGCTGTAGCGGCCCGGGGCCGGACAAACCACGTCACTGACAACAGTCCAATGATACCCCTAGGGGGTATCGGTCGCAAGAGTCAAGGCACCACCGAGCCGCCGTTCCACGCCGGGGGTCTTCAGGCTCTACTCCATCAGCCGGGCCGGGGCGATACTCAGGGCATGGGCATACCTCCTGAACTCGAGCAGTTCTCTGAGCGGCCGCGGGCCAGTGCCGGGAACCGCTAGGCAACCCGGCCATGGACCTCCGCCTCGTGTCCCGGGTGTTGTTCCTGCGGGGCGCGTGGCGGAGGCGGGACCACTGGGACGCGCCCCGGATCGCTGCCCACCAGGACCACGCCCTGCGGGAGCTGCGCCGCGCAGCCTACGCCGGCTCCGAGTTCTACCGGCGCCATCACGCAGGCCTGCACGATGCTCCCCTGGACCAGCTGCCGTCCGTGACCAAAGCGGACCTGATGAACCACTTCGACGAGGCTGTTACCACACCGGACGTGAGGCTGGCGGATCTGGAGCACCATCTGCGGTCCCTGACGGAACGCGGGGGAGACCCGGGGCTGCCGTGGAAGGGCCGGTGGTGGACGGCGGCAACCGCCGGGACCACGGGCCGGCGCGGAACTTTCGTCTGGAACCGTTCCGAATGGGGGACGATCCTTGCCTCCTACACCCGGGCCAACGATTGGGCCGGGATCCCCGTCGGCCCTGCCCGCCCCCTGAAAATGGCGTTGGTGAGCTCCCGCGTCCCCACGCACCAGTCCGCCGTCGTCGGTGCCTCGTTGCGCTCCGGGCTCGTCCCCACCCTCCGCCTGGACGTCACGGCGCCGATCGATGAGACGGTCGCCGCGCTGAACCGGTTCCAGCCCAGGGTCCTGGTCGGCTACGCCTCAGCACTCAAACCGCTGGCGGCAGAGCAGCTCGCCGGACGCCTGCACATCTCACCCGAAGGCGTGATGTCCGCCTCCGAAGTGCTCAGCCCACACACCGCCTCTGGACTGGAGGCGGCATGGGGAAGCACACCCTTCGATGTCTACGCAGCCACTGAAACGGCCGGAATCGCGTCCCCCTGTATCTATGGGAACCGCCACGTTTACGAGGACCTGCTGATCATCGAGCCCGTCGACCGGAACGGAAACCCCGTGCCGCCGGGGACAACCGGGGCCAAGCTCCTCGTCACAGTCCTGTTCTCCCGCACCCTTCCGCTGATCCGCTACGAAATGTCCGACACCGTGAGATTGGGGGGACGAGGATGCCCCTGCGGCCGCTCCTTCACCATTCTGGAGGACATCGAAGGGCGGATCGAAGACGTCCTCCAGCTCCCAGGCAAGGCAGGCCATGTAGGTGTCCATCCAATCGTGTTCCACCATGTTCTGGACCAGGCCGCTGCTTCGGGGTGGCAGGTCATCCAGGAGAACTCGGGGCTGCGCGTGCTCCTCGTCGGCCTCGCTCCGGGAGCCTCCATCGAGGGGGTTCGGACTGCCGTGGCCGCCGCGTTGGAGGAGGCCGGTGTCATAGACACCCCGGTGGACGTTCACGTTGGGGAACGCGTCGAGCGGACCGCCCTGGGGAAAGCGCCTTTCGTGCGGGGGTTAAGGGGCGCGGCGCCTTTCTGATGGGTCGTTCCAACGGACGGGCGGTCATACTTTCCGCATTTCGTGCAGTGCCGGCGCGCCAAGCCCCGTCCGGGAGCGGAGGTGTGGGCACGTCATCGGGGCCGGCACTCCAGCCCCGGTATGAAAGGATGATCCCGATGACTTCCCGCGACCCCGCCCCGCTCCGCCGCCCCCGCGGCCGCCGGTTCAGTGGACGCGTGCACGTGGGCCTGGTGGCTGCGGTCTTGCCCCTGGCGATCGGGATGGCCGCGTGCTCGGCCCCCGCGCCCACGGTGTCCTCCGGCCCCTCCGGCTCAGCCGGCTCGGTGAGCGCGGCGCCGGCACCCGCGGAGGCTGTCCCGCCCGCTGCTTCTGCCGCCACCCCCGCTCCGTCCGGCGTTTCCTCTGCGGTGGAGGCGGCGCTGCAGGCATTGCTCGCGTCATCGCCGCAACCCACCACGGCGCAAATCCGCGAAATCCTCTCCGCAGCGGGGTTCGCCCCGGCCGCCGTCGAGGTGTCGGCGTCGCGCACCCCCACCGGACTGGCCGCCGACGCCGTCGAGGTCGGCGTCCTGGGCGAGAACGAATGTGTGTTGGCGCAGGTCCGGTCCGGAACTGTGGCAACGTCAGTCTTGCCGGTTCTTCCGAACGGGCGATGCTTTATCGGCAGCGTCCAGCGGTAGCTAACAGGAGTGGCATGACGAAGGTACTGAACCGCCGCGCCGGGATTGCGCAGGAAACCCGCCGCACCCGCCCGCGGCGCTCGCTGATGGCTGTCCAGGTGGCCGGCGAACTGCTGATCACCCTCGGCGTGATCGCAGGCCTCTTCGTCGCCTGGCAATTGTGGTGGACCAACGTCGAGGCGGACGCGGCCCAGGGTGCTGCCGTGAAGCAATTCGTCCAGGAGCACCAGGCACCGATCCCGGCTGACCCGTCCGGCAGCGGGGCTGCCCCGGCGGATCCCGCGGCGCCCGTAGACCCCGCCACCGTGCCGGTCGGTAACGCGCCGGCCCACGGGGCGGCAATCGGAGTCGTCTACATCCCCCGCTTCGGAGCCGACTACAGCCGCCCGATCATCGAGGGCACCAGCAGCGACGTGATCGACACCCTGGGCCTGGGCCGCTACGCGGGCACGGCGATGCCCGGGGCCGTGGGGAACTTTGTGGTGGCAGGCCACCGCCAGACGCACGGCGCGGTGCTGGACAACATCCATACCCTGGTGCCCGGGGACAAAATCTACGTCCAGACCGCCGACGGGTTCTACACCTACGTCTTCCGGAACCAGGAGATCGTCCTGCCGGACCGGACCGACGTGATCGCGCCCGTGCCCACCCAGCCCGGGGCGGTGCCGGAGCAGCGGCTGCTGACCATGACCAGCTGCAATCCGCGCTTCGGGTCCGAGGAGCGCATCATCGCCTACTCGGCCTTCGAATCCTGGCAGCCGCTCAGCGCCGGGCCCCCGGCACCCATCGCCAAACAACTCGCCGCACTGCAGGGGAAAGGCTAGACCATGTACCTTTGGCTTTTTCAGCACCTCCCCGGGCCGCTCTGGCTGAGGATCCTGCTCTCCGCCGCTCTCCTCGCGGGGGCGCTGTTTCTGCTGGTCGACTTTGTCTTCCCCTGGCTGGCCGACATCACCAACCTGACCGACGCGACGGTGGGCTGACCGGTGCAGCTCCCGTCTTTGGAGGAACTGCTCGCCGGCGCCCATGTGGTGAGCCTGCCGATGCGGGTGAAGTTCCGCGGCATCGTCCAGCGCGAGGCCCTGCTGCTGGACGGTCCGCTGGGCTGGGGTGAATTCTGCCCGTTCCCGGAGTACGGCGACCCGGAAGCCTCCCGCTGGCTCGCCGCCGCCATTGAGGCCGGCTGGCAGGGCTTCCCCGCGCCGGTCCGTACGCTGATTCCCGTCAACGCCACGGTTCCGGCGGTCGCCGCGGACCGGGTCCCGGAGATCCTGGCCCGCTTCGGCCGGGTGGACGCCGTCAAGATCAAGGTGGCGGAGCCCGGGCAGAGCCTCGACGACGACGCCGCCCGGGTCGCCGCGGTCCGCGCGGCTTTGCCGAACGCCGCGATCCGGGTGGACGCGAACGGCGGCTGGGACGTCCCGGCCGCCGTCGAGGCACTGACCCGGCTGGCCGACGTCGGGCTGGAATACGCCGAACAACCGGTGCCGGACATCGCCGGCCTCGCCGAGGTCCGCCGCCGGCTGCGCGACGCGGGGATCCCGGTGCTGATCGCCGCGGACGAAAGCGTGCGCAAGGAGGACGACCCGCTCAAGGTGGCCCGCGCCGGCGCAGCGGACCTGATCGTCGTGAAGGTGGCACCGCTGGGGGGAGTGCGGCGCGCCCTGGACATCGTGGCGCAGGCCGGGCTCCCCGCCGTCGTCAGCTCAGCGCTGGACACCTCCGTGGGAATCCGCGCCGGACTGGCGCTCGCCGCCGCGCTGCCGGACCTGCCGTACGCCTGCGGGCTGGGGACCGTGTCGCTGCTCGCCGCCGACGTCACCCGGGACTCCCTGGTGCCTGACGACGGCGCCATCCGGGTCCGCGAAGTCGCCGCCGATCCGGGGCTGCTGTCGGAATACGCGGCCGCGCCGGAGCGCCGGGACTGGTGGCTGGAGCGCCTGCGCCGGGTCCACGCGGTGCTGGCCGCCGACGGGTGACGCACCCGGGTGCGAGTAAAGTGGTTGCGGACGCGGCGACGTTGCCGCCGGAATTAGCTTTAGAACGGAAGATTCGTCATGACCACCCCGGTACCCCAGCACGTTAACGAGCTGGCCAAGGCCACGCCTGCGGAGGGCCACGACGCGACCCACCAAGCCGGGCTGCTCCGCATTGTCCAGGGCCTGCGGCGCGTTGACACGGGGACCTATGCGCTCCGGATCCGGCTGTCCGAAAAACTGGGGATCGGCACGATCGACATCAATGCGATGGCCTTCGTGGGCGAGGTGGACGGGCTCACCCCCAAGGACCTGGGCAAGGCGCTGAACATCACCACCGGCTCGGTCACCGCGATGGTGGACCGGCTGGAATCCAAGGGCTTTATGGTGCGCAAGCCCAACCCCACGGACCGGCGCAGCGTGCTGCTGCACCTGAGCCCGGAAGGGACCGAGGCGATGCAGTGGGCCAACGACCACTTCGCCGCGGCCGCCGGGGCCCTGCTCCAGGCCTCCTCGGAGGAGAGCATTGTGGACATCGCCGAATTCCTCGAAGGGATCGGCCAGCGGCTGATGGCCGCCGCCAGCTCCCCGGAAGAGGACTAACCCCCGACGCTCCCTCAGGTGTGGCGGGTGTCGGGGGGACGCTCCCTCAGGTGTGGCGGGTTTCGGGGGGACGCTCCCTCAGGTGTGGCGGCCGAAGCCATGTCGGAGGCAGCGCCGAGATCCGGAACATGTCGTCGTCGAGCGCGAAGCGGTCAAGAAGCCGCCACGATCGTCCGGTGCCTCGCTCAGGGTGTGGGTTCGTAGCCGATGAGCCAGTGGAGTCCGTGCCGGTCGATCACCTGGCCATCCGATGCGCCCCAAGGCTTGGGGGCGAGAGGATCGACCACGCGGCCGCCGACGGCAAGCTTGTCGAACCACTCGTGGAGGGTCTCCGGTTCGGCGGTCCCGAGCAACGAGAGCATGAGGCCTTCGAACCGGACCGTCTCCCCGTCGGCTGGCGCATCCGATCCGGCCAGGGCGACGGTGCCACTGAGAACTCCGTGGGCGATGTGATCCGGCGGGCCGTCGCTGTTGCCGAAGTCCTCCTTGGTGTGAAGAGATAGCTCTCCGCCGAAGACGTCACGGTAGAAGGTGAGTGCTTCGCGCGCCGTGCCCGGGAAACTGACATAGATCTGCGGTGCTGTCATGCACACAGCCTACACACGCGGTTTTCGGCGCCGGTGTCCCGCTGGCGGCGCTGTATCGGGGCCGCGATGGCAGCCAGAAACCGACCCGTTGACGAGATTCCTTCGTTTGGCCCGCGGTGTTCACCCGGACTTCATGTAAGAGTCGGCTCCGCGTCGTCCGCGGCTGGAACGGTGGGCAGGCCCCCAATCCACCCGTGGAAGGTCCCTCCATGTCTGTTTCCTCCGGACGCAAGTTCTCCCTGCTCCCCATGCTTGGCCACACCAAAGGCAAGCGAAGCGCCGTCACCTGCGCGCTGAAGTGCGACAACGCCTGCACCGGCGAGGTCTGCAACACCAGCTCGAACAGCTACTTCCGCGACATCGCCTCCGCGACCATGTCCCGCCGCGCCGCCCTGGGCTTCGGCGCCGCCGGAGCCCTCGCCGTTGCGTTCGGCGGTGCCCTGGCCTCGCCCGAGGCCGCAGTGGCCGACGGCGGTCCGGGCCTGTCCGCTGCGGCCAAGAACGGCTACGGAGCCTCCAAGCTCCGGTTCACGGCCATCGCCCCGGTGGATGCCGCCGTCGACGCCGTCACCGTGCCGGAAGGCTTCACCTGGCAGCCCGTGATCCGCTGGGGTGACCCGATCTTCAACGATGCCCCGGACTTCGACCTCGACAACCAGAGCGCGGCCGCGCAGGCGCGGCAGTTCGGCTACAACAACGACTACACGGACATCCTCGAGATCCCGGGCAGCAAGGGCCGGCGCGCGGTGCTGTTCACCAACCACGAATACACCAACGAGGCCATCATGTTCCCGGCCTCGCTGCCCGCCGCAGACGTCCGGGCGATCGGCGCCGCCGCGCACGGGCTCTCCGTGGTGGAGCTGGAGCGCAAGAACAAGAACAAGCCGTGGAGCTACGTCAAGGGTGCCGGGCTGAACCGCCGCTACCTGAACTCGACGCCGTACCAGCTCACCGGCCCGGTGGCCGGCTCCTCGCTGGTCCGCACCGTTGCCGACCCCTCCGGCCGCAGCATCCTCGGCACGCTGGGCAACTGCTCCGGCGGCACCACCCCCTGGGGCACCATCCTCTCCGGCGAGGAGAACTTCAACGGGTACTTCGTTACGCCCGGCACCTCGGCCGAAGACAAGCGCTACGGGCTCACCAACAAGCCCACGGCGCGCCAGTGGGAGCTCGATGACCCGCGCTTCGACACCCGCAACTCCGGCTACGAAAACGAGGCCAACCGCTTCGGCTGGATCGTGGAAGTCGACCCGTTCGATCCCACCTCCACCCCGAAGAAGCACTCCTCCCTGGGCCGGTTCAAGCACGAGGGCGCCAACGTGATCGTGGCCGAATCCGGCCATGTGGTGGCCTACATGGGCGACGACGAGCGCTTCGACTACCTCTACAAGTTCGTCTCCGCCGCGAAGTACCGTGAAGGCGACCGCAAGCACAACATGACCCTGCTCTCTGAGGGCGACCTTTACGTGGCGCGGTTCAGCGGCAACTCCCCGGCCCTCGAGATCACCGGGACCGGTGCGGTCCCGTCCGACGGCGGGTTCGACGGCACCGGCGAATGGCTGCCGCTCGTCGTCGGCGGTGCGTCCAAGGTGCCCGGAATGTCCGTCGAGGAGGTGCTGGTGTACACGCGCCTGGCCGCGGACAAGGTGGGCCCCACCAAGATGGACCGCTGCGAGGACGTCGAGCCCAGCCTGCACACCGGCAAGGTCTACGTGGCCTGCACCAACAACTCCGACCGCGGCAAGATCGGCAAGGAAGGCGCCACCGAGGTCAACCCCCGCAACGCCAACCGCGACGGCCACATCGTGGAAATCACCGAGACCGGCGGCCAGACCTCCACGAAGTTCACCTGGAACCTGCTGATGGTCTGCGGCGATCCGGCTTCCGGCGACGTGACCTACTTCTCCGGCTTCCCGGTGGACCAGGTCTCGCCCATCTCCTGCCCGGACAACCTCGCGTTCGACTCGGTCGGCAACCTCTGGATCTCCACCGACGGCGCCCCCTCCGGCATCGGCAAGGCCGACGGGCTGTTCAAGGTCACCCTCGACGGCGCCGAACGCGGCCGCGTGGAGCAGTTCCTCGCCGTCCCGCGCGACGCCGAGACCTGCGGACCGATCATCCGCGACGAGGAACGCACGGTCTTCGTCTCCGTGCAGCACCCGGGCGAGGACGGCACCTTCGACGCGCAGCTGTCCTTCTTCCCGGACTACGTCCCGGCAGGCACGACGCCGGCCCGGGGCCAGGTCCGCGCCCCGCGCCCCTCGGTGGTCCAGGTCTTCCGCACCGACGCCTGACCCTTCCCCCTTCCGGCGCTCCCTCACGTTTGGCGGGTTTCCGGTTGACGCTCCCTCACGTTTGGCGGGTTTCCGGTTGACGCTCCCTCACGTTTGGCGGGTTTCCGGTTGACGCTCCCTCACGTTTGGCGGGTTTCCGGCCCGACGCTCCCTCACGTTTGGCGGGTTTCCGGCCCGACGCTCCCTCACGTTTGGCGGGTTTCCGGTTGACGCTCCCTCACGTTCCGCATTTCGATGGCGGTACGTGAGGGAGCGTTTGTTCGCGGCGGCCGGTTCACGTTCCTGACTCAACTGGGAGGCGCAGGTGTTTCCGGCCACGAACCAAGTGTTGGGTCCGTCCAGATCCGCATTGGTGCTACTCGTGCGCTGACACGGTTAGGCCCGTATCCTTCGACTCATTCGGGGAAACCGACTAGCCGGGGGATCGTTTGATATGGACATCACAAGGCGAACTCTGCTTGAGGCCGGCGCTGCGGCCGGCGCAGGTTTGTTACTGGCGCCGGTCATCACAACGGCGGCCTCCGCGGCCGTTCCAGCAGGGGTCACACCCTTCACCGAGCAACTGCCGACCCTGGCGGACCTGGGCGTCATCGATGCTACGGACGGTGGCAGCGCAACCATCGAGATGGTCAACGCAACCCATCAATTCCACAGCGCGATGGCCGCGACACCGACGTATGCCTACCGGGGCGGTGCCGTCTCGCAGAACTACCTCGGCCCCGTCATCGTAGCGAAGCAGGGTGTCCCGTTCGACCTGACAATGGTAAATAGTCTCGGCGCGCACCCGCTGGCGTCCGCCATCGACTACGGACTCGACGGCGTCGCCGCCGCCGACGCCACCGCCCCACGGGCCTCCATCCACCTGCATGGTGGGAACACCAGCCCGGGCAACGACGGCGACCCCACCGACACCTTCGTAACTGGCGAATCGAAGACCTACCATTACGGGAACACGCAGGAGGCTGCTGGTCTCTGGTATCACGATCATGCCGTGGGCATCACGAGGCTCAACGTGTTCGCGGGACTTGCCGGCGGCTACCTGGTTCGCAACGGCGATGACCCCGGCGACGGCACGACGGGCCTGCCCCCTGCCCCGTTCGAGGAGCCGCTGATAATCCAAGATCGTATGTTCAACGGCGACGGGACATTCCTTTACCCGCCCAACGAAAATCCTGGAACGGTTGGCCGGCCTTGGGCCCCCGAATTCTTCGGCGACGTGGCAACGGTCAACGGCAAAGTGTGGCCGAACCTCGACGTCGCCCGGGGCAAGTACCGGTTCCGCGTCTACAACGGGTCCAATGCGCGTTTCTACAGCCTCAGTCTCAAGTCCGCCGGCCCTGCCAACACGTTCTTCCAGATCGGCTCGGATGGCGGCCTCCTTAACGCTCCCGTTCCCCTTAGAACGCTGTTGCTCGGCCCCGGCGAACGCGCCGACATCGTGATCGACTTTGCCGGGATGAAGCCGGGCGCCAAGGTCGTTCTCACTAACGACGCCCGTGTTCCGTTCCCTGGAGGTCCGCGCGCAGTGAGGCGAGGTGGTTTGCCCCTTCCTCAGATCATGCAGTTCTCGGTGACGAGTGCACCCGGGTGGACAGCGCCGCTGCCTGCAACTCTGCGCGCAGTGCCCATCAGGCCGCTGGCCACCGCGGCCCGGCCGGTTGCAGTAGTCCGGACCATGACGATGGTTGAGAACCTTAACACGTTTGGTTCTCCGCTCATGGCGTTGCTGAACAACAGGAAGTTTGAGGCCCCGGGCGCGACCACAAACGTCGGCACAGACACCCTCGAACGGTGGGATTTGGTCAACACCACCGTCGACGCTCACCCGATCCACTTGCACTTCACCCAGTTCCAGTTGCTCAACAGGCAGAAGTTCGACTCTGCGGGATATCTGGCCGCCAATTACGGGCCGCAACCGTTGGCGCCCGGCACCGGTTCCTTCCCGCCACCACCCGTTGCCGCGTTCCTGAGAGGCGGCCCGCAGGTACCCCCTGCCAACGAACAGGGGTGGAAGGACACCGTCGTAGCCATGCCGGGAGAGGTCACCCGGATCGTTGTACCGTTCGGCGCGAACGCGGGCGGGTCCGTGACCGCTTTCCAGACCTCGTTCACCGGGCCATACGTATGGCACTGCCACATCCTCGAACACGAGGACAACGACATGATGCAGCGCTACGTCATCGCCTAGCCACCCCGCCCGCGGACGCTCCCACACATGCCGCAGACTTCGGGAGGGACGTGAGGGAGCGTTTGCCCTTTGACGGTCGGACGTGAGGGAGCGTTGGTCGTTTGGGGGACGGAAGTGAGGGAGCGTCGGGGGTGGGGCGGAACTGATAATTTGAACAGTGTGAATAATCCGGCCGAAATGGTTGTCCCCAGAGTCCAGGCAGCAATTGCCAGCGCGTTCGGCGAAGAGTACCGGGACACGGATCCCGTGGTCCGGCCCTCGCAGTTTGCGGACATCCAGATCAATGCGGCGATGGCGCTGGCCAAGAAGGTCGGCCTGCCGCCGCGGGACGCCGCCGCCCGGATCGTCGAGTCCCTGGACCTGGACGGGATCTGCACCTCGGTCGAGATCTCCGGACCCGGCTTCATCAACCTCACCTTCGACGGGACCTGGATCGAGGAACTGCTCAACGCCCAGTCACCCGGCGCCCCGGCCGTGCCGGCAGCGGAAGCCCAGCGCGTCGTCGTCGACTATTCCTCCCCGAACGTTGCGAAGGAAATGCACGTCGGCCACCTGCGCACCACAGTGGTGGGCGACAGCCTCGTGAAGGTCTTCGAGGCGCTGGGGGACACCGTCATCCGGCAGAACCACATCGGCGACTGGGGCACCCCGTTCGGCATGCTGATCGAGCACTGGCTGGAGATCGGCGAGGATTCCCCGGAAGCGGCGCTGCTGGTTGATGACCCCAGCGCGTTCTACCAGGCCGCGCGGGCCAAGTTCGACGCGTCTGCCACCGACGAGGACGGCTTCGCCACCCGCGCCCGGCAACGGGTGGTCGCGCTGCAGGGCGGCGACGCGGAGACCTTCGCCGTCTGGCAGCGGCTCGTGGCCCAGTCCAAACGCTACTTCAACGCCATCTACTCGATGCTGGGCATCAGCCTCACCGACGACCACATCGCCGGCGAAAGCTCCTACGACGCCCATCTGGCACAGCTGTGCCAGGAGCTCGAGGAACGCGGCATCGCACGGCTCAGCGACGGCGCCCTCTGCACGTTCCCGGCCGGCTTCACGGGCCGCGACGGCGAGCCGATGCCGCTGATCATCCGCAAGTCCGACGGCGGCTACGGCTACGGCACCACGGACCTCGCCACCATCCGGTACCGGGTCCGCGAGCTCGAGGCCAACCGCGTCCTGTACGTCGTGGGCGCCCCGCAGAACATGCACCTGCGCATGGTCATGGCCACGGCCCGCGACGCCGGGTGGCTGCCGGACGCGGTAGAGGCCGTGCACGTGCAGATCGGCAACGTGCTGGGGGAGGACGGGAAGATCCTGAAGTCCCGCTCCGGCGCCCCGGTCAAGCTGATGGCCCTGCTGGAGGAGGCCGTGGACCGCGCCCGCGCCGTGATCGACGCCAGCCGGCCCGAGCTCACAGAGGAGGAACGCACCGTGACCGCCCGGCAGGTGGGCATCGGCGCGGTCAAATACGCCGACCTCTCCGTGGGCCACGACACCGAGTACGTCTTCGACTTCGACCGGATGCTGGCCCTGAGCGGCAACACCGGGCCCTACGTGCAGTACGCCGCCGCCCGGATCCGCTCGATCCTGCGCAAGGCCGGTGTGCTGGAGCGGTACACCGCGCTGGACTTTGCCGACAGCGACAGCGACGGCGGCACGCCGGCGACACCGATCGCCGTCGTCGAACCCGCTGAACGCGCCCTGGCCCTGCACCTGCTCGAGTACGGCGTCACGCTGTTCAAGGTGCGCGAGGCGCTGGAGCCGCACCGGCTGTGCACCTACCTGTTCGAACTCGCCCAGCTGTTCACGTCCTTCTATGACCAGTGCCCCGTGCTGAAGTCCGAGGATTCGGTCCGGGAATCGCGGCTTGCCCTGTGCGCCCTGGTGCTGCGCCGGCTGTCCGAGGGCCTGGACCTGCTCGGCATCGAGACGCCGGAGAACATGTGAGTTCGGAGGAGCTGAGCGCGCTGGATGCGGCCCGGATCGCCGTCGCGGCCCTGCTGCTCGAGGGCGTGCGGTACGTGGTGGTGGCGCCGGGCTCGCGCTCCGCACCGATGGCGTACGCCCTGGCCGAGGCCGACGCCGCCGGACGGGTCGAGCTGCTGGTCCGGATCGATGAGCGCGACGCCGGATTCACCGCCTTGGGTCTGGCCCTCGCCACGGGCGCGCCCGCGGCCGTGCTGACCACCTCCGGGACCGCCGTCGGCAATCTCCTGCCGGCCGTGATGGAGGCCAACCACGCCGCCGTTCCGCTTGTGGTGATCTCCGCCGACCGGCCCGGGGAGCTCCGCGGGACCGGCGCCAACCAGACCACCGTGCAGCTGGATTTGTTCGGTGAGCATGTCCGGTTCGCCGCCGACGTGCCAGCCGGCAGCGACCCGCGGCGTGCCGTCGAGACCGCACTCAGCGCCGCCACCGGGGCCTTCGAGGACACCCCGCCCGGGCCGGTGCAGCTGAACCTGGCCTTCCGCGACCCGCTCGTTCCCGCGCCCGGCGACCGGCTGCCGCCCGAGTCCGGCCGCCGGGTGTACCGCGCGCCCCGAGGCCCGCTGGCCCTCGACTTCCCGCCCGCCTCGGCCGGCCTGCCGGAACGGCGCACCGTGGTGCTGGCCGGGCACGACGCCGGCCCGGTCGCCGAAGCTTTCGCCCGCGCCCACGGCCTGCCGCTGCTCGCCGAGCCGTCCTCCAACGCGCGGTTCGGGCCCAATGCGGTGGGACCGTACCGGATTGTTTTGGATGCGTTCGGCCCGGAGTCCGCGCAGCCGATCGAGCGCGTGGTGCTCTTTGGCCGGCCCACCCTCTCCCGCCCGGTGAGCGCCCTGCTGGCCCGTGCCGACGTCCCCTCCGCGCTGTACCAGCCGGTTCCCGTGGCCTGGTATGAGCCGGGCCGCCGCACGGAGCTCCCGCTCAACAACCTCGGCGACCTGGCGGATTTCGCCGGCCGCGGTTCCGCTGCCTGGCTGGATGCCTGGCTCCTGGCCGGGGCCGCCGCGCAGCACGCGGTCGACGTGGTGCTGTCCGGGGCCGGGGCTGGGGCTGGGGATGCGACCGGGCCCGCGACTGGGACCGGGGCCGCCGCGACCGGGCCCGCGGCCGCCGGTCCCGCGGCGACCGGGACTGGTGACGCTGGGCCGTCGACCGGGCCCGCGGCCGCCGGCCCTGCGGCGACCGGGCCCGCCGTCGGCGCCCTGGTCTGGGAACATACGCGCGGGCAGCTGGTGCTCGGTTCCTCCAATGGCATCCGCGACGTGGACCTCGCCGGCGCACCCGCATCCGAGCCGGCCGCCGTCGTCTTCGCGAACCGCGGCCTGTCCGGCATCGACGGGACCCTCGCCACGGCCACCGGCATCGCCCTGGCCGGCCGGCAGGAAACCACGGTGCTGCTGGGCGACGTCACCTTCCTGCACGACGCCGGCGGGCTGCTGCTCGGCGCCGGGGAGGAGGAGCCCACCCTGCGGATCGTGGTCCTCAACGACGCAGGCGGGGCCATCTTCGGGCTGCTGGAACACGGCGCCGTCGAGGCCGCGGGCCGTTACGGAACCGCCGTCGAACGCCTCTTCGGCACCCCGCACAACGTGGACCTGGCGGCACTCGCGGCCGCGTACGGCGTCGCGCACCGCTCGGTCAGCACAACGGCGGAGCTCGCCGCGGCGCTGGCGGAGCCGTGGGAGGGCCGCAGCATTATCGAGGTCCACACGGACCGCCACGGGCTGCGGGATCTGCACGAGCGCATCCGTGCCGCCGTTGGCGCCGCCGTGGCCGGAGTGCTCGCGGCGCAGTAGCCCGGGCGCGAGCATGCCTGGCGACGCGCCACGCACCCGGCGACGCGCGAGGTACCGGGCGATGCGCCACGAGCTTTCCGGTGCGCGGCATGTCCTGCGATGCGCCAAATACCCTGCGCGCTCGTATACCCGCCGCGTCAGGATTTTCGCGCCGCGCACAACGCGAAGCGCGTCGCAGGGTGCGGGGCCCCCGCGCGCAAGGAGCCCGGCGATGCGCGAGGTACCCGGCGACGCGCCACGTGTCCTGGGACGCAGAACGCACCTGGCGACGCGCCACGAGCTTTCCGACGCGCCAAATACCCTGCGCGCTCGTATACCCACCGCGTCAGGATTTTCGCGCCGCGCACAACGCGAAGCGCGTCGCAGGGTGCGGGGCCCCCGCGTGCAAGGAGCCCGGCGATGCGCGAGGTACCCGGCGTCGCGCCACGTGTCCTGCGACGCAGAACGCACCTGGCGACGCGCCACGAGCTTTCCGACGCGCCAAATACCCTGCGCGCTCGTATACCCGCCGCGTCAGGATTTTCGCGCCGCGCACAACGGGAAGCGCCGCGCACAACGGGAAGCGCGTCGCGGAACGGGAATCGCGTCGCGGAACGGGAATCGCGTCAGAGAACGGGAAGCGCCTCCGATTGTCCACATGGCAGCGCTGCGGGATGGTGCGGCCGCCGATGGGCTGGGACCTTCGTTCCATGAACGAGCTGCCAAAGTTGATCCTCACACGCGAGAACATCCAACAAGGGCTGACCCCCAAGGAGCTGGCTAGCCGCTGCCGCTCAGGCGCGCTGGTCCGAGTGCGCCGCGGTGTCTATGTCGACGGCGGCGTCTGGCGGGCCTTGAAACCGTGGGAGCAGTACCGGGTCCGGGTCAGTGCAGCGGCGGAGACCTTTGTTGCCCCGACGATCTTCGCCCGGCACTCAGCTGCGTCCGTGTGGCGGATCCCGACCATCGGACTCCGGCACCCCCTGCATGCCCTGACCCTGCAGAACGACGGCGGACGCTCCCGGGCGGGTGTGCTGAGGCATTACGCTCCTTCGGCCGGATTGGAGTGCGTCCGGCGGGACGGGCTCCTGGTGACCGGGAGAGTGCGCACAGTGCTGGATCTCGCGGCCTTCACGCCGTTTGTCGAGGCAGTGGTCCCTGTGGACCACGTGCTCAAGCCGGACACTGCGCAGCGCCTGCCGGCCCTGACTAAGGAGCAGCTTCTGGCCGGAATCGAGGGAAATTACACTGCGGCTGCGGAGCGGCGGATCCGGACGGCAGTGGAGTTTGCCGATCCGAGGTCCGGCTCTGCCGGTGAGTCATACAGCCGCGCGCTCATGCGGGCAGCTGGGTTCCAGGCGCCGGAACTCCAGCACGAGATTCGCGATAATTCAGGACTCGTCGGCTACACCGACTACTACTGGGACGGCGTGCGGGTTGCGGGCGAGTTTGACGGCGTCGAAAAGTACGTCAAAACCGAATACCTGAACGGCCGGACCACCTCGCAAGCCGTTGTCGAGGAAAAGGACAGGGAGAACCGGATCCGCGCACTGGGCAACGGCGTGGTCCGGTGGGTCTGGGCCGATCTGATGGCAGCCGGGCAACTCGAACGGAAACTGGCAGCGGCGGGCGTGCGCAGGCGTCGTGCACGCTCGGCGCGGTGACGGCGATGCGCAATCCGTCTCAGGACGCGCCAAAGCCCCGACGGCGTGACGGCCACGCCATTGACGCTTGGCGAACCGACTTCCGCCGACCGTCCCTGGCGACGACCGTTCTCGACCCTCGCTCCTCGTTGCCTCATTCCTTGAGGTGTCGTGTCAGCACTTCGAATTCCTCGACGCCCAGGATCTGCAAGTGCTGCTCCGCGCTGGTCTCGGAGCGAATTTTGCCGGCTGCCTGCTCACTTCCGGCGAGAGCGTCCGCATCCTCCCACAGCGTGATGGACAGTGACTTGTTGTCCTTACCCAGCAAGTAATAGATGCCCAGGCATCCCGGCAGCTGGAGCACCCGGTTGACGGTGTCATCTGAGGGTGCCCCGGAGCTGTCCGGGCCGGGCTGATATGTGCTGACGCGAGCGAACATCACTGTCCTCCTAGGTCCAGATCTGACGGTCGGAGCGCCTGCCGCCCAACCCGTTGAACTGGGAGCTGGATCCTTGGGATATCGCGCCCTGGTCGCGGGCGGCCTGGTCTCCTCCCACCAGTAAGGACCCGTCGGCGCAGAAGCACAAGGATCCTGTACCGGGGCCATCCGCCGTAGTTTGCCGGTCCGCTGCTCAGCTGCCGGCGCCGAGGGCCGCCCGGGCGCTTCTCTTCAGCTCGGCGAGTTCCCTGCGCGCCACGAGAGCCTCGTCCTGGCTGACGGCCACAAATCTGGTGGCCGTTCCGGGGGCGGCGCGGGCCACCAGATCCATGTCGGCGCTAATCACAGTACCCACCATGGCGTAGCCGCCACCGGATACGGCATCGCGGTGCAGGATGATGGGTTGCGTGCCGCCGGGAATCTGGATCGACCCCACGGCGTAGCCGGCATCCACAATGTTGGACGGGTCGGAGCCGGCGCCGAACGGCTGCTCCCGTTCCTTCCACTTAACTCCGGGACCGGAGTACCTCAGCCCCATCCGGTCAGCCACCGGGGTCACCTTCCATTCGCCCTGCAGCAGGTTGTCCAGTCCTTCGCCGGTGAGGCGGTGGTCGTACAGGCCCAGGACGATCCGGACGGACTGTTCCTTCGCGAACACGGGCCGGAATTCTTCCGGAACAGTATCGGCGTCGGGCACGGTTCCGCCGTTGAGCGGGCTGCCCACGGGAATCCGGTCGCCGGCCTCCAGCTTCCGGCCGTGGAAGCCGCCGATCGCGCCCAGGCTGTAGGTGGACCGGCTGCCGAGCACCTCGGGAACGTCGATCCCGCCCTGGACCGCGATGTAGTAGCGCGTGCCGCCCCTGATGACCCCGAAGCTGAGCTCGTCGCCGGCCACCAGCTGCAGCCGTGTCCACTGCGGCCGGGACTCACCGTTCACCTTGACCTCAACCGGTGCTCCGGTGACGGCGACGACGGCATCCTGGTCGGTGGTCAGCACGGGGCCCATGTAGGTGCATTCCAGGACAGCTTCCGCGGCGGAGTTGCCCACCAGGACGTTGCCGAGTTCGGCGGAGTACTGGTCCATGGAACCGCTCTGCGGGATGCCCACGTTGTAGTGGCCGGTCCGTCCCTGGTCCTGGACGGTGGTGGCCAGTCCGGGGTTTTTGATATCAAACGCCATTGAGGGCCTCCATAAGTTCCTGGTTGTAACCTTCGGGATTCGCCAGGGCCTTGGACAGGTCAAAGGTCACGGGCGCCTGCCGGTAGCGGAATGTTCCCGCGTCGATCTCGGCCTGGATGTTGTTATATTCGGACTCGGTGACCGGCTTGAACTTCACGATGTCGCCGGGCTTGAAGAACACCATGAAGTCCTTGAAGTCGGCAAGGGACTGGGCAGGGTCGAAGATCGGCGCGGCGGCGACGCCGAACATCTGGTACCCGCCGGCCCCCCGCACGGAGTAGATGCAGCCGAAGCAGCCGCCGTGGCCCACCGTCAATTTGGGGGTATCGGTGCGGGGACTCAGATACTTCGGAACTTCGAGTTGCTTCTCCCGTTCCACCAATTGGAAGAGGAACGGCAGTCCTGCAACGAACCCCACCATGGAGACAAGCCACGGCTGCTCATGGTGGCGCTGGATGAATTCCGCGGCATCCTTGAGGTTGTTGACTTTGGCCGCGTAATCGATGTCGGTGCCACCGGGCTCCTGGTGGAATCCTTCGCGGAAACGTTCCGCCACCTCCGCCGTGAACGGATCGTCGTACCAGACCGGGACTTCAACGATCCGTGTTTCCAGCGCCTGGTCCTGGTGGTGGGCCAGGTCCCCTTCAATGGTCCGGACGGTCTCTTCAAGGGTCGACGGCGGCAGGACGTCGGGATCGAACCTCACCAGTAGCGAAGCGTTGGCAGGACAGACATCCACGATGCCGGGCAGGTCCATGGCGGAAAGCCCAGCAGCCATGGACATGACCCTGAAGTTGGCGGCCAGGCTCATGGACTCCGAGACTTCAACGAACAGGAATTCGTCGCCGCCCCAGGTGTAACGTGCCTCCGCAACGGTCGCTTCCGGGCTGGTCACTTTGCCTCCATCAGATTGTCGACGGTTTCGATGAACTTCGAGTGGTGGCTGACCGCCGCAAATTCGGGCCGCCTCAGCAGTTTCTTGTGCACCGGGATGGTGGTCTTGACCCCTTCTATGCGGGACTCATCCAGGGCCGTCAGCATCGTGGCAATGGCCGCTTCGCGGGTGTCCGCATGCACAATCAGCTTGGCCAGCAGCGAGTCGTAATAGGGACTGACCGTGGATCCGGCCTCCACCCCGGTGTCCACCCTGACGCCGGCGCCCGCGGGCCACTCCATGGCCGTGATGAGGCCCGGGCTCGGGAAGAAGTGGTGGTCGGGGTCCTCGGCATTGATGCGGCATTCGATGGCGTGGCCATGGAATGCGATGTCCTCCTGGCGGAGGGACATCACCCCGGTGGACGCTATCTGCAGCTGTTCGCGGATCAGGTCGATCCCGGTGATTTGCTCGGTGATCGGGTGCTCAACCTGGATACGTGTGTTCATTTCGATGAACGCGGCTTCGTGGTTGACCGGGTCATAGAGGAATTCGACGGTCCCGGCGCCGCTGTAGCCGCACTCCCGGGCGAGTTCCACGGAGGATTCCCGGATCCTCTGGCGGACGTGGTCCGGGAGGTCCGGCGCCGGTGCTTCTTCAATGACCTTCTGGGAGCGCCGCTGCATGGAGCAGTCGCGGTCGCCGAGGTGGACGAAGTTTGTACCGTCGCCGAGGACCTGTACCTCCACGTGACGGGCATGCTGCACAAAGCGTTCCAGGTAAACCGTGGGATCGCCGAAGACGGCCGCCGCTTCGCCGCGCGTCTGCTCAATGGATTCCAGAAGCTCGGCTTCGCCGTGTACAAAGCGGATGCCCCGGCCGCCGCCGCCGGCGGAGGCCTTGATCACGAGCGGGTAGCCGATGCCACGGGCGATTTCTACGGCGTCGGCCGCCGGATCGAGGGGTCCGTCAGAGCCGGGGAGCACGGGGACGCCGGCTTTCCGGGCCGATTCCCTGGCCATGGACTTGTTGCCCATCATCGCGATGGCGTCCGCACGCGGCCCCACCCAGATCAGGCCCGCATCAGCGACCTTCCGGGCGAAGTCCGCATTCTCGGAGAGGAACCCGTAGCCCGGATGGACGGCATCGCAGCCGTTGTCCACGGCCGCGGCGACGATGGCGTCCTGGTTCAGGTAGCTGGCGGGGGCAGGAGCCGGACCCACCACGACGACGTGGTCAGCAGACCGGGCAGCCAAGGATTCGACGTCGGCTTCGCTGGCCACCACGAGTGTCTCGATGCCCATTTCGCGGGCGGTCCGGGCGATGCGCACCGCGATCTCGCCGCGATTGGCGATGAGTAGTTTCTTCACGGCTATCCTTCCCGGACGACGACGATTGCATCGCCCGGGTTGACCATGTCGCCCTCGTTGACCTCAAACGACTCCAGGGTCCCGGCCACATCGGACTGGATTTCGGTGAACTGCTTCATGATTTCGATGATGCCGAGGGTCTGTCCGACCTCGATGGCGTCGCCTTCATTGGCGAAAGGCGGCTTGCCGGGGCCGGGCTTGCGGTAGAAGACGCCGGGGAGCGGGGAAACGATGGTTGCCACGGGATGCTCTCTTTCAGATGGTTGGATAGATCGGGTGTTCAGCCCAGGACCGCACGCACTGCGGTGGCTACTGCAACAGAATTGGGTGCGTCGGAGTGGACGCAAATGCTTTGAAACTGGATGTCCAGCTCGGTGCCGTCCACGGCGAGGACTGACTTGCCGGCCAGCGCCCGGCTCACGCGCTCGGCGGCGGCGTCGGGGTCGGTGGGCGCCGGACGGCGCTGGATCAGCAGCTCACCGGCCGGACCGTAGTTCAGGTCAACATAGAGTTCCGGCACGAATTCCACCCCCATGGCCCGGCACACGCGTTCGTGGGCGGTGCCGGCGAGCCCAAAGAAGGGCACGCCGAACTGCAGGGCAGTTCCGGCGGCGGCCTGCATCAGTTCCTCGTCGCCGGCCAGCATTCCGTACAGGGCGCCATGGGGCTTGATGTGATTCAGTTCCAGCCCGTGCTTTCCGAGGAACGCCGTCAGGGCTCCGGTCTGGTAGAGGATGATCGACTCGACCTCATCCGGGCTTAGGACCATTCGACGGCGTCCAAAGCCCACGACATCCGGGAGGCCAGGGTGCGCCCCGACTGCCACGCCGTTTTCCGCAGCCAGAGCCACGGTCCGGTTCATGACGTCGGGATCACCCGCATGGTATCCGCAGGCCACGTTGGCGACGTCGATGATGCGCATGAGTTCTTCGTCGTTGCCGAACTCGTGGAGGCCGAGGCCTTCGCCCATATCCGAGTTCAGGAGAACACGCCCTTGGGGCCGGGCAGGGGTGTCGTGAGTCACAGTGGTTTGCATAAGGGCAACGCTACTCAGCAATGCGTGATCGGGATATTGTGCAGCTCGCTGAATCTGGCGGCTTGAATTATGGTTGTTGCACTGCCCGGCGGGCTGTCCCCGCCGTTTTGGAGGTTTCCGTGCGTATTTCTGACCTGGTGGACGACGCCGATCTCAACATCCGCCTTTGCGTTGCCGGAAGCGAAGACCGCCTGGCCCGGCCGATCACTTGGTGCGCCCCCACCGAACACATGGACCCGACGCCCTTCCTCAGTGTCAATGCCCTTGTGCTGACCAACGGCATGGGGTTGAACGTCAAGGATTTCAGAATCTGGGATGCCTACGTGGAACGGCTGGTCGCCGTTCCCGTCTCCGGACTGGTGTTCGGCCTGGGGGCCGCGCACAGCGAGCTGCCGGCGGGGCTGGTCCAGGCCTGCGAGCTGCACGGTCTGCCGCTGCTGGAGCTGCCGCACGAAGTGCCCTTCGTGCTGGTCATGCGCCACGTGGAGCAAATTATCGCCGCGGAGCGCTACGAGGAGCTGCGCCAGGGCTGGGAGTTGGCGGATGAATGCACCCGGCTGGCGGCCGACGGGCATTCTTTGGCCGAAGTCCTTGGACGGGTGGCGGACGCCGTCAATGCGAGGGTGGCTGTGATCGACCACAACGCGTTCGAGCTCGTGTCCGCCGGCGCAGCTCACGGCGGGACCGCGCGGACCACGCTGCGTCTGCCGAGCGGCGCATCCGAGCAATTCCGGCTTGCTATCGAGGGGATGGGCAGCAGCATCGTGCTGCAGCCCATTCTGGGTCCTGTGGCCGCCGTGATCGCCATGCAGCTGAGCTATACCCTCGGATCCCGTTCACCCCTACATTCCCGGGAGGCTGCACGCTTCATGGAGGCCCTCTATGAGGACCGCGGCGAGCCCTCCGCCCCGCTGCGCCGCTATGCCCTCGAGGCCGGGTTTGATCCCGACGGCGACTGGGGCGCGGTACTGATCGGCAGTTCAGAAGACGTGGCCCCCGCCAAGCTGCGGGCCATCGCGTGGCGCGCACGCGTGGGGCTGCAGGACACGTTCAGCACGGTGAGGTTCATGGAGGAATCCGGGCTCACCACGCTGCTGCTGCAGGACAGGCACGGCGCCGCAGAGTTGCTTGATGCCGTCCAGGATTTCTTCACGGATGCGCCGGAACTGTCGGTCATCGTCTCAGAACCCGTAAGCCTGGGCGAACTGCCGCTGATGCTTCAGCTTTCCCGCCGTCACGTGGGCCGGCCCGGCGTGCGCCGGGCGCCGCTGGCTGATCTCGCCGGCATTGTGCAGGGGTTGCCCAGTTCCGGCCTGCTGGCAATGTGCCGGCGCCTGCTGGCCCCGCTTGCTTCCGACGGCGGCAGCGCGTTGTGGGAGACGTTCGACGCCTACCTGCGCCACAGCGGGAATTCCGCGAAGATTTGCGATGACCTCTTCATCCACCGGAACACGCTCAGCTACAGGTTGCGGAAAATCGAGGAGATCCTCCAGCTGGATTTGTCCGACGGCGAAGTCCGCGCCACCTGCATGCTCGCCTTCAGAATCGTCGCGGCAGCGCACTGACTCAATCCCGCTCGGGTCTTTCCGGAACATCCCTCCGGGCCTCACCCGGCCTCAGGCGCTGCTTTCCCGCACGCACAGGGTCGGCTCCAGCCTGACGGATTCGACCTCCCGGCCGTCCAGGACAACCTTGAGAAGCCGCACAGCCGTCCGCCCGATGTCCAGCATGGGCGATCGGACCGAAGAGAGCGGGATGGGAAGTTCCGCGGCCAGGGAGGTGTCATTGAAGCCAACAATCGCCACGTCGCGGCCGACGCTGAGGCCATGGGAACGCACGGCTCCCATGGCGCCGATGGCCGCGAAGTCGTTGACGGCGAACAGTGCAGTCGGACGGGGGTTGCAGTGAGCCAGGATGGTCTCGGCCGCCTCCCGTCCACCGGCCGTGTCGAACCGGGACCACACAACTGCGTCCCGGGGAATCGCCCCACCCAGCGCAAGCCAGCGCTCCACGAAGCCGGCCGTCCGGTCGACGGCCGTGCTGGCATAAGGCTCGCCGGCGATCACGGCGACGTTCCGGTGTCCTTTGTTCCACAGGTGGTCGGCCACGAGCTCGCCGCCAAGGACGTCGTCGCACGTGGCCGACGGGAAGCCCGGGACGCGGCGGTTCACGAGCACGAACGGCACCTTCCGTGCGGCCAGCTGCCGCAACGGGCCGCTGTCCAGGTGTGCGTCGCCGATAATCAGCCCGTCCACGCGTCGGGCCAGCATGGAGTCCGTTTTGCGGCGCTGCTCCGCCGGGTCGTCGCGGGAGTTCATGACGAACGTGGAATAGCCGAGCTCCGCCGCGGCCTCGTCAATTCCCTCGTACATGATCGCCAGGACGAGGTCCGATAGTCGGGGAACGATCACGCCCATGAGGTTCGTGCGTCGCGTCCGCAAGCCGGCGGCCTGCGGGTCGGGGGAGTAGCCGCGCTTCCGCGCCAGCTCGCGCACTCGTTCGGCCGTAGCCACGGAAGCTGCCCCTCGTGCCACCTCGGATCCCGAATGCAGGATCCTGGACACGGTCGACGGGTGGATGCCGAGTTCGTTCGCGAGATCCTTCAACGTGACTGTCCGGCCCCCGGCCGCGCTTTCTTCCATTCGTTCCCTGCCTCGGCTCCAAAAGACGTCACTACCAAGACTGCCCGATATCGGGCGGATCGCTGACCCGGGTGCCCTTGACGTGCCGCAGCTCACATTCTATAGTCATTTCACCGCTAACCCAATCGATTGGGTTGTTGCGATTCCGGTACAAGCCGGCGAAATGTTTACAGCCTCGAAACACCCGGAGGCATCTGCGGGAAACAACGCATCGATACTTTTTATCCGACAGCCCAATCGATTGGGTGAGCATCCGGCAGCAGATGCAAAACAAACGGAGTGGACATGACTGGCACAGATTTGCTTGGCCCCCACGTGGTGCTGTTGGCCACGGGAGGAACAATTTCCTCCCGCGGGTCGGCGGCCGGGGGAGCCTCCGTGGCCTCGGACACGGGCGAGCAGGTGTTCGCCGGCATGGGGGTGCCGGCCCCGCATCCGGTCCGCGTGGTCGATGTCTTCCGGAAGGGCTCGTACCTGCTGACGGTCGAGGACATGATCGCCGTCTGCGCCAGGATCAGCGAAACTCTGGCCGACCCGCAGGTGTTGGGTGTCGTGGTCACCCACGGCACGGACACGATGGAGGAGACGGCGTACCTTGCCAGCCTGACTCACGATGATCCCCGCCCCGTGGTGTTCACCGGAGCCCAGCAGGCGGCCGACTCCGAAGACCCGGACGGTCCCGGCAATCTCTCCCGCGCGATCGCCGTCGCCGGTTCCCCGGAAGCGCGGGAGCGGGGCGTGCTGCTGGCGTTTGCGGGGACCATCTTTCCGGCGGCCGGAGTCCGGAAGAGCCACACAACGAGGCTCGATGCTTTTGCCAACCCGGATTTCGGGACCGCAGGATCCGTTTCCGGCGCCGGCGAGGTCCGTATGCAGCCGGCCCGGCCCGGTATTGCGTCATTGCCGTTGCCGGGCGTAGGCGCCGGTTCGCCGCGCGTGGACCTCATCGCCGCCTATCCCGGCGCGGATGCCACCCTTTTTCGGGCCGCCCGCCAGGCGGGGGCGGCGGGCGTTGTGCTCCAGGGGACGGGCACGGGCAACGCCAACCCCGCGCTGTGCCGTGAAGTGGCCGACGCCACCGCGGCCGGCGTCGTGGTGGTGACGAGCACGCGGGTGGAAGCCGGCGCCGTCGTACCCCGGTACGGCGACGGCGGCGGTGACGACCTGCGCGCGGCCGGTGCCATACCGTCCGGGCTCCTGAAGCCATCCCAGGCACTGGTGCTCCTCAGTCTTCTGCTCAGGCTGGACACGCCTGCCGCCGGCATTGCGGAAACCTTCGCCCGCCGGGGCGCGCTCCCTGACTAGCTCCACCCCGACACCACAACCCAGCACCAGAACCAGAACATCCCAACAAGAACCGCAGTGAAAGGTTGAACTCATGACTAAGGACATCCAAGTCGCGTTCGGCGTCGACGTGGACGCCGTGGCCGGAATGCTCGGCTCCTATGGGGGCGAGGATTCCCCATGCGATATCTCCCGCGGCCTGTTCAGCGGCGAGGTCGGCGGCCCGCGCCTCATTCGTCTCTTCGAGAAATACGGACTGCCCGCGACCTGGTTCGTGCCGGGCCACTCGATCGAAACGTTCCCGGACCTGACCCGGATGATCGTGGACGCAGGGCACGAAATCGGCGTGCACGGGTACTCGCACGAAAACCCCATCGCCATGAGCCGCGAGCAGGAAACGGCCATCCTGGACCGGTCGATTGAACTCATCGAAAAGGTGTCCGGCCGCCGTCCCACGGGTTACGTCGCTCCCTGGTGGGAATTTTCGCCCGTCACCAATGAGATCCTCCTCGAACGCGGGATCAAGTACGACCACTCCCTGATGCACCGTGATTTCGAACCGTACTACGTCCGGGTTGGTGACAGCTGGAAAAAGATCGACTACACCAAGGCCGCAGAAACCTGGATGGAGCCGCTCGTCCGGGGCAAGGAAACCGACCTCGTCGAGATCCCGGCGAACTGGTACCTGGATGACCTCCCTCCCATGATGTTCATCAAGGCGGCCCCGAACTCGCACGGTTTCGTCAGCCCCCGGGACATCGAACAGATGTGGCGGGACCAGTTCGACTGGGTGTACCGGGAAATGGACCAGGCAGTCTTCACCATGACCATCCACCCGGATGTCTCGGGCCGCCCCCAGGTCCTGCTCATGCTCGAACGCCTCATCGAACATATCAACTCCCATGAGGGAGTCAGTTGGCTCACATTCGACCAAATCGCGGACTCCTTCCTCGCCCGCAGCCCCCGAAAGGATAACCAGTCATGACCCTCCAGCAGCCCGCCGTCGACCTGACGCAACCCGGACCCAACGAAAAACGCCGCTTCCCGGTATTCTCCAAGCACCACACGACCACCGCCACCGTCCTGGCCCTGCTGGCCTGGACCGTGGCCGTGTTCGACTTCGGGCTATTTGGCACCCTCCTGCCGGCCATGCAGGAAGAGTTTGGTTGGACTGAAACCGAAGCCTATGCGCTCAATACCTGGATCGCCGTCGGCACCGCGATCGTCTGCTTCGGAATCGGTCCGGTCATTGACCGGCTCGGCCGCCGCAAGGGCATGATGGTCACCGTCGGCGGAACCGCCGTTGTCTCCGGTCTGACCGCCCTGATCCCGACCGGAATCCCGTTCCTCAGCAACGGCCTGCTGGTGCTGGTCCGTTCCTTCGGCGGGCTCGGATTCTCGGAGCAAGCCGTCAACGCGACTTACATGAACGAGGTCTACCAAGTCACTGAAGTCGCCGACAAGCGCAAGCGCCCCGGCTTCCACTACTCCTTCATCCAGGGCGGCTGGCCGCTGGGATTCCTGCTCGCCAGTGCCCTCGCCCTCGTCTTCCTTCCGTCCCTTGGCTGGCGCGCCCTGTACGTGATGGCGACTGTTCCGGCAGCAATCATCGTGTGGCTCATTGCCAAGAAACTGAAGGAGACGCCGCAGTTCGAACTCCACCACAAACTGACCGAACTCGAGAAGAGCGGCAAGACCGAGGAAGCCCACTCCCTGGCCCACGCATTCGGCGTCGAGCACTCCTCCGCGGCCCCGCTCAAGCGCATCTGGGAGCCGCACCTGCGCCGGAACACGATCGTCTTCTCGCTGGCCTGGATCTTCAACTTCTTCGGCATCCTGATCTTCAGCATTCTCGGCAGCTCCGTCCTGAAAAACGCCAAGGGTGTGGAACTTTCCGATGCCTTCTGGATGCTGATCGTCATCAACTTGCTGGCGTACTTCGGCTACGTCTTCCACGGCTGGATCGGTGACAAGATCGGCCGGAAGCGGACAATCATCGGCGGCTGGATTCTCTCCGGCATTTCGTTCACCATCATGCTCAGCCCGCTCGCCGAGAGCCCCTTCATGATCATCGTGACTTACGGTGCCGGACTGTTCTTCCTGGTCGGACCGTACGCCGCGATCCAGTACTTCATGGCCGAGTGCTACCCCGTCAGCTGCCGTGCCACCGGCACGGCGTTCATCGGGGCCATGAGCCAGCCCGGAACCATTCTCGGCGGTGCACTCTTCACAGCAGCAGCCGCCAGCGCAGGAACCGGTACTGCAGCCCTGTGGGTCGGTGCAGCCGGAACGCTGTTCTCCGGACTCCTGATGATCGCCGCCAAGCCGCCGGCTGAGGCCCTGCTCGAGGACCACCCGCACGAGGTCGAAGCATGACACCGGAAACAAGGGTGGCCGTGATCACCGGAGCTGCCAGCGGCATCGGACGGGCCCTCGCGGTCCACTACGCCCACCGGGGCGTGCATTCGGTGATCGGCACCTTTCCCGGCGACCCGCACGACCCGGAGGAAACCCTGCGCCTGGTGAAGGACGCCGGCGGCGAGGGGGTGGTCCAGGAAGTGGACGTCCGGAGTACTCCGTCCGTTGATGCTTTCGCCGAACGGGCCGTTCAGGAGTACGGACGTCTGGACTACGCGGTGGCCAACGCCGGAATCCTGCGTAATTCACCGCTAAAGGAGATGACCGATGAGCGCTGGCACGACATGCTCGACGTCGACCTCACCGGCGTGCTGCGGACCCTGCGCGCCGGGTCCGCGAAGATGACCGACGGCGGAGCGATGGTTGCCGTGTCCTCCATTGCCGGAGGCGTCTATGGGTGGGAGGAACATGCCCACTACGCCGCCGCCAAGGCCGGTGTGCTCGGGCTGGTCCGCAGCGTCGCCGCCGAACTGGGCCCGCGCGGCATCCGCGCCAACGCCGTCATTCCCGGACTCATCGAAACTCCACAGTCTTTGGACCCGGTGAACTCCCTTGGACCCGACGGCCTGCAGCGCGCCGGGCTGGACATCCCCTGGGGCCGGGTCGGACAGCCCCAGGAAGTTGCCAGCGTGATCGGCTTCCTGACCTCCGATGACGCCGTCTACGTCACGGGCCAGTCGCTGATAGTCGACGGCGGTCTCACCATCAAGATGCGTGCCTGAAAGCACTGGAAGGACAACAATGAACAACCCTGACGCCTCCCGTCACACGGAGGGCCGCGCCGTCGTGGTCACGGGCGGAGCCAGCGGCATCGGCAAGGCCATCGCCGAAGCCTTCGCCTCCAACGGGGACAGAGTGGCAGTCCTGGACAGGTCAGGCGGGGCGGGTACCATCGCCGTCGACGTTTCGGATGAAGCCAGCGTCAAAGCGGCGTTCACCGAAGCGCGGACGCAGCTCGGCAGTATCGACATTCTCGTGAACAGCGCAGGCCTGCTGACCGAATCGCGGTTGGAGGACATGTCCCTTTCCATGTGGAACGAAACGATTGCCGTTGACCTGACGGGTGTGTTCCTTTGTTGCCGGGAGGTGGTGGGGGAGATGCGGCAGCAGAAGTGGGGCCGCATCATCAACATCGCCTCCCAGTTGGCCATCAAGGGCGGCACCGGGCTGAGTCACTACAGCGCGGCCAAAGCCGGAGTCGTGGGGTTGACCAAGGCGCTTGCCCTGGAATCCGCCGCCGACAACGTGCTGGTCAACAGCATCGCCCCGGGTCCCATCGAGACACCCCTGGTGGACGGCATATCCGAAGAGTGGAAGGCGGCGAAGCGCGCCGGGCTGCCGCTGCTTCGCTTCGGGCAGGCTGCAGAGGTGGCCCCGACGGCGCTGCTTCTTGCCAGCGATCCGGGTGGCAACTTGTATGTCGGACAGACGCTCGGGCCAAATTCCGGCGATGTCATGCCCTAGGAGGACTCTCACATGTGCGGTGCCTGCGGACGAAGTGTAGTGAGCGATCCCGTCCTGGGGCCGATCAGGACGCTGCGGCTGCACCTGATCGTCGCCCAAACGGTCAACGGTGCTTGCCAATCCTGGCCGGGAGCGCCGAAAGTGGCCGCTACCAGCATCGGATGGCTGGTCTCGGGACCGACGGGAGTCACGGAACCCGTATCGACCGTGGAAGCGCTGTGGTCGGCTGTCCTCCGGGGCACGCCGGGAGCACGGTGGCAGGACCTGCGTCGAGCCACGGACCCGGAAACGGAGGACCCGGAAGGGGAGGGCTTGTCCCTCCGGGTGCTGAAAGTCGGCCGTGAGATGGCACGCAGCGCGGGTGCGTCACGTCGCGCTCCGCTCGGTCAGCACGACGGCGGAGCTCGCCGCGGCGAATCCGCTACGGAAACAGACAGCCGCCACGTGGATCCACGTAGCGGCTGTCTGAAATCGGCGCGGAATCCGCCGCGGTAGGGAAACTACTCCGCGATGTCGATGTGCGTCGGGTCGAGGACGCGGCGGAGGAACTCCTTGGTCCGGGCGTGGGTGGGGGCGCTGATGACCTTCTCGGCCACGCCTTCCTCCACCACGACGCCGCCGTCCATGAAGACCACACGGTCGGCGACCTCGCGGGCGAAGCCCATCTCGTGGGTCACCACCAGCATGGTCATGCCTTCCTTGGCCAGGTTCCGCATGACGGACAGGACGTCGCCCACGGTCTCCGGGTCCAGGGCCGAGGTGGGCTCATCGAAGAGCATCAGCTCGGGGTCCATGCTCAGCGCCCGGGCGATCGCCACGCGCTGCTGCTGCCCGCCGGAGAGCTGGTCGGGGAAGCGGTCGGCGAGGTGCCCCAGGCCCACGCGCTCCAGGTTCTTCATGGCCGCGGCCGAGGCGTCCGCCTGGCTGCGCTTGAGCACCTTGGTCTGCGCGATGGTGCAGTTCTGCAGTGCACTCAGGTGCGGGAAGAGGTTGAACTGCTGGAAGACCATACCGACCTTGCGGCGCATCTTGTCGATGTCCACATCCGGGTCGGTGGCCTCGAAGCCGCCCACGTGGACGCTGCCCACGTTCGGCTGCTCCAGCAGGTTGACGCAGCGGAGCAGGGTGGACTTGCCGGACCCGGACGGGCCGATCAGGCAGACAACCTCGCCGGGGGCGACGGTCAGGCTGATGCCCTTGAGCACCTCGTTGGTTCCGTAGGACTTGCGGAGGTCCGTGATGGACACGCCGGCGGCCTTGACGGCCCCGCTGCGGTCATTCGCGTTCTGTACGACGTCGTTCATGACTGTCCTGCCTATCGCTTCGTCCGCGCGGAGCGGCTTTCGAACTTCCGGGCCAAGAGGCTCAGCGGGATGGTGATCACCAGGTAGAAGGCGCCGGCGACCAGGAGCGGGGTCAGGCCCGCGCCGAGGCTGGAGATGCCGTCGCGGCCGAACTTGGTGAGCTCGTACTGCGAGGCGGTGAGGCCCAGCACGTAGATCAGCGAGGAGTCCTTGGTCAGCAGGATGACCTCGTTGGTCAGCGGCGGCAGGACGATCCGGAAGGCCTGCGGGATGACGATGGAGATCATCGCCCGCCACTGCGGCATGCCGAGGGACCGGGCGGCCTCCAGCTGGCCCTTCGGCACCGCCTGCAGACCGGCGCGCAGGGTTTCGGCGATGTAGGCCGCGGCCACCATACCGAGCGAGACCATAACCACCACGGTCACGTTCCAGGAAACACCGAAGGCCAGCGGCACGCCGTAGCCGAACGCGATGAAGACCAGCAGGGCCGGGATGCCGCGGAAGAACTCGATGTACCCGGTGGCCAGCCAGCGGTACAGCGGGAACGAGGAGAGCTTCATAAGGGCCAGCAGCAGGCCGCCGGACAGGCCCACGATGAAGCCCAGGGCGGTGTAGATCAGGGTGTTCTTCAGGCCCACCAGGATGATGTCCGGGAACATCGGGCCGATCTTGGCGAAGTTGAAGACGCTGGTGCTGATGGTCTTCCAGTCCGTGGCCAGGATCAGGGCGATCAAGGCCACCACAAAGATGCCGGCCTGGACGTACAGGCTGACTCTGGCTCGTTGACGTGCGGTCATTGCCATGGTGCTCTCACATTCGTTTTGCGCAGTTGAGGCCCCGTACGGACTGTCGTCCAGCGGTACGGGGCCTCAACTGTGTCGGTCTCAGGCCGGGGTGCTACTTGGCGGCTTCGCCGAACCAGGTGGTCTCGAACTTCTTCAGGGTGCCGTCGTCGGTCAGGCGCTTGAGCGTGCCGTTGACCTGGGTGGCCATCGCGGTGTTGCCCTTCTTGATGGAGATGCCGAGCTGCTCGCCCGTGGTGTAGTTCTCCACGCGCTTGAACTTGGCGTCGTCCTTGATGGCGTAGGCGAGGACGGACTGGTTGCCCAGGGCGGCGTCGATGGTGCCGGCCTGCAGGGCCTGGACCAGGAGGCCGGAATCCTCGAACTGCTGGGCGTCGAGGCCCTTTTCCTGGGCGTACTTGGCGCCGGTGGTGGCCTGCTGGACGCCGACCTTCTTGCCTTTGGCGCCCTCGAGGTCGTTGATCCCGGAAGCCTCACTGGCCACCAGGGTCAGGTCATCGTCCATGTACGGGCTGGAGAAGTCCATGACCGACTTGCGGGTGTCCGTGATGGAGACGGAGGAGATGGAGACGTCGCACTGGGTCAGCGCGGTGCCGGTCTCGATGGCCTCGAAGGAGCTGTCCACGACGCTGAGTTCGGCCTTCAGGTCCTTGGCCACCTCCGCGGCGATGTCCATGTCGAAGCCGACGATCTTGCCGTCCTGCTGGAATTCGAACGGCTCGTAGGGCACGTCCGAGCAGACGGTCAGCTTGCCGGCGTTGATGAGCTGCACGCCGCCTTCGGAGGAGGCTGCGGGGGTGGAGCTGCCGCCGCAGGCCGTGAGCGTGAGGGCGCCGACGGCGAGGAGGGCGGCTGCCTTGGCGGCCACCTTTGCCGTGGCGAGGGACTTGAGCTGCATGGTTTTTTACCTCTTGTTGCAGGAGCAGACGTGACTTAGTCGGCTTATAGTGTAACGCCGAAAACGAGATGTGCATCACAGGAAACTAAGTTTCACCATTGGATAACTATTGACGACACTAATGCAAGCCCCGGCGGACCCGCAGTGTCTCCTATCCCGGACTCTAGCTTTTGATCCCGAGCGACTCCAGCATCGGCCGGAACTTCGCCCAGGTTTCGGCGAGCTCGGCTTCCGGCACGGAGCCCTCGACGACGCCGCAGCCCGCGTAGAGCCGCACGGTCTCCGGGGACTCAATGACGGCGCCGCGCAGCGCGATGCCCCATTCCCCGTTGCCGGCCGCGTCCAGCCAGCCGACCGGTCCGGCGTACGGGCCGCGGTCCAGGTGCTCGAGCTGGCGGATCAGGGCGCCCGCCACGGTGGTCGGTGTGCCGCAGACCGCCGCGGTGGGATGCAGGGCGTTGATCAGCGCGAGGCAGGTGGGCACATGGCCTTCGACCTCGGCGAGCTCGGCTTTTACATCCGAGGCCAGGTGCCAGACGTTGGGCAGTTCCAGGATGAAAGGTTCGCTGTGGGCGTTCATCGCCTCCGAGAACGGTGCCAGCTGCGTGGTCAGCGACTGGATGGCGATGTCGTGTTCGTGCCGCTGCTTTTCGGACCCGGCCAGCACACGCTCGGCGAACTCCAGCGGCGAGCCGTCCATGCCGTCGGCGTCGCGGCGGTCCAGAGTGCCGGCCAGGACGCGGGCCTGCGCCGTGCGGCCCTCCACCTGGATCAGCATCTCGGGGGTCGCGCCGACGAGCCCGTCCACGCCATAGGTCCAACATTCGCGGTAGCGGACGGCGAGCTGGCGGAGGATCTCGGCGGCGTTCACGCCGGCCGGAACGGTGGCGACGATGTCGCGGGCCAGCACCAGCTTCTCCAGCGCCCCGGTGCGGATTTCCGCCACGCCCGCGGCCACGGCCGCCATCCAGTCCGCCTCGCTCAGCGACCCGGTGTTCAGGGTGGCCTCGCGCGGCGGCAGGGCAGCCGGGGCTGCACCAGGGTCTGCGGCGGCGTCTGCTTCAGCGGGTACGACGCCGGGTGTCCCCAGCCAGCGGTCCAGCGCGGCGCGCGCGCCCGCTTCGGTGAGGTCGCCGTCGTCGAACGTCATCTGCGTGAGCCAGGCCTTGCCGTCACGCATGCCGACGACGATTTCGGGAACGATCAGCCGCGACTCGTGCGCGGAGGCTTTGGAGAAGGCGAAGGAGCCGAAGGCGACGGGGCCGGTGCCGGGCCAGTCGACGGGGTCGTCGATCTCGGCCTCGATGACCAGGTGGCGCCACCAGATGTCCGCCTCGAGGAAACGCTCGGGTCCCGTGGCGGTGAAGCGGGCCACCTCGCCGAAGCCGACCAGGCCGGCTTCGCGGCGGGTCCAGCAGAGGAGGTCGTCCCGGACCAGAAACGACGGCAGCCCCCCGGGGAAAGATTCTGCATCGAGGGGCAGTGTCAGTGTTCTGATAGTTCTGGTTGGGAACGCGCTCGTCATAGTGAGACAACACTACTCCCGCCCCCGCCGTAGCCCCTGCCGGAGGCTCGGCCCTGCCGCCGCGGATACCCGGTTCAGCACCAGTTCAGGCGTGGTTAGGGTGTGTGCTGATCATTTGAGACAATGTCAGGGTGAACCGAGCATCCTTGGATAAGCGTCCGGACGAAGTAGCCACGATGTTTGACGACGTCGCCCCCAAATACGACGTCGTCAACGATGTCCTGTCGATGGGGCAGACGCGCCGTTGGCGCAAGGTTGTGGTCGAAGCCATGGATGTGAAGACCGGCCAGCGGGTCCTCGATCTCGCCGCCGGCACCGGCACCTCCAGCGAACCGTATGCCGACGCCGGCATCGACGTGATCGCCTGCGACTTCTCCCTCGGCATGCTCAAGGTCGGCAAGCGCCGCCGCCCCGACATCGACTTCATCGCCGGTGACGCCACCCGTCTGCCGTTCGCGGACAACACCTTCGACGCCAGCACCATCTCCTTCGGCCTGCGCAACGTCAACGAGCCGAAGAAGGCCCTGGCCGAGATGCTCCGGGTCACCAAGCCCGGCGGCAAACTGGTCATCGCCGAGTTCTCCCAGCCCGTGGTGCCGCTGTGGCGCACCATGTACACCGAGTACCTCATGCGCGCGCTGCCCGCGATCGCCGTCAAGGTCTCCTCCAATCCGGACGCCTACGTCTACCTCGCCGAGTCCATCCGCGCCTGGCCGGACCAGGACCACCTCGCGGCCTGGCTGCAGGAAGCCGGCTGGGACAAGGTCTCCTACCGCAACCTCAGCGGCGGCATCGTCGCCGTTCACCGTGCCGTTAAGCCCGGCGCCGAGGCCGGCCCCTCCGCGGCCGCCGCGGCGCTGGCCGCCCACACCGGACCGGTGGCGAAGCTGCGCCGCAACATCACCCGGCCCGCGCGTTAGTCCGTCGCTGCCGTGAAAGTACTGATCGTCGGAGCAGGTCCGGCCGGATCCACTGCCGCCTACTACCTGGCGCAGGCGGGCATCGACGTCACGGTGCTGGAAAAAACCAGTTTCCCCCGGGAAAAGGTCTGCGGCGACGGGCTCACCCCCCGCGCCGTCCGCGAGATCCAGAAGCTTGGCCTGCCGCACCCCGAAGGCGACGGCTGGCGCCGCAACAAGGGCCTGCGCCTGCTGGCCGGCGGGCGCAGCATCGAACTGCCCTGGCCCGAGGTCTCCGACTTCCCGCAGTACGGCCTGATCCGGACCCGCCTGGGCTTTGATGAGGAACTGGCCCGGCACGCCCAGTCCGCGGGCGCCGTCGTGCTGGAACGCCACAGCGTCACCGAGGCACTGCGCGACGACGCCGGCCGCGTCACCGGGGTCCGTGCCGCGTTGCTGGATGAGTCCGGCCGCAAGACGGGGCAGACCCGGGACTTCGGTGCCGACGTCGTGCTCGCCGCGGACGGGAACTCGAGCCGCACGGCTGTGTCGCTGGGCATCCGGAAGCGCGACGACCGGCCGCTCGGCGTCGCCGTCCGCACGTATTTCACTTCTCCGCGGCACGACGACGACTGGATGGAAGGCTGGCTGGAGCTCCCCGGCCGCGACGGAAAGCTGCTGCCCGGCTACGGCTGGGTGTTCGGCGTCGGCGACGGCACCTCCAACGTGGGCCTGGGCATCCTGAACTCGTCCAAGGAATTCGGCAAGCTGGACTACAAGCAGGTCCTGCGTGAATGGACCGCCGGCATGCCCGCCGAGTGGGGCTTCACTCCGGAAAACCAGGTCGGCGAGATCCGCGGCGCCGCGCTGCCGATGGGCTTCAACCGCACCCCGCACTATTCGCCCGGTCTGCTGCTGCTCGGCGACGCCGGCGGCATGGTTTCCCCGTTCAACGGCGAGGGCATCTCCTACGCAATGGAGTCGGCCCGGTTCGCGGCCGAGTTCATCATCGACGGCGCCGCCCGCTCGGCCTCGGCCGGCTGGAACGAGGCCGACGCCGATGCGCACCTCGCCCGGTACGCGGACTACGTGCGGGACCAGTGGGGTTCGCACTTCACCCTGGGCCGCGCCTTCGCGGCCTTGATCGGCAAACCGGCCGTGATGAAACTGGCCCTCCGGACGGGCATGCCCATCCCTGTGCTGATGCGGTTCGTAGTGCGGCTGCTGGCCAACCTGACCGATCCCGCGGCCAAGGGCTTCGAGGACCGCGTCATCCGGGTGCTGGAATCGCTGGTCCCGGCGACGTCGAACCAGGGCCTGTCCAGGGCGGACGCTGCCAGTGCGGGCTCGTCGCAGATCGGCCCGACCCGCACCGACACCCCTGCGCACACCGGCGCCAACTCCGCGGTTTCCGCAACAAAAGTTAGGGTTAACCCGTGACCAACTCTGCAGACCAAAGCTGGACGCACGCCGGACACGGCCTGCCGAGCTCCGAACCCAGCCTCAATACCACCGCGATCGCCACCGGATTGCAGCTGCCGGCCGGCTTTGCCGCGATCGCGGGGGACCCCGAACTGGGGCCTGCGATCACCACCAACCTGGCCCGCGTCGAGAAGAAGCTGCGCGAGGCCATCGCCAACTCCGATCCGCTGGCTGACGCGACGTCGCGCCACCTCGTGGAAGCCGGTGGCAAGCGCATCCGGCCTTTGTTGACTCTGCTCTGCGCCCACCTGGGCGACGCCTCCCGGCCGGCCGTGGTGCAGGCCGCCGTCGTGGTTGAACTGACCCACCTGGCGACGCTCTACCACGACGACGTGATGGACTCCGCGCCGTTCCGCCGCGGCGCCCCCACGGCCCACGAGGTCTGGGGCAACTCGGTCGCGGTCCTGACCGGCGACCTGATTTTTGCCCGCGCCTCCATCCTGGTCTCCGAGCTCGGTTCCCGCGCGCTTGGCATCCAGGCCCGCACCTTTGAGCGGCTCTGCTTGGGCCAGCTGCACGAAACCGTGGGCCCGCGCCCGGACGAGGACCCGGTGGAGCACTACCTCTCGGTCATCGCGGACAAGACCGGCTCGCTGGTGGCGGCCTCCGGTCAGCTCGGCGCGATCTTCTCCGGCGCCGACGAGGCCTACGAGCCGATGCTGGTCGAGTACGGCGAAAAGGTGGGTGTGGCTTTCCAGCTCGCCGACGACGTCATTGATGTCACCGGCGTCAAGGTCAAGTCCGGCAAGTCCCCGGGCACCGACCTGCGCGAAGGTGTGCCGACGCTGCCCGTGCTGCTGCTGCGCAAGAAGGCCGAGGCCGGCGACGCGTCCGCCGTCGAACTCCTGAAGCTGATCGACGGCGACCTCAGCTCCGACGAGGCCCTCGCCGCCGCGGTTGCCGGCCTGCGGGAACACCCCGTGACGGCGGAATCCTGGGTGGTGGCCCGGGCCTGGGCCGATGAGGCGATTGCCGCCCTCGCGCCGCTGCCCGAGGGTGTGGTCAAGACCTCGCTGAGCAACTTCGCGCTGGCCGTGGTGGACCGCGCCAGCTGAGTTTGTCCCGGGTTGCGCCTTGGCGGGGCTGCTTTTGTCCTATAACCGTTTCCCCGGTTGCTGGTTCTACGGCTTAAACGGAATGGCCCCGGTTCCTTGCAACGTTTCGAGTCAAACGTTGCGTCGAACCGGGGCCATTTCTCCGTTCGCATCAGGTCCACCGGAGGCATTTGATGAACCCATGAACGAGCATATGACAGAAATGTCACGTTGTCTAGGCCGACTGTAAATTGCTTGTCACAGGGCCCTTTTGGGTGATGCCCGGTGGACTTTCCCCATGTTTCAACGTTTCGACGACGGAAACCCCGGCCTTTCGCAGCGGCACGCCGTGGAGGTGTCTGATACCCGGGGAAATCCGGCGGCGAGTTTGTCCACATAGTCCAACAGCCGGGGCTACGGCGTGGTCACCGCCGGGTCTGCTGGAGTCATGGACGTCACCGAGTACTTGAAATACGCCGGCTCAGTGGCCCGGACGGCGACGCTGTTGCAGGCCGGATTCACCGAACGGACCATCAGGAGCACCCTGGCTTCCGGGCAGGCGGTGCGGTTGCGGCACGGAGTAGTGGCGCTGCACAATGCGCAGCCGGACCTCGTTGCCGCCGTGCTGGCCAACGGCCTGCTGTGCTGTGCCTCGGCGGCCCCGCACCACAGGCTCTGGCGGCTCCACGCCCCCGAGCGGCTGCACCTCCTGTGCCGGCACGGCTCGGCTGCCGGCGTCGTGGTTCATCGGGGCAGTGTGGTGCCGCCGGATTTCCCCCGCCCGGTGGCCGGGTTGACCGACTCGTTGTTGCATGCACTGAGATGCCTGCCCGCCGTGGAAGCCGCGGTCATGGTGGAAAGCGCCCTGGTTCAGGGCCGCACCACGCTCGGCTATCTTGGGCAACGTCTTCCGGGAAATCGAAACGGCGGGGCACGCAGTGTCCTGGAGCTGGTCGACGGAACCGCGGACTCCGCGATAGAAGTTGTGGCCAGGCTGCTGTTCCGGAGCGAAGGGATCTACACCCAGACGCAGGTGGACCTGCCGGGAATCGGCATCGTGGACTTCCTGCTGGAAGGCTTCCTCATCGTGGAGATCGATGGATGCACGCACTTGGAAGCCCGGCAGGTCAAGAAAGACCGCCTGAGGAACAATGCCAGCACACTCACCGGCTACGCCGTACTCCGTTACGGGTACCAGGACGTGGTCTACAACCCGCAAAAGATCGTCCGGGAGGTGTGGCAGGTTCTGCGGGGCCGGGTGGTGCGCTGAGATTCCCCACTTTTGGCTTCCTGGCGCCGGGTATCCCCAGCGGTTCCGGGCAACACGCGGGTTGCGCCAGTCAAAGGTGGGGAGAATCCGCCGGCTGGGGGAGCTTAGTCCTCGTCCTCGTCGTTGAACGCCCACTCGAACATGTCGAAGACGAACTCGGAGAAGGTGCCTTCCTCGCTCTTCCACTGGCCGCGGGCGTTGTTGCGGCGGTACACAATCGGGTCCGGGACACTGAGGTCGCCGACCCGGAACCCCCAGGTGAACTGTTCTTCCTCGTCCTCGAGGAACATGAGGAAGCCTTCGTCATCGACTTCGAGCTCTTCGGGGTCCCAGAAGTAGTGGTACGCCTCCATGATGTCCTCGCAGCCGCCGACCGCCAGGTAGAACTCCCGCAACACCATCGGCACCTGGAACTGGTGCTCGGCGAGGGCCTCGTCCAGTTCCCCGGCCAGGAGGCCGTCCTCTTCCTGCCATTCGTCTTCGAGATACTTCGGAACAAGCGCGCGGAATTTCTCGAGGAACATGTCAGTCATGGTTCTTATCCTAGCTAATCCTTGGACCCGCCATCCCCAGCGCCCAGGCCCAGCCGGTGCCAGCCGCGGACCGCCAGCGGAACGTGCCACTTCCGCCGCCAGGCCGTGACCCGGAAGGCGAAGACGATGGCCGCAACAGCCCCCGCGGTGACTGCGTTGAAGGTGCCGGTGAGGGACAGGACCACGGTCAGGGCCGCCCCCGTGAACGCCGGCAGCGCGTAGATATCCTTCGGGTCGAACAGCTGCGGCACCTCATTGGCGGTGATGTCGCGCAGCAGGCCCCCGCCCACCGCCGTCGTGACCCCCAGCAGTACCGCTGCAATGGGGTTCATCCCGGCGTCCATCGCCTTGAGGCTTCCGGTGATGCAGAAGAGCGCCAGGCCGCCGGCGTCGAACAGGACCAGCAGCGAGGTGTAGCGCTGGACGCTGGAGAACAGGAAGTACACCAGCACCGTGGCGAGCAGCGGCGGCGCCAGGTACGCGGGGTTGGTGAAGGCCGCGGGCGGGCCGGCGTTGATGATGATGTCGCGGATGACGCCGCCGCCCAGGCTCACCACCGAGGCCAGGAGCAGGGAGCCGATGATGTCGAACTGTTTCCGCGCCGCGAGCAGGGACCCGGAGACCGCGAAGAAGAAGACGCCAGCCAGGTCCAGCCAGAGCAGAACAACGCTGAAGGAAAAAGTCATGGAGGGTCCCGGTGGGATATCAAGGGGGCGGATGGGGCGGCTCCAAGGTTACGCTAACGGCTATGAATAGCCCCATCCTGATCGCCTGCGCCCACGGCACCTCGAGCACCGAGGGTGCCGCCGAAGTCAACGCCCTCCGGGACGGGATCGCCGCGCTGCGGCCCGGACTCGACGTCCGCGAGGCCTACGTCGACGTCCAGGACCCCGAGCTGCCGGACGTCGTCGCGGGCCTGCCGGCGGGGGAGACCGCCGTCGTCGTCCCGCTGCTGCTCAGCGTCGGGTACCACGTCAAGGTGGACATCGCCCGGGCCGTCAAGAGCCGCCCGGACACCCGCGCCGCCGCTCCGCTGGGGCCCGATCCGCGGCTCGCGGCGCTGCTGGACGTCCGGCTCCGGGAAGCCGGCGTGACCGACAACGACGCCGTGATCCTCGCCGCTGCCGGTTCCTCCGACCCCACCGCCGCGCAGAATGTCGAGGAACTCACGGACCAGCTCCGCGCGCTGCGGTCCAACCGCATCGTGGCCGCCTACGGCGCGTCCGCGAAGCCGTCCGTGCCTGAGGCCGTGGCCATGCTCCGCGAGGAGGCCGCGGGCGGCGCGGGCGCGGGGGAATCCGCCGGGGGAGTGGACCTGGGCGGCCGTGTGGTGATCGCCGCCTACCTGCTGGCCCCGGGCTTCTTCCACGACCAGCTGCACAAGGCCGGCGCGGACCTCGTCACGGCGGCCCTGCTGCCGTCGCCGGTCCTCGCCGAAATCGCGCTCGAACGCTACGACGCCGCCCTCGCCGCCGGTGCCTGACCCGCCGCCGCGGCACAACCGTCCCGCGCCCCTTCCCTTGCACACCACCCGCGCCACTTCAAGGCTCGCCGACGCTTCGTGACGATTTGTTGCCCTAGGTGACCCCGCGTTTCCGGACCTTTGTGACGGCATTACGGCCACCCCTACAGTCGATCCATGACTGATACAGCTCTAGCCGGAGCGTCCCCGGACCAGGCTGCCCCAGGCCGCACCAAGCGCCCCACCTCCCGCCCCGCCGCAAAGCCGCACGGGCAGTGGAAAGTGGACGGCACCGCGCCGCTGAACGCCAACGAAACCTGGAAGCAGGAAGACAACGGCCTCAACGTCCGCGAGCGTATCGAGTCCGTCTACTCCAAGCACGGCTTCGACTCGATCGACGGCACGGACCTGCACGGCCGCTTCCGCTGGTGGGGCCTCTACACCCAGCGCAAGCCCGGGATCGACGGCGGCAAGACCGCCACGCTCGAGCCGCACGAGCTGGAGGACAAGTACTTCATGCTGCGGGTCCGGATCGACGGCGGCGCCCTCACCACCGAGCAGCTGCGCGTCATCGGCCAGATCTCCGTCGACTTCGCCCGCGACTCGGCCGACCTCACCGACCGGCAGAACATCCAGCTGCACTGGATCCGGGTCGAGGACGTGCCGGAAATCTGGCGCCGGCTCGAATCGGTGGACCTGTCCACCACGGAAGCGTGCGGCGACGTGCCCCGCGTCATCCTCGGCTCACCGGTCGCCGGCATCGCCAAGGACGAGATCATCGACCCGACACCGCTGATCCACGAGCTCGCCGAACGCTTCATCGGCGACCCGGAACTGGCCAACCTGCCGCGCAAATTCAAGACCGCCATCACCGGCCACCCCAGCCAGGACGTGGTCCACGAGATCAACGACGTCGCCCTGGTGGGCCTGGTCCACCCCGAACTCGGCATCGGCTACGACCTTTGGGTGGGCGGCGCGCTCTCCACGAACCCGATGCTGGGCAAGCGCCTCGGCGCCTTCGTCCGGCCGGACCAGGCCGCCGACGTCTGGCTCGGCGTCACCAGCATCTTCCGCGACTACGGCTACCGGCGCATGCGCACCAAGGCCCGGCTGAAGTTCCTGCTGGCTGACTGGGGCCCGGTGAAGTTCCGCCAGGTCCTCGAGGACGAATACCTCGGCTACAAGCTCAACGACGGCCCGGCCGCGCCCAAGCCCTCCACCCCCGGCGACCACATCGGCGTGCACGAGCAGAAGGACGGCAAGTTCTTCATCGGCGCCACCCCGCTGGCCGGACGCCTCTCCGGCGGCCAGCTCGTGAAGCTCGCGGACACCCTGGAGGCCCGCGGCTCGCACCGGCTGCGCACCACCCCGCACCAGAAGCTCGTGGTCCTCGACGTGCCCAAGGACCAGGTGGAACCGCTGGTCGCCGAGCTCGACGCCCTGGGCCTCTCCGCCCGGCCGTCCGTGTTCCGCCGCGGCACCATCGCCTGCACCGGGATCGAATACTGCAAGCTCGCCATCGTCGAAACCAAGGTCACGGCCGCCACCGCCGTCGCCGAGCTGGAACGCCGCCTCGCCGACCTGGTCGAGACCAAGCAGCTCCCGCAGGCCCTGTCGCTGCACATCAACGGCTGCCCCAACTCCTGCGCCCGGATCCAGACCGCGGACATCGGCCTCAAGGGCATGATGCTTCCCACGCCCGACGGCGACCCCACCCCGGGTTTCCAGGTCCACCTCGGCGGCGGGCTGGCTTCCGACAGCCGCGAGGAAGCAGGCCTGGGACGCACCGTCCGCGGCCTCAAGGTCACGGCCGAGGATCTGCCCGACTACGTGGAGCGCGTGGTCCGGAAGTTCGTCGCCGACCACGCCGAGGGCCAGACCTTCGCCGAGTGGGCCTTCGCGGCGGACGAGGGTGATCTGCAGTGAGCAAGCACGCCCTCGGAGTGGACCCCGTCCTTCGCACCCACGACGAGCTCAAGGCCATCGCCGAGTCCGGCGCGGCCGAACTCGGCTGGGACGCCCCGGCCCGCGAGGTGATCGCCTGGGTGGCGCGCAACTTCGAGCTGCCCGCCGTCGCCGTCGCCTGCTCCATGGCCGACGCGGTCCTTCCGGCGCTCGTCGCCGACCAGCTTCCCGGCGTCGACGTGCTCTTCCTGGAGACCGGCTACCACTTCCCGGAGACCCACACGACCCGCAACGAGGTCGCGGCGAGCCTGCGCGTCAACGTCGTCGACGTGCTGCCGGAGAACACCGTGGAGCAGCAGGACCGGCTGCTCGGCAAGGACCTCTTCGCCCGCGACCCCGCCCAGTGCTGCGCGCTGCGCAAGGTGGCCCCGCTGCGCCGCACCCTGGCCGGCTACGAACTTTGGTTCACCGGCGTCCGCCGCGACGAGGCCCCCACCCGCACCAATACGCCGCTGGTGACATGGGACGACACCAACGGTCTGGTCAAGGTCAACCCGGTCGCGGCCTGGAGCTTCGACCAGCTGGTCCAGTACTCCGATGACAACCTCCTCCCCGTCAACCCGCTGCTTTCACAGGGCTACCCGTCCATTGGCTGCCAGCCCTGCACCCGCAAGGTAGCGCCCGGCGATGACCCCCGCACCGGACGCTGGGCAGGAACCGACAAGACAGAATGCGGACTACACGTATGAGCAACTTGAGCACGACGACGACGGCTGGCTACGCCTCCGCAGCAGATGCCGCCCCCGCCCCTGCGCCGCGCGGCATACGTCCTTCGGACGATGCGCGCGGCTCCGACAGCGGCAGCGGCCTTCCCAACGCTCGCAAGCTCGCGCCGGGTCCCTCGGCCGATGCCTTAGATGCCACTCCCGGGGCGGCATCTGCTGCTCCGGCTTTGCGGTCGGGTCGGCTCTCGTCCCTGGACACGCTCGAGTCCGAGGCGATTCATATCATCCGCGAGGTCGTTGCCGAGTTTGAGAAGCCTGCGCTGCTGTTTTCCGGCGGCAAGGATTCCGTGGTGATGCTGCACCTGGCCACCAAGGCGTTCTGGCCGGGCAAGGTTCCGTTCCCGGTGCTGCACGTGGATACCGGGCACAACTTCCCCGAGGTCATCGAGTTCCGCGACCGGACCGTGGAGCGGCTGGGGCTCAAGCTCGTCGTCGGCAGTGTCCAGGAGTTCATTGATTCCGGCGAGTTGGCCGAGCGGGCCGACGGGACCCGCAACCCGCTGCAGACCGTGCCGCTGCTGGACGCGATCCAGCGCAACAAGTTCGACGCCGTGTTCGGCGGCGGCCGCCGCGACGAGGACAAGGCCCGGGCCAAGGAACGCATCCTGAGCCTGCGCGACGAGTTCGGCCAGTGGGATCCGCGCAACCAGCGGCCCGAGCTGTGGAACCTCTACAACGGCCGGCACACCGTGGGCCAGCATGTCCGCGCCTTCCCGATCAGCAACTGGACCGAACTCGACGTCTGGCGCTACATCGAGCGCGAAAACATCGACCTGCCCGGCCTCTACTACGCCCACGACCGCGAGGTCTTTGCCCGCGACGGCATGTGGCGCGCGGTCGGCGAGGTCTCCCAGCCCCGCGACAACGAGCAGGTCATCACCAAGACCGTCCGCTACCGCACCGTCGGGGACATGTCCTGCACCGGCGCCGTGGAATCGGCCGCCGCCACCGTGCGCGACGTCGTGATCGAAGTTGCCGCCTCCACCATCACCGAACGTGGCGCCACCCGGGCGGATGACCGCATCTCCGAGGCAGCCATGGAAGACCGCAAGAAGGATGGCTATTTCTAATGAGCACCGACATCGACACCGCCCGCGCGGCTGCCCTTCTTGACGAGGCCCCGCTGGCCCATGCTTCCCTGTTCCGCTTCGCGACCGCCGGATCGGTCGACGACGGCAAGTCCACCCTGGTGGGCCGGCTGCTGCACGACTCCAAGGCCATCCTCGCCGACCAGCTCGACGCCGTCGCCCGCACCTCCGCGGACCGCGGCTTCGGCGGGGCCGGCGCGGCCGAAGCCCCCGACGGGAAACAGCGGATCGACCTGGCGCTGCTCACCGACGGCCTGCGCGCAGAGCGGGAACAGGGCATCACCATCGACGTCGCCTACCGCTACTTCGCGACCGACCGCCGCAGCTTCATCCTCGCGGACTGCCCCGGGCACGTGCAGTACACCAAGAACACGGTGACCGGTGCGTCCACCGCGGATGCCGTCGTCGTGCTCATTGACGCCCGCAAGGGTGTCCTGGAGCAGACCCGCCGGCACCTGTCCGTGCTGCAGCTGCTGCGCGTGGCGCACGTGATTGTCGCCGTGAACAAGATCGACCTGGTGGACTTCAGCGAGGCCGTGTTCCGCGTGATCGAGGCCGACGTGCAGAAGGTCGGCCGCGAGCTCGGTTTGGGTTCCGATGGGATTGCCGACCTGCTGGTGGTCCCGGTGTCCGCGCTCGACGGCGACAACGTCGTGGACCGCTCGGACCGCACGCCCTGGTACGACGGGCCGGCCCTGCTCGAAGTCCTGGAGACGCTGCCGGCCGCGGACGAACTCGAAAGCCACCTGGAGAGCTTCCGGTTCCCGGTGCAGCTGGTGGTCCGGCCGCAGGGTGCGCTGGCTCCCGACGCCGTCGCTGGCGGGCTCGACGTCGAAGGTTACCGCGACTACCGCGCCTACGCCGGGCAGATCACCGAGGGCTCCGTGAAACTGGGGGACCAGGTCAGCGTCCTCACCCCGGGCCAGGCACCGCGCACCACCACGGTGGTTGGCATCGACTTCGCGGGACGGCGGCTCACCGAGGCCGTGGCACCGCAGTCCGTGGCGCTGCGCCTGGCGGATGAGTTCGACGTCGCCCGCGGCGACACGATCGCGGCGGCCGGCACCATCCGGGAAGCCTCGGCGGACCTGTACGCCGCGCTGTGCTGGCTCTCGCCGAAACCGCTCCGCGAGGGCGCCAAGGTCCTCGTCAAGCACGGCACCCGCACGGTCCAGGCCCTGGTCCGGAACGTGACGGGAAAGCTGGACCTCGCCACCTTCCAGCTGGAGCCCACCACCACCCTGGAGCTCAACGACATTGGACATGCCCAGTTGCGGCTCGCCGCGCCGCTGCCGCTGGAGAACTATCTGCACCACCGCCGCACCGGGGCGTTCCTGGTGATTGACCCGCAGGACGGCAACACACTGGCCGCGGGCCTGGTCAAGGACCACCCCGGCGACCACGAGGACGAGCGCTACTCGATCTGAGTGCCGGCTTCGTCGGCGCTGCTGCCTCGAAGTCGCCGGAAACGCTCGAGCTCGCGGGGAAACTTACGGCGAATTCGAGCGCTTCCGGCGAACCCGACGCCGGCGGCCCTTGCCACCGGGCTGCCCTCCCACGATCATCGTCATGGGAGGGCAGATCGTTGGAAGTCATCAACAACAAACTGTTCAACTGGGCGTCGATCCTGGATGACAAAACCCGCGAACAGGCCCTGGCCACGGCGCAGCTGTCCATCATCTATCCGCATCTGGCGCTGATGCCGGACGCCCACCTGGGCCTGGGCGCCACCGTGGGATCCGTCATCCCCACCCTCGGCGCCATCATCCCCGCGGCCGTGGGCGTGGACATCGGCTGCGGCATGATCGCCGTCCGTACGCAGTACTCCGTGAAGGACCTGCCCAGGGACCGCAAACCGCTGCGGGAGGGCATTGAGCACGCCGTTCCGCTGTCCGCCGGCCACTTCAACCACAGAATCAGCGCCACCGCCGCACCCCGGATTGACCAACTGCGGCGGATGGCAGCCAAGGCACGGTTCGACCCCGCCCAGTACGCCGCGAACTGGACACTGCAGCTGGGGTCGCTGGGCTCGGGCAACCACTTCATCGAGGTGTGCGCGGATGAGACGGACGCCGTGTGGCTGTTCCTGCATTCCGGCTCCCGCGGCGTCGGCAACAAACTCGCCCAGCGGCACATCGGCGAGGCCCGGAGCATCATCCGGAGCCGGCACATCGCCCTGCCGCATCCGGACCTGGCCTACCTCGAGGAAGGCACCCCGGAGTTCGACCGCTACATCAGGGAACTCCGCTGGGCCCAGCACTTCGCCCTGCTGAACCGTGAGGAGATGATGGACCGGGTGATCCGGCAGTTTGAATCCTGGACCGGCGGCTCGGTCCGGGAGGCCGAACGGATCAACTGCCACCACAATTTCACCGCGAAGGAACACCACTACGGCAAGTCCGTCTGGGTCTCGCGCAAGGGAGCGATCCGGGCCGAGGCGGGGGACCCCGGGCTGATCCCCGGCTCCATGGGCACCGCGTCCTATGTTGTGGTGGGCCTGGGGAACCGCGAGTCGCTGAACTCCTCGCCGCACGGCGCCGGGCGGGAATACTCCAGGCACGCCGCCCAGAAGATCTTTACCCTGGCCGAGCTGAAGACCGCCATGCAAGGCATCGAATTCCGGCCCAGCAAGGCCTTCATCGACGAGATCCCGGCGGCGTACAAACCCATCGACCAGGTGATGCGCGACTCCGCGGACCTTGTCAAGATACGGCACAAGCTCCGGCAGCTCGTCAACGTTAAAGGCGATTAATCCGCAATAATTCCGCTGCAGAGCCCCGATCGCAGCCCGCATGTGACGCTGCATGAACCCGCGTGACCCCGGGTTTCCGGTCCGTTGAACCGGGTTCCCCGCAGTCCCTATGGTGAAGCAATGACAACCACGGAACGGCTTTCCCCTGGCACCGCCAGCCGGGTAGCCCGGGGGCGATGTCGCCGGCGCTGACCACCCGCCCGGCCTCCCCGAACCCCCAGGAACAGGAACTCCACCATGTCATCCCGCTCGAACAACCCCACCCCCGGCCAGGTCCCCGGAACCATCCGGATCGTCGCCGGCGAATCCAGCAAGCCCAGGCGCAAGCGCATGCTGGAGATCTGCCTGGCTGTTGGCCTCGTGCTGCTGATCGGTGCCGGTGCCGCCGTCGCCTCAACGGTGTCCCGCACCCCTGACGCCGCCCCCGCGCCAACCCCCGCCGTCGAGCTCAAACTGGGCTACTTCGGCAACATCACCCACGCCCCTGCCCTGATCGGCACCAGCCAAGGCCTGATCGCGAAGAGCCTCGGCGACACCCGGCTCAGCACCCAGGTCTTCAACGCCGGCCCCGCCGCGATCGAAGCCCTCAACGCCGGCGCCCTCGACGCCACCTACATTGGCCCCAACCCGGCCATCAACTCCTACGTCAAGAGCAACGGCGAATCGGTCAGCATCATCGCCGGCGCCGCATCCGGTGGAGCGCAGCTGGTGGTCAAACCTGAGATCACCTCGGCCGCGGACCTGGCGGGCAAGAAGCTCGCGACGCCGCAGCTCGGCGGCACCCAGGACGTGGCACTGCGCGCCTGGCTCGGTGCGCAGGGCTACCAGACCAACACCGACGGCAGCGGCGACGTCGCCATCAACCCCACCGAGAACGCCCAGACGCTTAAACTCTTCCAGGACGGAAAGCTCGACGGCGCGTGGCTGCCGGAGCCCTGGGCCTCCCGCCTGGTGCTCCAGGCCGGCGCAAAGGTCCTCGTCGATGAAAAGGACCTGTGGGAGAAGGGCGAGTTCATCACCACCGTCCTGATCGTCAACAAGAACTTCGCCGCCGCGCACCCCGACACGGTCCAGGCACTGCTGAAGGGCCACGTCGAATCCGTGGACTGGCTCAACGCCGCCCCCGCGGACGAGAAGGCCACGGTCCTCAACGCCGCGCTCAAGGACTCCGCCGGCGCCGCCCTGCCGGCTGACGTGATTGACCGTTCGCTGAAGAACATCGTCTACACCGTCGACCCGCTCGCCGGCACATACCAAAAGCTGCTCCAGGACGGCGTCGACGCGGGCACCACCAAACAGGCCGGCATCAACGGCATCTTCGACCTCACGGCCCTGAACAGCGTCCTCGGCGCGGGCGCCACGGGCACGACGATCTCCGCGCAGGGACTGGGTACGGACTAAGCAGTTCCTTCCCCCGGCCCGCCAACAGAAGTGCCAACAGAAGTAAGGACGTGACCATGCCAGTCGTACTGGAAAACCTGGGCAAGCGCTTCGGCGACGGCGCCCCGGTGCTGGACGACGTCAACGCCACCATCGGGCAGGGCGAGTTCGTCGCCCTGCTCGGTGCGTCCGGCTGCGGCAAGTCCACCCTGCTGAACATCATGGCGGGACTGGAGGCGCCGACGTCGGGCGCCCTGGAAGTGCCGAGCGACGGCGCCGCCTTTATGTTCCAGGACGCGGCGCTGTTCCCCTGGCTGACCGCGCGGGAGAACATCGAGCTGGCCCTGAAGCTGCGCGGCGTCGGCAAGGCCGAGCGCCGGGTCAAGGCGGGTGAGCTGCTGGACCTCGTGCACCTGGGCGGCGCGGGGGACAAGCGCCCGCACGAGCTTTCCGGCGGGATGCGCCAGCGCGTTTCCCTGGCCCGCTCGCTGGCGCAGGACCGGCAGCTGCTGCTGATGGATGAGCCGTTCGCCGCCCTGGACGCGATCACCCGCGACCTGCTGCACGACGAGCTGGAGCGGATCTGGAAGGAAACCGGCCGCACCATCGTTTTTGTCACCCACAACGTCCGCGAAGCCGTCCGGCTGGGCCAGCGCGTGCTGCTGCTCTCTTCCCGGCCCGGCCGCGTGGTGCGGGAATGGCAGGTCAGCGAAGAGCACCGCACCGACGCCGGACTGGCGGGCCAGCTCACCGGCGAAATCACCGCCCGGCTACGCGAGGAGATCCGCCGCCATGCCAAATAAACAAACGTCGCTGGTTGAGCCCGCCGAGACCCGCCACATCACGGCGGCCCTGACCCGGTCCTCGACCGGCCCGGCCGACCTGCGCGAGCTCGAGGCGGGGCTGGACTCACTGCAGTCCGACGCCGTGCGCAAGGCCCGCGTCGACTGGAGCCGCGTCCTGCTGCCGGTTGCCGCGCTCGCGGTGCTCATCATCATCTGGCAGCTCTACGTGTCCCTGGGCTTCAAGCGGCAGGACCTGGTGCCCGGGCCGCTGGACGTGCTGGGCCAGCTGGGTACCCTGTGGGCCGACGGGAAACTGCAGGAAGCGGTGTGGACCTCGCTGCAGCGCGGGCTCGTCGGGTTCCTGATCAGCGTGGCCATCGCGACCCCGGTCGGACTCCTGCTTGCCCAGGTCGCCCCGCTGCGCCGCGCCTTCGGGCCGCTGATCTCCGGGCTGCAGGTGCTGCCGTCCGTGGCCTGGGTACCCGCCGCCATCATCTGGTTCGGCCTCACCGACGCCACCGTGTACTTCGTGGTGTTTATGGGCGCCATCCCCTCGATCATCAACGGGCTGATCTCCGGCGTGGACCAGATCCCGCCGCAGTACCGCAGCGTCGGGAAAGTCCTGGGTGCGTCCCGCCTGCAGCTGGCCCTGCAGATCATCCTTCCGGCCGCCCTGCCGGGGTACCTGGGCGGGCTCAAGCAGGGCTGGGCCTTCTCCTGGCGCTCGCTGATGGCCGCGGAAATCATCGCCGTCGGCGGCACCATCGGCTTCGGCCTGGGCTCGCTCCTGGACCAGGGCCGGGTGCTGTCCGACATGACGGTGGTGATGGCCGCCATCCTGCTGATCCTGGCCGTCGGCATCCTGATCGAACTGCTGGTCTTCGCCCCGATCGAAAAGCGCCTTCTCCGCCGTCGTGGCCTCCTCGCCGGCAGCACCCGCTAAGCACCACCCACCAACCCTCCCTCCCTCCCTCCCTCCCTCCAAGCACAAGCAACGCGGGGTCACCTAGCGCCCATAAACCTGGGGTTTATGGGCCGGAAGTGACCCCGCGTTGCTGTTGTAGAGCGGGTCATCCTGCGCCGCTATCTGGAACGTCTTATTGCCGGGCGCGGGGCGCTCCTCGCGACGCCTTGTCCGGACCCCGGGACCGGCCTACACTCGCGGCTATAGGCCGGTTTCCGGCCGATCCAGCCCAACTTTGAGGAGACAGCCGTGGCGCCAAAATTTGGAGTGCTGGCACTGGTGGAAGCCAAACCGGGGAAGGAACAGGACGTCTGGGACTTCCTCAACGGTGGCCGTGAGATCGTGCTCACGGAGCCCGGCACACGGACCTGGTACGCCTTCCGGGTCAACGAGAACACGTTTGGCATTTTTGACACTTTCGACACCGAGGAGGACCGGCAGGCCCACCTCAACGGAGCCATCCCCGCGGCCCTCGGCGAACACGGCCCCGCCCTGCTGGCCAAGGACCCCGACATCAAACTCATCGAGCTCATCGCGGTGAAGTAGGCGCCGGGTGCGGCCGGCCGCGCCGCGTACCCCGCGGCCGGGCCCCGACATTGGTCCTAATCGAACGGCGGGGGTCCCAGGATTTCGATGCCGCCGTGCAGACGCCCGGATTCGCGGATCCGGTCAAAGTCCACGGCCCGCTCACCATCGTCATCAACGCCAAGCGGCTCGCTTGCCCCAAAGTAGAAGGCCTGGGCGCCGCCGGGCGTGTGCAGGCAGAGTATGCGGGTCCCCTCCTGCAGCACCTTGAACGCATGGGGAACGCCGCGCGGGGCCAGGGCCAGTCCGCCGGCCGCAACCCGGTACTCCGTGCCGTCCATGTTCATCAGGATCTCGCCGGACAGGATGTACAGCGTTTCGTCGGAGGCGGGATGGGTGTGCATCGGGGTGACCTTGTTCAGGGCCATTTCGTCTTCGAAGAGAAGGAACGCCCCCGCGGTGTCCTCCTCTGTCGCCTTCCAGGTCTGCACCCCGCCGCCGAAGAACCACCGCCTGGCCCCTTCGCCGGGCTGCAGGACAATTGCGGATGCTGCGCTTTGCGTCTCCATGATGCTCGCCTCGATGCCTGACAAATGACTTATGGGACTGTTGTCCCATAACAAGACTCATGTACCATGAAGCACATGTCAAGACCCTATGTGGAGGCAGGCCGCACAGGCCAGAAGCGGCGTACCTTTGATGCTCTCGTGGCGGCGGCCCGCCAACTCGTCGCGTCCGGCACGACTCCCACCGTGGACGAGGCCGCTCTCGCAGCAGGGGTGGCCCGGAGCACCGCCTACCGGTACTTTCCCGGCCAACGGGAGCTGCTGGCGGCAGCCCATCCCGAGACCGCGCGCAAGTCGATGCTGCCGGACAATCCCCCTGAAGATGTGGCTGAGCGGCTTGATGCCGTGGTGGTCGAGTTCACCCGGATGATCGTCGAAACCGAGGCGCAGCAGCGCACCATGTTGCGGCTCTCCCTGGAGCCTGCCGACGGCCTGGAGAAGAGCCTGCCGCTCCGTCAGGGCCGCGCCATCGCCTGGATCGCGGAGGCGCTGGCCCCGCTGCAGAAACAGCTGTCAGAGCAGGAGATTCATCAGCTGGTGCTGGCGATCCGCAGCGCCATAGGAATTGAGTCCCTGGTCTGGCTGACGGATGTGGGCGGCCTGAGCAGGGAAGCCGCCGTCGCTTCGATGCGGTGGACAGCCGGTGCCCTTCTCAGCCGGGCGCTCCTGGGCGGGCTGCCGGCACCTGATCCGGCCCCATCCGGCGGCCACCGGCCCGAGTGGCCAAAGGTTACGCCCCGTTACCCCGCGTGAACGGGTGTTTCCGGACCGTTGTTCCGCTCCCTAACGCCGCCCTATCGTCGATGCATGGCAATTCAGGACATTTACCCCACGGCGCTGCGCCTCCTCGGCCGTCCCGTGCTGGTCGTTGGCGGCGGCCCCGTCGCCGCACGCCGCGCCAAGGGACTGCTCGACGCCGGCGCCCGCGTCACCGTCGTCGCGCCCCTGGCCTGCCCGGCCCTGACCGGTCTCGCCGACGCCGGCCTCCTCGCCTGGTATCCCCGCACCTACCGCACGGCCGACGTCGACGGCGTCTGGTTCGTCCAGACCGCCACCGGTGACGCCGCCGTGGACGCGCAGGTATCCGCCGACGCCGAGGCGCAGCGCATCTGGTGCGTCAACGCCTCCGACCACGAAGCCTCCGCCGCCTGGACGCCCGCCGTCGCCGTCGTGGATGACGTCAAGATCGCCGTGAACGCCGGGGGAGACCCGCGCCGCGCCATGGCCCTCCGCGACGCCGTCGCCACCGCCCTGGAAACCGGGGACCTGCCGCTGCGCCGGCGTCGAACCCCGGCCGATTCAACCCCCGGCACCGTCGCGCTCGTGGGCGGCGGACCGGGCGACACCGGACTCATCACCGTCCGGGGCCGGCGGCTCCTGGGCCAGGCCGACGTCGTCGTCGCGGACCGCCTGGGCCCGCGGGAACTCCTGGCCGAACTGGCACCCGACGTCCGAGTGATCGAGGTCGGCAAGACCCCCGGCCACCACCCCGTCCCGCAGTCCGAGATCAACCGGATCCTGGTCGACGAAGCCCTGCAGGGACACCGCGTGGTCCGGCTCAAGGGCGGCGACCCGTACGTCCTGGGCCGCGGCGGCGAGGAAGCCGAGTTCTGCCGGCAGCACGGCGTCGAGGTTGAAGTGGTTTCCGGCGTCACCTCCGCCATCTCCGTCCCGGCCGCCGCCGGCATCCCGGTCACGCACCGCGGCCTGGCCAAGGGCTTCAGCGTCGTCACCGGCCACGAGGAGCTCTCCGAAGTCCCCGCCCGGCCCGACCACACCGTGATCCTGCTCATGGGTGTGGGCCAGCTGCGCGATTCCGCGGCCTCGCTGGGCCGCGCCGGTTTGCCAGCGGAGACGCCTGTTGGCATCGTAGAGAATGGTTATCTGCCGAACCAGCGGGTGACCATCGGAACGCTCGGGACCATCGCGGACCAGGCGGAGGCAGCAGGCGTCGCGAACCCCGCCGTGATCGTGATCGGTGACGTGGTCCGCGTCAGTCCGTTCGCGCCGTCGCACTTCAAGACCGCGGACTACAGCACCACCTCCCCGAACGCCCCCCGCACGCCAAGCACCGCCCGCACCACCCTGACCCGCGTACTGACCCCCTAACCCCCGTCGATTGCCCCATAACTGCCGTTACCAAGCCTCAAAAGGGCGGTTGTGGAGCAACGGATGCAGAAGAACAAAGGAACACAGCCGTGTCAACGAACACCCCTGTAGGAACTGCTGCCCGCCCGCTGCGCATCGCCGTCGTCGGCTCCGGACCCGCCGGGGTGTACGCCGCGGACATCCTGACCAAGAGCGAGGCCGTCAAGAGCGGCGAGCTCACGGTCAGCATCGACCTCTTCGACCGCTACCCGGCGCCCTACGGACTGATCCGCTATGGCGTGGCCCCGGACCACCCGCGGATCAAGGGCATCGTCAACGCCCTGCACAAGGTCCTGGACCGCGGGGATATCCGCTTCTTCGGCAACGTCGACTACGGCACGGACCTCTCCCTCGAGGACCTCCGCACCCACTACGACGCCGTCATCTTCGCCACCGGCGCCATCAAGGACGCGGACCTGAACATTCCCGGGATCGAGCTTCAGGGCTCCTACGGCGGCGCCGACTTCGTCTCCTGGTACGACGGCCACCCGGACGTCTCCCGCGAATGGCCCCTGGACGCCAAGGAAATCGCCGTGATCGGCAACGGCAACGTGGCCCTCGACGTCGCCCGGATGCTCTCCAAGCACGCCGATGACCTCCTGGTCTCCGAAATCCCGGACAACGTCTACGCCGGCCTCAAGTCCTCCCCGGTCACCGACGTGCACGTCTTCGGCCGCCGCGGCCCCGCCCAGGTCAAGTTCACCCCGCTGGAGCTGCGCGAACTGTCCCATTCCAAGGACGTGGACATCATCCTGTACGCCGAGGACTTCGAATTCGACGCCGAATCGGACCGGCAGATCCAGAGCAACAACCAGACCAAGACCATGGCGGGCACACTCACCAACTGGATCGCCGAGCAGCCCGAGGACCTCGCCGAGCTCACCGCGTCCCGCCGCCTCCACCTGCACTTCCTGCACAGCCCGGTCGAGGTCTACGACGACGCCGAAACCCCCGGCCGCGTCGCCGGCATCAAGTTCGAGCGCACCGAACTGGACGGCACGGGCAACGCCCGCGGCACCGGCGAGGTCGTCGACTACCCGGTCCAGGCCGTGTACCGAGCCATCGGCTACTTCGGCTCGTCACTGCCCGAGGTCGAGTTCGACCACAGCAAGGGCGTTGTCCCGAACGACGGCGGCCGCGTCCTGGATGCCTCCGGCGCCCACGTGCCGGGCATCTACGCCACCGGCTGGATCAAGCGCGGCCCGGTGGGCCTGATCGGGCACACCAAGGGCGATGCCCTCGAAACCGTGACCTACCTGCTGGAGGACCGCGAAAACCTGCCGCTCGCCGCGGCGCCTGCCCCGGAGACGGTCGTCGAACTGCTGGAGAACCGCGGCGTGCAGTACACCAGCTGGGAAGGCTGGCTGGCCCTGGACGCGCACGAGCGGTCCCTCGGCGCGAAGGCCAGCGCCGACGCCGGTGCCGACGGCGATGCCGGCGGCGGCGGCATCGTCCGCGAACGCATCAAGGTGGTCCCGCGCGAGGACATGGTGGAGATTTCCCGCGGCGGGGTCGCCGCAGAGGTCTGATCCACGCGCCACCCGACACCACCGCACCGCAACGCGGGGTCACATCGCGCCCATCCCGGAGGGGATTATGGGCCGCAAGTGACCCCGCGTTGTTTTAAGTGGGGGCGGAAAACCCGGGTTTAGTCAGTAGGCTTACCGTCATGGATGAGCAGCGCATGCCAGCAACCCCCGGACCGGGATCCCGCCGAGCAGTAGCCACCCGACCAGCAACCCCCGGACTGGGATCCCGCCAAACGGGGGCCCGCCGATGAGGCTCCGGCGCAGCAACGCGTCCGGCCGCGGCTACCGTCGGGTCCCGGCCGGGACCGGCTTCAGCTACCGGGACCTGGACGGCTCCACCCTGCCGCCCGGACCCGTGCGCGAGCGGCTCGAAAGCGTCGGCATCCCGCCGGCCTGGACGGATGTCTGGATTGCGCCGTACGACAACGGGCACATCCAGGCCACCGGGCTCGACGCCGTCGGCCGCCGCCAGTACATCTACCACCCGGGCTGGCGCGAAAAGAAGGACCGGCTGAAGTTCGACCGCGCCCTCCAGCTCGCCGAAACCCTGCCGGCCGCGCGCCGGCTCGTCACCCTGGACCTCCGGTCGGAGGGCCTCACCCGGGAGCGGGTGCTGGCCGCCGCCTTCAGGATGCTGGACAGCGGCTCGCTGCGGGTCGGCTCCGAGCGCTACACGAACGAGAACGGCAGCCACGGCCTCGCCACGCTGCTCTGCGCCCACGTCGGCGTGCGCAAGGACGAGCTCCGGCTCAGTTTCCCCGCCAAGAGCGGCAAGAACTGGGAATCGCGGATCAACGACGCCGACCTCGCCGCCGTCGTGCGCCAGCTCAAGCGCCGCGGCGGCAACGCCCGCCTGCTGGCCTACAAGGACGGCCGGAGCTGGCACCCGGTGTCCAGCTCGGACATCAACCAGTACGTCAAGGAGCGCACCGGCCAGGACTTCACCGCCAAGGACTTCCGCACCCTGCGCGGGACGGTGGCCGCGGCCGCCAGCCTGGCGCGGACCGGCCCGCAGCCCAAGGTGTCTGCCCGGAAGCGGGCGGTGAGCCGCGCCATGATGGACGCGTCCGACGTCCTTGGCAACACGCCGTCAATCGCCCGGAAGAGTTATGTGGATCCGCGGGTCCTGGACCACTTCGCCGCGGGGGAGACCATCGACCCGAAACGGCTGGACTCCGCAGAATCCGAGGTCCGCGCACTGCTGTACCAGGAAGGCGACGTCGTTCCGCTGGGCTGAGGGGGCAAGGCGGCCGCCGGTCTACATCCGTCCGAAGCGGGCCCGGACCAGGGCGAACAGGCCGTAGGCGATGAAGCCCGCGCCGATCGCCAGGAGCAGGGCGGCGCCAAACGGGTGGTCCTGCAGGGCCTTGAGGCTGCCGTCGAGTCCGGTGGAGGAGGCGGGATCGTTGGTCACTGCGGCGATGACAAACAGCAGGCCCGTCAGGATCAGCGCCACCCCCTTGGCGATGTGGCCGGCGACGCCCAGGCCGCTGATCAGCCGGCCGCGGCGCATCCCCTCAAAATGGCGCAGCTCCTCTTTGAACTTCTTTCCCGCGCCCTTGACGATGAAGTACACGCCGATCCCGATGATGGTCAGGCCCAGGCCGATCAGCGCCGGCACCCCGAAGGGGGAGCGGACCAGGGCGGTGCTGAAGTCCCGGGTCGAGTCGCCCGAATCGCCCCGGTTGCCCAGCGCGAAGCCCGCGAAGCTGAGCCCCACGCTGCCGTAGGCGATGCTGAGGAAGCCGGAGGAAACGAGCTTCCCGAGCCGCTGCCGGCGCGGGAGATGCCTGGCCCGCAGGGTAGCCTCGCTCAGCTGCCACAGCGAGAGCCCGGCGCAGGCGATGAACCCGGCCCACATGACCGCCGGACCCCACGGGTTGGCCGCGAGCTGTTCGATCGCCCCGGTCGGCTCGGCCTGGCCCGGGGCGCCCAGGACCAGGGCCACCGCAATCGCGCCGATCACGATGTGCAGCAGCGCCATCACGGCAAAGCCGGACCGGGCGACGACGTCGAGCGTTGCGCTGTCCGACGCCGCTTCCGCGGCGTCGGCCGCGCCGCCGGCGGCCGTCCCGAGGGTCCCGGTCCCGCCGGCCGTCCCGAGGGTTCCGCCGAGGGTCCCGCCGGACGTTCCGCCGCCGGCCGTCCCGAGGGTCCCGGCGGACGTCCCGAGGGTTCCGCCGGGGGTTCGGCCGGGCGCTGGCTGGCCGCTTGGCCCGGGTGATTCCATGCCGTCGAGTCTACGCAGGGGCATTCCCGCCCATCGAACTATCAAGTTTTTGATAAGTGTGCTTACCATAGCCGGGACGTCGCCTTTCGCGGGCGACGACAGTTCCGGATTCGAACTCAGACGATAGGAAGCTCACCATGGCAGGAAATCTTGTTGCCCGATCCATCCACGACCTGACGGCGGGTGCCTGGTTCGGCGGTTCGCTGATGGGCGCCATTGGGCTGAACGGGGCGGCGGCGGAAGCCAAGGATCCGGCCGAACGCACCCGGCTGTCGAGCCTGGGCTGGAAGAAGTGGGCCCCGGTCCAGACCGCGGCCTTCGGCGCGCACTTCCTCTCCGGCCTCGCCATCATGTGGGAAAACAAGGGCCGGATGGCCAAGCAGGACGGCGTTATGCGCCTCAGCGTCATCAAGTCCATCGTCACCCTCGCCGGTGCCGGCGTGAGCCTCTACGCCGGGCTCCAGGGCGCCAAGGTGGACACGCTGGCCAGCGAGGGCGCCAAGGGTGCCACCGAGCCCAAGCCCGGTGCCTCCGAGGAACTCCGCTCCGCGCAGCAGCAGCTGAAAATCCTGCAGTGGGCCATCCCCGTCTTTGCCGGTTCGGTGATCGTCATGGGCGCCAAGCACGGCGAAATGCAGCGTCCCAAGAACGTCTTCGCGGGCCTCTCACGCTAGTCGCGGCTTCCGCGCCAGCCGCGCGGCATTGAGCCTGAACACAAAGGCCTCCGAACCGGAATCCCGGTGCGGAGGCCTTTGTGCTGTGCGGGGCAGCTATTGCTGGATCCACTCCGCGCAGGAGTTCAGGTTCCGGTGCACGCTCTCGACGGCGGCCGTCTCGTCGTGAGCGGCGATGGCGTCGACGAGTTCGTCGTGGCCTTCGTGCGGGACGCCGTTGAAGCCGGTGCGGCCCTGCTGCCGGAGCAGGTCGGCGTGGAAGACGACGCCGAAGCTGACGTACAGCTCGTGCAGCAGCGGGTTGCCCGAGGCCTGCGCCACGAGGACATGGAAGTCCCAGTCGGCCCGGGCCCAGCCGGCGTAGTCCTCCGCCAGCCACGCGACACGGCGCGCCTCCAGCAGTGCCCGCATCGCCCCGACGTCGTCGGCAGTGGCGTGGCGGGCGGCGAGCCGGCCGGCCTGGGTGTCCAGTCCGATCCGGACCTCCAGGATGTGGACCTGGGAGTGGTCCCGGTACATGCGCTGGGCCGCGCCGGAGATCTCGCTGGTGGCGCGGACGTAGGTGCCGTCCCCGCGCCGGACTTCCAGCATGCCGCTGTGGGCCAGGGCCTTGATGGCCTCGCGCAGCGTGCCCCGGGAGACGCCGAGGACGGCCATCAGCTCCGGTTCGGCCGGGATCCGCTGCTGCAGCGGCCATTCGCCGGAATGGATCAGTTCACGGAGCTTGGCGGTGATCTCCTCCACCAGCGGCGGGCGGTGGGACGTGGTGAGTGTCATCACTGTTCCTCTCGGGCGGAGACCAGGGTGGACGTCCCGGCAGCGCGCGGCTCCGTAGACCCCGGGTCCGGGCGGCGGGGGACCTTGGGTTTGGCGGTCAGCAGGTGCCCGACGGCGATCTGGGCCAGGGCCACGGCCAGCAGCAGGATCAGCGGCAGCGTCCAGGACCCGGTGGCGCTGTGCAGCAGCCCCATGCCGAAGGGGCCGAGCGTCGCCAGCAGGTAGCCCGCGGACTGCGCGACCGTGGACAGGGCCGTGGTTTCGGCGGTGGTGCGGCCGCTGCGGCTGATCATCACCATCACCAGCGGGAAGATGCCCAGCCCGAAGCCGAGCAGCACGGCGGTCAGCGGCGCCCAGGAGACCGGCAGGACCAGCATGGACAGGACGCCCACGGCCATCGTGACCGTCGCCAGGTAAAACGCGGTGCGCTGCATCCGGGGGCGTGAGCCGATCGCAACCAGCACCATGCCGGCCGGGACGGACACCAGCTGCATCAGGCCGAACATCAGCCCGCCCTCGGAGGCCGTCATGCCCAGCGTGACCAGCATGTAGGGGAACCAGCTCAGCACGGCGTAGGCCAGCAACGCCTGGACCGTGAAACCGAGTGTGATCAGCACGCCCGTGCGGGTCCGCAGCAGGGGCCAGGGGGACACCCGGCCGGCCTTGACGGCGGGCGCGTTCCGGTGCGCGTGCAGCGCGATCGGCAGGAAGCCGAGGCAGGCGCCCAGCGCCAGGAACCCGATCGCCCCGACGCCGGCAGAGGGCGAGCCGAGCTGCTGCGCGACCGGGACGATCAGCACGGCAACTACGGTGGCGCCCGTCGTCATGGTCACGGTATACAGCGCCGTCATCAGCGATGTCCGGTGCGCGAAATAGACCCGGATGAAGGACGGCATCGCCACGTTGCAGATCGCCAGTCCGGACATCCCGACGACGGTGCCCGCCATCAACATGCCGGTGGAGGGGATCCCGCGGACCAGCAGACCGGCCGCGAGCAGCACCAGGGAGAGCAGGATGGCCTTCTCGAGCCCCAGGATCCGGGTGAGCCACGAGGTTGCGGCACCGGCCACGGCGAAGGACAGCGTCGGAATGGAGGGGATGATGGCGGCGATCAGCGGCCCGTAACCCAGGACTGCCTGCAGGTCATGCAGGAGCGCGGCGGCGCCGGTGATGCCGGCGCGCAGGTTGAGGCCGATCAGCACGACCGCGACGACGCCGGCGATGATCACGCCGCGCGGTGCACGCACGACGGCGGGAGGTGCTGTCTGGGGAAGGGCGGACGCCGCCGTGCTGCTAGCCATTCCTAAAGGTTAGACGTTTGATGTTTGCACTTTCATCTTAAGTGGCGAATATCTCGGCACGTGACGCGGCCGCCGTCGCCCAGACAAGCAACGCGGGGTCACCTCGCGCCCATCCAAGGCCCAATTATGGGCGCGATGTGACCCCGCGTTGCTTTGGTGGTGGTGGTGGGGGGAGGGTCAGCGCGGGTGCCGGGCGCCCAGCCGCTGCACGGCCAGTGCGAGCCACAGCTGCACCCGGTCCGCGGTCTGGGCCGGGTCGTAGCCGGTGAGCTCGGTGATCTGGGCCAGCCGGTAGCGGACCGTGTTCCGGTGCAGCGTGAGCTCCTCCGCCACGGCCGCCACCGAGCCGTTGTTGTTCAGGTAGCTCTCCAGTGTCGTCAGCAGCTCGGCGCCGTGGGTGGCATCGAAGCTCCGGAGCGGATTGAGGGACTCGTTGGCCATGTCCGCCAGCGGCACGTCCTCGCTGGCCAGCAGCAGCGAGGTCAGGCTGAGCCGCTCGGGTTCGTTGACGGGCAGGCCGTGGCTTGCCGCGTCGCGGGCCTCGAAGTAGCTCCAGCGCAGCCCGTTGGGTTTCGTGTACGCCCCGCCGATCCCGATCGTGGCGTGGATCCCCGCCTCGGCCAGGTGGTCGCTGAGGCTTTTGGCCAGCGCACTGGCGCCGCTGCCGTCGTCGGGAAAGACCACCACCAGATCCTTGCCGACGACGGCGCTCACCGACCTTTCCAGCGGCTGCGGCAGGGAGGACGTGCCCAGCTGTTTGACGTGCGCGGCGGACTCGGCCAGCAGGACGACGTTCCGGCGGGTGCTGTTGACGCCGATGCCGGCGAGCCGCCGGGTGGCCTCGCTCGGGTCCAGGGTCCCGTGGATCACGTCCTCCAGAACCTGCCCGGCCAGGGCGCGCTGGGACTGCCGCTGCTTGGACATGTTGTTGAGCTCGACGCTGATCAGGTTCTGCGCGTACCCCACGATCCCCGAGTCGTCGAAGGGCTGCCTGACCCACAGTGTGCACGCGTCGCGGCGGCCGGTGGGAATCGGGAAGGACGCCCAGCCCTCGGCGCTCGGGGCGGGATGGCCGGCCACGCTGTTGTAGAGCTGGGCGGTGAACTGGGTCAGCACGATCTCGGTCCGCAGCATGGACCCGAGGTGCTTGAGGAGTTCGGCGAGCCCGCCGCCGGTGAGCAGCGCGCGGGCCAGGATCTGGTGCCCGGCGATAAGCCGCTCCAGTTTGGTGAAGTGGTCCGCGGACTGGGCGTCGGCGACCAGCTTGCCGATGGCGATAAACGGCGTCTCGTACGGCACCTCCACCACCGGCAGCCCCCAGCGGTTGGCCTCGGCAACCAGGGCCGGAGGCACGGCGTCGTGCGTCAGGCCGATGCCAAAGCCGATGCCCACCGCACCGGCGCGCTGGACCTGGCGGACGAAGCGGCGCTGTTCCGGGGCGCTCTTGAGCCGCATGCCCGTGGTGAGGACCAGTTCGCCGCCGTTGAGGAACCGCTGCGGGTCTTCCTGTTCGGTAACGGCCACCCAGACAATGTCCTCGTGCCAGGTGGTCTCCGCGAGGCCAGCCTTGGCGAGTTTGAGGGACGGCACCCCCAGCAGGGCAGCAAGTGAAATGGCCATGGATTCAGGATAACCGCGGGCTGGGCAAGCGCACTAAAATATGGCGGCAACGGTGTGCAGGTGACTATTCCCCGGGGTTGGCCGGCTGGCATAGGCTCGGAGCAGTCTCATTGGGTCCTTTTCAGCGCGAAAGAGGTTGTACACCGTGGTTCAAACCTTGCAGAACTTCATCAACGGCGAGTTTGTCACTCCTGCCGGAACCGGGATGCTGGACATCGTCAATCCCACCAACGGCGACGTCGTGGCGAAGTCGCCCGTCTCGGGGCAGGCCGACGTCGACGCCGCCATGACCGCCGCGAAGGACGCCTTCAAAAGCTGGAAGCACACGACGCCGGGGCAGCGCCAGCTGATGCTGCTCAAGCTCGCCGACGCCGTCGAGGCGAACAGTGACGAGCTCGTCGAGGCCCAGCACCGGAACACCGGACAGGTCCGGTCCCTGATCGCCTCCGAGGAAGTTGCCGCCGGTGCGGACCAGCTGCGCTTCTTCGCCGGGGCCGCCCGCATTATGGAGGGCAAGTCCGCCGGAGAGTACTTCGAGGGCCACACCTCCTACGTCCGGCGCGAACCCATCGGCGTCGTCGCGCAGGTGGCGCCCTGGAACTACCCGTTCCTGATGGCCGTCTGGAAGATCGGCCCCGCCCTGGCCGCGGGCAACACCGTGGTGCTCAAGCCCTCGGACACCACCCCGGAATCCACCCTCGTCCTGGCCCGGCTCGCCGGCGGGATCTTCCCGGCCGGCGTGCTCAACGTCGTCCTGGGCACCGGCGAGACCGGCGCCCTGATGGTGGAGCACAAGGTCCCCGGGCTGGTCTCCATCACCGGCTCAGTCCGGGCCGGCATCGCCGTCGCCTCCGGTGCCGCGAAGGGCCTCAAGCGCGCCCACCTGGAGCTTGGCGGCAAGGCTCCGGCCGTGGTCTTCGCCGACGCCGACATCAAGAAGAGCGCCGCGGCCATCGCCGAGTTCGCGTTCTTCAACGCCGGCCAGGACTGCACCGCGATCGCCCGGGTGCTGGTCCAGGACGCCGCCTACGACGATCTCGTGGCGGCCCTCGTGGAGCACACCAAGACCCTCCGCACCGGCTCGCAGAACGACGAGGACAACTACTTCGGCCCGCTGAACAACGTCAACCACTTCAACACGGTCAAGTCCCTGGTGGAGTCCCTGCCGGAGAACTGCAGGATCGAGACCGGCGGCCACCAGGCCGGGGAGAAGGGGTTCTTCTTCGAGCCCACCATCGTCAGCGGCGCGAAGCAGAGCGACGACATCGTGCAGAAGGAAGCCTTCGGCCCGGTCATCACGGTGCAGAAGTTCAGCACGGAGGAAGAAGCCGTGGAGATGGCGAACGACGTCGACTACGCCCTCGCCTCCAGCGTCTGGACCTCCAACCACGGCACGGCCATGCGCCTGAGCCGCGACCTGGACTTCGGCGCCGTCTGGATCAACACCCACATCCTCCTCACCGCCGAAATGCCGCACGGCGGCTTCAAGCAGTCCGGCTACGGCAAGGACCTCTCCATGTACGGCGTGGAGGACTACACCCGCATCAAGCACGTCATGAGTGCGCTGGACGCATAATCCCCACCGGCGCCCTAACCTCGCTCCGCTCGGCCAGGGAACCCTGCCGGCGTGGCCCAATCAGTTGAGAAGGAAACTCCATGACCACCACCGCGAATGACATCACCTACCGTCTTGAGCAGAAGCGCCGCGTCCAGGCCGACTTCCCGGGCCCCAAGTCCGTTGCCCTGACCGCGCGCCGCAAGGCCGTCGTCGCCGCCGGCGTCGCGTCCACCGTTCCCGTGTTCGTCGCCGACGCCGACGGCGGCATCATCCACGACGTCGACGGCAACTCCTTCATCGACCTCGGCTCCGGCATCGCCGTGACCAGCGTCGGCGCCTCCGACCCCGCCGTCGTCGGCGCGGTCAAGGAAGCCGTGGAGCACTTCACCCACACCTGCTTTATGGTCACGCCCTACGAGGGCTACGTCGCCGTCGCGGAGCAGCTGAACCGGCTCACCCCGGGCGACCACGAGAAGCGCACGGTGCTGTTCAACTCCGGCGCTGAAGCCGTGGAGAACGCCGTCAAGGTGGCGCGCCTGGCCACCGGCAGGGACGCCGTCGTCGCCTTCGACCACGCCTACCATGGCCGCACCAACCTGACCATGGCGCTGACCGCCAAGGCCATGCCTTACAAGACCAACTTCGGCCCGTTCGCGCCCGAGGTCTACCGCATGCCGATGAGCTACCCGTACCGCGAGGAAAACCCGGCGATCACCGGTGCCGAGGCCGCCAAGCGCGCCATCACCATGATCGAGAAGCAGATCGGCGGCGAGCAGGTTGCCGCGATCATCATCGAACCCATCCAGGGCGAGGGCGGCTTCATCGTCCCCGCCGAGGGCTTCCTCCCCGCGCTGGCAGCCTGGGCCAAGGACAAGGGCATCGTCTTCATCGCCGACGAGGTCCAGTCCGGCTTCTGCCGCACCGGCGAGTGGTTCGCCGTGAACCACGAGGGCGTCATCCCGGACATCATCACCATGGCCAAGGGCATCGCCGGCGGTATGCCGCTCTCCGCCATCACCGGCCGCGCCGACCTGCTCGACGCCGTCCACCCGGGCGGCCTCGGCGGCACCTACGGCGGCAACCCGGTGGCCTGCGCCGCGGCCCTGGCGTCGATCGGGTCCATGGAGCAGTACGGCCTCAATGCCCGCGCCAAGCACATCGAGGAGCTCGCCCTCGGCAAGCTGCGCGAACTGGCGTCCGAGCAGCCTGTGATCGGCGACGTCCGCGGGCGCGGCGCGATGCTCGCGATCGAACTGGTCCAGGCCGGCTCGAAGGAGCCGAACCCGGAGCTGACCAAGGCCGTCGCCGCGGCCTGCCTCAAGGAGGGTGTCATCATCCTCACCTGCGGCACCTACGGCAACGTCATCCGCCTGCTGCCGCCGCTGGTCATCAGCGACGAGCTGCTGCTGGACGGGCTGGCGGTCCTCGCCGCGGCCATCAAGGCCAACGCCTAACAAACCGGGCAGCCGGCCATCCGGGCAGCCGGGCAGCCGGCCATCCGCCGGACACACCGGATGCCTGGCACCAGCAGAGCCGCGGACAAACCGTCCGCGGCTCTGCTGCGTTAAGCCCGTGCTGTTTCTCGGGAGCTACTTCCAGGACGTGGCGTCGAGCTGGACCGCGACGACGTAGAGGTGCTGGCCCTGCTCGATTTTCTCTACTTCGTACACCCGCACCCTGGTCTCGGGAACCGTCTCCCTGGGCTGGCCGACGCCGATCCCGTAGCTGAGGACACCTTCGAAGTCTCCGGCGGGGGCGTAGCTGGTGAGGACCGGGTAACCGATGGTTGGGGCGGGTGCGCTGGTGATGGTGCTGGCCGTGCCGGCTGCCGTGTGCGCCTGGGCATCGCGGAACACCACCTTGAGGATGGCGGCGGTGCCGGGCATCGGAACCGGCAGGCCGCTGGCGTCGGCAAGCAGTTCGGGCACAAATTCGATGTCGTAGCCCGGGAACCCGCCCTGGAACCGGAAGCTTAGCTGGTCGTAGGGAGGCGTGTCCGCGGGGTGCATCCCGGCCCCGATGGCGTACAGGGTGGGCAAGGGTTCGGCCGGCGGCGGGGAAATCGGCACAGGGTACTCATGCGTGATCCGGAACGGCTGGCCCGGACCGGGCCAGGCCCAGTCGTGAGCGATCCTGGAGGAGATCACCTTGTCACCCGATTGCGGCGGCGCCGTTTCGTCAGTATCGGCCGGCACGGTGGCCGTCGCTGAGGGAGCCGCCGTCGCTGAGGGAGCCGCCGTCGACGTGGCAGGGGCGGTCGCGGTCGACGTGGCAGCGGGCGGGCTGGTGCCGCCGGTTTGCGGCGTGGACGGCGTACAGGCGGAGAGGGCCAGCAGCAGGGCCAACATCCCCAGCCCGGTGTTCCGTGTGGTGGCGTGGATCTTCCCGGTGTCAACCGCACCCATGGTGAGCTCCCCTCGACCCTGCCAGCCTAGGGACGGATGATTGCCCTGCTCAGGGCCGAAAGTCACGTCCTGACACGGCCAATTCCGGGCCCCGCTGGACTAGAGTCGTTCCTACCACTGCAGGAACGCAGACCGGCCGACGTCGCCCGGAACCCCCGGAGCAAAGCTGGCTTCTGCCACAGACCCATAAGGGGTTCATACATGCGATACGTAGTTGGCTACACCCCCAGCGACCGCGGCGCCGACGCCGTCGCGCTGGCCTCCGCGCTGGCCCGGGCCCAGGGCGCGCACCTTGACCTGGTCTACGTTGTGGACCGGCGGACCCCCTACGTCGCCCTGCACCCGGAGGGAAGCGGTGTCAGCGCCGCGGAGCAGGAAATGCTCACCGCGGAACGGGAGGGACTTTCCCTCATCCCCAAGGACGTGGAGGCCAAGTTCCATGTCCGCCACGCCGACTCACACGCCGCCGGCCTCATTGATGCAGCCCTGGACTACGAGGCCGGCCTGATCGTCGTCGGTGCCGCCAGCGCCGGGCTGTTCAAGCGGTACACCATCGGCAGCGCGGCCAACGCCCTGCTCCACGCCTCGCCCGTTCCCGTGGCGCTCGCACCGCGGGGTTACCACCGCACCGAGCCGATCACCCGGCTGACCCTCGCGGTGGGCCAGCGTCCCGGCGCGGAGGCGGCGATCGACGTCGCAATCACGGCCGCGGAACGCCGGGGGGTCCCGCTGCGGCTGGTATCCCTCGTGGAACTCGACGCCGAGGGGGACAGCGGCGAAAACATCAACGCGGCGCACATCCATGCCAATACCGTCCTCACCGCGGCCGCCCACCGGCTCCCGGCCGGTCACGACGTCGCCGTCGAAGTGGCCCATGGCCGCACCATCGAGGAAGCGATCGACGACCTGGACTGGGACGAGGGCGAGATCATGATCGTCGGCTCCTCCCGCCTGGCGGAGAAAAACAAGCTCTTCATCGGCAGCACCGCCCACAAGGTGCTCCTGGCCCTGCCGGTGCCCATGGTGGTGGTCCCGCGCGACTACTCACGGATGCACACCAGCCCCGGGGTCTGACAATCCGGGAGCGCACCGGCCGCCCGGGCCAGTCCCGGGCGGGCGGAGCGGCCGGCCTCAGGCGGCGGCGCGCGCCAGTTTCCGGGTGACGGCGTTCTTCCGGGTGGTCAGCAGCATGTCCACAGTGAGCACCAGCAGCGCCAGCCAGACGACGCCGAAGCCGATCCAGCGGTCCGTCGTCATGGGCTCGTGGAACACGGCCAGCGCCACGATGAACTGCAGTACGGGGGCGAAGTACTGCAGCAGGCCGATGGTGGTCATCGGCAGCCGCCGGGCGGAGGCACCGAAGAACAGCAGCGGCACGGCGGTGATGATGCCCGACGCCGCAAGGAGCCAGAAGTGCGAGGGGCCGTGGGCCGCCAGGGTCGCGGCTCCGGTGAGTGCCAGGATGACCATCGCGGCGGCCGCCACCGGCGCCAGCACGATCGTTTCGACGGTGAGGCTGGTGATCGCATCAGCGCGCGGGCCTACACGCTTCTTGACGAAGCCGTAGAGCCCGAAGCTCAGCGCCAGGGTCAGGGCGATCCACGGCAGCTTGCCGTAGGACACCGTCAGGACGCCCACGGCGATGAAGCCGATTCCGACGGCGGCCCACTGCAGCGGCCGCAGTCTCTCCTTCAGCACCACCACGCCCAGCAGGACCGAGACGAGCGGGTTGATGAAGTAGCCCAGGGAGGCTTCGACGGCCTGCCCGGTGGTCACGCCGTACACATAGGTCAGCCAGTTCACGGCGATCAGGACCGCGGCGATGATCAGCGGGAAGATCACCGTGCGGTTCCGGAAAGCGGCCCCCAGGACCCGCCAGGAGCGGGTGATGGTGATCAGCAGGGCGCAGAACAGCAGTGACCAGAGCACGCGGTTGGCCACGATTTCCACTGCCCCGGCCGGCTGGAGCAGGAAGAAGTAGAGGGGCATCAGCCCCCACAGGCCGTAAGCGCCGATCCCGAAGACGATTCCCGCCGTCGTGTCCGTGTCCACTGCCTTGAGGTCGGCCGGTGGTCGCTTCGACGGGCTTCCGCCGGGGGCAGCGGTGCCCGGAGCGCTCAGCGCGGCGGGGGAGGGGGAGCGGTCAGGGGTAGGCACAAGATCAATAACACCACCTGCGGGACCCCTATTCCTGCCATTCGGTCCGGCGGCGTCCGGCGCCGGGATGCGGATCCCCGCGATGTCGGTCCCCGGGGCGCCCATACTCTCCTGCGGACATTTAGAATGGGGGATTGTGCGCTGCATGTGCTGGCGCCGTCGCTAAGACTCAGAAGGGCTTCCGGTGTCCAACTCGGCCAAAACATCGCCTAACAGATCGCCTAACAGAACGTCCAAACGTCCGCTCCGCGTCGCGATTGTCGGCGCCGGACCGGCCGGCGTCTACGCCGCGGACATCCTGACCAAGTCCAACGAAGTCAAGGACGGCGACTTCGAGGTCAGCATTGACCTCTTCGAGGCGTACCCGGCCCCGTACGGACTGATCCGCTACGGCGTCGCCCCGGACCACCCCCGGATCAAGGGGATCGTGAACGCGCTGCACAAGGTCCTGGACCGCGGCGACATCCGTTTCCTCGGCAACGTCACGTACGGCCGTGACCTGACCCTGCACGATTTCCGCGCGTTCTACGACGCCGTGATCTTCTCCACCGGCGCCATCAAGGACGCGGAACTGGACATTCCCGGCGTCGGGCTCGACGGGTCCTTCGGCGGTGCCGACTTCGTCTCCTGGTACGACGGACACCCCGACGTCTCCCGCGACTGGCCGCTGGAGGCCAAGGAGATCGCGGTGATCGGGAACGGCAACGTGGCCCTCGACGTGGCCCGGATGCTGGTCAAGCAGGCCGACGATCTGCTGGTGACGGAAATCCCGGACAACGTCTACCAGGCACTCAAGAATTCCCCGGTCACGGACGTCCACGTGTTCGGCCGCCGCGGACCGGCCCAGGTGAAGTTCACGCCGCTGGAACTGCGGGAGCTCTCCCACGCCCGGGACGTCGACATCGTCCTCTACCCGGAGGACTTCGAGTTCGACGAGGCCTCGGACGAGGCGATCCGCAGCAACAACCAGATCCGCACCATGGTCAATACCCTCACGAACTGGCTCGTCGAGGAGCACGCCGAGGCCGAGGAGCCGTCCTCCCGCCGCCTGCACCTGCACTTCCTGCACAGCCCGGTGGAGATCCACGACGACGCCGCCCACCCCGGCACGGTCACCGGCATCAAGTTCGAGCGGATGCAGCTGGACGGCACGGGCAACGCCAAGGGCACGGGGGAATACCTCGACTACCCGGTCCAGGCCGTCTACCGCGCGATCGGCTACCACGGCTCGCCGCTGGACGAACTGGAATACGACGACCGCCGCGGCGTCATCCCCAACGAGGGCGGCCGGGTGCTCGACGCCGAGGGCAACCCCGTCCCGGGCATCTACACGACCGGCTGGATCAAGCGCGGCCCCGTGGGGCTGATTGGCCACACCAAGGGCGACGCGCTGGAGACCATTGGCTTCCTGCTCGAGGACCGGCTGAGCCTCCCGCCGGCGCGGAACCCGGACCCGCAGGCGATCATCGACCTCCTCGAGGAGCGCGGGATCGAATACACCACCTGGGACGGCTGGAACAGGCTCGACGCCCACGAACTGGCCCTCGGCGCGGAGTGGACGGCCTCGGGGGACGCCAACGGCATCGCCCGCGAACGCGTCAAGGTGGTTCCGCGCGAGGACATGGTGCAGATCTCCCGCGGCTGAGTGCCATGTACGGGCCCGGGTGCTCTGGCGCGGCGCAGGTTGTCCCGCGCGGCGCAGGTGCTCTGGCGCGGCGCAGCGTTGCCCGCGCTGCGCAAAAACGCCGGCGCGCACGGTATTCCGGTGTCGACAGCGCTTCGGCGCATCGCGGACCGGATTGCGCATCGTAAATCGGTTTGCGTGGCGCGGGACAGTTGGTGCAGTGCTGAGCTTTTCCGCGTGACCGGCCCGCGTCCTCCGTACGCTGCGCTCATTTTCCCGCGACGCAAGGGGGTTACCGCGCTGCGCAAAAACGCTGCCGCTTAGGGTATTCCGGTGTCGACAGGCCTTTGGCGCAGCGCGGGACAATTTGCGCAGCGTGAACCCGAACACCACCCGCGGTTTCCCGCCCGCCGTCCAGACCGCGCCCGCCGAGCCGTCCCACCACAGGGGCGCGCGAGCTCTGGCGGAGGGCCGGAACGGCCCGTAGACTCGACTCCACATGGCTGCCTCCGGCACGCCGTCGTGCCCGTCCGGTGGGAGTTCAATGAGGAATCCGATCCATCCGGCAGCCCTGCTCCCGCCAGCCGGCGGGATCCCCGCAGCGCTGCGCCAGAAGTATGCCAGCGCCGGCCACGAGCAGCTGGACCCCCAGGGGCTCGTATTCCCGGCCGATCTGCAGCTGCCGGGTCTCAGCAGCCTGATCCAGGAGTCCTGGCGGCGTTCCGCCCAGCTGCAGGCCAACCCGGACAATCCCGAGGCCCCGCTGGCGATGGACAGCGAAGAACTCGAGGAGTACCGGCGCCAGCACCCGCTGGCCGCCATCATGCCGGTCATCCACAAGCTCCTGGTCCTGCCCAGCCACGACAGCGGCATGCTGGTGGCCGTCGGGGACGAGGTGGGCCGGCTGCTCTGGGTCGAGGGAGATGCCGAAATGCGGCGCCGGGCCGAGGGCATGATGTTCGTTCCGGGGGCCGACTGGTCCGAGGCCACCGTGGGCACCAGCGCCCCCGGCACCGCCCTGGCCCTGGGCCGCGGCATCCAGATCTCCGGCGCCGAACACTACAAGCGTTCCGTCCACCCATGGAGCTGCACGGCCGTTCCGTTCCATGATCCGGATTCCGGCGCCGTGCTGGGCGTGGTCGACATCACCGGTACCGAGTCCGCCGTCGCACCGCACACCCTGTCCCTGGTCGAGGCCACCGTGGCCGCCGCCCAGGCGCACCTCCGCGTGGAGCGGCTCCAGCTCGCGGCCGCGAAGCAGTCCTCGCCGGCCCGACGCCGGGGCGCCGCCACCTCCGGGGCGGGCCGGGACGGGGGCGGGACGGCCGGCAGCCTGTACCGCAACAGCCTCCAGCTCCTCGGCCGGGACCAGGCGCTGCTCAGCATCGACGGCCGGACCGTGGCGCTGTCCGCCCGGCACAGCGAAATCCTGGCCCTGCTCAGCACCCACCCCGAGGGACTCAACGCCGAGGAACTGTGTGCCCTGCTGTACCCGGGGGACGCTTCCACCATGACGCTGCGGGCCGAGATGGTCCGGCTGCGCAAAGTCCTCCAGCAGCTCAACCCGGCCGCTGTTCCGGACTCACGGCCCTACCGGCTGCCGCTGGACCTGGTGCCGGACTCCGGCCAGGTCCTGAACTGCCTGCAGCGCGGCGCCCACCGGATCGCCCTGGAGATCTACCGGGGCGCCGTCCTGCCCCGCTCCGAGGCCCCCGGCATCGCCGAGCTGCGGACCCGGGTCTCCTCCCTGCTCCGCGACGCGGTACTGACGGACGGCAGCGCCGAGTCGCTCCTGAGGTATGCCGAGCTGCCCGAGGCGAGGGACGACGTCGAGGTCCGGATCGCGGCGCTGAAACTCCTGCCGCCGCGTTCGCCCAAGCGGGCCGCCGTTGTCGCTGACCTGGAACGGCTCGAGGCGGAACTCAGCGCCTGACCCGCCGCAACCTCCGGGACTGGCTGCTGAAGTGACCGCGGGAGTGACCCGGGTCACGTAGGCGCAACCTGACTGCAACCTCCTTGCTCCTAGGCTGAACGCAACGGTGGCGCCGAGAACTGGCCGCCACTATCTTGCACAGCAAAGGAGCTAGCAATGACTGTTTACGCACAGCCCGGCACCGAGGGCTCGAAGGTCACCTTCAAGGACCGCTACGAGAACTGGATCGGCGGCGAATGGGTCGCCCCGGTCAAGGGCCAGTACTTCGAGAACATCACCCCCGTCACGGGCAAGGCCTTCTGCGAGGTCGCCCGCGGCACCGCCGAGGACATTGAACTGGCGCTGGACGCCGCCCACAAGATTGCGCCCTCCTGGGGCAAGACCTCCGTCGCCGAGCGCGCCGCGATCCTGAACAAGATCGCCGACCGGATCGACGAGAACCTCGAAATGCTCGCCGTCGCCGAATCCTGGGACAACGGCAAGCCGATCCGCGAAACCCTCAACGCGGACATCCCGCTCGCCGCGGACCACTTCCGCTACTTCGCCTCCGCCGTCCGCGCCCAGGAAGGCCGGCTGTCCCAGCTCGACGACGACACCACCGCCTACCACTACCACGAGCCGCTCGGCGTCGTCGGCCAGATCATCCCCTGGAACTTCCCGATCCTGATGGCCGTCTGGAAGCTCGCCCCGGCCCTCGCCGCCGGCAACGCCGTCGTCCTGAAGCCGGCCGAGCAGACCCCGTCCTCGATCCTGGTCCTGATGGAACTCATCGGCGACCTGCTGCCGGCCGGTGTCCTCAACGTCGTCAACGGCTTCGGCGTCGAGGCCGGCAAGCCGCTGGCCTCCAGCCCCCGGATCCGGAAGATCGCCTTCACCGGCGAAACCTCCACCGGCCGGCTGATCAGCCAGTACGCCAGCCAGAACCTGATCCCGGTCACCCTGGAACTGGGCGGCAAGAGCCCCAACATCTTCTTCAACGACGTTGCCGACACCGACGACGCGTTCTACGACAAGGCACAGGAAGGCTTTGCCCTCTTTGCCTTCAACCAGGGCGAAGTCTGCACCTGCCCGTCCCGCGCCCTGGTCCAGGAAGACATCTACGATTCGTTCATGGCCGACGCCGTGGCCCGGGTCGAGAAGATTATCCAGGGCAACCCGCTTGATACCGAAACCCAGCTCGGTGCCCAGGCCTCCAACGACCAGCTGGAAAAGATCCTGTCCTACATCGACATCGGCAAGCAGGAGGGCGCCAAGATCCTCACCGGCGGCGCCCGGGCCGAACTGCCCGGCGACCTGGCCGGCGGCTACTACGTCCAGCCGACCATCTTCGAAGGCCACAACAAGATGCGGATCTTCCAGGAGGAAATCTTCGGCCCGGTGGTGTCCGTGACCCGCTTCAGCGACTACAGCGACGCCATGGGCATCGCCAATGACACCCTCTACGGCCTCGGCGCCGGTGTCTGGTCCCGCAACGGCAACGTCGCCTACCGTGCCGGCCGCGAGATCCAGGCCGGCCGCGTGTGGGTGAACAACTACCACGCCTACCCGGCGGGCGCTGCCTTCGGCGGCTACAAGTCCTCCGGCATCGGCCGCGAGAACCACTCGATGATGCTGGACCACTACCAGCAGACCAAGAACCTCCTGGTCAGCTACAACGAGAACAAGCTCGGCTTCTTCTAAGCCGCACCAGACCCGGGCGGGGCGGATCGGAAAAGATCCGCCCCGCCCGCACCACCTGTGCACCTACGGGGAAGGACGCCGCCTCACTGCACTCGCATTTTCAGCTCCACCCACGCTTGATGACGCAAGGATTTCGCTATGACGACGACAACGACGACGACGACAATGCAAGCCGCAGTAGTAACCGAATTCGGCAAGGACCTGCAGATCCAGACCCTCCCCGTTCCCGTTCCGGGCCGGGGCCAGGCACTCGTCAAGGTGCTCACCACCGGCGTCTGCCACACCGACCTCCACGCCGCGGAAGGCGACTGGCCGGTGAAGCCGAGCCCGCCGTTCATCCCCGGCCACGAAGGCGTCGGCGAAGTGGTTGCCCTCGGTGAGGGCGTCACCGACCTCGCCGTCGGAGACCTCGTCGGCAATGCCTGGCTCTGGTCCGCCTGCGGCGACTGCCAGTACTGCCGCACCGGCTGGGAAACTTTGTGCGAAGCGCAGCAGAACGCCGGCTACAGCGTGGACGGCTCCTTCGGCGAGTACATGCTGGTGGACACGCGCTTCGCGGCCCGGATCCCGGCCGGCTCGGACCCCGTGGAGGTGGCCCCGGTGCTCTGTGCCGGAGTGACCGTCTACAAGGGACTCAAAATGACCGAGGCGCGGCCCGGCCAGTGGGTCACCATTTCGGGCATCGGCGGCCTCGGCCATATCGCCGTCCAGTACGCGGTTGCCATGGGCCTGCGCGTTGCTGCGGTGGATATCGCCGATGACAAGCTCGCCCTGGCCAAGAAGCACGGTGCGGAACTGACCGTCAACGCCCTGCACGAAGATCCCGCCGAAGTCATTCAGCGCGAAACCGGAGGTTGCCATGGAGTCCTGGTCACGGCAGTGCACCCGTCAGCATTCGGCCAGGCGATCGGGATGGCCCGCCGCGGCGGAACGATTGTGTTCAACGGCCTGCCGCCGGGTGACTTTCCGGCGCCGATCTTCGAGATTGTGCTCAAGGGCCTGACCGTCCGCGGCTCCATTGTGGGAACCCGGCAGGACCTGCAGGAGGCCCTGGAATTCTATGCCCAGGGCAAGATCCACCCCACGGTCTCCACCCGGGAACTCTCCGAAGTCAATGCCGTCCTTGACGAAATGAAGCACGCCAAGATCGACGGCCGCGTGGTCATCAAGTACTGATCAAGAAAGGACTCTGATGCCACAGACAAGGCTCGACGCCGCCGTGACCCTCCCCGGGGAGGACTTCTCCCGGGTGGCGCTCACCCCCGCGGCGGTGGAACTGCTGCGCAAGCTGTGGCTCCAGCACGGACCGCTGATGTTCCACCAGTCCGGCGGCTGCTGCGACGGGTCCTCGCCGATGTGCTATCCCGCGGGGGAGTTCATCACCGGGGACTCGGATGTGCAGTTGGGCCTGTTCGACATTTCCGACGGTCTGCAGCCGCAGACGATTGAGTTCTGGATGTCAAAGGAACAGTTCAACTACTGGAGCCACACCCACCTGACCGTGGACGTGGTTCCGGGCCGGGGGAGCGGCTTCTCGGTGGAAGCACCCGAGGGCAAACGGTTCCTGATCCGGTCAACGCTGATGGACTGGCCGGTCTAAACCGGAACGCATCACGCGCGAGCGGGCCGTGCAGGGAAACCTGCGCGGCCCGCTTTGTCGCGTCTCACCATGTGGGATAAAAATGGCCGTCCAGTGGATGGACACTAATGTGGACAGGTCTGTTTCCACCAAGCTATCGAGATTGTGGACTTTTCTATGAACCTCTTCCGGACCAAGTCGATCGAGCAGTCCATGTCGGACGCTGATGAACCCGGACGCCAGCTGAAGCGCTCGCTCAGCTCCTGGGACCTGATGATCATGGGCGTCGCCGTGGCCGTCGGCGCCGGCATCTTCTCGGTGGGTGCCAAGGCTGCAGCAAACTTCGCCGGCCCGGCCGTGACCCTGTCCTTCGCCATTGCCGCCGTCACCTGTGCGCTGGCGATCATGTGCTACGCCGAGTTCGCCACGGCCATCCCCGTGGCCGGCTCCGCCTATGTCTTCACCTACGCCACCATGGGTGAGCTGCTGGCCTGGATCATCGGCTGGAACCTCATCCTCGAGCTGTTCACCGCCGGGGCGGTGATCGCCAAGTACTGGGGAATTTACCTCAGCAAGGTCTTCGCGCTGATGGGCGTCGACGTTCCGCCGTCGATCCCCCTGGGCGGTGTGGACCTCTACTGGGGCGCCTTCCTGATCGTTGCCGTGTTCACCGTGCTGCTCGTGCTGGGGACGAAGCTGTCCGCCCGCGTCGGCAACATCTTCACGCTGGTCAAGATCGGCGTCGTGCTCTTTGTGATCGTGGTGGGCTTCAGCTACGTGAAGTTCGAGAACTACGCTCCGTTCGTCCCGGCCTCCGAGCCGACCGGGGGCACCGGCGCCGCCGACGTCATGAAGCAGTCGTTCTTCGCGTTCCTTACCGGCGCCGCCCCGGCTCAGTACGGCACGCTGGGCATCTTCGCCGGCGCCGCCCTGGTCTTCTTCGCCTTCATCGGCTTCGACGTCGTCGCCACCTCGGCCGAGGAGGTCAAGAACCCGCAGAAGACCCTGCCCCGCGGCATCTTCGGCGGCCTCGCCGTCGTCACGGTGCTCTACATCCTGGTGTCCCTGGCGCTGACCGGCATGGTGTCCTACACGGAACTGGCCAAGGCCGAGAACCCCACGCTGACCACGGCGTTCGAGGCCGTGGGCAACACCGATGCCGCCAAGATCATCGCCTTCGGCTCCCTCGTGGGCCTGACCACCGTGATCATGGTGCTGCTCATGGGCCTCTCCCGTGTGGTGCTGGCGATGAGCCGCGACGGACTGCTGCCGCGCTCGCTGTCCAAGACCAGCACCATCCGTGCGACGCCGGTCCGCCTTCAGGTGATCTGTGGCGCCGCTGTGGCGGTTGTTGCCGGGCTCACCAACGTGGACCTGCTGGAGGAAATGATCAACATCGGCACGCTGTCCGCGTTCGTGACGGTCAGCATCGGTGTCCTGGTGCTGCGCAGGAAGCGCCCGGACCTGAAGCCCGCCTTCCGGGTGCCTTTCGGCAAGGTGCTCCCGATCGTCTCTGCCGTCCTGTGCCTGTACCTCATGACCAACCTGGCCGTGGAAACCTGGATCTTCTTCGCCGTCTGGCTCGTGATCGGCGTGGTCATCTACTTCTCCTACGGCCAGCGTCACTCCCGGCTAAACGAGAGGTTCGCCGAGGCCAAGGAGTCCGTCAACGGCCCCGCCGACCACGGCCCCGCCGACCAGAGCGCTGCCGACGCCAAGGCCACGGTCAACGCCGGAGCCAGCGCCAACTAGGGAGCCGGCCGGGGAGAACACTGACACCCTCACCGGCTCCCAACTGCAACGCGGGGTCACTTACGGCCCATTCCGACCCCGCGGTTGGGCCGTAAGTGACCCCGCGTTGTCCCTTCTTTGGGGGTGGATGGGCTCCCTATGATGGAACCATGGCCCGCCCAGCACGTCCGGAACGCAAGGCGGAGCTGTTGGCCGCGATTCTGGACTACCTCATGGACAAGACCCTCGCGGAGCTCACCTTCCGGAGCCTGGCCGAGGGCCTGGGGGTCAGCAGTTATGTCCTCGTCTACCACTTCGGGCACCGCGATCAACTGGTGAACGAGATCATCCGCACCATCGAAGCCCGGCTGGACGGCATCCGGGCCACGGACGTGCGGGACATTGACCGGGACGCCTGGCGGGAGTTCCTGCTCGAGTCCTGGCGCTGGACCATGGCGCAGCGGAACCGGCACCTGGCCCGGCTTGAATTCGAGGCGACGGCGCAGGACATCGTGGCGGCTTCGCCCCGCGGAACGGCGCAGGCACATTTCAGGATGCTGCACGGGAAGGCCCGGGACTGGCTGATGCTCCAGGGCATCCGGGAAGAGTTCGCCGGCACCGACGCCCGGCTGTTCACCGCCGCCTTCTACGGGCTGCAGTTCGACTTCGTCGTGAACAACCAGCCCGAGGAGGCCAGCCAGGCCTTTGACCTGATGCTGCTGGTGTTCTTCAACAACCTGGACCGGCGGCTCGCCACCGACGGCCAGCACATCTGACCTGGCACTCCTGGCGGGCACATCCGGCCATGGTTGACGCTCCGCCTCAGGGGGCGGCGTAGCGGCTTGTCCATTCAACGAGGGGCCGCAGCTCCTCCCAGCGCCGGGCCACCTCCCGGGCCGCGTCCGGCGTGGCGAGCCAGCCCGGCCGTCCCTGGTGCATTCCGGCGGCGAGTGACTTGTGCTTCAACAGCTCTGCGCGTGGATGGTCTTTGGCGAAGCCCCGCGGAACGGTTTTCAGGGTCTCTCCTTCCACCGCGAAGCCCAATGCCTCGACCTGACCGACGATCCTCTGCAGGACCCCGCCGCTGGACGGTGCGTCCACCGCGCTGCGGAAACGCGCCAGCTGGGACGGTGTATGGGTGTGGTAACCGCCGCCGATGAGCAGGCCGTCAGCGCTGAGCTGGATGTAGAAGCCCATGCCTTCGGCAACGGAGGCGACGGCGCCCTGAGCGGTCTTGTACGGGGATTTGTCCAGGGAGAACCGGATGTCCCGGTTGGGGCGGAAGAGCTTGGCCGCGCCGAACTCCGGCTCCAGCGCGGCCAGCAGTCCGGTCAGCGGTTCCTTGACCGCGGCGTCGTAGGTGGATTTGTGTTCCAGCCACCAGTCGCGGTTGTTGTTGTGTTCCAGCTCCGCATAGAACTCGAACGCGGCGTCAGGGATGCCTGCAAATGGGGTCATGCGTGCATCTTAGGGACACGGCGTGCCGTTCCGCGAGGGGCGCTGGCCCTATGTGGAAAAGCCGAGAACGCCCGCCCCGGAGCATCCGTGACGGGGTGTTTCGGGTGCGGGTTTGTTAGGCGGCGAGCATAGACGCACCCGTCTCAGAGCTGTAACAATGAGCCGAACGTGGTTGACCTCACATCAGGTTTAGAACAGACTTAATTTGAACGTCTGTTCGAACAGCGAACATCTGGGGCTTTGGGGGCTTGTCACTCCCACGCCAATGGGCACATAGGAGTGAACATGAAACGTCGTTTTATTGCCGTCTTGGCAGCAGCGTCCGTTCTGGGATTGTCGGCCTGCGGAAGTGGCTCGCCCAGTTCCACCGGAGGCGGAACCGCCACGGGAGGCTCCGGCGGAGGTTCGGATCTGACCAAGGTCAGCGTCGGCGTCATTCCGATCGTTGACTGCGCACCCATTTACCTCGGCGACAAGCAGGGCTTCTTCAAGGAAGAGGGACTGCAGCTGGACATCCAGACCGCAACGGGCGGCGCGGCGATCGTCCCCGGCGTCGTCAGCGGCAGCTTCGACTTTGCCTTCTCCAACCTGATCTCGGTCATGGTCGCCAAGGACAAGGGCCTGGACCTCAAGTTCGTCGCCAATGGTGCATCCACCACCGGTGAGATCGGCAAGGACATCGGCGGCGTCGTCGTACCGGCAGGCTCGGACATCCAGTCCGCGAAAGACCTCGAAGGCAAGACCGTCTCGGTGAACAACCTCTCCAACATCGGCGACACCACGATCAAGTCCGTCGTCGAAAAGGACGGCGGCGATCCCAACAGCGTGAAGTTCGTTGAAGTGGCATTCCCGGACGCCCCGGCGGCCCTGGCCAACAAGCAGGTGGACGCGGCGTGGATCCTCGAGCCGTTCCTGTCCAAGGCCGTCTCTGAAGGCGGCAAGGTGGTGTCCTGGAACTTCGTTGAGATGGACCCGGAGCTGGACATCGCCGGCTACTTCACCAAGGCTGAGACCATCCAGGGCAAGGCGGACCTGACGCAGAAGTTCACCCGCGCCATGAACAAGTCGCTCGAATACGCGCAGCAGCACCCGCAGGAAGTCCGCGACATCGTGGGCACCTACACCAAGATCGACGAGGCTGCCCGGGCTGCGATCACACTGCCGCGGTACCGGGTCGACTTCAACAAGGACGCGTTCAAGGTCCTCGGCGACGCAGCCGCCGGCTACGGCACGCTGACCAAAGCTCCGAACGCAGACGAACTGCTCCCGTGAGTTCAAAGACTCTGGCTGCCGGTGCTGCCGCTCCCGACGTGGAGCGGCAGCACCGGCAGGTCCGCAAGGTACCAACAAAGCAACTGCTTGGCGTCGCGGGGATTCTCGGATTCCTGCTCACCTGGGAGCTCATTCCCCGGCTCGGCATCATCGACGCAAACTATTTGCCGCCCGCCAGTGAGGTCATTGCCGCGCTGGTGGTCGATTTTGGACTCACGGCCTTTTGGGTTGCCGTGGGCGAGACCATGAAGGCCTGGTTCCTGGGCCTCCTGATGGCCGTGGCGGCAGCCGTGCTGCTTGGCTTCATCATTGGCTCCAGCAACTTCCTGCGGAGGGCCACCAACTCCACGATTGAATTCCTGCGCCCGATCCCGTCGGTGGCGCTGATCCCGCTGGCCGTGCTGCTCTTCGGCGTGAAGATCGAGTCGTCGCTGCTGCTGATCGTGTACGCCGCCTTCTGGCAGATCCTGATCCAGGTGCTCTACGGCGTGGCCGACGTCGATATGGTCGCCAACAACACAGCCAAGACTTACGGCCTGGGCAGGATGGCCCGGATCCGCTATGTCGTCTTTCCCACCGCCCTGCCCTACCTCATGACCGGGGTGAGGCTCGCCGGCGCGGTGGCGCTGGTCCTGGCCATCACCGCGGAACTTGTGATCGGATCCCCGGGGCTCGGCCGCGAAATCGCCCTGGCCCAGTCGGGCGGTGCCATCTCCGGCATGTACGCCCTGGTGCTCGCCACCGGCCTGATCGGCGTGCTGATCAATATGCTGATGCGCTTCATCGAAAAGAAGACCCTGGCCTGGCACTCGTCGGTCCGCTCCGAGGTGGTCGTATGAAGACCCTGAAGAATCTCGTTTACATCCTGGGCCTGCCGGTGATCCTGATCCTGATCTGGTGGGCCTCCACCCTGGGGACGGTCAACTTCTTCGTCCCCACCCCGGCCAGCCTGGTCGAAACCTTCGGCGAGGTCTGGTTCGGTGAACGGATCTTCACGGATGTGCTGCCCAGCATCGGGCGGCTCACGGTGGGTGTCCTCGCGGCGATCGTGATCGGCGTCGTCGGCGGGGTCCTGATCGGATCGGTCCGATGGCTCCGGTCGCTGCTGGAACCGACGCTGGAGTTTTTCCGCGCCATACCGCCTCCGGTCCTGGTGCCGGTCCTGATGCTGCTCATGGGCATCACCGACACCATGAAGATCGTCGTCATCATCTCCGGCTGTGTCTGGCCGGTGCTGCTGAACACGATCGAGGGCGTCCGCGCGGTCGACCCGGTGCTCTCCGACTCCGCCCACACCTACGGCCTCGACGGCTGGGCCCGCGTCCGGTACCTGGTGCTGCCGTCCGCCAGCCCGCAGATCATGGCCGGCGTGCGCCAGTCGATGTCCCTCGGGTTGATCCTGATGGTGATTTCCGAAATGTTCGCCTCGTCCTCGGGACTGGGCTTCACCATCGTCCAGTTCCAGCGGTCCTTCTCCATCCCGGAGATGTGGTCCGGCATCGTGGTCCTCGGGCTGCTGGGTGTGGGCATGTCATTCATCTTCCAGTGGGCCGAGCGGAATATCCTGCGCTGGTACCACGGCCAGAAAGAGGTAGAAAATGCAGCCTGACGCAACTCACGCGGGCCCGGAAGCGATGCTCTCCGTCCGCGGGCTGAAGAAGGTGTACCAGACCGACGGCGGCGATGTGGAGGCCGTGCGGAACCTTACCTTCGATCTGCGCGCGGGCGAACTGGCCTGCCTGGTGGGACCCTCCGGCTCCGGTAAGACCACGCTGCTCAAGTGCATCTCCGGGCTGATGGCCCCGACCGAGGGCGAAGTGCTCCTGGACGGCAAACGCGTCGTCGGCCCGCCCAAGAAGATGGCAGTGGTGTTCCAGGAATACGGACGCTCGCTGTTCCCGTGGATGCGGGTCCGGGACAACGTGGAACTGCCGCTGAAGAACCAGGGCGTCCCGAAGGCCGAACGCGACAAGCTCGTCGATGAGGCGCTGGAGGCGGTGGGCCTGTCCCACGTCCCGCGGTCCTACCCGTGGCAGCTCTCGGGCGGCATGCAGCAGCGCGTGGCGATCGCCCGCGCCATCGCGTACCAGCCCGAGGTCCTGCTCATGGATGAGCCGTTCGCGGCCGTGGACGCCCAGACCCGGGCGGACCTGGAGGACCTGATCCGCACCGTGTGGAAGAAGCTGGGGATCACGGTCCTGTTCGTCACCCACGACATCGACGAATCCGTCTACCTCGGCGAGCGCGTCATCATCCTCTCCAGCTCCCCGACGGTGATCCAGGAAGACATCACCATCGACCTGCCCGCGGACCGCGACCAGCTCGAGACCCGGTCCCTGCCGCGCTTCACCGAACTCCGCCACCACGTCTATGAGCAGATCCAGCTCGCCAAAAAGGGCCACCGCCCGGCCGCCGCGGGAGGCTCCGGTCCGGGCTCGACGCCGGCCGCCGCCTCGGGCGTGGATGTCACCTAGCAAGTAACGCCAGCAACGAAAACACCCCGCCGCGGAGGATCCGTGGCGGGGTGTTTTCGTTCGAAGCTGATCAGCCGATCTTGTTGGCTGCCTCAGCGTCGGAGAGAGAGGCGGTGCCCAGGTTGGCCCGCAGCTTGGCGCCGAGCTCGGCGTCGACGTTGGTCCAGTACTGGATGGCGCGTTCCTTGATCTCGGCGTTGTGCACGCCGCCCACGGCACCGGTGATGGTGTCGAGGAAACGGGCCTTGGCTGCTTCGTCAAAGACCTCGCGGTACAGCGTGCCGGCCTGGCCGAAGTCGCTGTCCTCGGAGTGCAGGGTCGCGGCGGTGCGGACCAGGGCGCCGTCGTACTCCCAGGAACCTTCACCGGCGCGGGCCGGGTCGGCCACGGGGCCGCCGAAGGAGTTGGGGGCGTAGACCGGGGCCGTTGCCGGCTTGTAGCCGTGGCGCAGCGAGCCGTCCTGCGAGTAGTTGTTCACCGGCGAGACCGGGCGGTTGACCGGCAGCTCGTTGAAGTTGGTTCCGACGCGGTAGCGGTGTGCGTCCGGGTAGGAGAACACGCGTGCCATCAGCATCTTGTCCGGCGAGATGTCGTGGCCCGGAACGACGTTCGCGGGAGACAGGGCGATCTGCTCGATCTCGGCGAAGAAGTTCTCCGGGTTGCGGTTCAGCTCGAAGCGGCCCACCTCGACCAGCGGGTAGTCCGCGTGCGGCCAGACCTTGGTCAGGTCGAACGGGTTGAAACGGTAGGTCTTGGCATCCTCGTAGGGCATGACCTGGACGTGCAGGTCCCAGCTGGGGAAGTTGCCCTCAGCGATGGACTCGTACAGGTCGCGGCGGTAGTAGTCGGCGTCGGCGCCGGCCAGCTGCTCAGCCTGCTCGTTGGTGATGTTGTGCTCGCCCTGGTTGGAGCGGAAGTGGTACTTGACCCAGAATCGTTCGCCTTCGGCGTTCGTCCACAGGTACGTGTGCGAGGAGAAGCCGTGCATCTCACGCCAGGAGCGGGGCAGGCCGCGGTCGCCCATGAGGTAGGTGACCTGGTGGGCGGACTCGGGGGAGAGGGTCCAGAAGTCCCACTGCATGTCGGCATCGCGCAGGCCGGAGCCCGGGAGGCGCTTCTGCGAGTGGATGAAGTCCGGGAACTTGATGCCGTCCTTGATGAAGAATACGGGGGTGTTGTTGCCCACGATGTCCAGGTTGCCCTCAGGGGTGTAGAAACGGGTCGCGAAACCGCGGACGTCGCGCCACGTGTCGGGGGAGCCCTGCTCGCCGGCCACGGAGGAGAAGCGGATGGCCGTGCCAACCTGGGCGCCCGGCTGGAAGGCAGCCACGCGGGTGTACCGGGAAACGTCGCCGGTCACCGTGAAGGTGCCGAAGGCGCCGCCACCCTTGGCGTGCACAATGCGCTCCGGGATCCGCTCGCGGTTGAACTGTGCGAGCTTCTCGACCAGGTAGCGGTCGTGCAGCGCGGTGGCTCCGTCGGCACCGGCGGTCAGCGAGTGCTCGTCGGACGCGACGGGGGCTCCGGTCTGGGTCGTGGTCGCGGTGTGCGAGATGGGCGCGGAAAGGTTCGCAGTCATCATTCTCCTTTGTTGATTTCTTGCTGTTCAGATGTGGAGGGAAGTTTTTGGGTGCGCTGGCAGTCCTGGCAGATGCCCTGGTACAGCACATCGGCGATCTGGATGGTCATCGGCCTGGCGTTCTCGTCCCAGCTCGGCGTCAGGCACGGCGCGTGGCCAACGGCGCATTCGACGTCCTCGACCCGGCCGCAGCTGATGCAGACGGCGTGGTGGTGGTTGTCGCCCACTCGCGTCTCGTACAGGGCAGGGGAGTGCGGCGGCTCAAAGCGGCGCAGCATCTGCAGGTCGGTGAGGTCACCCAGGACCACATAGACGGACTGTGCCGTGAGTTCGGGCAGGTCCTGGCGGGCGGCGGCGAGGATGTGCTCGGCGGGGGAATGCGGGTGATGCTCGACGGCGGTGAGCACGGCGAGCCGCTGTTTGGTCACCCGGCGGCCGTGGGCACGCAGGGCGGCAGCCCATGCTTCGTGGGTACCCGTCGATTCCGTCATGCCCCCATTCAAGCATTTATTATGAGTCGATCATAATAAGGCACGGCTTATGACGCCCCTACGGGCGGGTGCCGGGGTCCTGCCGGCAGACTGCGCGAAGGGCTGCGCGTCGGGCGCCGGGTGCGCAGGCCAGGCACTCCGGCGCCACTAGAGTATCCGGGTGGGGAAATATCTGGCGGACATCACGCCTTTGCGCGAGAGTCCGGCGTTCCGCCGCCTGTGGCTGGGATCCGCTGTCGCCGCCCTGGGCAGCCAGTTGACCCTGGTTGCCGTGAGCCTGGAGGTCTACCGGCTCACCCAGGACAGTCTCTACGTGGGACTGCTGAGCATCTTTGCCCTCGTCCCGCTGGTCTTCGGCGGGCTGCTGGGCGGCTCGATCGCGGACGCCCACGACCGCCGCAAGGTGGCGCTGCTGGCCTCCTCGGTACTGTGGCTGACCACCGCCTGCCTGGCCCTGCAGGCCTGGCTGCAGCTGGGAAATGTCTGGCTGCTGTACGTCCTGGTGGCGGTGCAGAGCGGTGCGCAGGCCATCAACCAGCCGGCCCGCAGCGCCATCATCCCGCTGCTGGTCCGCAAGGAACTCCTGCCCGCCGCCAACGCGCTGAGCATGATCAGCTTTGGCCTCACCCTGACCGCCGGGCCGCTGCTGGCCGGGCTGCTGGTGGCCACGGTCGGCTTCGCCTGGACTTACACGATCGACGTCGCCACCTTCGCCTTCGCCTTGTGGGCGTTGCTGAAGCTGCCCGCCATGCCTCCGGGCGAACATGCGCGGCCCGCGGGGCTGCGGTCCGTCGTCGAGGGCTTCCGTTTCCTGGGCACGCGCCCCAACCTGAAGATGACCTTCATCATCGACCTCGTCGCCATGATCTTCGCCCAGCCCCGGGCGCTGCTGCCCGCGATCGGCGCCGTGATGATCGGCGGCGGCGAAACCACGGTGGGGATCCTGCTGGCCTCCACCGCGGTCGGCGCGTTCCTGGCCGGCCTCTTCTCCGGACCTCTAGGGGCGGTGCGGCGGCAGGGGGCCGCGGTCGTCTGGTCCGTGATGGGCTGGGGCGCCTCGATTGCCGGCTTCGGCCTCGTCGTTGTCCTCGCCGGGAACTCCGGCGCCGGCGGTGTGACGTGGTGGCTCCTGCCGGCGGCCCTGTGCTGCGGGCTGGCTGGCATCGCCGACTCCGTCAGCGCCGTCTTCCGCACCACGATCCTGCAGGCGTCCACACCGGACCACCTGCGCGGGCGGCTGCAGGGCGTCTTCATTGTGGTGGTGGCCGGCGGGCCCCGGGTGGGAGACGTGCTCGCAGGCGGTTGGACTAAAATTCTGAGTGAAGGCTGGGTCCTGCTGTTGGGCGGCCTGGTGTGCATCGCGGTGGCCTGGGCCGTGGCGCACTGGCAGTCTGGCTTCCTGAAGTACGACGCGCGGAACCCGGTGCCGTAGCGGGACGTTTTTTCCGGGTGAGAGTCCATGGGACGACTTCTGGAGGAACAGTGCATCAGCATCACAACGGACTGAAGACCGCGGCCCTTTTCGGTGTGCTGTGGGCCGTGCTGCTGGGACTCGGCGCGCTGATGGCCTCCAGTATGCGCAGTGCCGCACCGATCTGGATCATGGCCCTGATCGGCGTCGCCACCACGGCCTACGGCTACTGGAACAGTGACAAAATCGCCATCCGGGCCATGCAGGCCTATCCCGTGACGGAGGCCCAGGCGCCGCAGCTCTACCAAATTGTCCGGGAGCTCTCCGCCACGGCGCAGCAGCCGATGCCGCGGATCTACCTCTCGCCCACGATGGCCCCGAACGCCTTCGCGACCGGACGGAACCCGCAAAACGCCGCGGTGTGCTGCACCGAAGGCATCCTCCGGCTGCTGGACGCCCGGGAACTGCGCGGTGTGCTGGGCCACGAGCTGATGCACGTCTACAACCGGGACATCCTGACCGCCTCGGTGGCTGCCGCCGTCGCCGGCGTCATCACCTCGATGGCGCAGATGTTCCTGATTTTCGGCGGCGGCGGGAACCGGCGCAACGCCAATCCGCTCGCCGCGATCGCGATGGCACTGCTGGCACCGTTTGCTGCCTCGCTGATCCGGACGGCCATCTCCCGCACCCGGGAGTTCGACGCCGACGAGGACGGTTCCCGGCTCACCGGAGACCCGCTGGCGCTGGCCTCAGCCCTGCGCAAGATCGAGCAGGGCGTCCAGCTCGCGCCGCTGCCGCAGGACCAGCGACTGGTCAACGCCTCGCACCTGATGATCGCGAACCCGTTCCGCGGCGGTGGTGCCGCGAAGATGTTCTCGACGCACCCGCCGATGAGCGAGCGGATCGGCCGGCTGGAGCGGATGGCGGGCCGGCCGCTGGGCTAAGCGGGCGCGTAAATCAGCTGCGCAAAAGGACTGCCGCTACGCTAAAAGTTCCGCGCTGCGCAAGAGGACTGTCGCTACCCGGATCCGGGTAGCGACAGTCCTTTTGCGCAGCGTCAGATTCGTCGCGCGTCGTGAGGCTCCTAGTGCCGCGGTCGCACAGTCAGCTGCGGAAGTTCACAAACTGCAGGTCGGCCTCGTCGAAGCCCTTCAGCAGGTTCATGGTCTCCTGCAGGTCATCGCGGGACTTGGAGGTCACGCGGAGCTCGTCGCCCTGGATCTGCGACTTAACGGATTTGGGGGCCTCGTCGCGGATGAGTTTGTTGATCTTCTTCGCGAGGTCCTGCGCGATGCCCTCCTTGATGGTGGACTCGAGCCGGAATTCCTTGCCGGAGGCGTAGGGCTCGCCTGTGTCGAGGGACTTCAAAGAGATGCCGCGGCGGATGAGCTTGGACTGCAGCACGTCCAGGACCGCGAGGACACGCTCTTCGGAGTTGGCCTTCATGAGGATCTTCTCGCCGCTGAAGTCGACCTCGGCGCCGACGCCCTTGAAGTCGTAGCGCTGGACCAGTTCCTTCTGGGCCTGGTTCAGCGCGTTGGCGACTTCCTGCTTGTCGACCTTGCTGACGACGTCGAATGTGGATTCGCCTGCCATGACTGTCCTCCTGGTGGTTGGGGGGTGCCCCGGTGAGGGGCCGTTGTGTCTGCAATCCAGCCTAGTACGGATGCCCCTTTGTGTGGTGGCCGCGGGGCATTGTCGCCTTCATAGTCACGTTCACAGTCCGCTCAAAGCTGAGTCAGGGCGGGAACGAAGTTTCGGGCGGCAGAGTTGCAGGAGTTGGAAGAGTCGCTCGAAAGGTAAAGCTCATGCAGAACAAGCCCGGCCGGAAAGTCATCCGCTCAACGGCGGCTGCCGCCGGCGGTATTGCCGCCGCCGCGTCCTCGGTGGCAGCCGCGACGCTGGCGGCTTCCATCATCTTCAGCCCCGCCGCGGATGCCTCGTCGCGGCTGGACGGCGTCCACACCGATCTAGCGCGTGCCGTCCAGCTGAACCAGATCACTGAGGAGCAGGCTGCGAGGTTCGAGTCCAAACTTGCCAGCCGCATCCTGGGTGAAGCCTGATTTTCCGGGGTTTTTGGGGCCCAAATCCGCCGATTCGATTCTTCGGCGGAAGTTCTGTAAAGTTGTCTTGCCCGCGGTTACTGGAAGCGGAACGGACTGGAAGCAGGCGTTCTGACGATGGCAGCCGCGAGTGATCTTCTTTTGAAGTTCGGCAGATTACCCGAGCGGCCAAAGGGGGCTGACTGTAAATCAGCTGGCAACGCCTACGGGGGTTCGAATCCCTCATCTGCCACCCTTGGAAAAGCCTCCGGAACCAACAGGTTCCGGAGGCTTTTTCTTTGCCCAGGGGGAAGCGGTAGCCGGCTATTGGCGGCGCGCGGCGAGGGCAGCGGCCAGCGCCGTGGCGGAGCCGGTGCTGCTGTTGATCCGCCAGTCTGTTTCCTTGTTGAAGTTGAACCAGACCACCGCTGTGACGTCGGACTGCGCTGAAAGGTAGCTGATCAGTGCTGTGTTCCAGTCCGCTTTGGAGCCGCCCTGTTCCGCGGACGATGTTTCTGCGATGAGCACCTGTTTGCCGGGTGCGAGCCGTCTGAGTTCGGCCAGGCCTGGGCCGAAGAGCTCCGTCGGCATGATCCAGCTGCTCCAGGCCGCCGACGTGCCCCAGTTGTACCCGTCGAGTGCCACCGCGTCCACGTACCCGGGGCCGGGGTACAGGCCGTCGAGCGGGGTTGACCCGAAATAAGGGACGTTGGGATTCCAGACCCAGGTGATGTTGGTGGCGCCGGTGGCAGCGACGACGTCGTGAACGTGCCGCCACGCGGCCGTGTAATCACCGGGTCCGTTGCCGTTGATGCCCTCGGACCAGGGGTACCAGTTGCCGTTCATCTCGTGCCCGAAGCGCAGCATCACCGGATGCCCCCAGGATGCCAGGGCCGCGCCCCACTGCCGCAGATAGGGGTCGAAGTCTCCGGCGGTGACGCGGTCGAGGGCATAGGCAGGCTGTTCGGTTCCGCCGCCCCAGGCCCAGGGCTCCCACGTCAGCAGGGTCGTGGCGCCCCGGCTGCGGGCGGCGTCCAGCTCCGGAACGGGCGGGGCCTGGTTGAAGTCCTTGTAGGACAGGATGATGGAGGGCACCTCGCCGGCAAGGGACGCGGCCTGGTCCAGTTCCGCCGATGCCAGCGGTCCGCCCGGCGTGCCGACGCCGAAGCGCAGCGGCGCGCTGCTGATGGCCGGTGGCGGCGGCTCAGGGTCGGTCACCGGGGCGGCGACGACGGTGAAGGCCGCCGAGGCCTTGACGGTCCCGGCCGTGGCCTGGACGTCAAGGACCGGCAGGGAAGTCTGCGGGATGACGACGGCGGCGGTGAAGTATCCGGAGGCGCCCACCTTGAAAGCGGCGGAGCTGGTGCCGGCGTCGAGGGTCCCGGAGCTCTTTTTTGGGAAGCCGGTGCCGGTGACGGTGACCGTGGTTCCCGCCGGGCCCTGGGCAGGACTGAGGCTGATGGCCGCGGCCGCGGCCTGGGCGGTGACCGCTGCCAGCGACAGGCTCAGGACCACCAGCGCCAGGACGCTGGCCAGGCTTCTAATCGGCTTCATCGGAAACTCCTCGGCCGGACGCCGGGTGCGGCGGGGCGTCGTGACGGTACCCGGCCCCCACCGGAAGCCGTAGCTTCCAGTGTCCGTTACGGCCGGCCCGCCCCGGGGACTAAAAAGACGCAGGACATCCCGAGGATTGTCCAAGCATTCCGCTCAGTCGTGCAGCGGGGACTTTGACAGGATCCAGGTGTTCGTCCCATCCTGGCGCTTGAACGTCACGGTGGTGACAAGGGCGCGGATGAGGGCGAGGCCGCGCCCGGATTCAGCCTCGCCGTCGGGCATGGCAGGGTCGGTGTCGATGGGGTCGGGGCAGGCTGCGCCGAAGGCGCTGACCCGGGCCTCGAGCCTGATGGGCGTGACGCTGATGTCGACCCCGAGTTCCACCGGTTCCGTCGATTCGGGGACGGCGTGCTGCACCACGTTACTGGCAGCCTCGATGACGGCGGTGGCGAAGGTCATGCGGTCCATGTCCGGGACAAAGGACGCGTCATCCCACAGGCCGTCCAGTTCGGTGTGCACGGCCTCGATGACTTCCGGAAGCGCCGCCTGGCGCAGCGTCCGCCGGGCGAGGACGTCAGTCATCGCCGAAAGCTTCGGCTGCGGAGGGGTACGACGTCAGGACTTTGTCCATGCTGGTCAGGCCAAGGACCATCTGGACCTGCGGCTGAACTGCCGCGATCCGAAGGTCGCCGCCGGCCTGCCGGGCGGCTTTGAGGCATCCGATGAGGGCTCCGAGGCCGGAAGAGTCCATAAAGGCTGTCTCCTGCAGGTTGATCACGATCCGGGAGGTACCCGCAGCGACAACTTCCGTAACCATTTCCCGCAGTTTCGGCGCGGACACCATGTTGAGCCGGCCGGCGGCCGTTATCTCGGCGTAGCTGTTTTTTACTTCATAGCTCAGGTCCACGGATGGCCCTTTCTTTGGATGACTCGGTGGTGCTGTCGGTCTCATCGGGGGAATCGCTGCCCGGGTACCCGCGGTACCTGACGGCCCGGAACAGGATACTCATGACGATGAGGTCAAACACCACCCAGAGTACGTTGACCAGTGTGCCGATCGGTTCGGACATTCCGGCAGCAAGCCGCCCAATCCCCACAACAGCCGCGATGACCAGAAGGACGGACACCGCAATCTGCGGGCGGATCAGGCTCCACCGCGGTCCGCCGGACTGGCGGTCCTTGGGGGTGACGGCGAATCCGAGGGGGCGTCCGAACCAGACGTTCCGGGCCGCCGTCGTGCAGGCTTTGATCCAGGTCGGAAACAGAGCGAGGCTGTACTGCTGCCCGCGCCACGTGGGGATGCCCTTCCCGGCGATGGCGAACAGGAGCTGGTTCACCACCATGAACGGTATGAATCGGACGAAGAAGTCAGTGCTGAGGCTGGTGACAGGCAGGATGCCGAAGAGCAGATAAACGATCGGTGCAGCGAAGTAGATGACGGCGGCGAAGCCGCTGAGGTAGGTCCACATGGTCGCAAAGTACATGAGCCGCTGGCCCAGTTTGAGTCCCCGCTGGACCAGCGGGTTTTCCCGCAGGAACACCTGCATGGTGCCCTGGGCCCAGCGGAGCCGCTGGGTCAGCATGGTGCCGATGTCCTCCGGTGCCAGCCCGTAAGCAAGGACTTCATGGTGGTACACGCTCTGCCAGCCCATGGCGTGGAGCCGCATGGCCGTGGCCATGTCCTCGGTCACGGAGATGGTGGCCAGCGGCATGACCGGCTGGGCCTCGTCGGTCCGTTCCACCGACAACGCGTCCAGCACGGCCTGGACGGACTCGATGGCCCCGAGGGGGGACCAGTCACGGGCCGCCATCCGCTGCACCGCATCCTCGGTCACCACCGGCACGCCCGCTTCTCCGACCTCCACCGGAGACATCGCTGCGATCTCCTCCAGGTCGGCCTGCAGGGCGGACACATCGGCCAGCACCAGCGACTGGACCGCCTGATCCACCCGCCGCCGCGCCCGGTAGGTGATCTCGCTCAATGACTCGCCGGCGTCGAGCTGGCGGCGGGCCTCCTGGGTTGCCGCTTCGACTTCGTCGAGGGTCTGCTGCAGGAGGACGGATTCGCTGGAGGCTGCTTTGCGTGCCTTGCGGATGGCGGCCTGGGAGGCGCTGAGGGCGCGCCGAATACTCTTTTCCGTTTCCTTGACATAGCCAACCAGCCCCAGCTGCATCAGGGCCTCCCGCCGGAGGACGGCGTTGGAGCCGCAGAAGAACGCAGCATTCCAGCCGTCTTTGCCCTGCTGGATCGGGCCGTAGAACAACGGAGCCTGGCTGCCCAGGGGATCGTCCGCCGGGACGTTGATGAAGTACTGGGGCGTCTGGACGAGGGCGACCCTGCGGTTGTTGAAGTAGCCCAGCGTTTTGTCCAGTATGTCCGGTTCGGGGATCTGGTCCGCGTCCAGGATGAGCAGGAACTCTCCTGAGGTCATCATCAGTGCGTTGTTCAGGTTCCCGGCTTTGGCGTGCCGGGGCATCCCGCTCCACGCCGCGCTGCGGGTCACGTACCCCAGCCCGTGCGCGGCGGCCAGGTCCCGGAGTTCGGGCCGGTCACCGTCGTCGAGGATCCAGGTGCTGTGCGGATGCCGGATCTGCTGGGCGGCCAGCGCCGTCGTCATCACCAGGTCCAGCGGCTCGTTGTACGTCGTGATGAAGACGTCGACAGTGGCGTCCGCAGGAGCCGGTGACGGCGGTGTGCGGGTCTTGAGCCGCCAGACCGTCATCCCGAAGAGCAGCACATCGATCAGGCTGTACGTTTCGGCGACGACGAGCGGCACGGCGATCCACCAGGCGTCCCAGTTCAGCGAGGCCAGCCAGCGCCAGGCTATGTAGTTGATCCCGGTCAGCACCGTCAGTACGACGACGAACCGGACCCAGAAGCGCCTCACAGGGTTTCCCGCCGGACGGCCAGGATGGTCACGTCATCGGGGTTGGAGGTTCCCTGTGCCCGCCGGCGCACGGCGTCGACGAGCTCTTCCGCGGACCCCGCGCAGACGGCGAGCCGTCCGATCTCGTCCACCGCGGCGAGTGTTCCGTCATAGAGGTCCAGGACGCCGTCGCTGAAGCTGACAATCATGTCCCCGGGTCCCAGCCGTGTTTCCAAGGATTCCCAGCGGGTGTCGGGGAGCAGGCCGACCGGGAAGTTGTCAGAGGCGAGCCTCTCCCAGGTGCCCGCCGCGCGGACGACCAGGGTCAGGCCGTGGCCGGCGTCGGAGAACAGGATCCGCCCGTCGGAGGCCCTGAGCCGGGCGTGGAAGAGTGTCGCGAAGGTGCCCGCCTGGCTCAGGTCGGTAGCCAGGCAGTCCTGCGTAAGGGTCAGGGCGGTCGCGGGGTCACCGCTGTTTCGGGCGCTGCGAATGACAGCCCGCGTCGTGGCGGCGACCATGCCGGCGCCGGCTCCCTTGCCCATGACGTCACCGAGGGTGAAGCCGAGCCCCTCTTCGATGAGGTACCAGTCAAAGAAGTCCCCTCCGACGGCGGTGGAGGGGATGCAGGCGCCGGCTGTCTGGTAGCCGGGGAGGGGAGCGGCGTTCTTTGGCAGCAGGAAGCGCTGGATCTGGGCGGCGCGGCTGAGTTCGGCAGTGGCCGCGGCCGCTTGCTCGCGCGCGGTGTGGAGCCGGCGTCGTGCCCGTTGCGCCAACTCGTTGACCACAAGGGCTCCCAGGATGAAGATCATCGTGCTGAACAGCCCGCGGAAGAGCTCGTTGGGGTTCGCGTCGATGCTCGACCCGAGAGCGAACGGGACCATGATGGCTACTGTCGCGCCTGCAGCGGCGTAGGCCACGTGGCGGCGGCCCTGCATGGCGGCGCACCAGAGCACCGGCAGCAGGACAATCGAGGCATAGATGGAGTGGCTTTCCCCCGTGCCGTGCCGCAAGGCTCCGGCTGCCAGGAAATCCAGGGAAGGCACAATGATGGCAAAGCGTGCCAGCTCCGGTTTGCCCGCTATGGCGGCGACACCGGTGGCCGCCGCCGTCAGCACCGCCCCGGCTGCCAGTGCCGTCCAGTCGCTGACCGTCAGGGTCGTGATCGCACTGCTCATGGCCGCGGCGACGATAAAGAACAGTGCGAACGGCAGCTGTTTCCGAAGCGGCGACAGCTCGTCCACACCCGTCACAATGGTCGGCATCCGTGGGCGCTGCCATGGTTTCCCGTCCACATCTTTCATGACGGCGTCCCGCGTTGCCGTTGCCGCCACTGATTCCCCTAAATCCAGACTTCCCCAGCTCTTGTCCCCATGAATCCTACCGATCCTTTGGCGGTGACAGCGCCAGCGGGACGCCTGCCGGCCCTGGACCGGTGTCGGGCCTTAGCTTCGTCCCGGCGCGCGCTGGAAGAGGACGGCCGTGATGTCGTCCAGGACGACGGATTTTCCTCTCCGGTCGCACAATTTCTTGACAGCCGTGTCCGCGTCGTTCCGCGCCAGGCAATCCGTCATGACGGTGGCTAGCAGGCCGAGGTCGCCGCCGTGGAGGTCGAGGAGGCCGTCGGTCGGAATCAGGATTGCGTCTCCGGGAGACAACGCGATGGGGCGCTGGTTCCAGGCCGCACCGGGGACCAGCCCCAGCGGTGGTCCTGTGGGGGGCAGGCGCTCGACGGTGCCGTCGGCGCGCAGGATGTGGGTCAACCCCTGTCCGGCGTCCGCATAGAGGCCCGTGCCGGTTGCCGGGTCGATGACCGCGTGGAAGACCGAGGCGAAGGACCCTGCGCGGGCCAGCGTCCCGTCAATGCGGTCAGACACGTCCCGGAGGAGGCGGGACGGGTCCGCGTCCCAGCCGGCGTCGGCGAAGGCCGAACGCGCCGCCCCTGCCACGAGCCCAGGACCGACACCCTTGCCCATGGCGTCGCCGACGGTCATGCGGAAGTGTCCGGACACCGTGGTGCCGAGGTCGTAGAAGTCCCCGCTGAGCCCGAAGGCGGGATAGAAGCAGACTCCCAGCGAATAACCGGCCGGGGCGGGAGGGGTGATCGGCAGTAGAGCTCGTTGCGTGCGGGCGCCCTGGTCGATGTCCCATGACAGGTTCATCTCACGCTGGATGATTTGGGTCAGGTCTTCGAGGATTTTTTGCTGTTCCGCACCGAATGACCGGGGCGACTGGTCGATGATGCAGAACGTCCCAACATGGGTGCCGCCCGGGCCGGTGAGGGGGTGGCCGGCATAGAACTTGATGTGGGGGTTGCCCGTCACGAGCGGGTTGTCCCGGAAACGTTCGTCGGTGAGGGCGTTCTCCACGATCATGGTTTCAGAGGACTTGAGCGTCTCGGCGCAGAACGCGTCACCCCGGTCCGATTCGCGGGACAGCGGGCCTACGAACGATTTGAGGTACTGGCGGTTCTCGGCGATGAGCGACACGCTGGCTGCGCTGACCCCGAAAAGGCTCTGCGCCAGGCGCGTGATCCGGTCGAAGCGCTCCTCAGAAGGTGTGTCCAGCAGGCGGGTCCTGGACAGGTCCTCCAGCCGCGCCCATTCCGGGGCATCAGGACCCCGGAGGCTGCTGGGGGATGGGTGGTGTTCCGTGCTTGTCATACGTCCTCCAACGTTGAGGGGGAGCATCCGTCACGGTCCTACTCGTCAGAGTAGCCGGGTCATCCCGGATACACGGTGGCGCTCAACCTCGAACGAGCTTACCGCCCATCGCAGGGGAGCAAAGAAGCGCCGTCCTTCCAGCGACGGCTGGACAGTATATTAAGCCGGGAACCGGGCAAGGTACCGCACTCTTGCCTCATTGCGGGGGCCGAGCCCGTTCGCTTGGGCTCACCCGAAAGGGATGATGTGGGTACCCCGCCGCGGGCGCTGTAGTGGTTTATAGGACACGCCCACGGGATCACCCGATGCGGGTGGTGACGCCCCGGCAGGCGACGTCCACACTTAGACGAGCGTGCCGGACAGGGCGCTCCAATCAGAACGGAGGAAAGCCAGTGACAACCACGCCGGAGACTGAGGCCCACGGGCCGGTCGACTTTGTGCTCCTCGAGTTCCCCAGGGCAGGGCTGACGGGACGGGCGGGTGAAGAGCTCATCAGGCTCGTGGAGCAGGGTGTGATCCGGCTCTTCGATCTCCTCATTGTCATGAAGAACGAGGACGGCGCGGTCGAGGTCCTTGAGCTCACCGACCCGGGCGGTCCCGCGGAGGCGTTCGCATACTTCGATGGCGCGCAGTCAGGGCTTCTCGGCGAGGAGGAAATCGCCGAAGCAACAGGCGCGCTGATGCCAGGGACCCTCGCCGCGCTGATTGTCTTCGAAAACGCCTGGGCGGCACCTTTTGTGGCGGCCGTTCGCGACGGCGGGGGCGAGCTCGTTGCGAGTACGCGGATCCCTGCGCCGGATGTGATGGCGGCGCTCGAGGCCCTCGACGCCAAGCGGCCCGTAGCCTGACACCCAAAAACGTGAGGAGAAGAGGAGAAAAATTATGGGACTGCTTAGGGGTATGGCGCGGACGGCGGTCGTTGCCGGGACGGCATCCGCGGTCAGCGGCCGCGTTCAGCGCAGGCAGGCTTCGAAGTTCGCCGAGAAGGATGCCGCGACCGCGGCGAAGCAGCAGCAGGCCTACGACCAGCAAGTGGGCCAGCAGCAGCAAGCTGCCTACCAGCCACCGGCTCCGCCCCCGGCCGCCGCAGGGGGAATCTCCACCGACGCCATCCAGCAGCTCAAGGAGCTCGCGGCGCTGAAGGAGCAGGGGATTCTCACGGAACAGGAGTTCGGGGTGCAGAAGGCGAAGATCCTCGGCGGTTAAACCGGCCGGCCCGCCCGACCCGGTAAATCACCCCCGCGCTGTCCCGGAAGGCAGCTGCGGAGGTGATTGCCGGCGGGTTCGGCTTCTACTGCGGACCCGTTCCGGTCAGCTGACTTTGGTCTCGGCGAGGATGGCGTCGATCTGGGCGAGGGCCTGTTTCATGCCCTCTTCCATACCCATGGCGAGCACCTTCTCCAGGGCATCTGCGGAGTCGAAGGTCGACACCATGGTCATCCGCGTGCGGTTGTCGATTGCCTCGAGCTCCATCACGGCGTGGCTCGTGCCCATGGCGGGGACCGGGTCGCCGTTCTCGTCGGCGAATCCGTCGTCGAACTCCAGGCGGCGTGGGGCCTCGATGGCGGTGAACCGCCACCATCCCCGGCTCTTCTCGCCTTCAGGACCGGTCATGTAATAGCTGGCCTTCCCTCCGGCCACGAAGTCGTGGCTGTCGAAGGTCGCGGGCCAGGTGGGCGGGCCCCACCAGCGTTCGAGCTTGCGCGGGTCTTCCCAGACCTGCCAGACTCGCTCGACGCCGGCATCGAACTCGGCGACGACGGTGAAGCTCAGGGCTTCGGCATTCTTGTGCGAACTGATTACGGTCATGACGGAACTCTCTTCCTATCCCTCTGCGAGAATGTCTGCGATCCGGTCAGCCCGCTGCCGCCAGATCGATTCGTACTCATCGAGCAGCCGTCGGGCTCGCTGTAGGCCATCGTGGTGGGCCCGCACGATCTGCTCCCGTCCGCGCCGTTCCTTCGTCACGAGGGAGGCGCGCTCCAATACCGCCACGTGCTTCTGGACGGCGGCGAAACTCATGGCGTAGTGCTCCGCCAGCCCTGATACCGAATACTCGCCGGCCGTCACGCGGGTGACAATGTCCCGCCGGGTGGCATCGGCGAACGCCTGGAACAGGCGGTCAAGGTCAGCATCCCTCAGCTCATCTACAACCATTTGGTTGTAGAATATTCCGCCCGTTCCGCGGTGTCAACAGTTTTTGAAAGCGCTATTTGGCCATGCCGGGGTGCACCGCGACGAACTCAATCGCGTGTGCAGGCTGGACCGTCTTTTTCGGTGCCCGGGAATGTCCCTTCGCATCGAGGTGATTCTCTGCCCGGTACACGGCGAGGGCCTCGTCGTAGAGGGTGTTGAGCTGCTGGCCGGAGAATTCCTCCGAGGAGCCATCATTGAAAGTCACGGAAATGACGGTGCTGCCGGGAAAATGCCGCTTCATGCGGATGAAGCCTTCGGCGTCCTGCTGGAGATTGATCACTGCGGTCCTGCCTTCGTATTGGGGACTCCCAGTCTCCCGCACGTTCTCCGGAACGCTCGCACGGCGGAGCCTGACGGAGCGGAAGGCTCCTCGGGGAGGAGCCTTCCTTGGTTTTCCGGCTAGACCTTCTCGCGGGTCCGGTCAGTTGTGGCCGGCTCCTCGACGGTGAATTCCCGGCTGCGGCGGGGGAAGGCCCAGAACTTGAAGCCGGGCGCCTCCGCCCGGGGCTCCGGACGCACCTCAGTTTCCTTTGGATCATCCTTCTTGATGTCCCGCCGGAACTCCCTGTTGTACTGATAGCACATCACTGACCTCCTTATCGTGACTGCCCCTTAATCCTCCTCCGCATCCCACCGCGCGTCGATACCCTGCTGGCTGAACCGGGGAACGCCGGGGCACCCTTCCGGATTGGCCGGGGAACGGCTTTACTGAACCTCAAGACACACAATGGAGGGGGAACCATGAGGTCCAAGGGGACGCGGGAAATCGTGGCGGGCAGCCTTGCCCTGGCTGCGACCATTTTTGTCCTGCCGATGCCGCTTTTCGACGTAGTCACCGGCCGTGCCGATGCGGGAGCGACGGGTCTGTTTATTCTGGGGCTGGCGCTACTGGCAGGCGGACTCGGATCGGTCGGCTTCGGACTGTATCGGCGCTCCCGCGACTTGAAAACTGCGCGGGGCTACGCCACCAGGGAGCCGTCCTCCCTGGACGAGGACCGGCCGGTCAACCCCTACGCGGTCCCGAAATCGTACGGCGCGGTACCCCCGCTGTCGTAACGAGGACCGGCGCTGGCGGTGCTCCCATCCGGCCGTATCCACAACGCAGAAACGGTTGCCCGGTCCTGCTGCTCCGAATAAAGGTTGAGGTGGATGCGGGGCGGGATCTGGACCTTCGACGGGACACGGTCCAGGGAGATGTTCGGTCCGGCCTTATCCCCTGCCGAGGAGCTGGTCGGTGGCCGCATCGGGCACCCCGTCAAAGTACTTCGCAAGGACCTCCTGGAAGACATCCTGCCGAGGGTCCGCCCGGAGGAAGAGGGTCATCGAGGAGTGCAGCTTCCGCTCGTCGGTGCCGCCGAAGACCTGCCTCGCGGTGCGCCCTTCGAGACCGGCCACCGCTCCGGCGCATTCGGCCAGGCGTGGACCAAGCACGGGGTGACCCAGATAAGCCTTCGCTTCATCGAGCGAGGTCACGGCATACCTCCGGGCGGTCGGGCTCTGCCCGAGCCCGGCGATCTGCGGAAACACAAACCACATCCAGTGGCTGCGCTTGGAGCCCGCGCGGAGTTCGTTGAGGGCATGCCGGTAAGTTCCGCCCGAGTCCTGGGCCGCAACGAACCGTTCCAGATCGAAGGGATCCTCCACTTGGTCCTCCCCGGCTCCGCGCGAACTCACTCCTCGAACCGTGCCGTCATGTCGGTATCGCCGGCGATGGAGGCCACGACAGCCGCCGCGACGTCGCGGATCTTCATGTTCCTGTTGTTGGAGGTATTCCGAAGGATCTTGAACGCCGCGTCCCTCCCGCACCGGTTCTGGGCCATGATGGCCCCGACCGCTATGTCGATGGTGGTCCTCGACTGCATGGCGGCGGCAAGGTCATCCCGGGATTCGCCGAGCTGCGAGATACTCAGTGCCAGCAGGAGTGCCCGCGAGGCTTCCGCAGCAAACTGGTGCGCCTGCTCCACCTCGTCGTTGGAGAACGCCCCGACCAGCGGCGAGTAAAAGCTGATGACCGCGGTACTCTCGCCGTCGAGAGCGAGAGGGATCCGGAGCGTGCTGGCGGATCCGTCGCCGGTGCTGCCCGCTGCTGAGGAAGGTTGCTTCCGCCGGTCGACGGTGAGCCCGCAGAACACGTCGCGTCCCGGGTGAGAGAGTTCCTCCGCCGCCAGGCCGGAAAGTTCGGTCAGGAAATCGTCGACGCCGGAACCCGCCTGGGTGCTCGCCAGCAAAAGATCCAACATCGTGCCGGCGCTGCCGCCAACGTTGTGCGCCGTCGACGAAACGGCACGGTCCTCACGCATAGCTGCCCCCAATTCCCGGCCGCACGCTGACAAAACGGCGGCTTTCTCCCATCCTATTGCGCAGGCTCCGCCGAAGGTAGAGCTGCGCCGGTACCGGAAACCGTGAATATAGGCGCCCCCGGCCGGCCCGCCGTATGCTTGAATCCTGCGGCGATGCGCGCAGGCGGGCCTCCTGCCGATATGGACTCCTGAGGTGAAAATGAGCGTGGAACTGCCGCTGGCTGAGGAGATCACCGCTGTTTCCGCCCAAGCCACCAGGCTGCTCCTGACCGAAGAGACGATAGCCCACGCCCTCCGGCTGATCACCGACGCCACGACAACGGCGATACCCGGAGCGATCGGCGCCGGAGTATCCCTAATCAGCCGTTCGGGTCAGCTGGACTTGATAACGCTGTCGCGGCAGACAGGGAAGCCCCTGGCCCTGGTCGCGGCGGAATTGCTGGCTACGGCCAGACCCTTCGAAAACTAACGCAGGACGACGGCATGGCCTTGGGCGACGAGGAGAGCGAACAGCGGCGGCGATTTGCCGATTCGCTGCGCCATGCCGACGTCGGCATCGAAGAGCTGTGGCTGAGGTACTTCACCCTCGGCGGCCACGCCGGACAGTTCGAGGTGGAGGCCTACATCCACGGCGCCATGGCTTTGCCCCCGCTGCAGCGCGACATCCTCGCCCACGCACTGAACGAACGCCTGGATGAGTTGTACTCCGGAACACCGCGGGCCCCGTACAGCGTCGATGCACCCGGCAGAACGCCCGACGGCGGAGCGGACGACGGCTCCGGTGACGCGGCAGACGAAAAGTCCGAAAACAAGTCCGACGACGAGTGAGCGCCGCGTTGCTAAAGTCAGCAAAAAGGGTGAGTGATTCCGGGCCGGCCCGCCACTGACTGACGGGCCGAGGAAGGTGGGTGGCATGTTCGCGTTCTTCACCGACACAAGCCTGGTGGAAGCCGGACTGCTGCTCGCGACGTTTGTGCTGTGTTCGCTGATCGGCATTGAACGGCAGGTCCGGCAGAAGAGCGCGGGTTACCGGACCCATGTGCTCGTGGGACTCGGCTCGTGCGCCTTCACCCTCGTGTCCGCATACGGCTTCGCCTTTGTGATGGAGCCTGGGGCCGTCCTGGACCCGTCCCGGATCGCGGCCCAGATTGTCAGCGGGATCGGTTTCCTGGGCGCCGGCGTCATTTTCAAGGGCCGGGACGTGGTCCGTGGCCTCACGACGGCCGCCACCATCTGGGTAGCTGCCGCGGTCGGTATGGCCTGCGGGGCCGGCATGGTCTCCCTGGGCGTCGTGCTCACGATCTTCCACCTCATCACGCTGTTTGTGGTTGCCCCCGCGGTCCGCAAGATCCCCTCCGTGGACAGGAACCGCGTGATGCACATCGAGTATGCCGACGGCCAGGGCGTGTTGCGGCAGATCCTCGAAATCGCCACCACCATGGGGTTCAGTTCCTCGATCCTGCGCACCCGGAGGACCGGGGACGAGCAGAAGCCGATGGTCTCGATGGAGGTGCGGTTCTTCGGCCGCCATCCGCTGCGCAACCTGGTCCTTCCCCTGATGGACCTGCACGGCGTGGCGAGCGTGACCGTCCGGGGTAGCGATTCGAGCGAAGAAGACGACGACGATGACGAAGACTGAGGCGCATCGCGGGGCTCCCGGGTGACCGGGACCAGCAGGGCGCTGGCGGGCAGCGTCCGGATCCGGGTGTTGAGAGCCGCCGACGCAGAACTCATGTGCGCCGCCTACCGGCGTAACCGCGAACACCTGGCGCCCTGGGAGCCGCTGCGGGCCGAGGAATTCTTTACCGTTGAGGGCCAGATGGTGAGTGTCCAGTCCAAGCTGGCCCTGTTCATCGCGGGATCCGATCTTCCGTGGGTGCTGACGGACGAGGAAGAGATCGTGGGTCTGATGACGCTCAGCGGCATCGTCCGCGGGCCGTTCCTCAGCGCCCACCTCGGGTACTGGGTGGACAAGGACTACAACGGGCGCGGGATCGGCTCCGCGGCAGTCGCTTTCGCCGTCGACGCGGCGCGGGACGAGCTGGGCCTGCATCGGCTGCAGGCTGCAACCCTGCAGCATAACGCCGCCTCACAGAAGATCCTCGTACGCTCGGGGTTCACGGAAATCGGTGTGGCGCCGGCCTACCTCAACATTGCCGGGGGCTGGCAGGACCACATTCTCTTCCAGCGCATCCTGTACTGAGGTGCCGGCACCCGGCGGAAACCCGCGCCCCCGGCCGTGCGAGACTCTCTGGGTGACTGATGAATCGCTCGGTGCCCTGCACCATGTTGAACTGTGGGTGCCGCACCTTGGCCGGGCCAGGGACGAATGGGGCTGGCTCCTGGCCCGGCTGGGCTACCAGGATTACCAGGACTGGCCGGACGGGTGCAGCTGGCGGCGGGGGCCGACCTACATCGTCGTCGAGGAATCCCCAGCCCTGAGCAGCCGGACGCATGACCGCACCGCTCCCGGCCTCAACCACCTTGCCTTCAGCGCGGGGAACCGGCAACAGGTCGGCGCGCTCGCCGCGGCCGCCGTCGGGCACGGCTGGCGTGAACTGTTCCCGGAGAAGTACCCGCATGCAGGGGGTCCGGACCACTTTGCCGCGTACCTGGTGAACTCGGACGGCTTCGAAGCCGAGCTGATCGCCACGGACTGACGCCGCGCCCGGTCGGCTCAGCGGTCGGCTCAGCGCACCATCCGCAGGATCCGGACCGGGATGCCGGCCAGCTCGTGCACCGCGGTGGCCCCGTCAGGGACGAAGCGGTTGCGCCGATAAAAGGCGAAAGCGCGGGGATTCTCCTCCGCAATCCAAAGGTAGGCGCCGGCGTCGCCCACGGCTGCGTCCAGCAGTAGCTGCCCCGCCCCCGAGCCGTACTGGCTGGCGAGCACGTAGATGCCCTCCAGTTCCCTGCGGCGGGGTCCGTTATCATCGCGGCCGGCCCCCGCGCTCGCCCAGCCGACAATCTCCTTCCCCGCGCAGGCTACCCAGATGTCCGAGGTGGCAGCGGTGATGATCCCGCGCCATCGGGCCTCCCGCGGGCCTTGCTGCAGCCCTGCCAGCGAGGAAGCGGGCAGCAGATGGGCGTAGCTCTCCCGCCAGGCCTGGAGGTGCACCCGGGCAATGCCGGCGGCGTCGTCCAGCACGGCGGCCCGAACGGTCGGCTCTGGTGTCATCCGCACAGCGTAGTACTCATTTTCTGCCCCCGCGTGGCAGCGGTCCGGGTACGTTGAACCCATGAGCATCTTTTTGGTAGGCGGCGGCCCGGATACCGTGACGACTCCGGTGATCTTCGACCAGTTCATGGCGGAGGCCCGGCAACAGGCCGGGGGCAGCCGGCCGCCGCGGATCGCTGTGGTGCTGGTTGACCACGGAGGCAGCGCCGAATACTTCCTGCCGGCCTATCTGGATCCCCTGCACAGCCGGACGCCGAGTGAGGTGACCACGGTTCTGCTCCACCGCAGCGAAGACGTGGACCCCCAAGCGTTCGACGGCGTCGACGCGATCGTCGTCGGCGGAGGTCCCACCCCGGTCTACGCCGCGGGCCTGCGGAAGGCCGCGGCCGCCATCCGCCAGGCGGTCGACGCGGGCGCCCCCTATTTGGGCTTCTCCGCCGGTGCCATGATTGCTCCCGAGCGGGCCATCGTCGGCGGCTACCGCGTCAGCGGCGTCGAGGTGTGCCCCGAGGACGCGTCCGAGGGGCTCGGGGAAGTGGAGCTCCGCGAGGGGCTGGGCCTCGTATCGTTCGCTGTCGATGTCCACGCCGCACAGGCCGGCACGCTGGGCCGGGCAGTCGCCGCCGTCGTGCACGGAATGGTCACCAGGGCGGTGGCTGTCGACGAGGACACGGCCCTGGTGCTGCCGCATGCGGACCCGGGGGAGCAGCGGGTGATCGGCGCCAACAACTGCTGGCTGGTCCGCGGTCCCGGACACAAGGCCACGGTTTCGGTCCTTGGCAGTGTTGTTACTCACGGGTAACATAGTCCCCATGCATCTGCTCCTCCGCGCGCTTGTCCTGCTGTTCACGTCCTCCCGCCGCTCCCCGCTGAGCATCTGGGACACGGCGTCGCTGCCGCTGAAGGTCCTGCCGACCGACATTGACATCGCGATGCATGTCAACAACGGCATGTATTTTTCCCTGATGGATCTGGGCCGTTTCGACCTGATGGCCCGCAGCGGAACGTGGAAGGCCATGCGCCGCCGGGGATGGAGCCCCGTGGCCGCGGGGGAGACCATCGCCTTCCGCCGGTCCCTGCACTTGTGGCAGCGGTACACGATCGAAACGAAGATCATCGGCCTGGACGAGAAAGCCATCTACTTCGAACAGCGCATGGTGGTGGACGGGGAAATCTACGCCCGCGCCTTCATCGCCACCCGCCTGGTCAGCAGGGGCAAGCCGGTCAGCCAGGAGGACATCCTCCGCGAGTTCGGGGCGCCGCCGGCGGACCTGGAGCTGCCCGAATGGATCCACGAATGGCGCGAAACGAACGCCCTGCCGGGCGCGCGGCGCCCGGCACCCCACGTCTGGGCCTAGGCGGGTCCGGGCCTGCGCCTGCCGACGTCCCTGGATCCCGACGTCGCTGGGTCCCGGCGTCCCTGGGTCCCGACGTCGCTACGTCCCGACGTCGCGCCGGCTTAGCGCCACGGCGCTAAGCGCCACGAGCGCGGCGGCAATTCCCCACAGCCAGCCCGCGGCCGCCCAGTCCGCGCCGTTGGCCACCGGGTTGTTGCCGTACGCCCAGCTGTAGGGCGAAAGGTGCAGAAGCCAGTCGACGTCCTTGCTTTGCCGGCCCACGGCGTTGAACACATAGCCCAGGACGCCGACGCCGGCACCGGCGGCCAGCCCGTAGGTCTTCCGCCCCGTCACCGCGCCGGCAAAAAGTGCCGTGCTGGCCGAGAGCAGGGCCAGCCCGGCGAACAGCACTGAGGTCCCGAAAAGGTTCCCCGGGCGGATGCCCAGCTGCGCGGAATCGGTCAGCAGCCGGATCAGCACGAACACGAGACCCACGAGCAGCAGCACGCGCACCAGGATGGCCAGCGCCCGCTCCAGGACAACCTGCGTGCGGGTCACGCCGTGCGCCAGGGTCAGTTCCAGCTGGCCCGATTCCTCATCGCCGCCCACCGCGGCCGCCCCCCACGCCACCGAGGCGATGGTCATCAGCATGAAGCCGATCAGCCCGAACATGGTGGCCTGGGTGTAGCCGGGTCCCGAGGTGATCTGGTCATAGTTGAGGGCCTTGATCATCTCCGGCGGGAAGGCATCCATCATGCCCTGCATCTCCGGGCTTCCGCCGATCGAGGGATAGAGCGGCAGGTAGATGAAGATCGCGGCGGCGAGCCCTGCCGCCCATCCGAGCGTGGAACGCCAGGAGTCCACGAACGCCCGCCTGAACAGCGGCAGCGGGTTCCTCATGCGCCGTGTCCCTTCCGTCTGCGGCGACCGTTGCCGCCGTTCGTGTTGCCGTTGCCGTTGCCGTTGCCGCGGATGGTGCCGTAGAGCTCAAGGACCGATTCCTCGAGGTCCGGGTCCTCCAGCACCAGTTCGGTGAGCTTGAGGGTGGCCAGGGCCTGGAGCAGCGGCTGGATCGCACCGCCCAGCGTGGCGGACAGCCCGACGCCGTCGCCCGCCGGCAGCACCTCGAGGTGCCCGATCCCGGGCACCCGCGCCAGCAGCGCGCCGGCGTCGGCCGCCGAAATCCCGATGGCCGTGAGCCGCACGTGCCGTACCGCGCCTTCCCGCAGGCTGGCGACGGTGGCGACGGTGATGATGCGGCCGTCGCGGAGGATCGCGACCGTGTCGGCGGCCTGCTGGACCTCGCTGAGCACATGGGAACTGAGGAAGACCGTCTGCCCCTTGGCCTGGGCCTCGCGGACCATGGTGAGGAATTCCTGCTGGACCAGGGGGTCCAGTCCGCTCGTGGGTTCGTCCAGCACAAGCAACTCGGGATCATGCATAAAGGCCTGGACGAGTCCCAGCTTCTGCTTGTTGCCCTTGGAGAGCTTGCGGGTGTGCCGGTCCAGGTCCAGGCCCAGCCGTTCGGCCAGGGCATCGACCCGGCCGGGCCTGACGGGTCCACTGATGTCCGCGTAATGCGACAGCAGCTTGCGGCCGGTGATCCGCCCTTCCAGGAACAGTTCGCCGGGCAGATAACCGATCCGGCGGCGGAGCGCAGGGCCAGCGGTCCGGGGGTTCTCGCCGAGCACCGTCGACGATCCGGCGGTGGGCCGGATGATGTCCAGCAGGCACCGCATGACAGTCGTCTTGCCCGCGCCGTTGGGCCCGATCATGCCGAAAACGGAGCCCCTCTCGATGGCGAAGCTGACGCCGTGCAGTACTTCCCGGTGGCTGAACTTCTTGGTCAGGGAGTCGACCGTGATGGCCTGGCTGGTGGTGTTTCCCGGGTCTGGGGGCATGGCGCCGATGGTAAACCGTGGCCGCCGTGCGGGCTAGGGTCCTAGGGCCCCGGACCGGATGGCAGGGGGCGCCGGAGGGCCGTCACATGGATGTGCCAAGAGCGAAATGCGGGGGACAATCCGGGGCTGCTCGCGTACCGTAGACCCATGGCTACCGTAGACATTACAGGTGAACAGTTCGCATCTACCGTCGAGGACAACGACATTGTCCTCGTCGATTTCTGGGCCGAATGGTGCGGCCCGTGCAAGCAGTTCGGCCCCACATACGCCGCAGTTTCCGAGAAGCACCAGGACGTCGTCTTTTCCAAGGTGGACACCGAGGCCGAGCAGCAGCTCGCCGCCGAGGCCGGCATTACGTCCATCCCGACGTTGATGGCGTTCCGCGAGAAGGTGCTCGTATTCTCCCAGCCGGGCGCACTGAATGCGCAGCAGCTGGAGCAGGTCGTCGACGCCGTCAAGGCCCTCGACATGGAAGAAGTCCACGCGCACGTGGCCCGGTCCCAGGCCGAGGCCGCCGCCTCTGCCGGCAAGCAGGACGGCAGCCAGATCCCCGAGGCCTGAGCGCCTCCCCTGACCGGCATACAGCAACGCGGGGTCACTCCGCGCCCATAATCCTCGGATTAATGGGCGCGGAGTGACCCCGCGTTGTTTGTACTGGGACTTGGTTAGAGCTTCACGAGTTGGACCGGCTCGGCCAGCAGGGCGCTGAGGGATTCATTGAGGTCCTGGACCGCCGTGCCCTTCGAGTGCTTGTCCAGGTCCTCCTGCGAGGCCCACCGTTCGGTCAGCACCAGCTTGTCCTCGCTGGCCTCGGTGAGCTCGTACCGGATGCAGCCGGGCTCGTTAACCACCTCGTCAATCGCGATTTCCAGTGCGAGCTTCACACGGAAGAACTCGCCGTCGTTGGGGATGAAGATGGCCTGAAGGTCAATGGGTGCGCTCATGGTTTTCACAATACCGGGCGAGGGCATTGTGTCCGGAAGATTTCGTAGGACATCCAAGCTTTAGTCTTCTTTTGGCGGCGGAGTGTTGGTAGCGTCACATCATGCTTGCATACACAGCCGGGGACACTGACGTCCCGCTGCTCGAGGAAACCATCGGCGACAATTTCGAGCGGATCGTGGCCAGATTCCCTTATCAGGACGCCCTGATCGAAGCCGCCGCGGTGCCGGGGGAAGAGGCACGGCGCTGGAGTTACACCAAGCTGAACGACGACGTCGACCGCGTGGCGCGCGCGCTGCTCGCCCTGGGCGTGGCCAAGGGTGAACGGATCGGCATCTGGAGCCCGAACTGCGCGGAGTGGACCATCCTGCAGTACGCGACCGCCAAGGTCGGGGCGGTCCTGGTTAACGTCAATCCCGCGTACCGGAGCCATGAGCTGGAGTTCGTGGTCAAGCAGAACGGCATGCGGATGCTGGTCGCGGCGCCGTCGGACCGCAACAGCGACTACACCGGCATGGCCCGGCAGGCGCTGGCCGAATGCCCCGAGCTGCGCGACCTCGTGTTCCTGCCCGACGCGGGCCTGCCCGGCCTCACCTCGGGCGTCCCCGAAACGGACGCGGAGCGGACGTTCGCGGAGCTGCTCAAGCGGGCCGACGACGTCGCGCACTCCGCGCTGAAGGCGCGCATGGCCGAGCTGGACCCCCACGACGCGATCAACCTGCAGTACACCTCCGGCACCACCGGCTTCCCGAAGGGGGCCACGCTGTCGCACTACAACATCCTGAACAACGGCTACTCGATCGGTGAGCTGCTGGAGTACACCGAGCACGACCGGGTGGTGCTGCCGGTGCCGTTCTACCACTGCTTCGGTATGGTGATCGGAAACCTGGCCGCCCTCAGCCACGGCTGCGCCACCATCATCCCGGGCCGGGGGTTCACTCCCGCCGCGGCGCTGGAAGCCGTGCAGGACTTCGGCGGGACGTCGCTGTACGGCGTGCCCACGATGTTCATCGCCGAACTCGCCCTGCCGGACTTTGCCTCCTACGACCTCTCCACCCTGCGGACCGGGGTGATGGCGGGCTCGCTGTGTCCGATTGAGGTGATGAACCGGGTCATCTCGGAGATGAACATGGCGGACGTGGCGATCTGCTACGGCATGACGGAAACCTCGCCGGTGTCCACCATGACCCGGAGCGTGGACACGATGGCCCAGCGCACCCAGAGTGTGGGCCGGACCATGCCGCATCTGGAGAGCCAGGTGGTGGACCCGATGACCGGCGACGTGATGCAGCGTGGCGAGATCGGCGAGCTGTGCACCCGCGGGTACTCCGTCATGAAGGGCTACTGGAACCAGCCGGACAAGACCGCCGAGGCGATCGACGCCGACGGTTGGATGCACACCGGGGACCTGGCCCGGATGGACGAGGACGGCTACATCGTGATCGAGGGCCGGATCAAGGACATGGTGATCCGGGGCGGCGAGAACGTCTATCCCCGCGAAATCGAGGAGTTCCTGTACACCCACCCGGATATCCAGGACGTCCAGGTGATCGGGGTGCCGGACGACAAGTACGGCGAGGAGCTGATGGCCTGCGTCATCCTCAAGCCCGGCGCCGCGTCGCTTGATGCCGGCAGCCTGGCAGAGTTCTGCCGCGGGAAGCTGGCGCACTACAAGATCCCGCGCTACGTCGACGTGCGGGAGAACTTCCCGATGACCGTCTCCGGGAAGATCCGCAAGGTGGACATGCGGCAGGAGGCCGTGGCCCGGCTGGGCCTCTAATACGAAAGCGCGTCGGTCCGGGGGCACTCTGGGCGCAACGTTCGACGCCGACGCCACAGATGACGGCGTGTCCGCGCCAAAGTACCCCCAGACGGCGGGCGGCGCCGCCCCTTAGGACGACGGTGATGCCGAACCACCGCCCTGGCGGCCGCCGAAACAAGGGTTTCGCTGCCGCGCTGGACCCTAGCCCACGTCCGCAACAAACGGCGCCCGGCGCGCGTCCAGCGTGACGGCGCTGCCGCCGTCGAACGCTTCGGCAAACCGTCGGTAGGAACCGGTCAGATGCCGGTACATCGCCTCCTCAGCGCGGTCCGGATCGCAGGCGCGGATGGCTTCGGAGACCTGGCGGTGCTCCTCGATGGTGATTGTGCCGTCCACGTCCGCCGGGTAGAGCCGGAACAGGTGCAGGTGGCAGTGGGTCTGCTCGAATGCGTTGGAGATCGCGCCATTGCCGGACGCAGCCAGGATGAGCTCATGGAAGTGTGTATCGTGCGCCACCAGGTCCTGCCGGATGTCGCCGCCGGAGCTGCTGCGCTCCCGGAAGCCGGCCAGCTCGCCGTCCAGCCGGCGCGCAGGGTTGCCCAGTCGGTCCACCGCGGCCGCGCGCGCGGCCCACGGTTCCACCAACAGCCGGAACTCGAACAGGTCACGCAACCCGCCGGCGTCGAGCAGCGCCGTGGTGCTGTACCCGCGGCCGGAGGTGGCAACCACCAGATTGTCGCCCTGCAGTCGCTGCAGGGCCTCGCGCACCGGAGTAGGTGAAACGCCCAGCTCCCGGGCCACCGCGTCAATGTTCACCTTGGTGCCCGGCGGGATCCTGTTATCGAGAATCTGGTCTTTAAGTGCCTCGTACACACCTTGGGCCGGACGCTGCCTCCGCGCCGCATCGGAGATTGCCACGTTGCAACCCTTTCAGAAGAAGTTTTCACATTGCGCTTGCAATGTGACTCCCATCATATATAGTTTTTTCACGAATCCTATATTTGTTTGGATTCAGCCGGCCGGACAGGGCCGCCACCCGAACTTTCGCGCATTCCTCAGCACAGCCCCGCCCCGTTCAAAGGAGAACCAGATGAACAAGACCACTCGCAAAATCTACCGTGGCATTCAGCTTTCCGTAGCCGCCGCAGCGGCACTTACCCTCGCCGGCTGCGGCGTGGGCGGCCCGGTGGACGCCGGCAAGAAGCAGGACGTTGCCGCCGCAGCCGCCAGCGAAGGACGCACCCTCAAGCTAGCCCACGTCTATGACGCCGCCCACCCGGTGGAAAAGTGCGGGGTCAAGACACTCACCGAAAAGCTGGCTGGCAGCGGCATCAACGTCAAAAGCTTTCCCGGTGGCCAGCTTGGCAGCGAAGCCCAGGCCCTGGAGCAGGTGGCCAGCGGCGCTCTGGACATGTCGATTGCCGGACCGTCCTTCTTGGGCGTCTGGCACGAACCAGCCGCGGTGCTGGACGGCGCGTATCTGTTCGAAAGCGTGGACCACTTCGCCAAGACCCTGGAAGGCGACACCATGAAGAAGATCTACAGCGACCTCAAGGACGAGTCCGGCCTGCAGGTCCTTTCCGGCTGGTACTACGGCACCCGCCACGTCACCTCCAACAAGCCCATCAACACTCCTGAGGACATGAAGGGCCTGAAGATCCGCACCCCGGACGCCCCGCAGTACATGCTCAACACCAAGATCATGGGCGGCACCGCAACCCCGATGGCCCTGGGCGAGGTCTACCTGGGCCTGCAGCAGGGTGTCATCGATGCCCAGGAAAACCCCATCCCCACCATCGCCACCGCCAAGTTCAATGAGGTCCAGGACTACGTAAACCTCACGGGGCACCTGGTCCAGGCCGTCAACGTGGTCACCAGCGCCTCCATCTACGACTCCCTGGATGAAGCCCAGCGAAAGGCCCTTGATGAAGGCATGGATGCCGCCGCCACCAGCGTCCGGGAATGCGTGGAAACGGCCGAGAAGGACACCCTGGCCAAGTGGAAGCAGGACGGCAGCATCAAGGTCAACGAGGGCGTGGACCGCGCAGCCTTCATGGACCAGGCCCGCGAAGCCCTGCCCGGCCAGGTCTCCTGGGGCGAGCTCTACAAGGAAATCCAGGCCAGCAAGTGACAGCCGAACTCACCGAAACAACGCCCCAGCCAGTGGCCGCTGTCCCGGACCACCCTGACGAACCGGACTTCCTCGAGGCCAAAAGCCGCGCTGTCCGCGCCCTGGTCAACGCCGAACGCGTGCTGGCCGCAGGCTTCCTGGTCCTGGTCTTCTTCCTGGTCCTGAGCCAAGTAGCCAGTCGGTACATCTTCTCCAGCCCGCTGACCTGGACGGAGGAACTCGCCCGCTTCGCCCTGGTGTGGCTGACATTCATTAGCGCCGGCTTCGTGATGGCCCGCCGCCTCCACGTCACTGTGGACTTGCTGGCCGCCAAACTGGGCAAGCGCGCCGCCCTGGCCATGGACTCCTTCGCCATGCTGGTGGTCCTGGTGGTCTCCGGGGCCATGGCCTACGCCGGACTCCAGTTTGCACTGACCGCCGCGCGGCTCAAGGCACCCGCCACCCAGCTGCCCATGAGCTTTGTGTACACGGCCGCGGCCGCGGGCTTCGCCCTGATCTTCATCCACGGCCTGCTGAACACCTACGTCAACCTGAAGCACCCGGACCAGGTTCCCGGCGCCATGGAAAACCTTGAAAAAGAATCCTTCTGAGGACCCGCAATGACACTTACCCTGATGCTCGCAGCGCTTCTGGGCCTGCTGGCCCTGCGCGTGCCCGTGGCCATAGCGCTGCTGGTCCCCGCCCTGGCCTACGTGGTCCTGGACCCCTCCGCCACCCTGGGCATCGCCGTCCAGCAGACCACCTCCGGTGTCAACAACTTCGCCATCCTGGCCGTGCCCCTGTTCATCCTGCTCGGTAACGTGGCCAACGTCTCTGGCGTCTCTGACCGCCTCTACACCGCCGCCGTCGCCTACCTGGGACACATCCGCGGCAGCCTGGGCTACGTCAATATCGCCACCAGCTTCGGCTTCTCCTGGATGAGCGGCGCGGCCATCGCCGATGCCGCCGCCATGGGCAAGATCCAGGTCCCGGCCATGAAGAAACGCGGCTACACCGAAGAATTCGGCGTGGGCATCACCGGCGCCTCCTCGCTGATCGCCCCGATGATCCCGCCCAGCATCCCCGCTATCATCTACGCCGTCACCGCCGGCGTCTCCGTGGGCGCCCTGTTCATGGCCGGCATCGTTCCGGCCCTGATCCTCATCGGCTGCCTGTGCTTTATGGTCTGGTGGCTCACCCGCAAACAGCACCATTTGGTGATGCCCCGCTCCACCTGGAGCGAACGCGGCAAGTCCCTGCTGGGCGCCCTGCCGGCCTTCGGCGCCGGCGTCGTCATCCTCGGCGGAATCCTCAGCGGAATCTTTACCCCCACGGAAGCTTCCGGCATCGGCGTGCTGTACATCTTCGTCCTGGCGCTGCTCTACAAGTCCCTGACCTGGCGCAAGACCTACCGCATCCTGCTCGGCTCGGTGGAAACTGCAGGCTCGGTGCTCCTGATCGTGGCCGCGGCGTCCCTGTTCGGATGGGTCTTGGCCCGCGAGCAGGCACCCCAGCTCGCCGCGGACTTCATCCTGGGCTTCACGGACCACCCCATCGTGTTCCTGATCCTGGTCAACCTGCTCCTGCTGGTGATCGGCTGCGTCCTGGAACCCACCGCCGCCATCCTCATCCTGGTGCCCGTGCTGGGACCGGTGGCCGAAACGTTCGGCCTCAGCCCCATCCACTTCGGCGTGGTGGTCATCTTCAACCTCCTTATCGGACTGCTCACCCCGCCTGTGGGCCTGGTGCTCTTTGTCCTTTCCAGCGTGACCAAGGTCCCCGTCCCGCAGGTCATCAAGGGGGTCATCCCCTTCTTCATCCCCATGCTCGCCACCCTGGTGATCATCACCTTCGTCCCCGCGCTCAGCCTGTGGCTGCCCACGCTGCTGGGCTTCCGCTAACCCTTCGAAAGGCTTCCCTACCGTGTCCAGAATCATCTCCATCACCACCCAGGACCTTCGGTTCCCCACCTCCCTTGAGCTGGACGGCTCCGACGCCGTCAACGTGGACCCGGATTACTCCGCTGCCTACGTCACCGTCACCGCGGACGACGGCGAGAGCGGCCACGGCTTCGTGTTCACCTGCGGCCGCGGCAACGAGATCATCACCGCGGCGATCGAATCCTACGGTCGGCTCCTGATCGGCCGGGACACCGACGAACTGGTCAACGACCTTGGCGCCGCGTCCCGCCGCCTGGTCCACGACTCCCAGCTGCGCTGGCTCGGTCCCGAAAAGGGCGTCTCCCACATGGCCTGCGGCGCCCTGGTCAACGCCCTCTGGGACATGCGCGCCAAGCGCGAGCGCAAACCCCTGTGGCTTCTCCTGGCCGAAATGCAGCCGGAGGAGATCGTCAGCGCCATCGACTTCACCCACATCCAGAACGCCCTCACCCCGGCCTACGCGCTGGATATCCTGCGCCGCGGCGCCGCCGGCAAGGAGGCCCGCATCGCCGAGCTGCTGCAGCATGGCTACCCCGCCTACACCACTTCCCCTGGCTGGCTGGGCTACAGCGATGAGAAGCTGGTCCGGCTCAGCAAGGAAGCCGTGGCGGACGGCTTCGGCCTCATCAAGCTCAAGGTGGGCGGCAGCCTTGAGGAGGACCGCCGCCGCATGCGCCTGGCCCGTGAAGCGGTGGGGCCGGATATCCGGATTGCCATCGATGCGAACCAGCGTTGGGAAGTGGGCGAAGCCATCGACTGGGTCAACGGCCTCGCTGAATTCAACCCGTGGTGGATCGAAGAACCCACCAGCACCGACGACATCCTGGGCCACGCAGACATCCGCAAGGGCGTCTTCCCCGTCAAGGTTGCCACCGGCGAAGCCGTGGCCAATCGGATCGTCTTCAAGCAGCTCCTCCAGGCCGGTGCCATCGACGTGGTCCAGATCGACTCCACCCGCGTGGCCGGTGTCAACGAAAACCTCGCCACCCTGCTTCTGGCCGCCCGCTTCGACACTCCCGTGTGCCCGCACGCCGGTGGCGTGGGCCTCTGCGAATTGGTGCAGCATTTTTCCTTCTTCGACTACGCTGCGGTCTCCGGGACCACGGACAACCGCGTGATCGAGTACGTGGACCACCTCCACGAGCACTTCACCGACCCGGTAAGGATCGAGGCCGGCCGCTACCTTGCGCCGCGCCTGCCCGGTTCCGGAGCGGAAATGCTGCCCGAATCCCGCGAACGCTGGACATTCCCCACCGGACAGGGCTGGCTGGAGATCGGCGACCGCGCCGCCGTCACTTCAGGAGTGAGCTCATGACCAGCACCCCCGCCACTCAAACCTGCACGCACTCACCCAGCACTGCCAGCCAGGCGGAGCAGCAGATCCTTGCCGCCCAGCGCGCCTACGAGCAGTCCCGCGACGCCGCCCCCGTGACCCGTGCCGCATGGCTGGAGGCCGTGGCGGCAGGGTTGGAAGCAAACGCCGATGAGCTGGTGGGCCTGGGCCAGGCGGACACGCACCTGGACGAGGGCCGGCTCCGCTTCGAGCTTCGCCGCACGGTGTTCCAGCTGCGGCTGATGGCCCAGGAGGTCCTTCGCGGCGAATCCCTTGAGGCCACCATCGACCCCGCCGACCCGAACTGGGGTATGGGACCGCGCCCGGACATCCGCCGGGTCAACGTTCCGCTGGGGGTGGTCGGCGTGTTCGGCGCCTCCAATTTCCCTTTCGCCTTCAGTGTGATGGGCGGCGATTCGGCCTCCGCGCTGGCTGCGGGCTGCGCTGTGGTGCACAAGATCCATGAAGGGCACCTGCAGCTGGCGCTGCGGACCGGCGATGTGGTGGTGGAAGCATTGAACGACTCCGGAGCTCCCGCCGGGCTGTTCTCCACGGTCACTGGCCGCGCCGCAGCCGAGACCTTGGTGGACCATCCGCTGGTCAAGGCGGTCGGCTTCACCGGCTCCACTGCGGGGGGCCGCGCCCTGTTCAACCGCGCCAACCGCCGCCCCGAGCCCATCCCCTTCTACGGCGAACTCGGCAGTATCAACCCGGTGTTCGTCACCGAAAGGGCGTGGGCCGCCCGGCGCGACGGGATCCTCGCCGCCTACGCCGGCTCCTTCACCCTGGGCATGGGCCAGTTCTGCACGAAGCCCGGACTGCTGTTCGTCCCGGCGGCGGATACGTACGACGTCGGTACCGTCTTAGGCGGCTACCTCGCCGGCAAGCCCAGCTTCCCGCTGCTGAGCCCCAAGCTCCGCGAAGGGTTCGACCAGGCCCTGGCCGGGCTGGCAGGAAAGGACGGCGTGGAGGTCCTGGTCCCTGGCGACCAGGCCGAAGCGCCCCGGCCCACGGTCCTGGCCACCACCGCCGAGGCCGTCCGCGCCAACCCGGCACTGCTGGAGCAGGAGATGTTCGGCCCGGCCACCCTGCTGATCCGATACCAGCCGGGCACGGACCTGGCCGGGCTCGCCGGATTGCTGGACGGCCAATTGACCGCAACCATCCAGGCCGAACCCGAGGAGGAACTCTCCGCGCTGGTCACCGTCTTACGCGAACGGGCCGGCCGGCTGCTCTGGAACGCCTGGCCCACCGGGGTCACCGTTAGCTACGCGCAGCAGCACGGGGGGCCCTACCCGGCCACGACGGCACCAGGCACCACCTCGGTGGGGACAGCCGCCGTCGGACGTTTCCTGCGCCCGGTGGCCTACGACTCTTTCCCCGAGCCACAGCTGCCGCCCGCCCTGCGCGACGCCAACCCGTGGGGCATCACGCGACGCATTGACGGTGTCTGGATTCCGGCCCCAGGCGCGGGCGCACCTGTCCAGGGCTCACCGGCTGCCAGGGACGGTGAGTGAGGTGACCGCTGACATGAACATCCTGCCCGCCGACTACGCGTCGGGACACTGGGTAGGCAGGGTCTGGGACCCGGAAACCGGCGGACCGCGCGTCGTTATGGTGACGGCCGCGGCGGACGGGGGCGCCGCCCTCGTCGACATCACGCACCTGGCCCCCACCGTCGCCGGGCTGATGGACCTAACGGACCCGATGGACGTCCTGGCCCAGGCCGGAGACAGTCCGCGTTGGCGGCTGGACCAACTGGTGAAAGCATCCCGGGAGCACAACGCTTCACGGCCGTTCCTGCTGGCGCCCATCGACCTGCAGGTGGTCAAGGCCTGCGGGGTCACGTTCGTGGACAGCATGTTAGAACGCGTCATCGAAGAGCGCTGCGCCGGGGACGCATCCCGGGCCGCTGAGGTCCGCGCCCAGGTGGCTCAGGCGCTGGGCGGCAGCATCGGCCAGCTGCGGCCCGGCTCGCCGGAAGCGGCGCACGCCAAGGAGGTCCTGATCCGGCAGGGCATGTGGTCGCAGTACCTGGAGGTGGGCATCGGGCCGGACCCGGAGGTTTTCACCAAGGCTCCGGTGCTGTCCTCCGTGGGGTACGGCTCGCGGATCGGAATTCCCTCCTTCTCCGCGTGGAACAACCCCGAGCCTGAACTGGTGCTGATCGCCGATTCCCACGGCCGGTTGCGCGGCGCCACCCTCGGCAACGACGTGAACCTGCGGGACGTGGAAGGGCGCAGTGCCCTGCTACTAGGCAAGGCGAAGGACAACAACGCCTCCAGTGCGCTGGGCCCGTTCATCCGCCTGTTCGACGATGCCTTCACCTTGGAGACGCTGCGCACGGAGGAGATCTGCCTGGCCATCACTGGCGGGGACGGATATATGCTGGAGGGCCGCAGCAGCATGTCCCGGATCAGCCGCACGTTCGAGGAACTCGCGGCCGCCACCTTCGGCCCGCACCACCAGTACCCGGATGGCTTCGCACTGTTCACCGGCACGCTATTCGCACCCAGTCAGGACCGCGACACCCCGGGCCTGGGCTTCACCCACAAGCCTGGGGACGTGGTCTCCATCAGCAGCTCGCATCTGGGCACGCTGGTGAACACCACCGGTATTGCCGAGGAGCTGCCACCGTGGGAGTTCGGGATCCGGGCGCTGTTCATCTACTTGGCGGCGGAGGGGCTCACCACGCAACCGGCCACGGGTGCAGGCACGCCATCCTTCAACGCCGCAGTTATGTAGACGAAGCAGGCCTTGATTCCCGCACTTTCCACCAGCTCGAGGCAACTGGCGATGTAGTCGTCACCACAGGCACGGCACCGGCATCACGGTGCCGTGCCTGTTCCACGGCGACCGATTCGGATTCTCTCATCTAGTGGCCGCGGTGGTCCTGGATGGTCATCCGCGGGCCGAAGGTCGGTTTGCGGAAGCCGCTGAAGCCGATCATCCGGACCACGCGCTGCCGGTGCCCGGCCCATGGGGCCAGCAGCCGGAGCATCCCGGCGTCGTCGGTCCGGCGGCCGGTCAGCGCCGCACCCACGTACGCCGCCAGGTGGTAGTCGCCCACCGCAATCGAGTCCGGGCAGCCGTGCGTGCGCTGCACGACCTCCGCAGCGGTCCACACACCGATGCCGGGAATGGTCTGCAGCTTCGCGGCGGCCTCCGCTGCCGGGAGCCCTGCCAGCCGTTCCAGCGCGACGGCGGAGCGGAGCGCGCGCATGACGGTCGCCGAACGCTGCGGACCGACCCCGGCCTTGTGCCATTCCCAGGACGGGATGCGCAGCCACTGCTCGGGGGTGGGCTGCACCAGCAGGTTCGCCGGGGCGACGGTGCCGGCGCCGGGGGCCGGGGTGCCGAAGCGGTACATCAGGTAACGGTAGCCGCGCCTGGCCTCGATCACCGTGACCTTCTGCTCCAGGATCGTGGGCACCAGGGAGTCGATCAGGCGGCCGGTCGCGGGCAGCCGCACGGCGGGGTTCCGGCGTCGGGCCTCAACAACCATCCGGGGGAGGGTGGCGTGGAACGCTGGCTCATCAAAGGCGGACCAGTCGTCGTCGCGGCCCAGCATCCGCGGCGCGGAACCGACGGCGTCGGCGGCACCCGGCCCCCAGGCACGGACGTCGACGGCGGGACCCGCCGGCGGACCGGCCGCAGCCAGCCGGAGCGTGGCCGGACCCGACGGCGTGGTAAACGCCATCCAGAGGCCGTCCGGCGATGTGCGGATGGACGGATCGCCGTGCCCCCGCAGCAGCGTACCGACGGTCTGCATCAAGTCGAAGGGACCGCCCGGGATCCAGCGCAGCGAGGCGTCCGCCGCGGCGGCAACACCGGCGGGGACGTCTGCAATGGTCATCCGACCATGATTCCACGAACGCCTGACAGCCAGGATTCCGGCGGGAGGGCGATGAAGGCCGGACGGCCCTTAGCTCCGGCCCTTACCTCCGGGGTTGACCGGCACTAGACTCCGGCTGTGGCGTGGACCGGCCATGCCATGCCGTGAGGCCCGAATCCCTGTTCCAAGGAGAGTGTGATGGCTGGCGGAGTAGTGCATTTCGAGATTCCCGCAGACGATGAGAACCGCGCGGGAAAGTTTTACCGCGACGCATTGGGCTGGGAAGTCAGTCCGATGCCGGAGCTGGGTTACACGATGATCAAGACCACGCCGACGGAGGCCGCGGGCATGCCCTCCGCGGCGGGCTCGATCAACGGCGGCATGTTCCGCCGCGAAGGAGACCTCACGTCCCCGGTTGTCACGGTGGACGTTGAGGACATCGACGCAACGCTGGAGAAGATCAATGCCGTTGGCGGCAGCACGGTGGTGCCACGGCAGGAAGTTGGCACCATGGGCTGGGCCGCCTATTTTCGGGACACCGAAGGCAACATCCTAGGTCTCTGGCAGAACGCCGTGCCCGAGGGCGACGCCGCGGCCGCCGTAAACGACATCGGCGCCTGAGGCGCCCCCGGGCCCGCCCGCCTCAGCCTCCGGAACCTCTGCGGCGTGCCCGGGGCCGGCCCTGTCGTGCCCGGGGCCGCCCCCGGCGGGCGGAGACGGTAACTTTGTACCTATGAAGTACGCCCAGTCCGTTCTGGACCTCATCGGCAATACGCCGCTCGTCAAGCTGCACCGCGTTACCGACGGCATCGGGGCCACGGTCCTGGTGAAGCTGGAATACCTGAACCCCGGCGGTTCCATCAAGGACCGCATCGCGGTGAAGATGATCGAGGAGGCCGAACGCACCGGCAAGCTCCTGCCGGGCGGCACCATCGTGGAACCCACCTCCGGCAACACCGGCGTCGGCCTGGCCCTCGTGGCCCAGCAGAAGGGCTACCGGTGCATCTTCGTAGTGCCGGACAAGGTCGGCGAGGACAAGCGCGCCGTGCTCCAGGCCTACGGCGCCGAGGTCGTGGTGACGCCCACCGCCGTTCCGCCCGACAGCCCGCAGAGCTACTACGGCGTCTCGGACCGGCTCGTCACCGAGATCCCCGGCGCCTACAAGCCCGACCAGTTTTCCAACCCGGCCGCCCCGGCCAGCCACTACGAATCCACCGGCCCGGAAATCTGGCGCGACACGGACGGCAAGATCACGCACTGCGTGATCGGCGCCGGCACCGGCGGCACCATCACCGGCACCGGCCGGTACCTCAAGGAAGCCTCGGCCCACCGCGCGGAGTCCGACGGCGGCGTGGTCAGGATCATCGGCGCGGACCCGGCCGGTTCGGTCTACTCCGGCGGCACCGGCCGGCCATACTTCGTCGAGGGTGTCGGCGAGGACATGTGGCCCTCCAACTACGACAAGTCCATCCCGGACGACGTCATCGCCGTCAGCGACGCCGACTCCTTCGAGATGACCCGCCGGCTGGCCCGCGAGGAAGGCCTGCTCGTGGGCGGCTCCTCCGGCATGGCCGTCGTCGCCGCGCTGAAGGTCGCCAAGGACCTGCCGGACGACGCCGTCGTCGTCGTGATCCTGCCCGACTCCGGCCGCGGCTACCTGGCCAAGATCTTCAACGACCAGTGGATGCGCTCCTACGGCTTCCTGGCCAGCGGCGACGAGGCCTCCGTGGGTGAGATCCTCAAGGCCAAGACCGGGGAGCTGCCGGACCTCGTGCACATCCACCCGAACGAGAGCGTCCGCGACGTCATCAACATCATGAACGAGTACGGCGTCTCGCACATCCCGGTGCTGTCCCAGGAACCGCCCGTCGTGATGGGCGAGGTCCTCGGCGCCGTCGACGAGCGCACCCTGACCGCCAAGCTGTTCCGCGGCGAGGCCAAGCTCTCCGACAAGATCTCCGAACACATGGAGGCCCGGCTGCCGGTGATCGGTTCGCTCGAATCGATCTCGACGGCCCGCGAACTCCTCTCCGACGCTGACACCCTCATGGTGACGTTCGTCGGCGCTCCGGTGGGGATCCTGACCCGCCACGACCTCCTCGCCTACCTGAGCAACTGACCGCCGCAACTGACCTCAGTATCTGACCCCAGCAACTGACCCGGCAGCCGGACCGCCCTCCCAGGGGGCGCCGGCCGCCGGCCGAAAGGAACGCACATGTCTTTGCCAGAGAACTCCTCCGCGAAAACCCCCGGCTTCAACACCCGCGCCGTGCACGCCGGCCAGGAGTTCGAGCCGCGCACCGGCGCTGTCGTGCCGCCCGTGCACTTCTCGACCACCTACGCCCAGGAAGCGATCGGCGTGCTGCGCGCCGGATACGAATACGGCCGCGGCACCAACCCCACCCGTGACTCGCTGCAGGAGCAGTTGGCCGCGCTGGAGGGTGGGACCGCCGCGTTCTCCTTCAGCTCCGGCCTCGCCGCCGAGGACTCCATGATCCGCGCGCTCACCCGCCCCGGTGACCACATTGTGCTCGGCAACGATGCCTACGGCGGCACCTACCGGCTGATCGCCCGGGTGCTGGGGGAGTGGGGGATCGGCAACACCCCGGTGGACATGTCCAACCTCGACGCCGTCGCCAAGGCGGTGGCGGCGAACAAAACCCGCCTGGTGTGGGTGGAGACGCCGTCGAACCCGATGATGAAGATCACCGACATCGCGGCCCTCGCCAAAGTGGCGCACGATGCCGGCGCCCTCCTCGTGGTGGACAACACCTTCGCTTCGCCGTACCTGCAGAATCCGCTGGCTCTCGGCGCCGACGTCGTGGTGCACTCCACCACCAAGTACATCGGCGGGCACTCCGACGTCGTCGGCGGCGCCATCATCGTCAACGACGCGGAACTGGCCGAGAAGATCGGCTTCGTGCAGTTCGCCGTCGGTGCCATCTCGGGCCCGATGGATGCCTTCCTGACCACCCGCGGCCTCAAGACCCTGGGCGTCCGGATGGACCGGCACAGCGACAACGCCCAGGCCGTGGCTGAATGGCTGTTGCAGCGCCCCGAGGTCGAGGCCGTGCTGTACCCGGGACTGCCCTCCCACCCGGGGCACGAGCTCGCCAGGAAGCAGATGAAGAAGTTCGGCGGCATGATCTCCGTACAGTTCAAGGGCGGCGAGGCGGCAGCACGCAAGGTGGCCGAATCGACCTCCGTGTTCACCCTGGCGGAGTCCCTCGGCGGGATCGAATCCCTGATGAACTACCCCTCGGAAATGACCCACGCCTCGGTCAAGGGCACCGAACTGGCCGTCCCGGTCAACCTGATCCGGCTCTCCTGCGGCATCGAGGACGTCGAGGACCTCATCGCCGACCTCGAACAGGCCTTCGCGAAGCTTGACTCCGCGCCCGGCACGTCAGGCAGCTAGGCGCCCGTGACCACCACCTCCACCAGGGCCACGCCCTCCACCATGCGCGGCTGGCTCGCGACGGCGGCCGGCGCGCTCGCCGTCGTCGTCGCCCTGGTGGTGCTGTACTCGGCCTACATCCCGCTGATGAACGACTTCGAGGTGTACTTCTACGGCGGCAGCCGGGTGCTCCAGACCGGAGAGACCGGCGTCAACGAGCTTTACGCGCCGCGGGACGGGCTGCCGTTCACCTACCCGCCGTTCGCGGCGCTGCTGTTCGCGGCCATGGCGACGCTGGGCCAGGGCGGTGGCAGCCTCGTGTTCATCACCACGGCGCTGCTGGGCGCCGCGATCGTGTCCGCCTGGCTGGCACGGCACTACTTCCGCCTCGGAAGCTGGCGGAACGCGTTTGCCGACTGGCGCTTCCGGGCCGTGGCCCTGGCCGGCACGGCCGCAATCCTGCTCCTGGGACCCTGGCGGGACACCTTCGATTTCGGCCAGATCAACATCATCCTGATGGGCCTGATCCTTGCCGACTTCGCGCTCTACGGGAAAGCCCGGGCCGGGGAGATCCGCTGGCCCGCGGGGCTGCTGATCGGCGTCGCGGCCGGGATCAAGCTGACCCCGCTGGCGTTCGGGCTGTATTTCCTGGTCCGCCGCGATTTCAAGGCCCTCGGCTGGATGGCGGCCGGCTTCTTCGGCTCGATCGGCCTGGCCTGGGCCATCCTGCCCACGGCCTCACTCACCTTCTGGACCAAGATCCTGCCGGACACCGGACGGATCGGCGGGCCGGCGTACGTGGACAACCTCTCGGTCAAAGGCCTGCTGCTGCACCTGGGGCTCCCGGATTCCGGCCTGACCAGCATGCTGTGGCTGGTGCTCTCCCTGGCCCTGGCCGCGGTTGCCGCGCTCGTGATCGCGTGGGCGGTGGCCGCGGACGAGAACTTCGTCGCGGTCTCCGCCACCGCCGTGCTGATGCTCCTGATCAGCCCGGTGTCCTGGTCCCACCACTGGGTCTGGATGGCCGTGGCGCTGCCCTGCATGGGCTTCGCGATCCACCGGGTGCCGTCCCGGAACGGACGGATGCGCCTGGCCGGGTGGATCATCGTCGCGTTCTCGGCCCTGGCCTTCTACCTGACGCCCAAGTACCTGTCGGTCATGGCAGGGGCGGCCGAATGGGGGAAGGACCCGCAGACCCAGTGGCAGCTCATCGTGGCGAGCCTCGGCGTGCTCTGCGGGATAGCCATGCTGGTCTACTGGGCGCTGGCCTACCGGCCCTCCCGCGCTGCGCTCCGCCAGAGGCCTTAGCGCCTCCGTCCGGCCTGACCGGGTGATCGATCAACCTACTCCTGGTTCGGCGCCGCGGCGATGTGCACCACCGCCGCGGTCACCAGCGCGGCCATCCGCAAGGACACCGGCGCGAAGGAGCCTGCTACCGTTCCGGCCCGGCCGGCTGCGGCATCTGCGGGAAGCCTGCCGCTAGGCTGGTCCGCATGGAAGCCACCCCGCCTGCCGTGACCCCGGCCGACGTGACCCCGGCCGCCGTGACCCCGGCCGCTGCGACCCCGGCGCCCCGCAAGACCGCCCTTGTGACCGGCGTCGGCCGGCAGGCGGGGATCGGCGCCGGCATCGCGCGCCGGCTGGCGGCCGACGGCTGGGACCTCGTGCTGAGCTACTGGCAGGACTACGATGCCCGGATGCCGTGGGGCGTCCAGCCTGACGACGTCGAACGGCTCGCCGCGGAACTCCAGGCCACCGGCGCCGCCGTCCTCGCGCTGCCGGCAGATTTCCAGGACCCGCAGGCCGTGGACCGGCTGATGGAGGCCACTGCGGCGGAGGCCGGGCCGCTGCAGGGACTGGTGCTCAGCCACGCGGAATCCGTGGATTCGGGCATCCTCGACACGTCCTTGGAGAGCTTCGAGCGGCATTTCGCCGTCAACACCCGCGCCAGCTGGCAGCTGATCGCGGCGTTCGCCCGGCAGGCCCCGGCCGGGGGCGGCGCGATCGTGGCCCTGACCAGCGACCACACCGCGTTCAACCTGCCCTACGGCGCGTCCAAGGGCGCACTGGACCGGATCGTGACCGCGGCCGCGCGGGAACTCGGGCCGCAGGGGATCAGCGCCAACGTGCTCAACCCCGGTCCGGTGGACACCGGCTGGATGGACCGGCCGCTGAGCGAAGAACTCGCCCGGCGCCAACCCGGCGGGCGGCTCGGAACCCCGGCGGATGTGGCCGGGACGGTGGCGTTCCTGCTCTCGCCCGACGGCCGGTGGGTGTCGGGCCAGCTGGTCAAGGCCGACGGCGGCTTCTCCGCCTGACCGCCCCGGACTAGCGGAAGGCGGCCAGCCCGGTGACGTGCTGGCCCAGGACCAGGGTGTGGACCTCATCGGTGCCCTCATAGGTCCGCACGGACTCGAGGTTGGCGGCGTGCCGGAGCGGCGAATAGTCCAGGGTGATCCCGTTCCCGCCCAGGATGGTCCGGGCCTCGCGGGCGATCGCGATCGCCTCACGCACGTTGTTCAGTTTCCCCAGCGAGATCTGCTCGGGCCGCAGCTTCCCGGCATCCTTGAGCCGCCCCAGCTGGAGGGCCACGAGCGTGCCCTTCTGGATCTCGAGCAGCATGTTCACGAGTTTCTCCTGGGTCAGCTGGTACCCCGCGAGGGGCTTGCCGAACTGCAGCCGCTCCTGCGAATACTTCAGCGCGGCCTCGTAGGAGTCCCGCGCCGCGCCCATCGCACCCCACGCGATCCCGTAACGGGCCTCGTTGAGGCAGCTGAACGGGCCCCGCAGCCCCCGGGCCGCCGGGAGCAGGGCCTCCGGACCCAGCCGGACGCCGTCGAACGCGACATCACACTGGATCGAGGCGCGCATCGAGAGCTTCTGTCCGATCGGTGTCGCACTGACCCCGGGCGTGCCGGCGGGGACCACGAAGCCGCGGACACCATCGTCGGTCATCGCCCACACCACCAGCACATCGGCCACCGAGGCGAGCCCGATCCAGCGTTTGGTGCCGTCCAGGATCCAGCCGGCGTCATCGCCGGAGCCGTCGCGGCGGGCGAAGGTCTTCATCGAGGCCGGGTCCGAGCCGGCGGTGGGCTCGGTGAGCGCGAAACTGCCGATCAGTTCGCCGGCGGCCATCCGGGGGAGCCACTGAAGTTTCTGCTCCTCGGAGCCCCACTTGTGGATGGCTGTCATGGCCAGCGAACCCTGCACGGAGACGAAAGTCCGGATCCCGGAATCGCCGGCTTCCAGTTCCATCGCCGCCAATCCGTATTCGACGGCGGAGCGGCCCGGGCAGCCATAGCCCTCCAGCTGCATCCCGAGGACGCCGAGTTCCCCGAGCTCGGGGGCCAGCTCCAGCGGGAAGACCCCCTCGTCATACCAGCCCGCGATGCCTGGACGGATCCGCTGCACCGTGAAATCGCGGACCCGTTCCCGGACGGCCAGTTCACCGGCGCTCAGCAGGGTGTCGATCGCCAGGATGTCGGACACGTCCGAACCGCCGGATCCATGGGGAAAATCAGCCTCGTTGCTCATTCCAGCATCCTACGGTCTTGGCGCAGCAGCCCGCCCCGGCCTTCCCGCCCAGTTACTTCCGGACGCCAGCCCGGCTCCCGGCCAACACGCCGGTGTCGCGGGGCATTTGCGGGGTGTGCGGGAAAGCAAGTGGGCAGGATCGTCGGGCGGCCGCGGGCGCCCAGGCCTACACTGGTGCCATGGACACCGCTTCTGTAGTCGCCGTCTGCCGTGTACACCAGTTGCTGGCCGACCCCGGAAGCGTGGGCGTGACAGCGATCGACAAACGGCCCGTGGCCGGGCCGGTCAGGGTACACAGGCTCGGGCTGCGCGGTGATGTCCAGGCCAGCCGGGTCCACCACGGCGGTGAGGACCAGGCGCTCTACGCCTACTCCCAGGAGGACGCCGACTACTGGGCCGCGGAGCTTGGCCGTGACCTGCCGCCGGGGATCTTTGGCGAGAACCTGCGCATCGCCGGCATCAGCGCCACCAACGCCATCATCGGCGAACGCTGGAAGATTGGACTCGATGTCGAAGTCGAGGTGACCTCACCCCGCACCCCCTGCGCAACTTTCCAGCGCCGGATGCATGAGCCGCACTGGGTCAAGCGCTTCGGCGATGCCGGGCGGGTGGGCACCTACCTGCGGGTCGTGCGGGTAGGCAGCATCCAGGCAGGCGACCACATCCACCAGATCTTCGTCCCCACCCACGGGGTGACCATCGGCAAATGGTTCAGCGACCCCACGGTCGAGGACATGGAGGCCCTGCGGGACGCCGACGCCGACGGCGAGATCCGCCTCCAGCCCGAGTACCACGGGGAGTTCGCGAAGCTTCAGCGCCGCCTCGGGGTGTAGCGCAGCCGGTGCCCGTGTGCGCAAGCTCACCGCCGTTGTGGGCCCCTGCGTTACCCATGGGCGGATCCATGCCCTACAATTGAACTATCCCCCACTCCGGAAATCCCTTATTTCCTGCCCAATTCTTGAGGCAAGACTGGTAAGTGTTGGGGCCCGCGCATTGAGATGCGGGCATTTTCATAGGGAGAGCCGGCTAAAGAAAACGCTGTATAGACTGCTGGGATAGCAGCCAAGAGATGCAGCGGGAAGTCCTGCCACGGGATTGCGAAAGCGCCGGGCTTCTATGTGACCGGCCGGTCAAAGTATGCCCGGCGATTTCGGTCACGCGTACTGCGGCTCCGCTCACCTCGGGTTGTGCCGCTTGGCCCCTATGGATGAGGATATTTCACCTATGCCCGAAAATCAGAACAACTCCGTCGAAACCGAACTCACCACCGAGAACAGCCAGGTCGACGTCGAGACTTCTGAAACGGCTGCCCCCGCAGCCGGCTCCGCCCCGGTATTCACCGAGGCTCCTGCGAACAACGACGCTCCGGCTGCTGCCGAAGCCGCTCCGCAGGCCGACGCTCCGGCTGCTGCCGAAGCCGCACCGAAGGCCGAAGCCCCGGCTGCCCCCGCGAAGGAAGAAGACGCCGAAGAAGAAGGCGTCAAGTTCGTGGATCTCGGCATCGACGGCCGCGTCCTGGCCGCCCTGCAGGACGTTGGCTACGAGAAGCCGTCCCCGATCCAGGCAGCAACCATTCCGCTGCTGCTCGAAGGCCGCGACGTCGTGGGCCTGGCCCAGACCGGCACCGGTAAGACTGCAGCATTCGCAGTACCGGCGCTGTCGCGTCTGGCCGAGCTCCACGACCTCAACGGCCCGTCCCGCAAGACCCAGGCCCTGGTGCTTGCTCCGACCCGCGAGCTGGCCCTCCAGGTCGCCGAGGCCTTCACCTCCTACGCCAAGCACATCGACGACTTCACCGTCCTGCCGGTGTACGGCGGCTCCGCCTACGGCCCCCAGCTCAACGGCCTGCGCCGCGGTGCCCAGGTTGTTGTCGGTACCCCCGGCCGTGTGATCGACCACATCACCAAGGGTTCCCTTGACCTGTCCGAACTCCAGTACCTGGTACTGGACGAGGCTGACGAGATGCTCCGCATGGGCTTCGCCGAAGACGTGGAGCAGATCTTCCAGCAGACCCCCGCGGGCCGCCAGGTTGCCCTGTTCTCCGCCACGATGCCGAGCCAGATCCGCCGGCTGTCCAAGCAGTACCTGAACAACCCGGCCGAGGTGCAGGTCAAGTCCAAGACCACCACGGGCGCCAACACCCGCCAGCGTTACCTGCAGGTCATGGGCCCGCACAAGCTGGACGCGCTGACCCGCATCCTCGAGGTCGAGCCGTTCGAAGGCGTCATCGCCTTCGTCCGGACCAAGATGGCCACCGAGGACCTCGCCGACAAGCTGCGTTCACGGGGCTTCCAGGCCGCCGCCATCAACGGCGACATCCCGCAGCAGCAGCGTGAGCGTACGGTCGAGGCCCTGCGTGACGGCAAGATCGACATCCTGGTCGCCACCGACGTCGCCGCCCGCGGCCTTGACGTCGAGCGCGTCAGCCACGTTGTCAACTACGACATCCCGCACGACACCGAGTCCTACGTGCACCGCATTGGCCGCACCGGCCGTGCAGGCCGTTCCGGCGACGCGATCCTCTTCATGACGCCGCGGGAGAAGTACCTGCTGCGGTCCATCGAGAAGGCGACCCGCCAGCCGGTGGAGCAGATGCACCTGCCCACCGCCGAGTCGGTCAACACCCTGCGCCTGGGCAAGTTCGCGGAGAAGATCACCGAGACCCTCGCGTCCGAGGACGTTTCGTCGTTCCGCGACCTCATTGCCTCCTACGAGGAGGAGCACAACGTTCCGGCCGCGGAAATCGCTGCCGCACTGGCAGTGATGGCGCAGGGCGGCCAGCCGCTGCTGGTCAAGGAACTGCCTGCTGCTCCTGAATTCCAGAAGCGCGAGCGCGCCAAGGACGGCTTCGGCTCCCGCGGCCCGACCCGCACCCTCACCGAGGGCAACGCCACCTACCGGATCGCCGTCGGACGCCGCCAGCGCGTGATGCCGGGTTCGATCGTTGGCGCCATTGCCAACGAAGGCGGTATCTCCTCGGCCCAGATCGGCGGCATCGACATCCGCGCCGACCACTCCCTCGTGGAGCTCCCGGCGGACCTGAGCGCCGACCAGCTGAAGGCCCTGTCCCGCACCCGGATCGGCGGCGAGCTGATCCACCTCGAGCTGGACAACGGCCGCAAGCCCTCCGGCGAACGCGGCAGCTACCAGGGTGGCGGCCAGGGCGGCAGCCGCGGCGGAGACCGTGGCGGTTACTCCGGCGGCGGCGACCGTGGAGGCAACTTCAAGGGCAACGGCGGCTTCAAGCGGGAATTCCGCAAGAACGACGGCGAGCGGTCCTCCGCTGACCGTGGCGGACGCTCCTTCAGCGACCGCAACGAGCGCGGCGTAGGCACCGACGCGGCCCGCAAGCCGCGCACCAAGTGGTAACCACCAGCCGCTAGGCACTGCACCACCCTGAAAACGGGCCGGCCCACCAGCCGGCCCGTTTTCGTTTAAGTTCCCTTGGTCACATCCGCGCCTCCGGTGGTGCCGCGGGGCTGCGTCTGAGGGGTTGCCCAACCCCCGGGGCCCCGGATTTCCGCCGATTTTGACGCTTTCGGGACTGCCTCTGGGCCGATTTGTTGGGAGCGGAATCTTCCGGTAGAGTATTTACTCGTTGCCCCCCTAGCTCAGTGGTAGAGCGCGTTCTTGGTAAGAACGAGGTCACCGGATCGATTCCGGTGGGGGGCTCTGAATGAGGGCCTGTGTCAAGGCGGTTTTTGACCGGCTTAGCGCAGGTTTTCCTCATTTATGGCGGCGTAGCTCAGTTGGTTAGAGCGCACGACTCATAATCGTGAGGTCGGGAGATCGAGCCTCCCCGCCGCTACAGAATGACCCTTCAGGCCCAGCCTGCGGGGTCTTTTTGTTTTAACCCCCGTTGCGCTATCACTCTTTGTGCCCAAATGGCCTTCAGAGCAGCGCTAAATGATAGGGCATCGGCGCCGGTTGTGGGACAGAATGGGTCCATGACGCGAATCGCAATCATTGGCGGCCACGGCAAGGTGGCTCTGGAACTGTCCCGCATCCTCTCCGGGGAGGGGATGGACGTGACGTCGTTCATCCGTAACCCGGACCAACGGGAGGACGTCGCGGCAGCGGGCGCCACTGCCGTTGTTCTGGATGTTGAAAATTCGACGACGGCGCAGATCGCCGAGGCGCTCCGGAACCAGGACGCCGTGGTCTGGTCGGCCGGTGCCGGCGGCGGAAGCCCGGAGCGGACCTACTCCGTGGACCGGGATGCCGCCATCCGGTCGATGGACGCGGCGGCCAAGGCCGGCGTCGGGCGGTACATCATGGTCTCCTACCTCGGCGCCGGGCCGGATCACGGCGTCCCCGAGGACAACAGCTTTTTCGCGTACGCCGAGGCCAAGGCTGCCGCGGACGCGTACCTGCGCGGAACGGACCTGGACTGGACCATCCTGGGCCCCGGAGCGCTCACTGACGGGCCCGGCAACGGCCTGATCGATGTGAACCCGGCCGACGGCTCCGGAGGCCAGGAAACGGCCCGTGCCAACGTGGCCCTCGTCGCGGCGGCAGTACTGGGACTGCCCTCCACGGCCGGGCGCACCATCGAATTCCGGGACGGCACGCTGCCCCTGGCCGCCGCACTGGAGCCGGTGACCTGACTGGCGGAGGTTGAACGCCGCCTCACCCCCGACAGAAAAGGGCCGGATCATTGATGATCCGGCCCTTTTCACCAGCTTTCGAGGCGCCTTAGCGGCTGCCCCGCACCTACGACACCGAGGCGGCGAAGATGCGGGGGATGTAACCCTCGTTCGTTTGCATGCCTGTTCCCGCATAGGCCCAGAGCGAACCGTCGGGCCGGCGGGCCACCATGTCCGGGAAACTGTCCGCAGTCAGGTTTCCCGCGCCCAGGACGGTGTCAAACACGTGCCAGCCTGTTCCGATTCTGCGCGGGGCGGAGAGCTTTCCCGTGCCGTCTCCCGGGTACATCCACAGGGTGCCGTCGAACTTCCTGGCGACGACGTCATTTCTTCCGTCTGTGTTGAAGTCCCCGGCTCCGAACACCTGGTCGAAGACTTCCCAGCCGTAATCACCGATCCTGATCGGCGAGGAGTATCCCTCGTTGGTGCCGCTGATGGTGCCCGTCCCGCGGTACAGCCAGAGCGAGCCGTCGGATTTCCGCGCCAGGAGGTCATTCTTTCCATCCCCGTTGAGGTCACCTGTTCCGGTCAGGGCGGTGAAGGCGTTCCAGCCGGCGGTGCCGATTTTCTTCGGCGCCGTGTAGCCGGGGTCGCCGGCGTCGACCCGGCCGGTGCCGGGGTAGATCCAGAGGGTGCCGTCGGGCTTCCGGGCGATGAGGTCGTTCTTGCCGTCCCCGGTGAAGTCCCGGACGCTGATCAGCGCATTGAACACTTCCCAGCCGCCGAGACCGATCTTCCGCGGCACACCGTAGGCGCCCTTGCCGTCGCCGGGGTAGAACCACAAGGTGCCGTCCGGTTTCCGGGCCAGGAGATCGGCCACCTTGTCGCCGTTGAAATCTTCGACGGCGGCCAGGTAGTCGAAGACCTCCCAGCCGAAGTCACCGATCTTCCGCGCGCTGCCATAACCCTCGTCCCGCATGGCGGTGCCGGCGTAGAAGAAGACGTTTCCGTCGGCCTGGCTGGCCACGAAGTCCGCGGTGCGGTCCCCGTTGGCGTCGCCGGTGCCCAGGACCGTGGTGTAGATGTCCCAGCCTGAGCCAATCTGCTGCGGCTGGACGAGTTTCGCCGGTCCGGAGTTGGAATACAGCCAGAGGGACCCGTTGGGGTGCCGTGCGGCCAGGTCGTTGGTGCCGTCGCCGTTGAAATCGTGAATCGGGATCAGCTGGTCAAAGATCTCCCAGCCGTAGTCGATTTCGCGGGGCGTTCCCGGCCGGCCGGTGCCCATTCCCGGGTACAGGACCAGCACGCCATCCGGGCGCCGGGCCAGGATGTCCGGCCTGGCGTCGCCGTCGAAGTCGCGGACGCCCAGCAGCGCATTGAAGGCATTCCAGCCGAAGTCACCGATCTTGACCGCTGCGGCGTACCCCTCGTTGCTGGCCGAAACGGCTCCCGTCCCGGCGTAAAACCAGAGCGAGCCGTCGAACTTCCTGGCGACGAGGTCGTTCCTGCCGTCACCGTTGAAGTCGCCGGTGCCGAGGATGCTGTTGTAGATTTCCCAGCCGGTGCCGATCCGCTGGGCGGCCCGGGACTTGCCGGTGCCGTCGCCGGGGTAGAGCCACAGCTCGCCGTTGACCTTGCGCTGAAGGAGGTCGGCGATTCCGTCGCCGTTGTAATCGCCGGGGGCGACCAGCAGGGGCTTGGCCGGGGGCATCGCATCAATCGTGATCCCCGCACCGGAATCCGAGATCCAGTCGATGGTCACCCGTGTGCCGGCGTGGGAGGTAAAGGTCTGGCCGGCCTGCCACGCCTGGTTGTAGCTGTAATAGCCGTTGAAGGTGGTGGTGCTCGGCTGCAGGGCGATGGAACCTGAGCCGTACCCCTGGACCACCTTGACCCCGCGGTTGCCGCTAAGGGCCGTGGCGGCGTCATTGCCCACCGGAAGACGAAGTTCCAGGTAGTAGGCCTCCCCGCTGATGGGATCGGTGAACTTCACGGCGCGGTGGTCGTCCGCGCTTCCCCAGGCCTTCAACTGGTAGGAATTCTTGCCCACCGCTTTCCCCAGATCCTTGACCTCGTTTCCGGAACCGAATCCGCCAAACTGGTACGTGGGGGAGCTGACCACCGGCTGGCTGAGCTGGGAGACACCCATCAGGTCCAGGTTGTCCTTGTATTCCTCGATGCTGCAGGTGCCGTTGGTGAACGATCCGTCCGCGTTGCTGGCGGTGTCCACGGCCCCGTTCGAGCACCTGAGCCGGTTGGCGTGCATAAGACCCAGCACGTGCCCGAATTCGTGGGCCAGGACGCTCTTGGTCAGGGTTGCCGGGAGCGGCATGAGTACGCGTCCGCTGGTTCCGTTGTAACTCCAGCCCGCGCCGTACGCCCCATCGGACAGGGTGGGAGTGGACACGAAGACCACGAGTGCCGTGTAGGAACTGGGGACCCATCCGATTTCGGCGGCGATCGTGTTCATCATGGAGGAATAACTCTGGGTGGAGGTTGCCTTGCTCGACCTGTTTTCGACCGTGTCGACGCTCATGGACAGCCTGCCGTTCGACATCGCCTGCCAGTACTCGCTGCTGGTCTGGATGGCGGCCCGGGCGTCCGACTCAGAGATAGCCGCTTTCTTGTCCGCCAACTGGACCATCACCAGCTTCACCTTGATATCGCCGCTCCGGGCGATGGAGTAGGCCTCGGTGGCTGCCGAGTGTTGGTCAGCCCCCTTTGGCCCGCGTCCCTCACTGCCGTGGCTGGAGGTGGGATTGCTGCCGCCGATGACCTCCGTGAACAGCGGCTCCGGAGAAGTCAGGGTCTGCGACTCCACCGTTGCCGGTGATTCCGGGGGTGCCGTCGGCGCGGACGACGGGGTGGCTGACGCCGTCGCCGTGGGAAGAGGCGTGGCTGTCGACGTGGGGACGGGCGTGGCCGTCGCCGACGTCGTCGTGGCTGATGCTGTCGACGTGGGTGTCGGCGTCGGGTTAGCGAGAGCCGGCGAGAGCGTCACAGCGGTGAGCGAGGCGAGAGTAACAACGAACGCTGTGAGCAGCGCAGTCGTCTTCCGTATTGAGTTCACGTGTTGTCTTTCATGAGACCGCCGCCCCACTGAACGCTCAGCAGGACGGCCGGGAGACCGGGAAGTGAGGTCAGTCTACGGATGGCGCGCCGCCGGAAACGGGAACCTGCACCAAACTTTCGTCTTTAGTAGCGAATCGTTGCCTAATCTTGAGCAATGCCCGTGCGCCCGCCAGATGGTGTCCCCCGCCACATCGAACGGGTGCCCTACCTTGCGAGCTCCAGCTCCGGCGCGTTCGCTTCGACGTAGTCCAGGGCATGCCGGACGGCGCCGACCGTGACAATCGCGTCACCCAGCGGCGAGACCGTCACACGCGGGGGAGTCGCCGTGAACCGGGGGAGCAGGGCCGTGATGCCCGGCAGGAGCACCCCGGCGGATTCAGCCACCGCCCCGCCGATCACCACCTGTTCCGGGTTCAGAAAGCTCGCCACGGAGGCGATGACCCGTGCCATCCGGTCCGAGATGCGCGCCAGGATGGCCAGCGCGGCGGGATCCCCGGCGGCCGCATCCTCAAAGACGCGGCGGGCGCTCGCCTCACCGCCCGCCGCGGGACCGCCGTCCGCTGCGGACCACTGCCGGGCGAGGCTGGCGATGCCGTCGCTGGAGCCGACGCCCTCCACGAGGTCCAGGTACCCCATTTCGCCGGCTGCGCCGCCACGGCCGTGCAGCAGCCGCCCGGACTCCATCACCCCGGCGCCCAGCCGTTCGCCGGCCAGCAGCACCACAAGATCGTCGACGCCGGTGCCGGACCCCCGCCAGCGTTCACCCAGGGCGGCAAGGTTCGCGTCGTTCTCCAGCAGCACCGTCCAGCCGTGCAGCTCCTTCAGCGCCGCGCGGAGCCCGACGTCGAACAGGCTCCAGAAATGCTGGGTGACCAGCACGTTCCCGTCACGGTCCACGGGGGCGGCGATGCCGGCACCGACGGCCAGGACCTTGTCCGGGCCGGTCCCGGCGGCGGACAGCGCCCGGCGGCAGGCACGGTCGACGACGTCGATCCGCTCCGCCGCGGGGATGTCGGTGGCCCGGAAGCTCTCGCTGGACCGGCCAAGGATGGTGCCGCGGAGGTCCGCGACCGCCGCGGTGGTGGTGGCCGCGCCGATGTCCAGGCCCAGCACAAACCCGGCGCCGCTGTTGAGCTCGAAGCGCCGGGCCGGGCGCCCCTTGCGCGGACTCCCGGGCTGTTCCTCGTCGCGCGCCTCCAGTTCACGGATCCAGCCGCGCCGGATCAGGTCCTCGCAGACGGCGATGACCGATGCCCGCGTCAGCCCGGTCCGGGCCATCAGCTCCGTCCCGGTGGCCACGTCCGTGGTCCGGATGACGCCGAGCACGGAGCGGGCGTTGACCCGGCGCAGCAGCTGGGGCGTGGCGGCGGCTGCATGCGGCATCAGAATCTTGACCTCCCCGTGAATCCGGACCCATAATTGATCCGGCAATATATTTAGCTTGTATCTAAATTATCAGAAGCACCGCTCCGAACCCGAAGGATTATCCCTTGTCCAACACCGCCACGCTGGCAACCCTGTCCGGTTCCGATCTCGCCGCCGACCCCAACTGGTGGCGCCAGGCTTCCGTGTACCAGATCTACCCGCGCAGCTTCTCCGACTCCAACGGCGACGGACTCGGTGACATCAACGGCATCACGGCGAAGGTCCCCTATCTGAAGGAACTCGGGATCGACGCCGTCTGGCTGAGCCCGTTCTACCCCTCAGCCCTCGCGGACGGCGGCTACGACGTTGATGACTACCGCGACGTCGACCCCAAGCTGGGAACGCTGGCGGACTTCGCCGAGATGTCCGCCGCCCTGCACGCCGCCGGCATCAAGCTGATCGCCGACATCGTCCCCAACCACTCCTCGAACCGCCACGTCTGGTTTCAGGAAGCCCTCGCGTCCCCGCGCGGCTCCGATGCGCGGGAACGCTACATCTTCCGCGATGGCAAGGGCGAGAACGGTGAGATCCCGCCGTCGGACTGGGAGTCCGTGTTCGGCGGCCCGGCCTGGGAACGCATCACCGAACCGGACGGCACCCCCGGCCAGTGGTACATGCACATCTTCGCCAAGGAACAGCCCGACCTGAACTGGTCCAACCGGGAAATCCGTGACGACTTCCTCAAGACCCTGCGCTTCTGGTCCGACCGCGGCGTGGACGGTTTCCGCGTCGACGTCGCGCACGCCCTGACCAAGGACCTCACCGAGCCGCTGCTGTCCAAGGTCGAGCTCAGCGAGGCCAACAGCGGCACCGACGGCTTCGACGACGGCTCGCACCCGTTCTGGGACCGCGACGAGGTCCACGAGATCTACGTGGAGTGGCGCGAGGTCTTCAACGAGTACAACCCGCCGCGCACCGCCGTCGCCGAAGCCTGGGTCCACGCCAGCCGCCGCGGCCGCTACGCGAGCCCGGAGGGCCTGGGCCAGGCGTTCAACTTCGACCTCCTGCAGGCCGACTTCGACGCCGACGAGTTCCGCGAAATCATCACCCGGAACCTCGCAGAGGCCACCGAATCCGGTGCCTCCTCCACCTGGGTGTTCTCCAACCACGACGTCGTCCGCCACGCCACGCGCTACGGGCTGCCCAAGGGCGGCGGCAAGCACGCCAAGGGCCAGGACGGGAAGGGCTGGCTGCTGGCCGGCGCCCCGCCCGAGGAGCTGGACGTGGAGCTCGGTTTGCGCCGTGCCCGCGCGGCCACCCAGCTGATGCTGGCGCTGCCGGGGTCCGCGTACCTGTACCAGGGCGAGGAGCTGGGGCTCCAGGAAATCACGGAAATCCCCGATGCCGAGCGGCAGGACCCGACCTTCTTCCGCAACAAGGGCGTGGAGATCGGCCGGGACGGCTGCCGGGTGCCGCTGCCCTGGGCCGCTGAGGGCAGCTCCTTCGGCTTCGGCGACGGCGGGGCGCACCTGCCGCAGCCGGCGTGGTTCAGCCGTTACGCCGTCGCCGCCGAGGACGGCGTGGAGGGTTCCACGCTGGAGTTCTACCGCCGGGCACTGAAGCTGCGCCGGGAACTGCAGACCTCGGAAGAACTGGAATGGCACAGCACCGCCAGCCCCGAGGTGCTGCACTTCAGCCGCCCCGGTGGCTGGCAGACAATGACCAACTTCGGTGACGAACCCGCCCCGCTGCCCGCCGGAACAGTCCTGCTCAGCAGCGGACCGCTGGAGAAGAACCTCCTGCCGGGCGGCACCACCGTCTGGCTGCGGTGAGCACCCAGCCGGCCCGCGGACCCGTCCCCGGCCAGGAACTGATTTACGGCTGCATGGGCCTGGGCGGCAGCTGGTCGCCGGAGCCGCACTCGTCCGCGGATGTGGACGAGGCGGCTGCGGCCGTCGACGCCGCCCTGGCGGCCGGCATCACCCTGTTCGACCATGCCGACATCTACCGTGGCGGCAAATCCGAAGCTGTGTTCGGCGAGGTGCTCGCACAGACCCCGGGGCTGCGGGACCGCATCCGGCTGCAGACCAAATGCGGCATACGGCTCAACGAACAAGGCCTAGAGACGTACTACGACCTGAGCCGGGACGCCATCCTGGCCCGGGTCAATGAGAGCCTCGGCCGGCTCCGCACGGACTACGTGGACGTGCTGATGCTGCACCGCCCCGATCCGCTGATGGATCCCGCTGAGGTTGGCTCCGCCGTCGGGCAGCTGATGGCCGAAGGCAAGGTCCGGGCGCTGGGCGTGTCCAACATGTCCGGGGCGCAGATTGAGGTGCTGCAGGACCGGCTCGAGACGCCGGTGGTCGCCAACCAGCTGGAGATGAGCCTGTTCAAACGCGCCTGGTTGGAGAGCACTGTGCTGGTCAACCATGCCGAGGGCACGGACTACAGCTTCCCGCACGGCACCGTGGAGCACTGTGTCCGGCACGGAATCACCCTGCAGGCCTACGGTTCCCTGGCCCGGGGCCTCTACACCGGGGCCCCGGCAGCAGCGCCGTCGGCCGCGGAGGAAGCGACCGCCAGGCTGGTGGCGCAGCTGGCCGCGGAGAAGAAGACGACCGGGGAATCGGTGGTGCTGGGCTGGCTGATGAAGCACCCGGCCGGAATCGCCCCGGTGATCGGCACCGCCAGGCCGGACCGCATCCGCGCCTGCGCGGACGCTGCCGAGGTCGCCGCGGGCATGACGCGGGCCGAGTGGTACCGGCTCTGGGTGACGGCGCGCGGCAGCAACATCCCGTAGACGCGCGCCGTCCCCACCAGCTGGCGGCGGAAGCCGTGACGGTCGCTGAAAACGGCTTCTGCTGCCAGCTGGAGGGGCGGGGACGTGATTTTGGTCGTAATGGTCGCCCCGGAGGGCCGGATCGCTTAGCCGCAAACGCCCCCGGGCGGCTAGCGTAGATACATGACTTCCACCACCACCGCCGGGACCGTCCGGCCCCAACGCAACATCCCAGCTGAAATCGCCCGCTCCTGGCTGCTGGTCAATGCCATGAAAACCGAACTCTTCGACCAGTCGGCCGCCTCCCGCGCGGACGCCATCATCCTGGACATCGAGGACGCGGTGGACCCCTCGCAGAAGGACGCCGCCCGCGGACACGTCGTGGACTGGCTGACCGCCGGCGGCAGCGCCTGGGTCCGGATCAACGACGCCACCAGCCCCTTCTGGGCCGACGACCTTGCCGGCCTCCGCGGCACCCCGGGCCTGCTCGGCGTGATGCTGGCCAAGACCGAATCCGCGGACCAGGTCACCGAGAGCTTCCACCGCATGGACGGCAAGACGCCGGTCATTGCACTGGTCGAGTCCGCCGTCGGCATCGAGGAAGCCAACAACATCTCCAGGGCCCAGGGCGCGTTCCGGCTGGCCTTCGGCTCGGGCGACTTCCGCCGCGACACCGGTATGGCGGCCACCCCGGAGGCCATGGCCTACCCGCGCGCCAAGCTGGTAGTGGCCAGCCGCGTCGGGAACCTGCCGGGCCCCATCGACGGCCCCACCGTCGGCACCAACCACCCGATCCTCCGTGAGCAGACCGGGATCACCGTGATGATGGGCATGACCGGCAAGCTCTGCCTCGCGATCGACCAGACCCACGTCATCAACGAGGTCATCAGCCCGACGCCCTCCGACGTCGCCTGGGCCACCGACTTCATGGCCGACTTCGAGGCCAACGGCCGCGTCATCCGCGACGGCTCCGACCTGCCCCGCCTGGGCCGCGCCGAGAAGATCATGAAGCTCGCGGTAGCCTTTGGGGTGCAGCCGGCCCTGTAGCCGGCCCCGAACCGAGGAGACCCCGTGACCGATACCTGTTATCTGGTCCACGGGGTCTTTTGGGATGCCGGGCCGGCCGAAGCGGGAGATGCCGGCACCCCCGACGGCGGGTGCCCGGCGATGCGCCTGCAGGACCCTGACGGCGGCTTCACCGAACTGCCGCTCGACGCCGGAACCCGGCTCGGCTTCCGGCTCGCCGCCGCGGGGAAGCACTGCCTCGGGCACTACAAGGTCCACGGGCCCGCCGACCGCGACCACATCCTGTGCCCCGGCCGGTCACCGGCCGCGAAGGGCAGCCAGTGTGAGCGGTGCTTTGTCGTCGACGATTCCCGGCTCATCCACGATTTCCACCGCGGCGGTCGCGTGCCGCCCGGCCTGCGGGCCTACCTGATGCAGCCGCACTGGCTGTACATCGCCACTTTCGCCAACGGTGCCAGCAAGGTGGGCACCGCGGCGAACCTGCGGAAATGGAAGAGGCTCGCGGAGCAGGGCGCCGTCGCCGCCCGGTACGTCGCCCGGGCCGACGACGGCCGGGTGGTCAGGAACCTCGAGGACCTGGTGACCCGCGACGCCGGCATTCCCCAGCAGATCCGCTCCGCGGCCAAGGCCGCAGCCCTGACCGGGCCGGCGCCCGCCGTCGCACTGGAGGCCCGGAACAGAAAGCTGGCCGCGGAGGTCCGCGGGCTGCTGGCCGGCGCCGGGGGCGGCGGCTTCGACGTCGTGGATGAGCGCTGGCCGCGGCCGGGGTTCTCGGATGCGGTCTGTGCGCCGGCTGCCCGGCACGCCTACCCGCAGGAACTCAGCACCGGTGCCCACGGATTCCGGATCGACTCGCTCAGCGGCAGCGTCGCCCTGGCCCGGCTCGACGGCGCCGATCTTGAATTCGTCGTCAACCTTGGCCAGCTGAAGGCGCGGACCATTGTGCTCGGCGACCACGGCACCGGCGTCCCGGCAGTCCAGGAGTCCCTGTTCTGACGCTGAAATTTCCCAGCGACGCGTAAAATACCGGACGCGCCCGTATTCCTGCGTCGCCAGGCATTTGGAGTGTCGCCAGGAATTTTGCGGCTCGCGGCGACGCCGGGCGGTCCCCAGTAGACTGTCACGGTGCTGAAAGAATTCTGGGACTCCGCGCCAACCACCTACAAGGTGCTCGTTTTCAGTGCCATGGCCCTGCTCGGCATCGGCATCGTCCTGAACCTGGTCGGTAACAGCTCCGGCAACCAGGACCTGGCCGTCGCCTCCCTGGCCGTGATCGGGCTCGGCCTGGTCCTGCACATCGCCGGGATCGTGGTCCGCGGCCAGACGATCCGCAAGAACCTCAAGCGTTAGCGGCGGCGTTACGCAGCACGTGGCTGCGGGCGTGCGCCACGGCCTCGGGCAGGGACGAGAACAGGTGCTTGTGGTGCCGCAGCGAGCGGATCACCCCGACGTTGGTCACGAGCTCCAGGTGCTGCGGCTGGACGCCCTTCAGCAGGACCGTCACGCCGCGCAGCTCCAGCGCCGAAATGACCTCCACCAGCGTGTGCGCCCCGGTAGCGTCCAGCATCCGCACCTGGGAGAGCCGGATGATGGCCACTTGGATGTCCTTGACCTGGCTGATTTCCTGCAGGACCCGCTCCGCGGCGCCAAAGAACATGGCCCCGTCCAGCCGGAAGATCGCGATGTGCTCGTCCCCGTCCTCGCGCGGTCCCGGAATCTCCTCGCGCTTCACCCCGCTGAGCGAGGCGAACTTCCGCAGCGTGAAGATGGCCGCGGCGACCAGGCCGATCTCAATGGCCACAATCAGGTCGAAGGCCACAGTGATCAGGGCCGTCAGGACGAACACGAAGGCGTCGGCGCGGGTGGAGCGCATGATGGCGGTGACCGTGTGTTTGGACACCATGCGCGTGGCCGTGACCATCAGGATCCCGGCCAGGACGGCCAGCGGGATCCTCCCGACCAGGCCGGCCGCCAGATAGATGATGGCCAGCAGGACCAGGGCGTGCACAATCGCGGAAAGCCGGGTCTTCGCGCCCGAGCGGACGTTGACCGCGGTCCGGGCGATCGCGCCCGTGGCGGGCATGCCGCCGAAGAACCCCGCGGCCACCGAGGCGAGTCCCTGCCCCATGAGCTCCCGGTCCGGACTGTAGGCCCCGGAGGGCCTCCCGTCCGGCCCAACCATGCCGGCGGCCACCCGCGCGGAGAGCAGGGATTCGATGGCGGCCAGCATCGCGATGGACACCGCCGGCATCAGCAACGCGCCCAGCAGCGCCGGATCCAGGGACGGGATCGACGGTGCGGACAGGGAATGCGGCAGCGCGCCGATCCGGGGGATGTCCAGCTGCATCAGCTCGGCGGCCACGGTGGCCAGCAGCACCGCGATCAGGCTCGCGGGCAGGGCCTTGTTCAGCTTCGGGAGCAGGAACATAACGGCGGCCACCCCCGCGACGACGCCGAGTGTCTGGAGAACAGTGGGCAGGGTGGCCCGGGAGGCGCTCTCGAAGGCGCCCAGCAGGGTGTTGTGGCCCGGCACTCCCTCGGTGCCGGTGGCCAGGGGCACCTGCTGGAGGAAAATGATCGCGGCGATGCCGAGCGTGAAGCCTTCCACCACCGGCCAGGGGATGAAGGCCACGGCCCGGCCCAGTCCGCTGATGCCCAGGATCACCACCAGCAGCCCGGCCATCAGGGAAACCAGCGCGATGCTGCCGACCCCGTGGATGGCGACGACCGGAGCCAGCACCACGACCATCGCGCCCGTGGGGCCGGAAACCTGGACATGCGAGCCGCCCATGACCGCGGCGACCAGGCCGGCCACAACGGCGGTGATGAGCCCGGCTTCGGCGCCGACGCCGGAGCTCACGCCGAAGGCCAGCGCCAGCGGCAGGGCCACGATGCCTACCGTGATGCCCGCCAGCAGATCCGTTTTCCAGGTTGAGCCCAGCCCCTCGTAGTCACGGCGGGAGGGCAGGAACCGGCGGAGCTGGCCGAGCACGGCACTCATGAAGCGGAACCCTGCAGGTGCTCGCTGGGGAGTCCCTGGGCGAGTTTGAGCTGTTCGTTGGAATCGGCCAGGGTGTCGAGGAGGAAGGTCCGGGCGATGGCCAGCAATTCGGCGATCTTTGGATGGGCCAGCCGGTAGGTCACGGCGTTTGCGGACCGGGACGACGTGACCACGCCATGCCGGCGCAGGGTGGCGAGGTGCTGGGACAGATGGGAGGCCTCGAGGCCCGTCTCTGCCAGCAGGAAGCTGACGGGCGCCGACTGGTCCGGCGCGGCGGACAGCAGTTCGAGCACGCGGATCCGCGCCGGATGGGCGAGGGCCTTGAACAGGTTCGCCTTGATCTCGTACAGGGGGGTTTGCGCTGGGGAAATCATCGCTGCCTGGGCTTTCTGGTCCGCGGAGCCGGGAAGCCGGCCATGAATTGATGAGATGATGTTTTCATCATACCGCATGATTGCCAGCCTGTCGGGTCCCGTGTCATCGGCGCGGGCCGCCGGAGGCCTGCCGCTAGGCTGGAACCCATGACTATCAATCCGGATCTGCAGGGGCGCAGCTACCCTGCCAAAGAGGTGTACGACGTCGGCCGCGAGAAAATCCGCGAGTTCGCCCGCGCGGTCAAGGCCACCCACCCCGCCCACTTCGACGTGGAGGCGGCCACGGCGCTGGGGCACAGCGACCTCGTGGCACCACCGACCTTCGCCATCATCGTGGCGCAGCGGGCTGACGCCCAGTTGATCGAGGACCCCGAGTCCGGCATCGACTTCTCCCGTGTGGTCCACGCCGACCAGCGCTTCATCCACCACCGGCCCATCGTTGCCGGGGACCGGCTGGTCGCGGAGCTGCACGTCGACGGCGTCCGGGCCATGGGCGGGGGAGCCATGATCACCACGCGCTCGGAAATCTTCGCCCTGGCCGCCGGCGCAGCGGCCGGTACTGCCGGCGACGCGGCGCGCGAGGCCGTCGCCACCACCACCTCGTCCCTCCTGGTCCGCGGAGAGGGACAGTAGCCATGACACCCACACTTTCGGAACTCGCCGTCGGCCAGGACATCGGCAGCCGCAGCATCGACGTCACCCGCACGGACCTGGTCAAGTACGCCGGCGCCTCCGGCGACTTCAACCCCATCCACTGGAACGAAGCCTTCGCAACCAGCGTGGGACTGCCCGGCGTGATCGCGCACGGCATGTTCACCATGGGCTCCGCCGTGCAGCTCGTCACCGACTGGGCCGGCGACCCTGCCGCCGTCGTCGATTTCCAGACGCGCTTCACGAAACCGGTCCCGGTGTCCGACACCACGGGAACGGCCGAGGCCGGCGCCGCGGTCGAGGTCAGCGGCGCCATCGGAGCGATCGACGCCGACAAGGGCACCGCCCGCGTGGACCTCACCGTCACCTGCGCGGGCCAGAAGGTGCTGATGAAGGCCCAGGCCGTCGTCAGGCTGGCCTAGCCCCATGGCGATGCCGTGAGCGTGGCCACGGGCCAGTCCGCGGAGGTCACGCACTGGCGGAACGCCGTCGTGGCCGCCTACGCGTTCAGCGGCGTCGCCTTCGCCACCTGGGTGTCCCGGCTGCCGGCCATCCGGGACGGGCTGGACCTCACGCCGGGGAATGTCGGGCTGCTGCTGCTGTGCATGACCCTCGGTTCCTTCATCTCGGTCTCCGCGTCCGGTCTGATCGTGCTGCGTTTCGGATCCAAGCAGACCATCCGGATCGGCAGCATCATGGTGGGCGCCGGGCTGGTCCTCACCGGACTGGGAACCTCGGTCCTGGTCAGCCCGCCCGCCGTCGCCGCGGGGCTGGCCGTGATCGGCCTGGGCACGGCGAGCTGGAACACCGCCTCCAACGTCGAGGGGGCCGCGGTGGAACGCGCCGTCCGCCGGCACATTATGCCGCGGTTGCACGGGGCGTTCAGCCTGGGCACTGTCGCCGGCGCCGCGGCGGGTGCCTGGGCCGCTGGCGCGGGCGTTCCCGTCGTCTGGCACTTCGCCGTGGCGGGGCTGCTGGTCGCGGGCTCCGTCGCCACCGCGGCCTCCTGGTTCCGGGCGGACATCACTCCGGTCGAGGGCAGGCAGAGCTTCAGGCCGGCCAGGCCCGATACCTTCGAGGATCCCTCCACCGGGCCCATCCCGATCATCCGGCAGGAGACAGACCGGGCCGAGGCCCCGCTGGACAACAAACGCCAGATTGCCCTGGCCTGGCGGGACCGCCGGACGCTCCTGCTGGGGGTGCTGGTACTGGGGCTGGCCCTCGCCGAGGGTGCGGCGGGGGACTGGGTGGCCCTGGCGCTCGCCGATGGCCACGGCCAGTCCGGCGCCGCGGGCGCCGCCGGCTACGGATTGTTTGTCACGTTCATGACCGTGGGCCGGTTTGCCGGCACCGTGGTGCTGGACCGCTTCGGCCGGGTCCCGGTGATGCGCTGGTGTGCGGCCCTTGCCGTGCTGGGCCTGGGCCTGTTCGTCTTCGCCCCGGTGCCGTGGGTTGCGTATGTGGCCCTCGCGGTCTGGGGGCTCGGTGCCTCGCTGGGCTTCCCGGTGGGCATGTCCGCCGCCGCCGACGATCCGCTCAAGGCCGCCGCCCGGGTGTCCGTGGTCTCCACGATCGGCTACGGCGCGTTCCTCTGCGGACCGCCCCTGCTGGGCCTGCTGGCCGAGCACGTCGGCATCCTGCACTCGCTGCTGGCCGTGATGGTGATGCTCGTGGTCAGCTTCCTGCTCTCCCCGGTGGCCCGGAAGCCCGGGTAGCGCGCGGGCCCTGCTTAGGGGAGTCCGGCGTTACCCGGCTAGGCTGGTCGGGTGACCCAGACACTGCTTTCCGACCTGACCACGGCCGCCGTCGGCGGCCCCGCCGGCAGCTTCATCGAGGCCCGCACCGAGGCAGAGATCATCGAGGCCGTCCGCTCAGCGGACGCCGCCGGTGAGCCCCTGCTGATCATTGGCGGCGGCTCGAACCTGCTGGTGTCCGACGGCGGGTTCCCCGGCACCGTGCTGAAGATCGCTTCGGAGGGGTTCACCGTCAACGCGGAGGACTCCTGCGGCGGCGTCGCGGTGGTGGTCCAGGCCGGCCACAACTGGGACGCCCTGGTGGAGCACGCCGTGCGGCACGCCTGGTCCGGCATCGAGGCGCTCTCCGGCATTCCGGGCGCCACGGGCGCCACGCCGGTCCAAAACGTCGGAGCGTACGGCTCGGACGTTTCCCAGACCATCGCCACCGTGCGGACCTGGGACCGGCAGCGCAACGCCGTGCAGACCTTCACCAATTCGGAGCTGAAGTTTGGCTACCGCGATTCGATCCTCAAGCAGACCACCGTCAGCGGCTCCCCGCGCTACGTCGTGCTCACGGTCGAGTTCCAGCTGCCGCTGGGCCGGATGAGCGCCCCCATCCGCTACGCCGAGCTGGCCCGGGCGCTGGGCGTCGAGGCCGGCCGGCGGGCCTATTCCAACGACGTCCGGCGTGAGGTGCTCCGGCTCCGGGCGTCCAAGGGCATGGTGTGGGACGCCGCGGACCGGGACACCTACTCCACCGGTTCCTTCTTCACGAACCCGATTGTGCCGGCAGCAGTGGCCGCCGGGCTGCCCGACGACGCGCCGCGCTACCCGGGCGGCGCGGACGGGCAGACCAAACTCTCGGCGGCCTGGCTGATCGACCAGGCAGGCTACGGCAAAGGATTCGGGCTCGAGGCGGGCAGCGTCTCCGGCGGGCGGGCCTCCCTGTCGACCAAACACACCCTGGCCATCACCAACAGGGGAAACGCCAGCGCCGCGGACCTGCTGGCGATCGCGCGTGAGGTGCGCCGCGGCGTCGTCGAACGCTTTGGGATTGAACTGCACCCGGAACCGCTGCTCATCGGCGTGGAGCTCTAGGAGGCGCTCAGGTCCTGCGGCGCTGCCCGACGCTGCTGAAGAGCATGAAGGTAAAACCGGACGCGGCGGAGCCGAGGAAGAACACCTGGCAAAACGCCACGGACTGCGTGCTGGGGCCGCTGCGGAGCACCAGGCCGGCGAGGGCGAAAACGACTGCCCCGGCCAGCAGGGCCAGCGAGCAGAGCATGAAACTTTGCACGGTGTCCGGGAATCCCTCGACTTCCAGCCTCTCCGGTGGGCCAGGTGATTCACCGGTTTCCCGCACGGCATGACGCGGCTGCACCGAGGCGGCCGTGACGAAACTGGTGACCGCCACGGCCATGGACGCCACAGCCACGAGTTGCAGGGTGCTCATCATGGGCGAAAGCCGCGTCCCGCTTGCAATGGCAACGGCGAGCCCGGCGCTCATGCCGGCGGCGCTGGACACCCAGCCCAGCAGGGCCAGCCTCCGGCTCAGGGGCCGCAGCAGCGGCCACATCTCACGCAAGGTCATCCATCAAGGGTAGGGAGTCCGGCTGAACGGCGGCTGGGAACCACCGGCCAGGAGTCTTAGCATGGGTGCATGGCAGCAACGGCGCGTGCCCGGCTGACCCGGGGGATCCTGGGACGTCTGCGGCTGGCCTCACAGGGGCTGGCCGGGGCGGGATTCCGCAGCGTCCCCGAGGCTGTGCGCTGGATGACGGCCATGCAGGCGCAGGATCTGCAGTCTGCCCTGTGGGCGGTGGGCCAGCGCGTGCCGGGGTCCCGCATCGGCGATGTCCGCAGCGCCCTGGACCGGGGCGAAATAGTCCGCTCCTGGCCGATGCGCGGCACCCTGCACCTGCTGGCGCCGGAAGACCTCAAATGGATGCTGGCCATCACCTCCGATCGGCTGATCCGGGGCCTGGCGGGGCGGCACCGGGAACTCGAGATCACTCCCGGGGACGTCGACGCGGCGGCGGAAACCGCGCTGCAGCTGGTCTCCGGCGGTGCAGCCGCCAGCCGGGCGGAGCTGTTCCAGGCCTTCGAACGGGCGGGCCAGTCCACGGCCGGCCAGCGCGGCATTCACCTGCTGGGGAGCCTGTGCCAGCGGGGCTGGCTGGTGCAGGGCCCGCTGGCCGGCAACCAGCAGCTGGTGGTGGCCTTCGGCGACTGGATCACGGAGTCGCGGACCCTGGACCGTGCGGAAGGCACCGCCGAGTGGCTGCTGCGGTATCTGCGCAGCCACGGTCCCGCCACGGAGCGTGACTTTTCCTGGTGGTCCGGGATTCCCCTGACCGAGGTCCGCGCCGCCCTGGCCCGGGTCAAGGACCAGCTGGTGGAGCTGACGTTTGAGGGGACCAGCTACTGGCTCTCCCCGGAGGCGGCCGCGCTGCTGGACGTAGGCGTCCCCGCAGGGCGCCTGGTGCTGGCACTGCCCGGCTTCGACGAGTTCCTGCTCGGCTACACGGACCGGTCGCTCGTGTTGCCGCCGGAGCATGCGGACAAGATTGTGCCGGGCGGCAATGGAGTCTTCCGGAAAACGATTGTTGCCGGCGGCCAGATCGTCGGCACCTGGGACGTGTCCCGCAGCGGAAAGGCTCCGGTGGTCGTGCCCGAACCCTTTGATGACGTTAACGGGCTGCGGCCTGCCGCCCAAAGATCCTTTGAGCTGCAGGCCGCGAAGTACCGGAGATTCCTCGGCACCTGACCGGCGGTGGTGAGGCCCCTAGAGCTTGCCGGTGGCGATGTTGAGCATCCGGCGCAGCGGTTCGGCCGCACCCCACAGGAGCTGGTCGCCCACGGTGAAGGCGCTGATGTACTGCGGGCCCATCTCCAGCTTGCGGATGCGACCCACCGGGATGTCCAGGGTGCCGGAGGCTGCCACGGGCGTGAGGTTCGCCATGGAATCGTCTTTGGTGTTGGGCACCACCTTGGCCCACTCGTTGTCGGTGTCCAGGAGCTTCTCGATCTCGGCGACGGAGAGGTCTTCGCGCAGCTTGAGCGTAAGCGCCTGGGAGTGGGAGCGCATGGCGCCGATCCGGACGCACAGCCCGTCCATGATGATGTGCCCGTCGCCGGAGGTGCCAAGGATCTTGTTGGTCTCGACCCCGGCCTTCCACTCTTCCTTGGACTGGCCGTTGCCGAGGTCCGCGTCGATCCAGGGGATCAGCGATCCGGCCAGCGGCACGCCGAACTGGGTGGCGTCGATGTCGGTGCGCTGGTGGGCCAGGACCTTGCGGTCAATCTCCAGGATGGCCGACGCCGGGTCGTCCAGTTCCGAGCTGACCTGGGCGTTGAGCGTGCCGAACTGGCTCAGCAGTTCGCGCATGTGCCGGGCACCGCCGCCGGAGGCGGCCTGGTACGTCATGGAGGTGCCCCATTCGACGAGGCCGTTCTTGAACAGCCCGCCCAGTCCCATCAGCATGCAGGAGACGGTGCAGTTGCCGCCAATGTAGTCCTTGACACCGCCGGAGAGCCCGGCGTCGATGACGTCCCGGTTGATCGGGTCCAGCACGATGATCGAATCGTCGTTCATCCGGAGGGTCGACGCGGCGTCGATCCAGAGACCGTCCCAGCCGCGGCTGCGCAGCTCGCCGTGGACCCGTTTGGTGTAGTCCCCGCCCTGGGTGGTCACGATAATCGGCAGCTTGGCGAGCGTCTCGACGTCGAACGCGTCCTCAAGCTTGCCGGCATCGCCCCCGGCAGAACCGGCGACGGAGGGGGCGGCGCCTCCCGCGTTCGAGGTGGAGAAAAATACCGGGTTGATGTTGGCGAAGTCGCCCTCGTCCTGCATGCGCTGCATCAAGACGGAGCCGACCATGCCGCGCCAACCGACAAGTCCAACGGACGGAGTAGCTGCTGTAGTCATGGGCCCAGTTTAGACTTTGCCGGCTCCGCGGCGCAGTCGGTTACGTCACCGCTTAGTTCAACTGGCGCGGACTGGGATCGGGGATGCCCCGCTCCCGGCGGATCTTTCGCGCCCGGAATTCGGACAGCGCCAGCCGCACGGCGTAGACCAGGCCGGCGATCCCGCCGATGGTCAGTACGAGTGCCCCCCACAGCGGGTCCTGGCCGTTAGCAGCGGGAGCGGCAATCAGGAAGATGGAGAATGCCGTTACCCCGGCGAAAACGACGCCGAGGACCAGCATTCCCGGTGCGGTGGTAACGATGGGTCCCGAACCGGCCCGGGCAAAGCCGATCTCATCCGCGGCGTAGCTGTGCAGCCTGCCGCCGTCCATTGTCCGGGTCAGCAGGCGCTTTTCGCCGGCAGCCACGGCCTGTTCGTGCATGGCCCTGGTCTGCTCGTCCTCGGAGCGGCGGGCCGCGTCATTGTCCATCGTGTTCAGTCTTTCCGGATTGAGCGGATGCGTTCGAGTACCTGGGCGTCAGTGAGTCCGGCGATCTCCTCGATCGCTCCGGTGCCCCGGCCGCTGTAGCCGACGCTCCAGGAGCCGCCAGCGCGCTTGAGCAGCAACTGCCCGCCGTCCGGATCTTCGAGGCGTTTGAGGGTGGCCCCGCCGTCGGGGTGGTCTTCCAGATGCTTGCGCATGATGAAGAAGTTGGCCTCAGCGGCGGAAATGTCCGGGTCCTGCGCCATGGCGAACCAGCTCAGGAAGGCGCGGGGCTGCAGCAGGATCCGGAAACCCTGCGATTCTACGGTGAGTACGCTGTCTGCCGATTCGGGCGTCAACAAGGTGATCTGCATGCGGCGCTCGGCCGATGTCAGGGCACGGGTCACCGCCGCGACCGGGCCGCTGACCGACAGGGTTCCGTCCGGCTCCACTGTGGCCGCTCCCCGGGCCACCAGTGAGGAGGCGCCGGCGGAAAGGATCATCGGATCCTCGAGCTCGTTGGCGATGCGGAGGGCTTCGGCGCTGGCGGTTGCCGCAGGCCCGTGCTGCAGGTTCAGCAACGCGATCAGTTCGGCGAAGCCAAAGCCGATGGCGTCCGGGTAGACCGCCTGCACGGGCGCGGGGGCGGTGCTTGTCTCAGTCACGATGTGAATCTCCTCGTTGTTAAAAGCCAAAGAAATCGCCGACGGCGTCGGCGCCGTCACTCACGGAATCGGCCACGGCGCTGGCACCGTCACTCACGGAATCGGCCACGGCGCCGGCGCCGTCGGCGATTTGGCCGCCCACGTAGTTCACCGAGTCGTGGACGACCGGGACGTTGTCGTAAATGGCCAGTCCGGCGCTGGCGACCATGCAGACGGTCCCCGCGGGCGGCGGCAGGAAGGAGCCGGCGCCAATCAAGGCCTTCGTCCCGGAATAGGCTGCTGAGCTGTACTCGCCGTCTTTGGCCGCGTTGACGGCGTCCAGGCTGTCCAGCCCCACGCCGAGCACGCCCAGGCCCTTGCCGAGGCCGTCGAAGGCCTGGAATGCCTTGGTGCCTTCCGTGAGGTTGAGGGCTTCGTGCCAGCGCCCCTCAAACAACTGGTTCGAGACGTTGAAGAATTTGCTGAATTCGTTGGAGTTCTGAAAGGTGCGCCAGGCGCTGGCGTCCAGGAAGTCGCCAATTCTGGACTTGTGCAGCATCGCGCCGATATCGAACAGCCCGGAACGGAGATTGGGCAGCGCCTTGACCAGGTTGTAGATGTCCCAGCCGCCACGGAACGGCGAGTCCGGGCCGGTCAGCCAGTCCGGTCCCCAGGGGTCGTTGCGGGTGCCGCGTCCGCCCTGGCCTCCCGGGGCGCCAGGCGTGCCAGGCGTACCCGGGGCCCCGGGAGCGCCTGAACCGGATCCGTTGTTGCTGGCCTTTTCCTGCTGCTCGGCGTGGGTCATCAGCCGTTTGGACTCTGCTTTGAGCGCCAGCGCGGTCTTCTGGATCAGGGCGCGGTGGCTGCCGTTCCACTCGGAGGTGAAGCGGGCGCCGTCGGCTCCCTTCCAGGCCGTATTGCCGTTGATGGCCGACGTCAGCGTCGTGGACTGCTGCAGCAGCGTCTCGGACGTCTTGCCGAACTGTTGCGCAAGTGTGCGCAGCTGGGCGACGTCGGCGCCCCACAAGTTTCCTGCCATAGCGGCATCCCCCTTTTACCTGCATCAGCCTAACCGGCTGCGACCGGGACCTGGTGTATTCCGGTGTGAGTATCTAACCGGCACCAATGTAGCCGGAACGGCGGCACCAGGCGATGGGGTGATCTCCCCATCGCCCAGGGCCGGAGCCCAACGCGCCGTTACTCGCCGCTGTGTTCGGTAAGCAGCGCGTGCTTGCGCTTCCGGAGGGCGTAGAACGCTCCGAAGGCGAAGGCCTGGGTGACCACCACCAGCACGATTGCTCCGACGATCTTGTTGCCGCCCAGGATCATGGTCAGTCCCACAATCGCGGACAGCAGCGCCAGCAGCGGCAGCAGCATGTAGCCAAGGACAAAGAGGGTTTCGGGTTTCTTCAACATTGGTTCAGTGCTCCGTCCGGCGCCACACGTTGATGCGGTAGCGGGTGCCGTTCCCGGCGGTTTCCCAGCCGTCGGCCGGCAGGCTTGCGCCCATGGTCCAGTCGTAGCCCAGGTCCGGGGCGAAGGTGTCGCCCTCCGTCGTGGCGTCGATGGTGGTGATCACAGCGACGTCGGCGAGGTCCATGGACTGCGCGTAGATGTTGCCTCCGCCGATGATCCAGACCATCTCGTTGCCCGGCGCGAACTGGGACTCCAAGAGCGCGTCGTCCAGGGACTTGACCGCGATGGCGCCTTCCGCCGCGGGCGTCCCGCCCCACTCTTCCTGCCGGGTGATGACGATGTTCGTCCGCCCGGGCAGGGGGCGGTACTGGTCGGGGAAGGATTCCCAGGTCTTGCGGCCCATGATCACCGGGTGGCCTGTGGTGAGCCGGGTGAAGTGCCGCATGTCCTCGGGCAGGCGCCACGGCATCCCGCCGTCCTTGCCGATGACACCGGTGCTGGTCTGGGCCCACACGACGCCGAGCCCGGTAAGGGCCGCCAGTGTGTCGGTGAAGCCGGCGGGCTGCGTGCCCTGGATTTCGTCGTTGCTCATACGGCTATCGGGGCCTTAATCGTCGGGTGGTGCTGGTATCCGACCACCTCGAAGTCATCGAGGGTGTAGTCGAAGATGGAGGCAGGTTTGCGGGTGATCTTCAGCTGCGGGTACTCGTAGGGTTCGCGGGCGAGCTGCTTGAGCACCTGGTCCATGTGGTTGTCATAGATGTGGACGTCGCCGCCGGTCCAGACGAATTCGCCGGGTTCCAGGCCGGTCTGCTGGGCGATCATGCAGGTCAGCAGGGCGTAGGAGGCGATGTTGAACGGCACGCCCAGGAACGTGTCCGCGGAGCGCTGGTAGAGCTGGCAGGAGAGCTTGCCGTCGGCCACGTAGAACTGGAAGAACGCGTGGCACGGCGGGAGGGCCATGTCCTTGAGCTCGGCGACGTTCCAGGCGGAGACGATGTGCCGGCGGGAATCCGGGTTGCTCTTGAGGTTCTCGATGAGCTCGGCGATCTGGTCGATGTGGCCCCCGTCCGGGGTGGGCCAGGAGCGCCACTGGACGCCGTAGACCGGGCCAAGTTCGCCGTCGGCGTCGGCCCATTCGTTCCAGATGGTGACACCCTGGTCCTGCATCCACGACACGTTCGTGTCCCCGCGGAGGAACCAGAGCAGCTCCACGGCGACGGACTTGAAGTGCACGCGTTTGGTGGTGATCAGGGGGAAACTCTTGCTCAGATCGAAACGCATCTGGCGGCCGAACACACTCAGGGTGCCCGTCCCGGTACGGTCCGATTTGTGTGTGCCGTGCTCCAGCACATCGCGCAGCAGGTCTTCATAGGGCGTTGGAATGCTCACGGTCCCAGTCTACTGAGAACTCGCTGCCGCACCTTATCCGTCTTGCTGGCTGAGCTTCGCCCGCAGGATTGCCAGCAGCGCGGCGTCGTCGAAGTCGGCGCGCCGGCCCTCGGCAATGTAATGCTCGACGGCGGCAGTCACCCGGGCGGCGACGGCCCCCGGCGCGGGAGTGGTGGCCGGGGCCCGGGATTCTGTTTCGTCGGCCGGCGTTCCGGCGACCACGGTGCCGTTGCGCCGCCGGGTGTCGATCAGCCCCGCCTGCTCGAGCTCCCGGTAGGCGCGGGCGACGGTCCCGGCCGCGATCCCCAGGTCCGCCGCGAGGCTCCGGACCGTCGGCAGCCGGGTGCCCGGCGCCAGGGCTCCGAGGGCGATCAGCGAGGAGATCTGCGCCCGGATCTGTTCGTACGGCGGGGTGGCCGAGCCGAGGTCCACGGAGATCCCTGCCGTCACGCGGACACTTCCGTCCTCGGCAGGGGAGCCGGGGCGGGCCGGGCCGGACCGCGCACCGGGATGACGGCGATCACGGTGGCCGCGACGCCCAGCACTGCGCCGGCCGTGATCGCCGGCCACCAGGTTGTCGCCGCGGGGTCGGTCTCCCCGAAGGCCGCCCGGCCCAGCACCGCCGCCCAGGCGTTGCTTCCGGTCAGCAGCAGGACAGCGGCCTGGGCGGTGAGGGTGGCGGCCAGGGTCCGCACCACCCGGTGGACGGTGATGGCGCGAAGGGCCGCGTCCAGGCCGGCCGGGGCGCCGGCAACACCCTGGCGGCGCCTGGCCAGGACGAGCGCCGGCAGGGCGAGGGCAGATACTCCGGCCGTGAGCAGCCCGGCCGGAACCCAGCCCGGGCCCCCGGCGAGACGGGCCTGACCCAGCGCCGTGACAGCCAGGACGATCAGGAAGGACAACAGCCCCAGGACAGCCGTGGTCAGCAGGGCGGGGCTCACCGGTGGCCGGGGCCAGCCGCGCGGCGCATCCGGGCGTCCGTAGTTGTGCTGCAGCAGGAGCTCGCCGGCGGTCATAACGAGCAGCACGGAGGCGGCCATCAGCGCCACGAAACCGGCAAAACCGTAGCTGGCGGCGGCCACGAGGGCCTGGGAGAGGAAGACTCCGGACAGCAGCGGCACAGCGGCCGCCAGCCCCAGCAGCGCCCCGAGGGAGGCGACGAGCCGGGCCGCCGGGTGCTGCCCGTCGGTGGCGATCCCTGGTTCCGGGCGGTTCCGGACACCCAGCCCGGCGGCCGCGAGCCGCGGGGGCCGCCACCACCACATCACGAGCAGGACCGCGGCGCACGCCAGGCCTTCCGGGTTCGCCCACGATCTCATCCCCTGGGCCGGATCGGGCCGGGCCGCGAAGTTCCCGGCGATGGCTGCCAGCCCGGCAGCCACCGTGGACACCGTGCGCAGCAGCCGGTTCATCGCGATGGTCCGCAGCACGGCGTTATCGGCCGCGTCGAGGGACTCCAGCTGGCGGCGGCTGGCAATCAGCCACAGCACCAGACACGTTCCGCCGGCCAGCACCAGCAGGGCGGCGCCGAGCCAGCCGGCCACTTCGGGCCCGGGGATCCGGCCGTCACCGCCGCCGTTGTAATAGGTGGATTGGCCGTCGCTGACCTGGGTGGGTGCCACGGCCGCGAACCCGGGGAGGGTGGCCGTCCGGGCGATGGCCGCGGCGGCGCTGACAAAGATGGCGGCCGTGGTCAGGCCCAGCCGGCGGGGCAGGAAGTCCCGGATATGCCGGACTGACAGCACGGCCTGCCGCCGCATCCGCCGGGGACCCGGGTAACTGACCTGGCCGATGGCGTGCACGGTCAGGCAGCCCAGAACCGGCCACAGCAGTGCCGGCAGGATCATCCCGGCGCTGGTCAGGCCACCGCCGGAGGACGGATTGGCCGGAATGATGCCCAGGTTCATCGCCCCCTGGAGGGAGCTTGCCAGCCAGCCGATGACGCCCACCCACAGCGCGTGCTCCGACACCGACGCCGGGGAGGTCCCAGTGCGCGGTGCCCAGACTACCCAGCGCAGCACTCCGTACACGACGACGGCGGCGAGGAGCGGGCCAAGCAACAGCAGCGGCGGCAGCTCGGACTGGAGCGGCATGAAATCCCCCAAAGATTCAGCGGCAATGTATCAGGTGTTTGATACAAACTATGGCCGGCAGGGGGGAGGGTCAAGGACCTCAGTCGTCGAACGGCCTGAACCGCTCGACCGCGACAACCTTGTCTTTGCTGTGGTGCGCCACGTGGCACACGACAATCTCGCCGGGAGCAAGGAACGGGTCGGAGTCCGGCAGCAGGGCCCGCAACCGGGACCCCATGTGCTTTCCCAGCTGGGCGAAGACGGTGGGCAGGGCGGGGCGGTGTGTGCAGAGGACCACGGCCCGCTGCTTGTCGAAGAGGCCCTCGACGGCGGCGGCGGTCTTGTGCGGATGGCGGCCGTGCCGGTGCTCGGTGAGGGCTTCGTTCAGCTTCACCTTCGCGTCGGACGCCTTGGCGTAGGGGGCGATGGTGGCAACGCAACGCAGCCACGGGCTGGAGACGATGCGCCTGGGCTTCCAGGCCTGCAATAGCCGCCCGACTGCCTGCGCCTGCCGCAGCCCGGTGACCGCGAGGGGCCGGTCCCCTTCGGCTTTGGACCATGAGGAGCGCGGCTTGGCCTTGGCATGGCGCACGATCACCAGCGGCCAGGTCTTTAGTTCGCCGCGGGCGTGGGCGGCCGCCAGGTGCTCCAACGGGGCCACGTCGCTGGGGTTGCTCAGCAGGCGCGCCGCCTTCTCCGGCGAGCACCACATGACGCTGTCCACTTCCTTGCCGTCCGGGCGGAGGGCGGCCCCGTCGACGTCGATGGCCCAGTAGTGGACCACCTTCAGCCCGGCCGGGACGTGGTAGTGGATGGCGGGCAGCGGAATGCCCAGGGTCGCCTTCAGGCCGATTTCCTCTTCGACCTCGCGGGCGGCGCACTCGGGCACCGTCTCGCCGGCGTCGATCTTGCCCTTGGGCCAGGACCAGTCGTCATACCGCGGGCGGTGGATCAGCAGGACCTCGACTTGGTCCTTGTCGCCAGGGGCGACGCGCCAAGGCAGGGCGCCCGCAGCCACCACCGCAATTGCATCGCCGGGATGGTCTGTCTGGTCGGCGACCAGTGAATCGCTACTCAAAGCCAGAGCCCCTACCGCAGCCCGGACGAGCGCTGGCGCGAGCGGGAATTGAGCAGCCAGGACTGGATGTCTTCGAGATCCTGACCGTCTTCGGTGAGGTGGTGGCGGGTCCATTCCGCCTCGTTGTTCAGGTGCCAGCTGGCGGTGCCGGGATCCATGTAGCGGCGCAGCAGGTCCATGACATACGTCGTGTCGTCCCCGCTGGTGAGCTGGACGAGGGCTTCCACCCGCCGGTCCAGGTTGCGGTGCATCATGTCCGCCGAACCGATGTAGACCACCGGGTCCCCGGCATTGGCGAAGGCGAAGACGCGGGAGTGCTCCAGGAACCGGCCCAGCACGGAGCGGACCGTGATGTTCTCGCTGAGGCCGGGCACCCCGGGACGCAGGGAGCAGATGCCGCGGACGATGATGTCCACGGGGACGCCGGCCTGGGAAGCCCGGTACAGGGAATCGATGATGGCTTCGTCCACCATCGAGTTGACCTTGATCTGGACCCGGGCGGTGAGGCCTGCCCGGGCGTTCCGGATTTCCGTTTCGATCCGGTCGATGAGTCCTGAACGCACCGACCGGGGAGCCACGAGCAGCCGCTTGAAGGTTGACTTCGGGGCGTAGCCGGAGAGCTGGTTGAAGAGCCTGGAGAGGTCCTCGCCCACCTGCTCGTTGGCCGTCAGAAGGCCCAGGTCCTCGTAGTAGCGGGCGGTGCGCGGATGGTAGTTGCCGGTGCCGATGTGGCAGTAGCGGCGGAGGCCATCCACCTCCTGGCGCACCACAAGGGAGAGTTTGCAGTGGGTCTTGAGGCCCACGATGCCGTAGACCACGTGCACGCCGGCCTGCTCCAGCTTCCGGGCCCACGAGATGTTGGCCTGCTCGTCGAAGCGGGCTTTGATTTCGACCAGGGCCAGGACCTGCTTGCCGGCCTCGGCGGCGTCGATCAGGGCGTCGACGATCGGCGAGTCGCCCGAGGTGCGGTACAGCGTCTGTTTGATGGCCTGGACCTTCGGGTCCGAGGCCGCCTGTTCCAGGAACGCCTGCACCGAGGTGGAGAACGAGTCATAGGGGTGGTGCAGCAGGATGTCCCGCCGCCGCATGGCCGCAAAGACGTTCGCCGCCTTGGACGTTTCCGACTCGTTGAGATGCCGGGAGGTGTGCGGGACATGCTTGGGGTAATGCAGGTCGGCCCGGTCGATTCCGGCGATGACCGAGAGCCCGCGGAGATCCAGCGGCGCCGGGACAGAGTAGACCTCGGATTCCTCGACGCCCAGCTCGCGGATCAGCAGCGCACGGATGTTCGGGTTGATGTCGGTTGTGACTTCGAGCCGGACCGGCGGGCCGAATCGGCGGCGCAGCAGTTCCTTTTCGAGGGCCTGCAGGAGGTTCTCGGCGTCGTCCTCTTCGACCTCGACGTCCTCATTGCGGGTGACGCGGAAGGTGTGGTGCTCCAGCACTTCCATCCCGGCGAAGAGCTGGTCCAGGTGGACGGCGATGACTTCCTCGAGGGCGATGAAACGTGCCACCCTGCCCGGCACGGAGCCGGCGCGCGGGCCGTCGATCGAGATCAGCCGGGGGAGCTGGTCCGGGACCTTGAGGCGGGCGAAGAGTTCCTTGTCGCTGACCGGGTTGCGGACGACGACGGCGAGGTTCAGCGAGAGCCCCGAGATATACGGGAAGGGGTGGGCCGGGTCCACGGCCAGCGGGGTCAGAATCGGGAAGACCTTCTCGGCGAACATCGCGCTGAGCTGGTCCTTGGCCTGGGAATCGAGTTCCTCCCAGTGCATGAGATGGATGTGCTCATAGGCCAGCGCCGGGCGGATCTGCTCGGCGTAGACGCGGGCGTGGCGCTGCTGCAGCCGGTGGGCTTCGTCGCCGATCTGTTCAAGGACCTGCATCGGGCTGAGCCCGGCGGGGGAGGGGACGGCCAGGCCGGTGGCGATGCGGCGCTTCAGCCCGGCGACACGGACCATAAAGAATTCGTCCAGGTTGGACGCGAAGATGGACAGGAAGCTGACGCGTTCCAGCAGGTGCAGGTTCGGGTCTTCGGCGAGTTCCAGCACCCGGGCGTTGAACGAGAGCCAGCTCAGTTCGCGGTCCAGGAAGCGGTCCGGGCTGAAGTCGCCCTCCGGCTCCAGGTTGGGCGCGAATTCCGGGATGTCGATCCGGTCCTGGGTGGCACGTGAGGCAGGCACTTCGGAGGAACCGAATTGGGCACGCGCGGGTCTGACTTTTTTGTCCGACGTGGCGGCCCCAGACGTGGCTGTCCGGGCAGAATCCCGTTGCATGGTCTCTCCTAATGCTGGCTCGATTTAGCTTCAACCTTACAAGCAATCATCCGGCGATCAGCTTTCGCAGAGCCCGGATTTCCCCGGGCGTAAAGAAGATGTCCGCCGACTGGATTAACGCCCTTCCAGCGGGGCGTACATAACGTCGACGTCCCAGCGGGTGAAGCCCAGCCGCCGGTACAGCGAAACGGCCGGAATGTTGTCCGCATCGACGTAGAGCATGACGGCGTGCAGGCCCTGGTGCTGCAGGTGACGGATGCCGGCCACGGTCAGCGCTTTCCCCAGTCCGGTGCCCTGTGCCCCGGGAGCGACGCCCACGACGTACACCTCGCCGATCGCCGGGTGGTCACCGTGCCGGGGATGCACCTTGGTCCAGTGGAACCCGAGGATCCGGTCCGAGGCATCGACGGCCAGCAGGAAACCGGCGGGATCGAACCACGGCTCGTCCATCCTGGCGGCCAGGTCGCCGCGGGTCATGGCGCCCTGCTCGGCATGGTGCGCGAACGCGGCCCGGTTCGCCGCGAGCCAGGCGTCCTCATCCTGGCCCGGGACGAAGGAGCGCAGGCTCACTCCGGCGGGCAGCGGGACGTCGGGCAGCTCCGCCGTCGACCCGGCGAGCCGCATCTTCCACAGCTCGCGGACCGGGCCGTAGCCGTAGCGCGCGGCGAGGTCGGCCGCGGCTTCATGGTTGCCATGGGACCAGGCCTTCAGGCCCGCGAAGCCGCGCGTCGCCTGGAGTTCGCCGACCAGCCGGTTCGCCACGCCCTGGTTGCGGTAGCTGGGGTGGACGGCAATTTCCAGCACCCCCGTGCCGTCCGGTTCCTCGATCACGACGGCGACCCCGGCCAGATCCTCTGCCGTCGCCGGGTCCGATTTCTCGTCGGGGCAGTAAAGGGCGAGGGTCAGTGCGGTGGGTGTGCCTGCGGCCCCGCCTGCGTCCGCGGCACGCAGGGTCACGAGTGTCTGCTCGGACAGCGGCGGATTGCCGTCGGATTCCTCAGCGGCGGCCGCGAGGGCTTTGACGTCCTTCAGGAGCTGCGGGTCCGCAGCTCCTGTGGCGGAGAGGACGGGCCAGTTCTCGGGGTGCACAGGACTCATGGTGCAAGGCTATACGGTGCCGCCGGGGCGGAGCCGATTTTGTTGTTTCCGGAACTCTTACGTATAGTCGTTACTCGTCCGGCTGTTCGGTCCATAACCTGTTTCTCGGTGCCGCCGGCAGTGACACGAGGGGGATCCACCACTGGGGTGGCCTCGATACGTTCGACCCGTATGTCCTCCACTGAAGTAGAAAAAGCCCCGGACTGGTGTCCGGGGCTTTTTGCTTGCTCCGTGCGGGAGCTATCGGGCTGCACTCGAAAGGGAAGGTGCCCGGGCCCCTGCACGTCAGGCCTCGGTGAGTTCTTCCTCCGGATGCCGGACCAGGGTCAGGCGGTAACCCACGTTGCGGACCGTGCTGATCAGGTTCTCGTGGTCGGCGCCGAGTTTGGCCCGCAGGCGCCGGACGTGGACGTCCACCGTGCGGGTGCCGCCGTAGTAGTCGTAGCCCCAGACTTCGGTCAGCAGCTGCTGGCGGGTGAAGACCCGCCCGGGGTGCTGCGCCAGGTACTTGAGCAGTTCGAATTCCTTGAAGGTCAGGTTCAGCGGTGCGCCGTTGACGCGGGCGGTGTAGCTGGCCTCATCGATGACGACGCCGGCAGCCCGGATCTCCGTCGGGGCGTCGTCCTGGTCCGGCACGGCCCGGGCGACGCCCAGGCGGATGCGGGCTTCGACCTCGGCGGGTCCGGCGGACTCCAGCAGGATGTCGTCGACCGCCCATGCCGAGGACACGGCGGCCATGCCGCCCTCGGTCAGGATCAGCATGAGGGGGGCGCTCAGGCCGGTGGCCTTGAGCAACTGCGTCAGGGAGCGGGCGCCGACGAGGTCTTTGCGGGCGTCCAGCAGGACGATGTCGCACGGGTCGGTCTCCAGCAGCGCCGTCGGCTCGGCGGGGAGAATATGGACCCGGTGGTTCAGTAGTTCCAGCGCAGGCAGGACGTCCACCGATGAGCCGGTGCTGTTCGTCAGTAACAGGATGTGCGACATGTTTCCTCCAAGGGGTGTCCGCGCATCGTTGGGCGTCTGTAGCTGTGTCTGAGTATACCCAAAGGCCCCTTGCCGGACATGCTTCCGTCACCTGCGTCGGGTTCTTTTGCGACACAAAACGGTCATATAGGGCAGGATTGATCCGTCGGGGCCTGCCGCCCCCATGACGAAAGACCAGGTCGACGAATGACGGATATACACATGTTGGGTATGCAGTGAGGGATTGGTCCATCGGCGTCATCGGCCTGGCCGGACTCGCCGCGATTGTTGGCGCGTCCTACACCTCGCCGGAGGCACTCCTGGCAGTGGCGGTGCTCATCGCCGCCGGCGTCGGAATCGGCTGGCCGCATTTCCTGGGCATCCCGGCCAAAAAAACCCTCGCCGTCCTGATCGGCCTGCCGGGCGTGGGCGCCGCAGTTGCCGCCACCTACCTTCCCGCCCCGGGTTTCCTGGACTGGACGCCGTCGTTCATGGCAGCCGGCGTGATGGCCATCTTCGTGATGCAGCTGATCCGCGGCACCGGCCAGGCGCAGCGCCTGGAGTCCACGCTCGGTTCGTCCGCCGGCGTGATGTTGTCCTGCCTGGGCGCCGGCTGGATCGCGTGCTTCCGCTTCAATGGCGTCCGCGAGATGGTCCTGGTCGCCGCGATCAGCGCTGCTGTCGCCCTGCTGGCGGGCCTGATCCGCTGGCCGGACCGGGTCGTGGCGCCACTGGGCATCGTCGCTGCCGGCCTGGCAGGACCGCTCGCGGGCCTCGTCTTCTCGGACATCGCCGTGCTCCCGGCGGCGATCGTCGGGGTGGTGGTGGGAGCCGTGCTGGTGAGTTTCCGCCGGCTGGTCATCCTCCGCGGTGAATCGCTAAGCTTTGCGGCAGCCCTCGGAATCGGACTGGGCCCGGTGTCCGCCGTCGGTTCGCTGGCTTACTTCATAGACAAACTACTCATCTTCTAAAGCGCTAGGATGGCATCATGTCCGTACTTGCATTTGAAATCTTCTTCCTTGTTCTCCTCGGCGTTGCCAGCCTGGCCATGGCCTGGTTCGCGGGTTTCGTGGTGTACCGCCTCTTCAAAGGCCAGAAGTAACAGCCAGAAATTACTAGCCGTCTTCGTTTCCAGAGGTAGCTGCTGTGCCGATTGAAATACCTACAGATCTGACCCCCGAAATCGTTCCGCTGTCCTGGCTCATTGGTGAGTGGGAGGGCCGAGGCCGGTTGGGGGCCGGGGAAGAGGAGTCCGAGCACTTCGTGCAACGCGTCTCCTTCACACACAACGGCCTGCCGTACCTGCAGTACCGTGCGGAGAGCTGGCTGACCGACGACGAGGGCACCAGGCTGCGTCCGTTGACGGTCGAAACCGGTTTTTGGGCCCTGGAGCGCAAACAGCGCGAGGAAGACGGCGGCCCCGGGCTGATCCCGGCGGACATCGTTCCCGTGCTCAAAAGCGCCGACGAAGTCGAGGCCCTGCGCAACAAGGACGGCGGCTTCGACATCTCCGTCTCGATCTCCCACCCCGGCGGGATCTCCGAGCTGTACTACGGCCAGATCAAGGGCCCGCAGATCCAGCTCAGTACCGACATGGTGATGCGCGGCAGCCACTCCAAGGAGTACACGGCCGCCACCCGGATCTTTGGACTCGTGGACGGCAACCTGCTCTGGCGCTGGGACGTGGCCACGGGCAAGACCCCTGCGGGGGGCAGCGGCCTGGAGGCCCACGCGTCCGCCATCCTCCACAAGGTCACCTGACCGGCGTCACGCCGCGCGCGGCCTGACCGGGGCCCGTTGTAAGGTCTCACTGATTTTCCTTTGTCCGTAGCGACCGCAGGGAGCACCACAGTGAATACCGCAGCTGCTCAGCCCGGGAGGTCAGCCGACTTCAGCGACCTCAAAGCCGTGTACTTCAACGGCACCCTCAAGAAGTCCCCGGAGACCTCCAACACGGAGGGCCTGATCGAGGTCAGCCGCCGGATCATGGACAAACACGGCGTCAGCACCCGGGTCATCCGGACGGTGGACCACGATATCGCCAGCGGCGTCTACCCGGACATGCGCGAGCACGGCTGGCTGACCGATGAATGGCCGGAGCTGTATCCGGCCGTCCGGGAAGCAGACATCGTCATCGTGGCCGGACCGATCTGGCTGGGCGACAACTCCTCGCAGACCAAGAAGCTGATCGAACGCCTCTACGCGCACTCGGGCGAGCTTAACGACAAGGGCCAGTGGGCGTTCTATCCCAAGGTGGGCGGCTGCCTCATCACCGGCAACGAGGACGGCATCAAGCATTGCGCCATGAACGTCCTCTACAGCCTCCAGCACGTTGGCTTCACCATCCCGCCGCAGGCCGACGCCGGCTGGATTGGCGCCGTCGGGCCGGGCCCGAGCTACCTTGACGAAGGTTCCGGCGGCCCGGAAAGCGACTTCACCAACCGCAACACCACCTTCATGACGTGGAACCTGCTGCACCTGGCCCGGATGCTCAAGGACGCCGGCGGCATCCCTGCCTACGGAAACCTGCCCGAGGCCTGGAAAGCGGGGACAAGGTTTGACTTCGAGAATCCGGAATACCGCTAGCCCTTAAGGACTTCTACTTCATATGACTATCAAGAGCCCACTGCTCGCGCGCCCTGGCGCCGTCGAAGCCGGCGGTGCTGACGCCGGCGTCGCCTCCCACTATGGCGAACCGCTGCGCGAACAGCGGGCGCTGGCCGCCGGCACCGCCGTCGTGGATCTGTCCCACCGCGGCGTCGTCACCGTCACCGGGCCGGACCGGCTGAGCTGGCTCAATACGCTGTCCTCCCAGCAGCTCACCAACCTGGCGCCCGGGCAGTCCAGCGAACTGTTGCTGCTCAGCGTGCAGGGCCGGATTGAATTCGACGCACGGGTGGTGGACGACGGCGCAACCATGTGGCTGGTCGTCGAGGCAGCCGAGGCCGCTCCGCTGGCCGAGTGGCTCAACAAGATGAAGTTCATGCTCCGCGTTGAGATCGCCGACGCCTCGGCGGACTGGGCTGTCCTGGGAGCCACCCGCCCGGTGCCGGAATTCTCCGGTCTGCTGGTCTGGGAAGACCCTTGGCCGCATGTCGGCGCCGGCGGCTACTCCTACGCCGTGGTCGCGGAGGATTCCCACCCCGGCCTGGAACGGCCGTGGTTCGAATACCTTGTCCCGGCCGCCGAGCTGGAAGCCACGGTCGGCGACCGCCCGCTCGCCGGGATCTGGGCCGCCGAGGCGCTGCGCATCGCAGCCTGGCGCCCGCGCTGGGGTGCCGAAACCGACGACAAGACCATCCCGCACGAACTGGACCTGCTGCGCACCGCCGTGCACCTGAACAAGGGCTGCTACAAGGGCCAGGAAACCGTGGCCCGGGTCCACAACCTGGGCCATCCGCCGCGCCGGCTGGTGTTCCTGCAGCTCGACGGCTCACAGCACACCATGCCCGCCGTCGGCAGCGAGGTCCGCTCCGGTGACCGCAAGGTCGGCACCGTGACCTCCGTGGCGCAGCACTACGAAATGGGGCCGGTGGCACTGGCCGTGGTCAAGCGATCGGTCGCGCCGGAGGACGTCCTGACCGTCCTCGACGGCGACGAGCCCTACACCGCGGCGCAGGAAGTCATTGTGGCTCCCGACGCCGGCCAGGTCGTGGGCCGCCAGACCGGCTTCCTGAGGGGAACGCGATGACCAGCGAGAACACCGGGCCGGACGACGAGACGCTGGCCCTGGCCCACAAGCTCTTCGACGCTGCCCGCCAGGGGGACTCCGGGCTGCTCGCCGGCTACCTCGCGGCCGGCGTGCCGGCGACACTCACCAACGAAGCGGGGGACACCCTCCTGATGCTCGCGGCCTACCACGGCCACGCCGGCACCGTCCGGCTTATCCTCCAGCACGGCGGAGACGCCAACAGCGCCAACGACCGTGGCCAGACGCCGCTCGCAGGAGCCGTGTTCAAGGGCTACACGGAGGTGGCGCAGGTGCTGGTGGACGCCGGAGCGGACCCCGGCGCCGGTACGCCCTCCGCCCGCGCGGCCGCGCAGATGTTCGAGCGCAAGGACATCCTGGCACTGCTGGGTTGAGTGCACCCGACGGGAGGCCGGTGAGGATCCGGTCCGGACGCACCGCACGCCCCCAGAACCACCCCGGCATCCCCTCCAGCCCTAAGGAACCCATGGAAAACGTAGCCAGGCCGTGGCCGGCACTCTGGTCGCTGGTGATCGGCTTCTTCATGATCCTGATCGACACCACCATCGTGTCGGTGGCCAATCCCCGCATCATGGAAGGCCTCAACGCCGATATCAACTCGGTGATCTGGGTGACCAGCGCCTACCTCCTCGCCTACGCCGTTCCGCTGCTGATCACCGGCCGGCTGGGTGACAGGTTTGGCCCGAAAAAGCTCTATCTGTCCGGTCTAGTCGTCTTCACCTTCGCCTCGCTCTGGTGCGGTCTCTCCGGCGACGTCCAGACGCTCATCATGGCCCGGGTACTCCAGGGCTTCGGCGCGGCGATGATGACACCCCAGACCATGGCGGTCATCACCCGGATCTTCCCGCCGGACCGGCGCGGCGCTGCGATGGGCATCTGGGGCGCCACGGCCGGCGTCGCCACCCTCGTGGGACCGATCCTTGGCGGCGTCCTGGTGGACGGACTCGGCTGGGAATGGATCTTCTTCATCAACGTCCCGGTGGGCATCGCCGGCTTCTTCCTCGCGCTGCGCTACGTCCCGGCCCTGAGCACCCACCCGCACAAGTTCGACATCCCGGGCGTGCTGCTCAGCGCCGTCGGCCTGTTCCTGTTGGTGTTCGGCATCCAGGAAGGCGAGACCTACAACTGGGGCACCATCACCGGACCCATCACGGTGTGGGGGCTGATCATCTCCGGAATCGCCGTGCTGGTGGTGTTTGTTGTGTGGCAAAAGGTGAACAAGGGCGAGCCGCTGCTGCCGCTGTCACTCTTCAAGGACCGCAACTTCTCCCTCGCCAATATCGGCATCACCACCGTGGGATTCACCGTGACCGCGTTCACGTTGCCGCTGATCTTCTACTACCAGATGGTCCGGGGCCTGACCCCGACCGAATCCGCGTTGATGATGGTGCCGATGGCGCTGATCTCGGGTGGTCTGGCCCCTGTGGTGGGCAGGTTCATTGACCGGGTCAACCCGAAATTCATCACCGCGGCCGGCCTGGTGCTGATGTCCGTGGCGCTGTTCTGGAACGCCTTCCTGATGCACCCGGACACGCCGATCTGGCTGTTCCTGCTGCCCAGCGCGGTGCTCGGCTTCGCCAACGCCGGCATCTGGGCTCCGCTGAGCACGACCGCCACCCGGAACCTGCCGCCCCGGCAGGCTGGCGCCGGCGCCGGCGTCTACAACACCACGCGCCAGATCGGTGCCGTCCTGGGCAGCGCCGCCATCGCGGTGCTGATCCAGGCGAGGCTCGCGGCGGAACTCCCGTCAGCTCCGGGAGGGGCCGGGGAAGCCAGCCCGATGTCCTTTGGCGGTGCCCTTCCCGCGGCCCTGGAGCAGGGCTTCTCGACGGCGATGGGCCAGTCCATGCTGCTGCCCGCCGCGGTCATCCTGCTCGGCGCGGCGGTGGCGCTGTTCTTCGCCAAGCCCCAGCCGATGCAGGGCTGGGGCACGGCCCCCGGTTCCCCGGCGAAGGCCGCCGAAGGCGAACCCGCCGCGGCCCAGCCAAGCTGAGGCCACCCCGGACTCCGGTTCAGCCCAGCAGGACGCTGGTCTGGATGCCGCCGGCGGTGAAGCCCAGGCTGCGGGCGATGGCCAGTGAGCCCTTGTTGCTGACGTCGGAGCGCCACTGCAGCGTCAGCCCGGAGGCGAGTGCCTCATGGGCCGCGATGGAGGCTGCCAGGGAGCCAAGTCCCCGGCGGCGCCACTCCGGTGCCACCAGGACCCCCATCTGCGCCAGGATGCCCTCCCACTCGGTGTAGGCACCGCACGCCACGGGGGTCCGGCGGCCGTCCTCCGCGTGCAGGATGGTGAAGCGGTGCTCCAGGCCCGCGAGGCCCACTTCGTTGACGTCATCCGGCGGGCAGGCGGCTTCCAGCTCGATCGCTTCCGGATGGCCGTGCGAGACGGTCAACTCCTCCGAGGGCTGCCGCAGAGGCAGATCGTCTGCGAAGAACAGCGCGGCGGCGCCGAGCCCGTGGCCGCCGTGGTCCCGGGTGATGGTCAGCAGCGTGACATGCTGCGCGAGTTCCTCGTCGGACAGCCCGACGGCGGCGTCCAGCGCCCACTGCGGGCCCACCAGGGCGGAGTTGCCGAACAGCCTGACGAACTGGACGTCGCGGGCCGCGTCATCGGCGCGCGTGATCCGGACTCCCGCGGCCGCCGCAAAGGCGCCGTCGTCGAGCCCCAGGCGGCGGGCCCACGCGAGCTGGATGATGTCGACCGAACCGGGCTCAAGTGTCATGCCTCCACCCTACCCACGGGCGTGTCGGGCTCAGTGCGGCGGACCGGGGGCTCAGCCGAAGAGGACCGCGGCCTCGTCGTAGCGGTACTTCGGGACGGTCTTGAGATTGCCGAGCGCGGCGTCGAAGCCCACATGGACGATGTCGGTTCCGTTGAGGGACACCATGGTGCCCCAGCGTTCTTCCACGACGGAGTCGATGGCCGCCATGCCCAGACGGGTCGCCAGCACACGGTCGAACGCGGTGGGGACCCCGCCGCGCTGGATGTGGCCCAGCACTGTCGCCCGGGTTTCGATGCCCGTCATGGCCTCCAGCTCCGGGGCCAGCCGTTCGGAGATCCCGCCCAGCCGCGGACGGCCGAAGGTGTCCAGTCCGCGTTCGGAATGCGGTGTTTCCTGGCCATCCGGGACGAATCCCTCCGCGACGACGACCAGCGGTGCGCGGCCGCGGTCCCGCGCCGAGGTAACCCATTCGGCGATCTGCTCCATCGAGGCTTTTTGCTCCGGGATCAGGATGGCGTGGGCGCCCGAGGCCATGCCGGCGTGCAGCGCGATCCAGCCCACGTGCCGGCCCATCACCTCGGCTATCATGCAGCGGTGGTGGGACTCTCCGGTGGTGCGGAGCCGGTCGATCGCCTCGGTGGCAATCTCGACGGCGGTGTCGAAGCCGAAGGTGTAGTCCGTCGCGTCGAGATCGTTGTCGACGGTCTTGGGGACGCCGACGATCTTCAGGCCGGCGTCGGTGAGCCGCTTGGCTGCGGCCAGGGTGCCCTCGCCGCCGATGGCGATGAGGGCGTCGATGCCCAGCCGGTCCATGTTGGCCTTGATGACCTCGGGCCCGCCGTTGTTCTCGAACGGGTTGGTGCGGGAGGTGCCCAGGATGGTCCCGCCCTGCTTGGCGATGCCGCGGACCATGGTGCGGGGGATATCGATGATGTCGCCCTCGACCACGCCGCGCCAGCCGTCGAGGAATCCCACGAACTCGTGGCCATGGACGGCGATGCCCTTCAGGACGGCGCCACGGATGACGGCATTCAGTCCGGGGCAGTCTCCGCCGCTGGTGAGGATTCCAATTTTCATGTTTCGGCTCAAATCCTGGCTTGAAGGGTTACAGGCAGAGCGCCACGCTGAGCTCACCTAAAGTCTAGTGGGGCATGTGGGGCAGGACACAAACGATGACAACGCGAAGTGCCCCTGCCGGGGCGGCAGGGGCACGTGACGTCATCGCTGTATTTTCCTCGAGGAGGCGCCTCAGGGGCGGTTCGGGCGCTTCGCCAGGAACGACTCGAGGACGATGGCGTTCCGCTGATCCGGCAGGAGCAGCCAGGCCGCGACATACAGGACAAAGGCTGGTCCGGGCAGCAGGGCAAAGAGCAGGACAGCGATCCTGACGAACGCAACATCCACGTTCAGCTTGGCGGCGATTCCGCCGCAGACACCGCCCAGCCAGCGCTGCGGACCACGTTTCAGGCCAAGGCCCCGGACGGTGCTAAAGAACTTTTCCATGGCTCAAGACTTCCTTGTCGATGCGTCTTTGTCACGCCCGCGGGCGGAGAGCAGCCCGCCGATCACGAGTGCCGCGCCGGCGCCGATCATCAGGCCGATCACCACATAGGTGCCGTTGAGCGCCACGATGCCGAGCTGGGCGACGATGATGAGGACGGCGAGAGCCGCCACGATCAGCCCCCAGACGATGGTGCCGACCCGGGCCGGGGAATCCTCCGGCGGCTCGGGGGCGCCGGGCCGCAGGGGAGCGGCGGGGCGGCTGTCTTCCGTGCTGCCGGTCGGTGCGTTATAGCTGCTCATGTCAGTTCCCTTCCCTGATGGTGACGTTGCTGAAAGTACCGTCGATCTCCACGATCAGCGTCTCTCCCGGCTTGTCGGTGTTGTAGTTGCTCTGCTGGGTGGTCATGCCACCGTGGTTCTGACTGCCCTCATTGAGGTTGCCCATGGTCATGTCGGCGCGGATCTGCACCGGAACGGTGTCCGGGATGACCACCGTGAGGTTGCTCGCCGTCGCGTCGATGGGGACCACCAGGTCGGCCCTCAGCGGCGGGTTGATCGCGAGCCTCGTCAGGTCCACGGTCCCGGTCCCGGCTGTGATGTCGAAACCACCCCGGGCCTGCTCGATGCTCACCGGTGACCAGTCGGCGTTCTGCGGGCGGAATCGGTCGCCGTTCGGAAGCGCGCTGTAAATGCCGCCAACGATCAGGGTCACCACCGCGAAGAATCCGAGGACGCCCGAGGTGCGGCCCCTGAGGCCGGCGAAGAGGATGCCGAGACCCAGGACCACCGCGGCGCTGGCCCAGACGACAGCGTTGCTGGAGGTGCCAAGCTCGATCACGTTCGCGACGTCGAGGGCCTTGAGGCCGCCGCCCACCAGCAGGGCGAGGCCGGCGGTGACTGCGACGGCGGGGGCGCCGGGGCCGAAGTTCCGGATCTTGTCCGGCGGGACGGGGCCGCCCCCGGGTACCGGCCGGTAGCCGCCCCCTGGGGGAGGGGTGGGACCGGCGGGCGGAGGCGTACCCCAGCCCGGGCCGGAAACCGTTGACCCGCCGTAGCGGGGCAGCGTCTCCGCGCCGCGGTAGCCGGTCGCGGCGTAGGAAGCCGTCGGTGTTGACGGGTTTGTCGGTGTGATCGGTGTCGACGGTGTCGACGGTGTTGACGGGTTCGGGTTCGGCGGGTAGCCGGGGTTTGCCGGGCCGCCGGACTGGGGGCTCGAGGACATCGGGGTGACTCCGTTCCGGGAGTTGTTGCGCTGTGTCAGGTAGTAGATGAGGTAGATGGCGCCAGCTACCCAGACGACGGTCCAGACGAGGGCGCCGAAGCCGTAGCGGTCCCAGCCCCAGACGCCGGTGCCCAGGGATGGGAAGCCAATGATGGTGGTGATCAGGGCACCGGTCATCCCGGACGACCAGCGGCCGGCGGCGGCCTCCTGGACATGGATGCGGCCGTCCGGTTCGGGCAGGAGGGCCCAGGCGATGCCGTACAGGAGGACACCGACGCCGGCGAAGACCGTCAGGACAATCAGGATGCCGCGGACAATCAGCGGGTCGACGCCCAGGCGCTGGGCGATGCCTTTGGCGACGCCCCCGACCCAGCGCTCGCGGCCACGGTACACACCCTGGCTGCGGATCCAGTCGAAGAAATTCTGCGGCTGGCTGCCGGCAGGTGGGGGTGTCGGGCCGTAGTAGTACGGCGGCGGAGGCGGCGGGGGTGGCGGCGTGCCACCAGCCCCAGCGCCGGGCCCGCCAGCCGAAAAGTCCAGGGGGAGGGTCGCGGAAGTATCCGGCGGAAGAGCGTCGGAGGTGTCTGCCGCGGGGGGCTGGTCCGCGGCGGAACCGCGGGTGGCGTCGGCGCCGGCGCTGGCCGGAAAGTCCAAGGGGAGCGTCGCGGAAGTATCCAGCGGAAGGGTGGCGGACGTGTCTGCCGTCTGCCCGGCTTTGCGGCCCGCCGGGTCGGGGCCTTCATCGGGGTGCTCAGTGTGCGGATTCATACTTCGATCCTCCCGTCCGCTAAGGATCCGCTCTACTGGGGAACACCCTGAACTGTCCCTGAGTCACCCCCGGTTAGGGCTGCAAACGGGTCCGGGGCACCCTGATCCATGCTTGGATTGAGTCATGACAACCGCCGCTTCGCGCCCGCCGCTGGTCCGCGGCAGCGATCGGGTGATTGCCGGGGTCTGTGCCGGCCTCGCCCAGCACCTGGGCTGGCCGGTGCGTATGGTCCGCCTCGGCATGGCGTTGGCCGCGCTCGCCGGCGGCGCCGGCGTCGCCTTCTACGCCTGGCTCTGGATCATGGTTCCCACCGCGGACGAAAGCGCCAAGCGCGACGCCCGCCAGCCGGCGTCGCCGATTGCCCCGGCCGTCAGCGCACCGTTCGCGGCCCCCTTGGCCGGGCCTGCCGGCCCCCTCACGGCGGCCTCGTTGCCGGGACCGGCCGCAGCCGCGGGCAACGCAGCCGGGGGAGCGGCGGCCGCACCGGCCGGGGCGGTTGCTGCCGACTCCTGGCAGAGCCGTGTCACCGGCGTGCGCTACGGCAAGGAGATTCTGCTAGGGGCGGGTCTGCTGCTGGCTGCCGGCATCCTGATCGCCCGCCTGCTCGGTGTTGATGTTCCGCTCGGGACCCTCATCCCGGTGGCGGCCATTCTGGGCGGCGCCGCCATCGCCTGGATGCAACTGGACGAGACCCGCAGGGCCGGCCTCGTGGACAAGACCAAAGCCGACCAGGCAGGTGGCTGGGCCCGGCTTGCGGCCGGGCTGGCCCTCGTCGTGACCGGTGTCCTGGTCATGGTGTCCGGCTCCGGGTCCTGGGAACAGACCTGGCTGGCCCTGCTGTCCTCGGTGGCGGTGCTCGGGGGAGTGGCCCTGGTCCTCCTGCCCTGGGGGCTGAAATTCTGGCGGGACCTGGAGGCGGAGCGGGCCGGCCGGGTCCGCGCAACCGAGCGGGCCGAGATCGCCGCCCACCTGCACGACTCCGTGCTGCAGACGCTGGCCCTGATCCAGCGCCGCGCCGGCAACGAGACCGACGTCGTCCGCCTTGCCCGCGCCCAGGAGCGCGAGCTGCGGGGCTGGCTTTACCGGGATCCGGCCAAGGAAGCCGGGCAGCTGTCCGAGGGCATCAAGACCGCGGCGGCGGAAGTGGAGGACTCCCTTGGCCGCGCGGTGGAGGTGGTCACGGTGGGCGATTCCGCCATGACCGAACGCCACGAGGCACTCGTCCAGGCCGCCCGGGAGGCCATGCTGAACGCGGCCCGGCACGGCGGCGGCGCCGTATCGGTGTACCTGGAAGTCACCGACGGCGCGGCGGAGGTCTTCGTGAAGGACCGCGGTCCCGGCTTCGATCCGGACGCCGTCCCCGCTGACCGGATGGGAATCCGCGAATCGATTGTCGGCCGGATGAACCGCCACGGCGGCACGGCCACCATCACCAGCACCCAGGACGGCACCGAGGTGCGGCTCAGGCTGCCCCTCCCCACGGGAGCGCCCGCCGGCGCCACCACCAGCAACAGCAACGGAGAGGCAAGACTGTGAACAACACCGAAGCGGATCCCCCGGCCCGGGGGATCCGGGTGGTGATCGTGGACGACCACGCCATCTTCCGGTCCGGACTGAAGGCGGACCTGGACCCGGACATCGTCGTCGCCGGCGAGGCCGGAACGGTCGAGGACGCCGTCGCGGTGATCGCTGCCGTGCGTCCCGACGTCGTGCTCCTCGATGTCCACCTGCCGGGAGGACTCGGCGGCGGCGGACGCGAAGTGCTGGCCGGTTCCGCGCCCTTGCTGGGCAGCACCCGGTTCCTGGCCCTGAGCGTCTCGGACGCGGCCGAGGACGTCGTCTCGGTGATCCGGGCCGGGGCCCGCGGCTACGTCACCAAGACCATCTCCGGAACACAAATTTCCGACGCCGTCCGCCGCGTCGCCGGCGGGGACGCCGTCTTCTCGCCCCGGCTGGCGGGTTTTGTGCTGGATGCCTTCGGTACCGCCCCGGCCGACATTGCCGACGACGAGCTGGACAGGCTCTCCGCCCGCGAGCTCGAAGTGATGCGGCTCATCGCCCGCGGCTACAGCTACAAGGAAGTCGCGAAGGAGCTGTTCATCTCGATCAAGACCGTGGAGACCCACGTCTCGGCGGTGTTGCGCAAACTCCAGCTCTCCAGCCGGCACGAACTCACCCGCTGGGCCGCCGAACGCCGGCTCCTCTAACGCACCCAACCCTCCCGCAGGTCCGGCGGCTGTACGTCCGACGCTCCCGCAGGTTCGGCGGCTGTACGTCGAACGCTCCCTCACCCCTGCGCTGCACAGGTGAGGGAGCGTTGATGTTTTACCCGCCTGAGGTGAGGGAGCGTTGGTGTTTTACCCGCCTGAGGTGAGGGAGCGTTGGTGTTTTACCCGCCAAACGTGAGGGAGGGCTGCTACTTCGCCTTGCCGAGGAAGTCCTGCAGCCGGGCGACGCCGGTGGCGAGGTCCTCGTCGCCCAGGGCGTAGGAGAGGCGCAGGTAGCCGGAGGGGCCAAAAGCCTCGCCAGGAACCACGGCCACTTCGACCTCTTCCAGGATCAGCGTGGCCAGCTCCGCCGACGTCGACGGCCGGACGGGACCGTTCGCGGCGGGGAACTCCTTGCCGAGCAGGGCACGGACGTCCGCGTAGACGTAGAAGGCGCCCTTCGGCGTCGGGCATTCGACACCCTCGATCGCATTCAGCCCGGCCACGATGGCTTTGCGGCGGCGGTCGAAGGCGACTTTCATCTCGTCGACGGCGGTCAGCGGCCCGGACACGGCGGCGAGGGCGGCCATCTGCGGGATGTTGGAGACGTTGGACGTGGCGTGCGACTGAAGGTTGGTGGCGGCCTTGATGACGTCGGCCGGACCGATCATCCAGCCCACGCGCCAGCCGGTCATGGCATAGGTCTTGGCAACACCGTTGAGGATGACAACCTTGTCACCCAGCTCGGGGACGGCCGTGGCAATCGAGGTGAACGGCACGCCGTCGTAGGTCAAGTGCTCATAGATCTCATCCGTGACCACCCACAGGCCCTTGGCGGCGGCCCACTGGCCGATTTCCCTGACCTGCTCCGGCATGTACACGGCGCCGGTGGGGTTGGAGGGGGAGACGAAGAGCAGGATCTTGGTGCGGTCCGTGAGGGCTGCCTCGAGCTGCGCCACCGTGACCAGGTATTCCTGCTCCGGTCCGGCGAAGACCTCGACCGGCACGCCTCCCGCGAGCCGGATGGCCTCCGGGTAGGTGGTCCAGAACGGCGTGGGCACAATGACCTCGTCGCCCGGATCAAGCAGGGTGGCGAAGGTGTTGTACACGGCCTGCTTGCCGCCGTTGGTGACCAGCACCTGGGCTGCCTCGGCCTTGTAACCGGAATCCCGGAACGTCTTGTCCGCGATCGCCTGCTTCAGCTCCGGCAGGCCACCCGCCGGCGAATAGCGGTGGTACTTGGGCTGGCCGGCGGCTTCGATGGCTGCCTGCACGATGTAATCGGGGGTCGGGAAGTCCGGCTCGCCGGCGCCGAAGCCGATGACTGGGCGGCCCGCCGCCTTCAGCGCCTTCGCCTTGGCATCAACAGCCAATGTGGCGGATTCGGCTATGGCGGAAATTCGCTGTGAAATGCGGGCGGCAGGCATCGCGGGTCCATTCTTCGCTAGCAGCTTCGGTGGTTGTTTGTGGGATTCGACGGAACCTACTCTATGCTGTTCACCGGATCGTCCGCGGTGCCGGGATGGAAATGTGACTGCATGTTCATCAGAGGGTTTCGGGGGTCCGTGAGGGCCGGTTCGACGTAGGCGCAGTTGTTGCGTAGACTGGTTCTCCGGTGTTGAAAACACGATGATGGTCTGCGCCTCAGGGAAGTCTGGGGAATCGGGCCGGAACCGGTTTTCGATCCATAGGGTAGTGGCGCAATTGGTAGCGCAGCGGTCTCCAAAACCGCAGGTTGCAGGTTCGAGTCCTGTCTGCCCTGCGCAAGCTGTTTCGGTTTCTCCGGAACAAGCGCAGCAACCATGGTTCAGTTCAGAGCCGGGTATCCGACATTGCGAGGATGAGTGAGGACCAGGTGACCGAAACGGCTGCAAGCAGCTCCAGTGGCCGCCCCGCCAAGAATGCCCCCAAGGCAGGCTTCTTCTCTCGAATCGCGCTCTTCGTCCGCCAGGTCATCGGCGAGCTGAAGAAGGTCGTTGCACCGACCCGCAAGGAACTGATCAACTACACCCTCGTGGTGCTGGTGTTCGTGGTCATCATGATGCTCATCGTCACCCTGCTGGATCTGGCCTTCGGGACCGGAGTGGGCTGGGTCTTCGGCGGCACGGGCCCCACGGACAGCTAAGGCGACCGGTCCGCAGACTGCGTGGATTGCCACCGGGATTCCGGAGGTTCCGCGGGGTGTGCGGAATTGAGTCATTTAAATAGGCATGTTTAGCAATGAGGAAGCAGGAGACCAAGTGTCTGAGCAGGAGCTCGAGGTAACTGAGACTGAGCTGGATAAGAGCCAGGACGCCGCGGTGGAAGCCGGGGAAGAGTCCGAGGCTGTGTCTGCTGCGCCCGAATCCGACGTCGCTGACGAGGCCGTTGACACGGCAGAGACCGCCGCTGACGAGTCCGCCGAGGTTGACGTGGCAGACGCCGACGCCGGCGAGGAAGCCGATGACGAGTCGGGCGACGCACTGGCCGCTGCTGCCGCCGCCGCCGAGGTCGATCCGGCCGACGAGTTCAAGGCCAAGCTGCGCCGCCAGGAAGGTGACTGGTACGTCATTCACTCCTACGCCGGCTACGAGAACCGCGTCAAGGCCAACCTGGAAACCCGCATCCAGACCTTGGACATGGAAGATTACATCTTCGAAATCCAGGTTCCGATGGAGGAAGTCGTTGAGATCAAGAATGCTCAGCGCAAGGTCATCAACCGCGTCCGCATCCCCGGTTACGTCCTGGTCCGCATGGACCTGACGGATGCCTCCTGGGGCGCCGTCCGCCACACCCCCGGCGTCACCGGCTTCGTGGGCAACGCCCACAACCCGGTCCCGCTGCGCCTCGACGAGGTCTTCTCCATGCTCGCCCCGGTCTTCGAAGAAGAGCAGGCCGAGAAGGGCAAGCCGGTCAAGCACGCTGCCGCGCACGTCGACGTCGACTTCGAGGTCGGCGAATCCGTCATCGTCAAGGAAGGTCCCTTCGAGACCCTTCCGGCCACGATCTCGGAAATCAAGGTGGACTCCCAGACCCTTGTGGTGCTGGTCTCCATCTTCGAACGCGAGACCCCGGTCACGCTGGCCTTCAACCAGGTCAGCAAGATCTAACCACCCCCACAGAATTCGCCCCGGACTGCCCGCTTTAGCAGCCAGGGGCGGCCGGCCGCCTCGCCATGGCGGCCAACAACCTGAGGCACGCTCCTGTGTCCCAGGACGTAATTGAGAGAAGGACCCTACATTGGCTCCCAAGAAGAAGGTCACCGGCCTCATCAAGCTGCAGATCCAGGCAGGTGCCGCTAACCCGGCCCCGCCGATCGGTCCTGCGCTTGGCCAGCACGGTGTCAACATCATGGAATTCTGCAAGGCGTACAACGCTGCGACGGAAGCCCAGCGCGGCAACGTTATTCCGGTGGAAATCACGGTCTACGAGGACCGTTCATTCACGTTCATCACCAAGACCCCGCCGGCCGCGGAGCTCATCAAGAAGGCTGCAGGCGTTGCCAAGGGTTCACCGACCCCGCACACCGTCAAGGTTGCCAAGCTGACCCAGGCCCAGGTCAACGAGATCGCCACCACCAAGATGGAAGACCTCAACGCCACCAGCCTGGAAGGCGCCGCGAAGATCATCGCCGGCACCGCCCGTTCCATGGGTATCACCGTCGAAGGCTAATAGCCTTTTTCCGCCGGGCAACCGGCACCACCTAAACATTGAGATGTTGAAAATCCGGGACGGACAAACCGTTCGGAGTTCCAACTGTGGCAGGGCCCAGCGCGGTCCGCAGACCACAACTGCACAAGGAGAATAAGCAGCATGGCAAAGCGCAGCAAAGCATATGAGGCAGCCGCAGCCAAGATCGACGCGGAGAAGTTCTACGCGCCGTTCGAGGCAGTGACGCTGGCCAAGGACACCAACCCGTCCAAGTTCGACGCCACCGTTGAGGTTGCTTTCCGCCTGGGTGTAGACCCGCGTAAGGCTGACCAGATGGTCCGCGGCACCGTCAACCTGCCGCACGGCACCGGTAAGGTCGCCCGCGTCCTCGTCTTCGCAACGGGCGACAAGGCTGAGGCAGCAATCGCAGCCGGCGCCGACTTCGTTGGTTCCGATGACCTGATCGAAAAGATCGCAGCCGGCTGGACCGACTTCGACGCCGCCGTCGCCACCCCTGACCTCATGGGCAAGGTTGGCCGCCTCGGTAAGGTCCTGGGTCCGCGTAACCTGATGCCGAACCCGAAGACCGGCACCGTGACCGCTGACGTCGCCAAGGCCGTCAACGACATCAAGGGCGGCAAGATCGACTTCCGCGTCGACAAGCACTCGAACCTGCACTTCATCATCGGCAAGGTTTCCTTCGACGCCCTCAAGCTGGCCGAGAACTACGCAGCCGCTCTGGAAGAGGTCCTCCGCCTCAAGCCGTCCGCTTCCAAGGGCCGCTACATCCAGAAGGCCACCGTCGCCACGACGTTTGGCCCGGGCATCTCGGTTGACCCCAACGTCACCAAGGTCCTGACCGAGGTCTAAGCTTCACCTTTTTTGCAGTAGGCAACAGGAAGACCGTCCCGCATCCGCGGGGCGGTCTTTTCTGCGTTCCGGGGCGCCGGTTAGGCTGTCCCGGTGACAGCCGCGCCGTACCGCATCGAACGCCTCGTGCTTCCGGACGCCCCCGGTTCCCCGGACGCCGGAAATTTCCTCCAGTTCAGCAAGCTCAGCGACGCCCTGGTGCTGGAGACCTGGGGCAACCTGGACCGCGCCACCCCGACCGGGGCCCGGCTCCGGTACTGGAGGGACGACGCCTACAAGCGCATGCAGCTTTTCTTCGTCCGTGTCGGCGGCCGGATGGTCGCGCGGTCCTGGATACGTTATGAGCTCCAGGACAACCTGGGGAGCGCGCTCGTCCATGTGGACGTCCTGAACGACTTCGCCGGGCGCGGGATCGGACGGACCCTGCTGGCCCATGCCGAGGCGCTGGCGGCCGCAGACGGCCGCACCGTCCTGATGACGTTCACTGAGCATCCCGCCGATTTCGACGCCGAGGGCCCGGACGTCCTCCGGCCCGCCACCGGTACCGGCGCGCTGCCGGCGACCGCGCGTGCGGTCCGCTTCGCGCAGCAGGCGGGCTACCAACTGGAGCAGGTGGAGCGGTTTAGCTCCCTGGCCGTGCCGCCGGCACCGGCGTTGCTGGACGCCCTGGACCGGGAGGCGCTGGCCAGGGCGGACGCGTACGAGCTGCTCACCTGGACCGACCATTGCCCGGAGGCGTACGTGGAGCAAATGGCCGTGCTGATGTCCCGGATGAGCACGGACGCGCCGACCGGAGGGCTTAGCTACGGCGAAGAGACCTGGGACGCCGCCCGCGTCCGGCACGTTGAGGAGACCTGGAAGCAGGCCGGAAACACCTCGCTCGTCACCGCCGCCCGGCACCGCGAACGGGACGAACTGGCGGCCTACACCGTGCTCGAGCTGGCGCCCGGCAAACCGTGGCTGGCGGACCAGGACGACACCCTGGTCGCGGCAAGCCACCGCGGGCACCGCCTGGGAATGCTGGTGAAAATCCGCAACCTGCGCCGCCTGCTCGCCGGGTACCCGGCGGTGGAACGCGTCATCACGTTCAACGCCGCGGAGAACGACCATATGCTCGCCATCAACGTGGCGCTCGGTTTCCGGCCCGCAGGCTACGACGGCGAATGGCAGCGGAGAGTCGACGCCACCGGCCGCGGATCGTAGTGGTACCTGCGCAGGTCACCGATGGAACGCCGGCGCAAACCGGCATATGCTGACGGTGGAACCCTGTTAGTGCAGGAAATCCGGTACCCGTAGATGGCAGAACAGCTGGGGATGATGCCCGTTATGGCAAACGACGTACGGATTGAACAGCTGTGGATCCCCGATTCGCTGGACGGGCCGGACGCCGCCGACTTCATTGCCGCCGTCGAAGTGGGCCGCAAGGTGCGCATGCAAACGTGGGGCAGCGACGATCTGGCGTACGCGCCGCGGGAGAAGTTGCTCGAAATGGCTGACCCCTACGAGCGCCAGGTGATTCTCGTGGCCAGGATTGGCGGGGAGATCGTCGGAACAGTGGATATCGCGCTGCCTCTCTCGGAGAACCTCGACATGGCCGAATTCGATCTGGACGTCCTGCCGGAGTTCCAGGGCCGGGGCGTCGGCCGGCGACTGATTGAGGCTGCGGAGCACTTCGCCCGCGACGAGGGCCGCCACACCATCCTGATCGACACGAACCATCCGAGGTCCTCGCTGGGGGACAGTGAAGCCGGCCAGCTGGTGCCCGGCACTGGCCTCGGCTTCGTGCCGGTGAACAGCCGGGAGGTGGAGTTCGCCCGCCACAGCGGCTACACCCTCCAGCACATCGAGCAATTCAGTGCCTGCGCGCTGCCGTTGGACAGCGAGCTCGTGGAGGAGCTGCATACCGAGGCCGGGGAAGCCAACGGCGGCCGCTACCGCCTGCACCATTGGACGGACCGGTGCCCGGAGCAGTGGCTTGAGGCTGTCGCGGCGCTGGAAAACAGTGCGGGCGAAGACGGCGTGCCCGGGGTCGACGACACGGACATGGTGTTCGACGGCGGCATCCTCCGTGAGGCGGAAGACGTCGCCATCGCGCAGGGCCGCCGGACGGTGGTCACCGCCGTCGAACACATTGACAGCGGTGTACTCGTTGGCCTGACCACCATCAGCGTCCTCGCGATGCGCCCCGACGTCGTGTTCCAGGACGATACCGTGGTCCTGCGGGAGCACCGCGGCAACAAGCTGGGCCTGCTGATCAAGGTCGCGAACATGGAGCGGCTCTCCGAGCAGTTCCCGGATGCCCGGGTCCTCTACACCTGGAACGCACCCGAAAACCGGTACCTGCTCCAGGTCAACCTGCAGCTGGGGTTCAAGACCGCCGGGGTGACGGGTATCTGGCAGAAGGAACTCCCGGATTTCAGCCCCAGCAGTAGCTGAACCGCACCCCGGGGGCCCGATTTGGAGCACACGCCCCGGGTCGCGTAAGCTGGGGGGACCAAAGACCGTCGGTTGTTGGAAATCCACTCTCCCAAGCAAGACTCACTTCTGCAGTCGCGCCGGGAGAGCCAGTGGATCTCCAGACGAAGGACCCTGAACATAGGGCGGCCGGCGCAGGTGAACGAAGCAAAGCTCCGCAGTCATGGACTGCGTCGAGACAAGCCCCGTGCATCTGCGCGGGGCGTTTTTAGTTTTTAGCTCTTTTGAGCGGGGACCGGAAACACCGGCACTATCCCCGGAAGGAGGGTTATGGCAACGCCTAGCAAGGTTTCAGCAGTAGCTGAGATCACTAACGATTTCAAGGAATCGAACGCCGCTGTCCTGACCGAATACCGTGGGCTCACCGTTGCACAGCTCAAGCAGCTGCGTGTCTCTCTCGGCCAGGACACCAAGTTCTCGGTCGTCAAGAACACCCTGACCGCCATTGCAGCCAAGGAAGCTGGTGTCGAAGCATTCGACGGCCAGCTCGCCGGCCCCACTGCAATCGCGTTCATCAAGGGTGACGCAGTTGCCGCTGCCAAGAGCCTGACGGATTTTGCCAAGACCAACAAGCAGCTGGTTATCAAGACCGGTTACTTCGAGGGCAAGGCACTGAACGCCAGCGAAGTTGCTGCCCTGGCAGCACTCGAGTCCCGCGAGCTGCAGCTTGCCAAGGTTGCAGGCATCCTCAAGGCTCCTGCTGCCGCTGCTGTCCGCATCATCGACGCACTGCGCCTCAAGCTTGAAGAAGAGAACGGTGCACCGGCTGAAGCCGAAGCGCCCGCCGCTGACGAAGCCCCGGCCGACGCAGCAGCTGAAGCTCCGGCTGACGCCGCCGCTGACGCTCCGGCCGACGCTGCAGCCCCCGAAGAGAACTAACTCTCTAAACCAGACTCCGGTGCGAAGGCACGGCTCCGGCCGCCGAGCACCACTATAGGAAGGACGCCACACCATGGCGAAGCTCACCAACGAAGAGCTCATTGAAGCTTTCAAGGAACTGACCATCATCGAACTCTCTGAGTTCGTCAAGCTCTTCGAAGAGACCTTCGAAGTTACGGCTGCTGCTGTTGCAGTTGCTGGCCCCGCTGCCGGCGGCGCTGCAGAAGAAGAAGAGCAGACCGCATTCGACGTCATCCTGGAGCACCCGGGCGACAAGAAGATTGCAGTCATCAAGGAAGTTCGCGCGATCACTTCCCTGGGCCTCAAGGAAGCCAAGGACGTTGTTGACAGCGCTCCGAAGGCCATCCTCGAAGGTGTCACCAAGGAAGCTGCCGAGAAGGCTGTTGCACAGCTCGAAGAAGCCGGCGCTCGCGTTACCCTCAAGTAACTCGCCGCTTCAGGAACTGTCCGGGAACCCCGCGTTCCCGTTCTGCTCCGGAAACCCCGTCCACTCCGGTGGGCGGGGTTTCCTGCGTTAAGGCCCGAGCGGAACCCAGCAGGTCTGAGCACGCCCAGCCGCCCCGCCACCAGCAACGTGGGGTCACTTACGGCCCATCCGGACGCCCGGAAGGGGCCGCAAGTGACCCCGCGTTGTTTGTTAACCCGGGGGAGTTAACCCGCGCGGGCTAGATGGTTCGGGTGTGTCAGTTTGGTTCGGAGATGTCCGCGACGACGGCTGCGAGGGCGGCGGTCAAGGCGTCGGCGTCCACGAAGGCGCTGTAGCCGTGCTCCCCGGCACCCATCGATATCCTGCGACCGGTGATGCTCCGGTCCGCATAGACCGGCCAGGCGACGGTGCTTCCGAGCGGAGTGATGGTGCCGCGCTCGTAGCCCGTGGCGGCCAGGGCCACGTCCGCGGTCGGAAGGGACAGCTTGTTTACCCCGATCAGCGCGCGGAGCTTGGGCCAGGAGATCTGCCGGTCGCCGGGAATCAGGGCGAACAGGAAACTGCCGTCCTTGTGTTTGACCACCAGGGACTTCACGATGTCCCCGGGCTGGATCCCCAGGATCCGGGCCGCCTCCACCAGGCTATTCGCGGCCAGGCGCTCCACGAGCTGGACGCTGAGGCCGCGGGCGGCGGCGTCGGCCAGGAACCGCTCGCGGCCGGTGGCGCCACCACCACCGGCGGTCCCGCCACTTTTCAGTCCCTGCCCGGGCACGGGGTCCGGCACGGCGCTCAGTCGCGGAACAGCAGGAGCGCTTCGCCCTGGCCGCCACCGCCGCACAGGGACACCGCAGCCTTGCCGGCACCGCGCCGTTTCAGCTCGTGCGCCGCGTGCAGGGCAAGCCGGGCACCGGAGGCACCGATCGGGTGGCCCATCGCGATCGCGCCGCCATGGATGTTGCACTTCTCCAGCGGGTAGTCGAGGTCCTTGAGCGACTGAACGGCGACGGAGCCGAAGGCCTCGTTGATCTCGATGAAGTCCAGGTCCGCGGCGGACCAGCCGGCCTTGTCCAGCGCGCTCTTGATCGCGTTGGCGGGCTGGGAGTGCAGCGAGTTGTCCGGACCGGCCACCTGCCCGGGTTTCCCGACGACGGCAAGGTACTCCAGGCCGTTGTCCGCGGCAAACTTCCGCGAGGACAGCACCAGGGCGGAGGCGCCGTCGGACAGGGGAGAGGAGTTGCCGGCGGTGATGGTGCCGTCCGTGACGAACGCCGCCCGCAGCCCGGCCAGCGAACTGACGGTCGTGTCCGGCCGGATGCCCTCATCCGCAGCCAGGATGACCGGTTCCCCCTTGCGCTGCTTGACGCTGATCGGGGCGATTTCGCCGTCGAACACGCCGTCCTTGGCGGCACGGGCGGCGCGCTGGTGGGACGCTGCCGCCACCTCGTCCTGGGACGTCCGGTCGATCCCCAGCGTGAGGTTCTTGGTCTCGGTAGACAGGCCCATCGACTGCCCGTCGAAGGCGTCGGTCAGGCCGTCATGGGCCGCGACGTCGAGCGCCTGGATGGAACCGTAGGTCCAGCCCTGCCGGGACCCGGGGAGCAGGTGCGGTGCGCGGGTCATGGACTCCTGGCCGCCGGCGACGACAACCGTGGCGTCGCCGCTGCGGATCATCCGCGCCGCATCGATCACCGCGGTCAGCCCGGACAGGCAGACCTTGTTGATGGTCACGGTGGGAACGTTCCAGCCGATACCGGCGCCGATGGCGCTCTGGCGGGCGGGGTTCTGGCCTGCCCCGGCCTGCAGCACCTGGCCCATGATCACCGAGTCCACCTGCTCGGCCTTCACTCCGCTGGCGGCCAGCGCTGCGCGGATGGCGTGCGCGCCGAGCTCCACGGCTGTGAAGCTGGCGAGCTGCCCGTTGAGGCGCCCCTGGGGCGTGCGGGCGGCGGCGAGGATGACAACATCATTGTTGTCTGCAGGGTTGCTCATGGTTTTCTCTTCCGATCTTGAACGATGTACAGCAAGGTTATCGTGACCCCGGTCACGGAGCCATCCGCCGGCCGATAGGGCGCCGTAATCCGCGGGCGTTATACCTTATCCGGAAGCCGGGGCCAGTGCTTGCAATCCCGGACGAAGTGGGGTAGACAAGTAGGTTGCTTTGCCGTATCGTAGATATTTGCGTCTTCCCTGTTTACCTTCAGCCTTCATATAGCGGTGGGCTTAGCCTGGCAGCTGCGCCATCAATGTGCCGTCAACAACGGCACCAACATGGCCAGCGCGGGTCCCGGGTCATATAGCGGAACCGGATTGGTAGCACTGCGGAGTCACTCCGCAGGGTGCATAACGGGGGAGAACTGAAAACGCCTGAAGGTCTGTGGAAGGATCCCTCTTGGTCGCCTCGAGCACCTCTAATGTAAACAACGCTGCAACCGCTATCAATGCCGACAGCACCGACGGTGCAACCCGCCGGCTCTCATTCGCAAAGATTCACGAACCTCTTGACGTTCCGAATCTGCTTGCCCTGCAAACGGACAGCTTTGACTGGCTGGTCGGAAACGAACGCTGGCAGGCACGCGTAGCCAAGGCCGTCGAAGAAGGCGACCTCAGCGTCGCCACCTCGTCGGGTCTGTCCGACATCTTCGAAGAGATCTCCCCGATCGAGGATTTCCAGGGCACCATGTCCCTGAGCTTCTCCGAGCCGGAGTTCGCTGATCCGAAGTACACCATGGCCGAGTGCAAGGACCGGGACGCAACGTACTCGGCTCCGCTGTACGTCAAGGCCGAATTCATGAACAACAACACGGGCGAAATCAAGCAGCAGACCGTGTTCATGGGTGACTTCCCGCTGATGACCGAGAAGGGCACCTTCGTCGTCAACGGCACCGAGCGTGTCGTTGTCTCGCAGCTGGTCCGCTCCCCGGGCGCCTACTTTGAGCGCACCGCCGACAAGACCAGCGACAAGGACATCTTCACCGCGAAGATCATCCCGTCCCGCGGCGCCTGGTTCGAACTCGAAATCGACAAGCGCGACCAGGTCGGCGTTCGCCTCGACCGCAAGCGCAAGCAGTCCGTCACGGTGCTGCTGAAGGCCCTCGGCTGGACCGAAGGCCAGATCCTCGAAGAGTTCGGCCAGTACGACTCCATGCGCGCAACGCTGGAGAAGGACGCCACCGAAACCCGCGAAGACGCCTTGCTGGACATCTACCGGAAGCTGCGACCGGGCGAGCCGCCCACGGTCGAGGCTGCCCAGTCCCTGCTGGACAACCTGTACTTCAACTCCAAGCGCTACGATCTGGCCAAGGTCGGCCGCTACAAGATCAACCGCAAGCTCGGCATCGACCGCTCCCTTGGTGACAAGGAAGCGTCTGTCCTGCACGTTGAAGACATCGTCGCCATGATCAAGTTCCTCGTTGCCCTGCACGCCGGTGAGAAGACCCTCACGGGCAAGCGCGACGGCCAGGACCACGAGCTGCGCGTTGAGATCGATGACATCGACCACTTCGGCAACCGCCGCATCCGCGCCGTCGGCGAGCTCATCGAGAACCAGGTCCGCACCGGCCTGTCCCGTATGGAGCGCGTTGTCCGCGAGCGTATGACGACCCAGGACGTCGAGGCCATCACGCCGCAGACGCTGATCAACATCCGCCCCGTCGTGGCAGCGATCAAGGAGTTCTTCGGAACCTCCCAGCTGTCCCAGTTCATGGACCAGAACAACCCGCTGTCGGGTCTGACCCACAAGCGCCGCCTGTCGGCGCTTGGCCCGGGTGGTCTGTCCCGTGACCGTGCAGGCATGGAAGTCCGAGACGTTCACCCGTCCCACTACGGACGTATGTGCCCCATCGAAACTCCTGAAGGCCCGAACATTGGCCTGATCGGTTCGCTGGCTTCCTACGGACGCATCAACCCGTTCGGTTTCATCGAGACCCCCTACCGCCTGGTGGCCGAGGGTGTCGTCTCCGATGAGGTCCAGTACCTCACCGCCGACGACGAAGCAGAGGTCCTGATTGCACAGGCCAACGCTCCGCTCGATCAGAACAAGAAGTTCGCCGAAGAGACCGTCCTGGTCCGCGCCCGTGGTGGTGGAGGCGAGCCCGTGCTGGTTCCCGCCGCCGACGTCGAGTTCATGGACGTTTCCCCGCGCCAGATGGTGTCCGTGGCTACCGCGCTGATCCCGTTCCTCGAGCATGACGATGCTAACCGCGCACTTATGGGTGCCAACATGCAGCGCCAGGCTGTGCCGCTGGTCCGTTCCGAGGCGCCGTTCGTCGGCACCGGCATGGAACGCGCCGCAGCAGTCGACGCCGGTGACGTCACCATCGCGAAGAAGGCCGGTGTGGTCACCGAGGTTTCCGCCGAGCTGGTCATCATGCTCAACGATGACGGCACGGAAACCAACTACCGGATCAACAAGTTCGCCCGCTCCAACCAGGGCAACTGCTACAACAACCGCGTTCTGGTGAGCGAAGGCCAGCGCCTGGAGGTCGGCGGGATCATCGCTGACGGCCCGGCAACGGACCAGGGCGAACTGGCCCTCGGTAAGAACCTGCTCGTGGCATTCATGTCATGGGAAGGCCACAACTTCGAGGATGCCATCATCCTGTCCCAGCGCATCGTGGCTGAGGACGTTCTTTCCTCCATCCACATCGAGGAGCACGAGATCGATGCCCGCGACACCAAGCTTGGTGCCGAGGAAATCACCCGTGACATCCCGAACGTGTCCGAGGAAGTCCTGGCTGGCCTGGACGAGCGTGGCATCATCCACATCGGTGCCGAGGTTGAAGCCGGCGACATCCTGGTCGGAAAGGTCACGCCCAAGGGCGAGACCGAGCTGACCCCGGAAGAGCGCCTGCTGCGCGCCATCTTCGGTGAGAAGTCCCGCGAAGTGCGCGACACCTCCCTGAAGGTTCCGCACGGCGAGTCCGGCACCGTCATCGGTGTCCGCGTCTTCGACCGCGACAACGACGACGAGCTGCCCCCGGGCGTTAACCAGCTGGTCCGCGTCTACGTGGCCGCCAAGCGCAAGATCACCGACGGCGACAAGCTCGCCGGCCGTCACGGCAACAAGGGTGTTATCTCCAAGATCCTCCCGATCGAGGACATGCCCTTCCTTGCCGACGGCACCCCCGTTGATATCGTCCTGAACCCGCTGGGTGTTCCGGGCCGTATGAACGTCGGCCAGGTGCTGGAAACGCACCTCGGCTGGGTTGCCAAGACCGGCTGGAAGATCGAGGGCGAGCCCGAGTGGGTCAAGCAGCTGCCGAACCTGCCGCGCGAGAGTGGCTCGACCACTGTCGCAACGCCGGTCTTCGACGGTGCGCGTGAAGAGGAAATCACTGGTCTCCTAGACTCCACCAACGTCACCCGCGACGGTGTCCGCCTGATCAACTCCTCAGGCAAGACCCGCCTGTTCGACGGCCGCTCCGGCGAGCCGTTCCCGGATCCGATCTCGGTCGGCTACATGTACATCCTGAAGCTCCACCACCTGGTGGACGACAAGATCCACGCGCGCTCCACCGGCCCGTACTCCATGATCACGCAGCAGCCGCTGGGTGGTAAGGCACAGTTCGGTGGCCAGCGCTTCGGTGAAATGGAAGTGTGGGCGCTCGAAGCTTACGGCGCCGCCTACACGCTCCAGGAGCTCCTCACGATCAAGTCGGATGACATCCATGGTCGTGTGAAGGTCTACGAAGCCATCGTCAAGGGCGAGAACATCCCCGAACCGGGCGTTCCTGAGTCCTTCAAGGTCTTGATCAAGGAAATGCAGTCGCTGTGCCTGAACGTGGAAGTTCTTTCCACGGACGGAACCACAATTGAAATGCGTGACTCTGATGACGCAGTCTTCACGGCTGCGGAAGAACTGGGCATCGATCTGTCTCGTGCAGAGCCCAGTTCCGTAGAAGAGGTTTAGCAGAGGGTGTACGACGGCGGGTTCCCACCCGCCGTCGTACACCACCTCCCTCTTCCCGTAACCCAAGACTTCAGAATTTAGAGAACAAGAGAGAACAGGGACCATATGTCCAGCGAATCCTCCTTCGGCCTCATGCAGATCGGCCTCGCCACCGCGGAAGACATCCGTGGCTGGTCTTACGGCGAGGTTAAGAAGCCGGAAACCATCAACTACCGCACGCTCAAGCCTGAGAAGGACGGCCTCTTCTGCGAGAAGATCTTCGGCCCGTCCCGCGATTGGGAGTGCTACTGCGGTAAGTACAAGCGCGTGCGCTTCAAGGGCATCATCTGTGAGCGGTGTGGCGTTGAGGTCACCCGCGCAAAGGTCCGCCGTGAGCGCATGGGCCACATCGAGCTGGCCGCCCCGGTCACGCACATCTGGTACTTCAAGGGTGTTCCGTCCCGCCTGGGCTACCTCCTTGACCTGGCACCGAAGGACCTCGAAAAGGTCATCTACTTCGCCGCCTACATGATCACGAGCGTCGACGCTGACAGCCGCCACGAAGAACTGCCCAACCTCCAGGTTGAGCACGACATCGAGAAGAAGCAGCTGATCGACAACCGCGACTCGGACATCGCCACGATCGCCCGCGACCTCGAGAACGAGCTTGCCCGTCTCGAAGGCGAAGGCGCCAAGGCTGCCGACAAGAAGAAGGCCCGTGACTCCGCTGACCGCCAGATGGCCAACGTCCGCAAGCGCGCGGATGCTGAAATCGAGCGCCTCGAGCAGGTCTGGGACCGCTTCAAGAACCTCAAGGTCGCTGACCTTGAAGGCGACGAAGGCCTGTACCGCGAACTGCGCGACCGCTACGGTATGTACTTCGAAGGCTCCATGGGTGCCGAAGCGATCAAGAAGCGTCTTGAGAACTTCGACATGCAGGCCGAGTCGGACATGCTCCGCGACATCATCGCCAACGGCAAGGGCCAGCGCAAGACCCGCGCCCTGAAGCGGCTCAAGGTGGTCAACGCGTTCCTGACGACCAACAACAGCCCGCTCGGCATGGTGCTGGACGCCGTCCCGGTGATCCCGCCGGAACTGCGCCCGATGGTCCAGCTGGACGGTGGCCGCTTCGCGACCTCCGACCTCAACGACCTCTACCGCCGCGTGATCAACCGCAACAACCGCCTCAAGCGCCTGCTTGATCTCGGTGCTCCGGAGATCATCGTCAACAACGAGAAGCGCATGCTTCAGGAAGCTGTTGACAGCCTCTTCGACAACGGCCGCCGCGGCCGTCCGGTCACCGGACCGGGCAACCGTCCGCTGAAGTCCCTGAGCGACATGCTCAAGGGCAAGCAGGGTCGTTTCCGCCAGAACCTCCTGGGTAAGCGCGTTGACTACTCCGGCCGTTCCGTGATCGTTGTCGGTCCGCAGCTGAAGCTGCACCAGTGTGGCCTGCCGAAGCAGATGGCGCTGGAGCTCTTCAAGCCGTTCGTGATGAAGCGCCTGGTTGACCTTAACCACGCCCAGAACATCAAGTCGGCCAAGCGGATGGTCGAGCGCTACCGCCCGCAGGTCTGGGATGTTCTCGAAGAGATCATCACCGAGCACCCCGTGCTGCTGAACCGTGCACCTACCCTGCACCGTCTCGGCATCCAGGCGTTCGAACCGCAGCTTGTTGAAGGTAAGGCAATCCAGCTTCACCCGCTGGTTTGTGGCGCCTTCAACGCTGACTTCGACGGCGACCAGATGGCAGTTCACCTGCCGCTGAGCCCCGAAGCCCAGGCTGAGGCCCGCATCCTGATGCTGTCCTCGAACAACATCCTGAAGCCGTCTGACGGCCGCCCGGTGACGCTGCCTTCGCAGGATATGATCATCGGCCTCTACCACCTGACCACCAAGCGTGTCGGTTCAGCTGGCGAGGGCCGGATCTTCTCCTCCGTCGCGGAAGCCATCATGGCGTACGACCTGCACGAGCTGCACCTGAACTCCCAGGTCAAGATCCGTCTCGAGGGCTTTGTCCCTTACGCCGGCTGGGAAGCTCCGGAAGGCTACGAGCCGGGTCAGACCGTGCTCGTCCAGACCTCCCTGGGCCAGGTCCTCTTCAACGAGACGCTTCCCGCGGACTACCCGTGGGTTGAAAACGTTGCGGACAAGGGCGAACTGTCGACCATCGTCAACGACCTCGCCGAGCGCTACCCGAAGGTGGTCACGGCGGCAACGCTGGACAACCTGAAGGACGCCGGGTTCTACTGGGCCACCCGGTCCGGTGTCACCGTCGCCATCTCCGACATCGAGGTGCCCAAGGACAAGCCGCGGATCCTCGCCGGTTACGAGACCATGGCTGCCAAGATCCAGGGCCAGTACGACAAGGGCCTGATCGACGACGACGAGCGTCGCCAGGAACTGATCGAGATCTGGAACAAGGCAACGAACGAAATCGCCCAGGCGATGCGTGACAACCTGTCCCCGATGAACACCATCAACCGCATGGTGTCCTCCGGCGCCCGTGGTAACTGGATGCAGGTCCGCCAGATCGCGGGTATCCGTGGCCTGGTGGCCAACCCTAAGGGCGAGATCATCCCGCGTCCGATCAAGTCCTCCTACCGCGAGGGCCTGTCGGTGCTGGAATACTTCATCGCCACGCACGGTGCCCGTAAGGGTCTGGCTGACACCGCGCTGCGTACCGCCAACTCGGGTTACCTGACCCGTCGTCTGGTGGACGTGTCGCAGGACGTCATCGTCCGCGAAGAGGACTGCGGCACCGAGCGCGGTCTCATGACCGCCATCGCGGTCGCTGACTCCAACGGCGAGCTGGTCCTGGACGAGAACGTCGAGAACAGCGCGTACGCCCGTACCCTGGCCGTGGATGTCGTTGACTCCAAGGGCAAGGTCCTGGCAGCGGGCGGCACTGACTGCGGCGACGTCGTCATTGCCGAACTGTTCGCCGCCGGCATCACCGAGGTCAAGGTCCGCTCCGTACTCACCTGTGAGTCCAGCGTCGGCACCTGCGCCCTGTGCTACGGCCGTTCGCTGGCCACGGGCAAGACCGTCGACATCGGTGAGGCAGTGGGCATCATCGCCGCACAGTCCATCGGTGAGCCGGGTACCCAGCTGACCATGCGTACGTTCCACACCGGTGGTGCTGTTTCCTCCAGCGGTGGCGACGACATCACCCAGGGTCTGCCCCGTATCCAGGAGCTCTTCGAAGCCCGTACTCCGAAGGGTGTCGCACCGATTGCTGAAGCAGCCGGCCGCATCACCATCGAAGAGTCCGAGCGCCAGATGCGCCTGGTCATCACCCCGGATGACGGATCCGAAGAGATCGCTTACCCGGTGCTGCGCCGTTCACGTCTTCTCATCGAAGACGGCGAGCACGTCAGCGTCGGCCAGAAGCTCATCAACGGTCCGGTCGACCCCAAGCAGGTTCTGCGCATCATGGGCCCCCGTGCCGCGCAGAAGTTCCTGGTGGACGAGGTCCAGGGTGTGTACCGCAGCCAGGGCATCGGTATCCACGACAAGCACGTCGAGGTTATCGTCCGCCAGATGCTGCGCCGCGTCACGGTCATCGAGTCCGGCGAATCGGATCTGCTCCCCGGCGAGCTCGCCGAGCGCAGCCGTTTCGAAGATGCCAACCGCCGTGTTGTGTCCGAGGGCAAGACGCCGGCTTCCGGCCGTCCCGAGCTCATGGGCATCACCAAGGCGTCCCTGGCGACCGAGTCCTGGCTGTCCGCAGCTTCCTTCCAGGAGACCACCCGCGTCCTGACGCAGGCGGCCATGGAAGGCAAGAGCGATCCGCTGCTCGGCCTCAAGGAAAACGTCATCATCGGTAAGCTCATCCCGGCCGGCACGGGTCTCCCGCGCTACACCGAGGTCACCGTGGAGCCCACTGAAGAAGCAAAGGCCAACCTGTTCACCGGCCCCAGCGCGTTCAGTGACTTCTCCTACGATTCCCTGGGCGGCGACGGAGCTCCTGAGTTCCACGCCATCCCGCTGGATGACTACGACCTGGGCAGCGACTTCCGCTAACCGCTAAAGCAACGCGGGGTCACCTACGGCCCAATCCGCAGCTCGGATTGGGCTCAAAGTGACCCCGCGTTGCTGTTTAAGGCCGACGCCGGCGGGGCCCGGTTCCGCGCCGATTAAGGGCTGGGACCCGTCCGTGTTAGACTTGAGACTAATTGTTATTGTGGCAGTGGATGAGTGCGCCGGTTGCAGCTGAAAGGCTGAACCAGGACGACGTTTCCGGTTTGCAGGGTTCTTGTGCAACGTATGCCACATTTTCGCATGCCTAGGGGCAATTCAGGATGAAAGTCCGGAGGCCCCGGCGTGCGGTCCGACTATTAAGGCTTCGCCTCAGCTGCTCTGGAGAGAACTTCAAAGCTCGAGCGGCGGGGCGCAGCGACAAGAGAGCGGCTGCCAACGGCCGCTCCGGATAAAACGGAGAACACGAGAGTGCCTACGATTAACCAGCTGGTCCGCAAGGGCCGCACGCCTAAGGTCAAGAAGACCAAGGCTCCCGCGCTTAACGGCAGCCCGATGCGCCGCGGTGTTTGCACCCGCGTGTACACGACGACCCCGAAGAAGCCGAACTCGGCTCTGCGTAAGGTTGCACGTGTGCGCCTCAACGGTGGCGTTGAAGTTACCGCGTACATCCCCGGTGTAGGCCACAACCTGCAGGAGCACTCCATTGTGCTCGTCCGCGGCGGCCGCGTTAAGGACCTTCCGGGTGTCCGTTACAAGATCGTCCGTGGCGCCCTCGATACCCAGGGTGTCAAGAACCGTAAGCAGGCTCGTAGCCGCTACGGCGCAAAGATGGAGAAGAAGTAATATGCCTCGCAAGGGTCCGGCCCCCAAGCGGCCGCTAGTTCTAGATCCCGTTTACGGCTCCCCGCTGGTCACCCAGCTGATCAACAAGGTGCTCGTTGACGGCAAGAAGTCCACCGCAGAGCGCATCGTTTACGGTGCACTCGAAGGTGCTCGCGCCAAGTCCGGCGGCGACCCGGTTGCAGCCCTCAAGAAGGCCATGGAGAACGTCAAGCCTTCCCTCGAGGTCCGCTCCCGCCGCGTCGGTGGCGCCACCTACCAGGTTCCGGTTGAGGTCAAGCCGGGCCGCTCCACCGCGCTTGCCCTGCGCTGGCTGGTTGGCTACTCCAAGGCCCGCCGCGAGAAGACCATGACCGAGCGCCTCCAGAACGAGATTCTGGATGCCTCCAACGGTCTCGGTGCCGCTGTGAAGCGTCGCGAAGACACCCACAAGATGGCCGAGTCCAACAAGGCCTTCGCACACTACCGCTGGTAATACTTCCCGGACGCCGCCGGCTCCACCGAGCCGGCGGCGAACGTGCAGTCCATCCGAAAGGGAGACACCGTGGCACAGGACGTGCTTACCGACCTTAGCAAGGTCCGCAATATCGGCATCATGGCCCACATTGATGCCGGCAAGACCACTACTACCGAGCGCATCCTGTTCTACACAGGTGTGAACCACAAGATCGGCGAGACGCACGACGGCGCCTCGACGACTGACTGGATGGAACAGGAAAAGGAACGCGGCATCACCATCACGTCTGCCGCCGTGACCTGCTTCTGGGAAAACAACCAGATCAACATCATCGACACCCCCGGCCACGTGGACTTCACGGTTGAGGTTGAGCGCTCCCTGCGCGTCCTCGACGGTGCAGTTGCCGTGTTCGACGGCAAGGAAGGCGTGGAGCCGCAGTCTGAGACTGTCTGGCGCCAGGCTGACAAGTACAACGTCCCGCGCATCTGCTTCGTCAACAAGATGGACAAGCTCGGCGCTGACTTCTACTTCACCGTCGACACCATCATCAGCCGCCTCGGTGCCAAGCCGCTCGTTATGCAGCTGCCGATCGGCGCCGAGAACGACTTCGTCGGCGTCGTCGACCTGCTCTACATGCGCGCACTGGTCTGGCCCGGCGACTCCAAGGGTGACGTCACCATGGGTGCCAAGTACGAGATCCAGGAGATCCCGGCTGACCTCAAGGAAAAGGCCGAAGAGTACCGCGCAACGCTCGTTGAGACCGTTGCCGAGTCCTCCGAAGAGCTCATGGAGAAGTACCTCGAAGGTGAAGAAATCACCGAAGACGAGCTCAAGGCCGGCATCCGCAAGATGACGATCAACTCCGAGCTCTACCCGGTCTTCTGTGGCTCCGCGTTCAAGAACCGCGGCGTCCAGCCGATGCTTGACGCCGTCGTGGACTACCTGCCGAACCCGCTCGACGTCCCGCCGATGATCGGTCACGATCCTCGCGACGAAGAGAAGGAACTGACGCGCAAGCCTTCCTCCGAGGAGCCGTTCTCGGCTCTGGCGTTCAAGATTGCGACGCACCCGTTCTTCGGTCAGCTCACCTTCATCCGCGTGTACTCCGGTCACGTGGAAGCAGGCTCCCAGGTGGTCAACTCCACCAAGGGCAAGAAGGAGCGCATCGGCAAGCTGTTCCAGATGCACGCCAACAAGGAAATGCCCGTTGACGGCGCTACCGCTGGCCACATCTACGCAGCGATCGGTCTGAAGGACACCACCACGGGCGACACCCTGTGCGACTCCAACAACCAGATCGTCCTCGAGTCCATGAGCTTCCCGGAGCCCGTGATCTCTGTTGCGATCGAGCCGAACACCAAGGGTGACCAGGAGAAGCTCTCCACGGCCATCCAGAAGCTCTCCGCTGAGGACCCGACCTTCCAGGTCTCCCTCAACGAAGACACCGGTCAGACCATCATCGCCGGCATGGGCGAGCTCCACCTGGACATCCTGGTGGACCGCATGCGCCGCGAATTCAAGGTCGAGGCCAACGTGGGCAAGCCCCAGGTTGCCTACCGCGAAACCATCAAGCGTGCTGTAGAGCGTCACGACTACACGCACAAGAAGCAGACCGGTGGTTCGGGCCAGTTCGCAAAGATCCAGATCGCGATCGAGCCGCTGGACACGTCCGAGGGCGAGATGTACGAGTTCTCGAACAAGGTCACCGGTGGACGTATTCCGCGCGAATACATCCCGTCGGTCGACGCCGGTATCCAGGATGCGCTGAACGACGGCGTCCTCGCCGGATACCCGGTTGTCGGCATCAAGGCCACGCTGATTGACGGCGCGTACCACGATGTTGACTCCTCGGAAATGGCGTTCAAGATCGCCGGCCGTATGGCTTTCAAGGAAGCCGCACGCAAGGCGAACCCCATCCTGCTCGAACCAATGATGGATGTCGAGGTCCGCACCCCTGAGGAATACATGGGTGAAGTTATCGGTGACCTCAACTCCCGCCGTGGCCAGATGCAGTCCATGGAAGATGCCCAGGGCGTCAAGGTAATCCGCGCGCACGTCCCGCTGTCCGGCATGTTCGGCTACATCGGTGACCTGCGCTCGAAGACCCAGGGCCGCGCTGTGTACTCCATGACGTTCCACAGCTACGCCGAGGTCCCGAAGGCATTTGCCGACGAGATCATCCAGAAGAACCGCGGCGAGTAGTCCCAAAGGCTCTCGCAGCAACAAATTCGGGTGCGTTTCCGTCAACGGAGATTCACCCGGTGCAGATGGCCGGCTCCGGTCAGCCGCTTTCCGGTCAAGCCGGAACCGGCCATCTGCACCGACAGACTCGAGGGACTAGTATTAGTTCCTGAATCTGCAATTTCATCAATCCAAAGCCCCCCAAGTAGACTTACTGAAGTTTCGCCGCGACAAGCGCGGTCGAAGGGTAAGTCATTTGAAAACGTTCTAGGAGGAACCTGTGGCAAAGGCAAAGTTCGAGCGGACTAAGCCGCACGTCAACATCGGCACCATTGGTCACGTTGACCACGGTAAGACGACGCTGACGGCCGCGATTTCCAAGGTGCTGTACGACAAGTACCCGACACTCAACGAGCAGCGCGACTTCGCGTCCATTGACTCTGCTCCCGAAGAGCGTCAGCGCGGCATTACCATCAACATCTCCCACGTTGAGTACCAGACCGAGAAGCGCCACTACGCACACGTAGACGCTCCGGGTCACGCTGACTACATCAAGAACATGATCACCGGCGCTGCACAGATGGACGGTGCAATCCTCGTGGTTGCCGCCACTGACGGCCCGATGGCTCAGACCCGCGAGCACGTCCTGCTCGCCCGCCAGGTTGGCGTTCCCTACCTGCTGGTTGCACTGAACAAGTCGGACATGGTCGATGACGAAGAGCTCCTCGACCTCGTCGAAATGGAAGTTCGCGAGCTGCTTTCGGCTCAGGGCTTCGATGGCGATGAGGCTCCGGTCGTTCGCGTTTCCGGTCTGAAGGCCCTCGAAGGCGACCCGGTTTGGGTCAAGTCCGTCGAGGACCTCATGGAAGCTGTCGACAACTCCGTGCCGGACCCGGTACGTGACCGCGACAAGCCGTTCCTGATGCCGATCGAAGATGTCTTCACGATCACCGGCCGTGGCACCGTTGTTACAGGCCGCGCCGAGCGTGGAACCCTCGCCATCAACTCCGAGGTCGAGATCGTCGGCATCCGCCCGGTCCAGAAGACCACGGTTACCGGTATCGAGATGTTCCACAAGCAGCTCGACGAAGCATGGGCCGGCGAGAACTGTGGCCTCCTGCTCCGCGGTCTGAAGCGCGACGATGTCGAGCGTGGCCAGGTTGTCGTCAAGCCGGGTTCCATCACCCCGCACACCGACTTCGAGGCTAACGTCTACATCCTCTCCAAGGACGAAGGCGGGCGTCACAACCCGTTCTACTCCAACTACCGCCCGCAGTTCTACTTCCGCACCACGGACGTAACCGGCGTTATCACCCTGCCGGAAGGCACGGAAATGGTTATGCCCGGCGACAACACTGAGATGACCGTTGCGCTCATCCAGCCCATCGCCATGGAAGAGGGCCTCGGCTTCGCTATCCGCGAAGGCGGCCGCACCGTTGGTTCGGGACGCGTCACCAAGATCCTCAAGTAACACTTGTTGATCTGAGTTAGATTCCTGATCGGTTGGCCGTCTGACGGCCTCCGTGAAGTAAAGAACAGCCCCGCTGCACTCGCAGCGGGGCTGTTCTTTTTTGTGGCGCTCTGGCGGCTGAACGGCAGCAGGCCGGCCGCTGAGGAGCCGGCACCGCGCCGTGAGCCGGCGGACCCATAGTTAGCGGGGGCAGGGCGCTGATATCGTTGCTCCCAACGAAGGGAGCTCACAATGGGCTGGTTGATTTTCCTGTTGGTGGCCGTTGCCGTCGTCACCGCCGTCTTTTGGGCCAAGAAGCATTTCCGCCACGAGATTGAGCGGGCCAAGCGCATTAACCGGGCCAACCGGGAGAAGTAGCGCGCAGGGGCGTACAGGCCCCGTGGGCGGCCGGGCCACGCCGGCCGGTCGCCCACGGGGCCTTTTAGCTCATCCCTTGCGTGCCCTGCTGAGTGCCTGGTACCAGTAGTAGGAATCTTTGGGCGTGCGTTCCTGGGTGTCGAAGTCGACGTGGACCAGCCCGAAGCGCTGCGAGTACCCGGCCGCCCACTCGAAGTTGTCCATGAGCGTCCAGACGTAATATCCCAGCAGTTCAACGTCCTCGGCGATGCCGCCAGCCGCGGTGGCCTCCAGGGCATGCCCCAGATGGGATGCGATGTAGTTGATCCGGTCCGTGTCCGCGATGGGGCCGGACACGTGCTCGGGCTCGGGGAAGCTGGCCCCGCTTTCGGTGATGTACAGCGGAGGCAGCGCCCCGCCATACCTGTCCTTAAGCTCCCGGAGCAGCGGGCCCAGATGGTCCGGCGCCACCGGCCAGCCGAAACCGGTGGTCGCGTATTCCGGGAACGCCGCCATATGGAACGGCATCTTCAGCATCGCGTCGGCGGTGCCCGCTGGGCTCTCGCCCGGGCCGCGTCCGGTCGCGACCTTCACGGGGTAGTAGTAGTTCAGCCCGTAGAAATCGAGGGGCTGGTGGATGGTCCGCAGGTCGGCATCGGAGATCTTCCCCAGCGAACGGAACCACGGCTTGGCGATGAGTGGCACCTTCGGGTAGCTGCCCAGGAGGATCGGATCCGCGTAGACCCGGTTCAGGACCAGGTCGAACATGTCGGCCAGAAACCGGTCCGTCACCGATTTGGACGCAGGACGGACCGGTGAATGCAGGTTGGTGACGCCAACAGCGCCGGTGACCCCTTCCGCGCGCAGCGCCTGTACGGCGAGGCCGTGCCCCAGGAGCTGGTGGTGCACGGCGGGCAGGGCTTCGAAGAGCAGGTCGTGGCCCGGGGCATGGACCCCCAGGGCATAGCCATTGAGCGTGACGGAAACCGGTTCGTTGAGCGTTACCCACTGGGCGACACGGTCGCCGAAGCGGCGGCCGGCCGCCGCGCTGTACTCGGCGAAGCGTTCCGCGGTGGACCGCTGCAGCCAGCCGCCGCGGTGTTCCAGCGGCAGCGGGGTGTCCCAGTGGTACAGGGTGGCCATGGGGGAGATGCCGGCTTCCAGCAGCTGGTCGATGAGCCGGTCGTAGAAGTCGAGCCCTGCGCTGTTGAACGGACCCGTCCCGTCCGGCTGGATCCGCGGCCAGGAGAGGGAGAAGCGGTAGGAGTCGATGCCGAGTGCACGCATCAGCTCGACGTCTTCCGCGGTGCGGTTGTAGTGGTCGCAGGCGACGGCGGGGGAGTGGCCGTCCTGGATGGTGCCGGGTTTCTCGACGAAGGCGTCCCAGCCGGAGGGCCCGCGTCCGCCGGCCGCGAGGGAGCCTTCAATCTGGAAAGCTGCCGAGGCAACTCCCAGCTGGAAATCCGGGCCCAAGCGCGCGGCGAGGGCCTGGACTGCTACGGAGTCCTGCACAGTCATGCCCCCATCATCCCCACGCTGCCCGCTGAAGGCAATGACCGGAAGTCCCAGTCCCGCCGTCGTCCGCCCGACGCCGCGTGACCCGGCGCGTGAACTGTCCGACGCCGGCGCCCCGCCCGCCCCGCCCGGCCGTCGATTCGCTTCTGCCCGGCAATTCCGGCATACTAGATGAGTTGTTCAAGCGCTCTTTCGCGTCCCGATCCGGATAATGCCGGGTGTCAGGGTCCAAGTAGGAGACCAAACATAACCCACGCCCCAAGGAATTGCGGACGAGTACGCGTGAAAAGCGCGACACGCCCGACCGCGGGGGTCGGTTACGTCGGCAGGTTGAGGAACCCGGATTCATCCGGATTCAGCTTGTGCGGCGGGTGGTAGTTACGACTTCAATTGCTTCGGCAGCCACATGCAACACGCAAGTAAACAGAGCAGCCCTCACTGGAGCAGCACTAACGAAAGAGAGTCAGGCGACATGGCGGGACAAAAAATCCGCATCCGGCTGAAGTCATACGACCACGAGGTCATTGACTCTTCAGCACGGAAGATCGTTGAGACGGTCACGCGCGCAGGCGCCACGGTAGTAGGCCCTGTGCCGCTGCCGACGGAGAAGAACATCTACTGCGTCATCCGCTCTCCGCACAAGTACAAGGACAGCCGTGAGCACTTCGAAATGCGTACTCACAAGCGTCTGATCGACATCATCGACCCCACGCCCAAGGCTGTTGATTCGCTCATGCGTCTCGACCTGCCGGCCGACGTGAACATCGAAATCAAGCTGTAGGGAGGTGCTGAGAGACTATGACCGCAACCCGTAACGTAAAGGGCCTGCTGGGCACGAAGCTCGGCATGACCCAGGTCTGGGACGAGAACAACAAGCTCATCCCCGTCACTGTGGTCCAGGCTGACTCGAACGTCATCACGCAGCTGCGCAATGCAGACACTGATGGCTATGTCGCCGTTCAGATCGGCTACGGCCAGATCGATCCCCGCAAGGTCACCAAGCCGCTGGCTGGTCACTTTGAAAAGGCAGGCGTCACGCCTCGCCGCCACGTCGTCGAACTGCGCACTGCAGATGCTGACTCTTACGAGCTGGGCCAGGAGCTCTCTGTAGAGCTCTTCGAAGCCGGCCAGAAGATCGACGTCGTTGGCACCACCAAGGGTAAGGGCTTCGCCGGTGTTATGAAGCGTCACGGCTTCCACGGCGTTGGAGCTTCCCACGGTGCACACAAGAACCACCGTAAGCCCGGTTCAATCGGTGGCGCATCCACCCCGAGCCGCGTCTTCAAGGGCATGAAAATGGCCGGCCGCATGGGCGCCGTTCGTCACACCACGCTGAACCTCACGGTCCACGCGGTTGACGTCGAGAAGTCGCTGCTCCTGATCAAGGGTGCCGTCCCCGGCGCCCGCGGCCAGGTCGTACTCGTACGCACCGCCGTGAAGGGAGCCTAGTTCAATGACTAGCACTGTCAAGGTTGACCTGCCTGCAGAGATCTTCGACGTACAGACCAACGTGCCGCTGTTGCACCAGGTCGTCGTTGCCCAGCTCGCTGCTGCTCGCCAGGGTACCCACAAGACCAAGACCCGCGCCGAGGTTTCCGGTGCAGGTCGCAAGCCGTTCAAGCAGAAGGGCACGGGCCGCGCCCGTCAGGGTTCAATCCGTGCTCCTCACATGACCGGTGGTGGCGTTGTCCACGGCCCCACGCCGCGTGACTACAGCCAGCGCACCCCCAAGAAGATGATTGCTGCTGCACTGCGCGGCGCTCTCTCTGACCGCGCCCGTAACGGCCGCATCCACGTCGTTGCTGAACTGGTTCCCGGCACCAAGCCGTCCTCCAGCGCAGCACTGGCAACTCTGCGGGGTGTCTCCGAGCGCAAGAACCTGCTCGTTGTCATCGAGCGCGCCAACGATGTTGCTGCACTCTCCGTGCGCAACCTCACTGATGTTCACGTTCTGTACTCAGACCAGCTGAACACCTACGACGTTCTCGTCTCCGATGACGTTGTCTTCACCAAGGCTGCCTACGAAGCATTCGTTGCTTCCAAGGCAGTGGCAAAGAACGAGGAGGATGCCAAGTGAGTGCAGCCACCATCAAAGATCCGCGCGACGTCGTGCTTGCACCCGTCGTCTCGGAAAAGAGCTACGGCCTGATCGACGAGGGCAAGTACACCTTCCTGGTGGACCCCCGCTCGAACAAGACCGAGATCAAGCTGGCCGTGGAGAAAATCTTCTCCGTCAAGGTCGACTCGATCAACACCATCAACCGTGCCGGTAAGCGCAAGCGGACCAAATTCGGATGGGGTACCCGCAAGAACACCAAGCGTGCAATTGTGAGCCTCAAAGAAGGCACGATCGACATCTTCGGCGGTCCGCTCTCGTAGCGGAGACCACTTTAACGAGGAAATAAATTATGGGAATCCGTAAATATAAGCCGACTACCCCGGGCCGTCGCGGCTCGAGCGTAGCGGACTTCACTGAAATCACGCGGTCGACGCCGGAAAAGTCGTTGGTACGTCCCCTCCCGAAAAAGGGTGGCCGTAACAACACCGGTAAGATCACGACCCGTCACAAGGGTGGTGGCCACAAGCGCCAGTACCGTCTGATCGACTTCCGTCGCCACGACAAAGACGGCGTCAACGCCCGCGTTGCCGAAATCGAGTACGATCCGAACCGCACGGCTCGCATCGCGCTCCTCCACTACATTGATGGCACCAAGCGTTACATCATTGCCCCGAACAAGCTGTCCCAGGGTGACACCGTAGAGGCAGGTGCCGACGCGGACATCAAGCCCGGCAACAACCTCCCGCTGCGCAACATCCCGGTCGGTACCGTAATCCACGCAGTCGAACTGCGTCCGGGTGGCGGCGCCAAGATGGGCCGCTCCGCCGGCGCATCGATCCAGCTCGTTGCTAAGGAAGGCCGTTTCGCCCAGCTGCGTCTGCCTTCCGGCGAAATCCGCAACGTTGACGTGCGCTGCCGCGCAACCGTCGGCGAGGTCGGCAACGCCGAGCAGTCGAACATCAACTGGGGTAAGGCCGGCCGTATGCGCTGGAAGGGCGTTCGCCCGACCGTCCGTGGTGTCGCCATGAACCCGGTCGATCACCCCCACGGTGGTGGCGAGGGTAAGACGTCCGGTGGACGTCACCCCGTCAACCCGAACGGTAAGCGCGAAGGCCGCACCCGCCGTCCCAACAAAGAGAGCGACAAGCTTATTGTTCGTCGCCGTCGTACTGGCAAGAACAAGCGATAGGAGCCTGGACACATGCCACGCAGCCTGAAAAAAGGTCCTTTCGTTGACCAGCACCTCTTTGTAAAGGTAGCCAGGGAAAACGAAAAGGGCACCAAGAACGTCATCAAGACCTGGTCCCGCCGCTCGATGATCGTCCCCGACATGCTCGGACACACGATCGCCGTACACGACGGACGCAAGCACATCCCCGTGTTTGTCACTGAGTCGATGGTCGGGCACAAGCTCGGCGAATTCGCTCCCACGCGGACATTCCGCGGCCATGTCAAGGACGACCGTAAGGGCAAGCGCCGCTAGGCGCCTGCACTTACGTCAAAGACGAGAGAAGGAAAGCAATGGAAGCCAAGGCAATTGCGCGTCACATCCGCGTAACGCCTATGAAGGCCCGGCGCGTCGTCAACCTTGTTCGTGGTAAGCAAGCGAATGAGGCTCTGGCAATTCTGAAGTTTGCCCCCCAGGCAGCTTCGGAGCCGGTATTCAAGGTAGTTCAGTCGGCAATCTCCAACGCCCGGGTCCTCGCGGACCGCGACGGCGTGGCGTTTGACGAAGGTGACCTCATCATCAGCGAAGCGTTTGTTGATGAAGGCCCGACCATGAAGCGGTTCCAGCCGCGAGCCCAGGGTCGTGCATTTCAGATCAAGAAGCGCACGAGCCACATCACCGTGGTAGTCGCTACCCCGGAGAAAGAGGAGGCTCGCTAAGTGGGACAGAAAGTTAACCCGCACGGGTTCCGACTCGGCATCACCACCGATCACGTATCGCACTGGTTTGCTGACAGCACCAAGGCCGGCCAGCGGTACAAGGACTTCGTTCGCGAAGACATCCGCATCCGCCAGCTCATGTCCACGGGCATGGAGCGCGCCGGTATCGCCAAGGTTGAGATCGAGCGCACCCGCGACCGTGTCCGCGTGGATATCCACACGGCACGTCCGGGCATCGTTATCGGCCGCCGCGGCGCAGAAGCAGACCGCATCCGCGGCGAGCTCGAAAAGCTCACGGGCAAGCAGGTTCAGCTGAACATCCTCGAGGTCAAGAACCCCGAGATGGAAGCTCAGCTTGTTGCCCAGGGCGTTGCTGAGCAACTGACTTCCCGCGTGGCTTTCCGCCGCGCGATGAAGAAGGCCATGCAGTCCGCACAGCGTGCAGGTGCCAAGGGCATCCGTATCGCTTGCTCGGGTCGACTGGGCGGCGCAGAAATGTCCCGCTCGGAGTTCTACCGCGAAGGCCGTGTGCCCCTGCACACCCTCCGCGCGAACATCGACTACGGCTTCTACGAGGCCAAGACCACCTTCGGCCGCATCGGCGTGAAGGTCTGGATCTACAAGGGTGACGTCACCGCCAAGGAACTGGCTCAGCAGGCAGCTGCTGCTCCGTCCCGTGGCCGTGGTGCCAGCGACCGCCCGGGCCGCCCGGGTGGCGCTGACCGTGGTGACCGCCGCCGTCGTACTGACCGTCCGGCCGCCGAAGCAGCTCCTGCTGCAGAGGCTCCGGCCGCTGAAGCTGCTGCTCCCGCAGTAGAAGGAGGACAGGCTTAAATGCTTATCCCACGTCGAGTCAAGCACCGTAAGCAGCACCACCCGGGTCGTTCCGGCGCTGCTACGGGCGGCACCAAGGTCTCCTTCGGTGAATGGGGTATCCAGGCTCTGAGCCCGGCATACGTCACCAACCGTCAGATCGAATCTGCCCGTATCGCGATGACCCGCCACATCAAGCGTGGCGGCAAGGTCTGGATCAACATCTACCCGGACCGTCCGCTGACGAAGAAGCCTGCCGAAACCCGCATGGGTTCCGGTAAGGGTTCTCCGGAATGGTGGGTCTCAAACGTCAAGCCGGGCCGGGTTCTCTTCGAGATCTCCGGCGTCGAGGAATCGGTTGCCCGCGAGGCACTGCGCCTGGCGATCCACAAGCTCCCGTTGAAGGCACGCATTCTGCGTCGCGAAGGTGGTGAATAGAAATGTCAGTAGGATCCAAGGAACTTGCATCCGCACAGCTGGACGGTTTCGACAACGAGCGACTCGTTGAGGAACTCCGTAAGGCCAAGGAAGAGCTGTTCAACCTGCGTTTCCAGTCCGCCACCGGCCAGCTGGAGAACCACGGTCGACTGCGCGCGGTAAAGAAGGACATCGCACGCATCTACACCGTTCTCCGTGAGCGCGAGCTGGGCATTCGTGCCGAGGTTGCCGCACCGGTTGTGGAAGCCAAGGAAGAAAAGAAGTCCAAGAAGGCTGCAACCAAGAAGGCTGACAAGGCTGAAAAGGTTGAGACCGAGGAGGACGCCAAGTGAGTGAAAAGGACGAGAACGTGACGGAAACTGTTTCCGGCGCAGCTACGGCTGACGAGCGCGGTTACCGTAAGACGAAGCGCGGCTATGTGGTCTCGGACAAGATGGAAAAGACCATCGTTGTCCAGGTCGAGGACCGTGTGAAGCACGCCCTCTATGGCAAGGTCCTTCGCCGCAACACGAAGATCAAGGCTCACGACGAAGAGAACAGCGCCGGCATCGGCGACCTCGTTCTCCTCGCCGAGACCCGCCCGCTCTCCGCTACCAAGCGGTGGCGTCTGGTGGAGATCCTCGAGAAGGCCAAGTAACACCTGCAGCCTGGCTGTCGAGAAACCCCCGTTCCCTTTTGGGAGCGGGGGTTTTCCCGTTGCCGGGGGAGTGCACCGGCCGGAGGGCCAAAAGACTGCCGTGCGTGACGCCGTCGTCTGTGGTAAGGGCTGATTCTGACTGGCGCCCGAAACGTGCTAAGATTTTGAGTTTGTATGGCGCCCTCTGTGCGCCGTCATCAACCTCGTAAACAATCGTGCCACGGCATAGTGCCCCCTAGCGCACCGATTCGTCGGAATCCGTTTGGGAAGCAAATGTTTTTGGCACGGGAGTTTAGGCCTGGTCTGGCAAAATCCAGGCAGGTCAAGAGACACCCCGATCAACCGTTCCGCAAGGCTCATTCCGTAGGAAGATTTTCGGTCTGAGAACCAGCGCGACGCAAGGAGTAAATAGTGATTCAGCAGGAGTCGCGACTCAAGGTCGCCGACAACACGGGTGCTAAGGAAATCCTTACCATTCGCGTTCTCGGTGGATCTGGCCGTCGCTACGCAGGCATTGGCGACGTAATCGTCGCTACCGTCAAGGACGCAATTCCGGGCGGCAACGTAAAGAAGGGCGACGTCGTCAAGGCTGTCATCGTCCGTACCAAGAAGGAACGCCGCCGTGCGGATGGTTCCTATATCAAGTTTGACGAGAACGCAGCTGTGATCTTGAAGAATGACGGTGACCCCCGCGGTACCCGTATCTTCGGACCGGTTGGTCGTGAACTTCGCGATAAGAAGTTCATGAAGATCGTTTCTCTGGCTCCGGAGGTGCTTTAGTCCATGGCTAAGATCAAAAAGGGTGACCTCGTTCAGGTCATCACTGGCGCCAAGGCTGAGCGCGGCGGCGACAAGGGCAAGCAGGGCAAGGTTCTGCGCGTATTCCCCGAGACCAACCGCGTGTTGGTCGAAGGCATTAACCGCGTAACCAAGCACACCAAGGTCGGTCAGTCGCAGCGCGGCACCAAGACCGGTGGCATCGAAGTCGTCGAGGCTACGATCCACATCTCCAACGTGGCTCTGGTTGACCCGTCCACCAAGAAGCCCACCCGCGTCGGTTTCCGCACCGAGACCGTTGAGCGCGATGGCGTGAAGCGCGAAGTGCGTGTCCGCGTGGCCAAGAGCTCAGGGAAGGACATCTAATGACTGAGACTCTCGAGACTCCGGCAAGCAAGATCGTTCCTCGTCTGAAGACCAAGTACGCGGATTCCATCAAGAGCTCGCTCGTTGAGGAATTCAAGTACGAGAACGTCAACCAGGTTCCCCGCCTGGTGAAGGTCGTTGTGAACATGGGTGTTGGAGATGCCGCCAAGGACTCCAAGCTGATCGACGGCGCTGTCCGCGATCTGACCCTGATCACCGGCCAGAAGCCGCAGGTAACCAAGGCCCGCAAGTCGATCGCACAGTTCAAGCTGCGCGAAGGCATGCCGATCGGTGCACACGCAACTCTGCGTGGGGACCGCATGTGGGAATTCCTGGACCGTCTGGTCACGCTGGCTCTGCCGCGTATCCGCGACTTCCGGGGCCTCAGCGGCAAGCAGTTCGACGGCAACGGCAACTACACCTTCGGTCTGACCGAGCAGGTTATGTTCCACGAGATCGACCAGGATTCCATCGACCGCGTTCGCGGCATGGACATCACCGTCGTGACCACTGCCAAGACCGACGACGAAGGCCGCGCGCTGCTCAAGGCGCTTGGCTTCCCGTTCAAGACCGAAGATTAATCTAGCTACGTAAAAGGTCCGTTACGTGCTGGTTCCCCCTGGGGATGACTGCACGGCGGAAACCGTTATGAGGAAGGGCAAGAGCCCACCATGACAATGACAGATCCCGTCGCAGACATGCTTACGCGTCTGCGCAACGCAAACTCGGCATACCACGACTCCGTGTCTATGCCGTACAGCAAGCTCAAGGCACGCGTTGCCGACATCCTGAAGGCCGAAGGTTACATCGCCTCCTGGAAAGAAGAAGACGCTGAGGTCGGCAAGAAGCTGACCCTCGAGCTCAAGTTCGGTCCGAACCGCGAGCGTTCAATCGCTGGCGTTCGTCGTATTTCCAAGCCGGGACTGCGCGTTTACGCAAAGTCCACCAACCTGCCGCACGTGCTCGGTGGCCTGGGTGTCGCAATCCTGTCCACCTCTTCCGGCCTCTTGACTGACAAGCAGGCCGGCAAGAAGGGCGTGGGCGGCGAAGTCCTCGCTTACGTCTGGTAACGGGAAAGGAAGAGAATAATGTCACGTATTGGACGTCTCCCCATCACCGTTCCTGCCGGCGTTGAGGTCAAGGTTGACGGCTCTGTCGTCAACGTCAAGGGTTCCAAAGGCGAGCTGAGCCACACTGTGCCCAGCCCGATCGAGGTTTCCCTGGAAGATGGCACCCTGACTGTCGCCCGCCCGAACGACGAGCGCGCCTCACGTTCGCTGCACGGCCTGACCCGCACCCTGATCGCCAACATGATCCAGGGTGTCACCGCAGGCTACGAGAAGAAGCTTGAAATCGTCGGTACCGGTTACCGCGTTCAGGCAAAGGGTTCTGACCTGGAGTTCGCTCTGGGCTACAGCCACCCGGTTAGCGTCTCGGCACCGAACGGCATCACCTTTGCAGTAGAGACCCCGACCAAGCTCTCTGTTTCAGGTATCTCCAAGCAGCAGGTCGGCGAGGTTGCTGCCAACATTCGCAAGCTGCGGAAGCCGGACCCCTACAAGGGCAAGGGCATCCGTTACGCAGGCGAAGTCATCCGCCGCAAGGTCGGAAAGGCTGGTAAGTAACCATGGCGATCGCAATTAACAAGAAGCGTACGAACAAGAGCAAGTCTGCCCAGCGCAGCCGCCGCCAGCTTCGTATCCGCAAGCGCATCTCCGGAACGGCTGTACGTCCTCGTCTGGTCGTCAACCGTTCCGCACGCCACGTATTCGTCCAGGTTGTCGATGACACCAAGGGCCTGACCGTAGCGAGCGCCTCCACTTTGGAAGCCGACCTTCGTGCATTCGACGGTGACAAGACTGCCAAGGCCAAGCGCGTTGGCGAGCTCGTCGCCGAGCGTGCCAAGGCTGCCGGAATCGAAGCTGTTGTCTTCGACCGCGGTGGTAACAAGTACCACGGCCGGATCGCCGCCGTCGCTGACGGCGCACGTGAAGGTGGGCTGTCACTGTGACCGAAAATAACGAAAAGGACATTCAGGTGACTGAAGCTGTAGCTGCTCCGGCAACTGAGACCGCTGCGCCTGCTACCACCGACGGCGCCCGTGGTGGCGCTCGTCGTGGCGAGCGTGGCGACCGCGGCCAGGGCCGTGGCGATCGTGGTGGCCGTGGTGGCCGCGACGGTGGCCGCGAAGCCGAAAAGAGCCAGTTCGTAGAGCGCGTCGTAACCATCAACCGTGTTTCCAAGGTCGTCAAGGGTGGTCGTCGCTTTAGCTTCACCGCCCTCGTCGTCGTCGGTGACGGCAACGGTATGGTCGGCGTTGGCTACGGCAAGGCTAAGGAAGTTCCTGCCGCAATCGCGAAGGGCGTTGAAGAAGCCAAGAAGTCCTTCTTCCGCGTTCCCCGCATCGGCAGCACCATCCCGCACCGCGTTCAGGGTGAAGCCGCCGCAGGCGTCGTAATGCTGCGTCCGGCATCCGCCGGTACCGGTGTTATCGCCGGCGGTCCGGTCCGTGCAGTACTGGAGTGCGTGGGCATCCACGACATCCTCTCCAAGTCGCTCGGTTCCTCCAACGCCATCAACATCGTGCACGCGACCGTTGACGCGCTGAAGCGCCTCGAAGAGCCGGCAGCAGTGGCAGCGCGCCGCGGCCTCCCGCTCGACGAGATCGCTCCGCCGGCAATGGTGAAGGCGCTCCTGAACCAGAAGGCAGGTGTCTGAGTTGGCTAAGAACGTGCTTGTCTCCGGCGCAAAGTTGGAGATCACTCAGATCAAGTCCGCCATTGGCGGCAAGCAGAACCAGCGCGACACGCTGCGGTCCCTCGGCCTGAAGCGGATCGGACACACCGTTGTCCGCACCGCCGACGCCGTGACCGTGGGAATGGTCAACACGGTTCCGCACCTGATAAAGGTAGAGGAGGCGAAGTAAATGGCAGAGAAGAACACCGCCGAAAAGGCACAGAGCGCCGCTGCTGAGAAGCAGAACGCACTGAAGGTTCACCACCTGCGTCCCGCCCCGGGTGCCAAGACCGCCAAGACCCGTGTTGGTCGTGGTGAAGGTTCCAAGGGTAAGACCGCCGGTCGCGGTACCAAGGGTACGAAGGCCCGCTACCAGATCAAGGCTGGCTTTGCCGGCGGCCAGCTGCCGCTGCACATGCGTCTGCCGAAGCTGCGCGGCTTCAAGAACCCGTTCCGGGTTGAGTACCAGGTTGTAAACCTGGACAAGCTCAACGAGCTGTTCCCGGAAGGTGGCGCAGTCACCGTGGAGAACCTGGTCGAAAAGGGTGCCGTTCGCAAGAACCAGCCCGTCAAGGTGCTTGGCACCGGCGACATCACCGTCAAGGTTGACGTCACCGTCCACGCATTCTCGGCCAGCGCCGCAGAAAAGATTGCTGCAGCAGGCGGAAGCACCACCGCCCTCTAACGAGGCGGCGGGGCAGTTGCCCGTTGTGGAAACTCCCGGTACCCGGGGCTCAGGCCCTGAGGTGCCGGGAGTTTTTCTTTTTTCCCGGCCCTGCGATTGTCCGCTGGGCGCGTCCACCCGTTAGACTCGGTTGTTGGGTTTATTTGACCTATCTCACACGACTTTACTTATTACTCAGGAGGACGCTTGCTTAGCGCATTTGGCCGGGCCTTTCGCACGCCTGATCTGCGACGCAAGTTGTTGTTCACGCTGGGAATCATCACAATCTTCCGCTTGGGTGCCTTCATCCCCTCGCCTGGTGTGAACTACCAGAATGTCCAGCAATGCTTGCAGAACGGTCAGACCACGGGCGGCATCTACCAGCTCGTCAACCTGTTCAGCGGTGGTGCATTGCTCCAGGTGTCTGTCTTCGCCCTGGGCATCATGCCGTACATCACGGCCAGCATCATCGTCCAGCTGCTCCGGGTGGTCATTCCCCGCTTCCAGCAGCTGTACGAGGAAGGCGCCGCGGGCCAGTCGAAGCTGACGCAGTACACGCGTTACCTGACGATCGCCCTGGGCCTCCTCAACGCCACGACTTTGGTGTCGCTCGCACGCTCCGGCCAGCTGCTGCCGAACTGCCAGCTGCCGATCATCCCGGACGACAGCGTCATCACCACGATCCTCATCATCATCACCTTGACGGCCGGCACCGGCCTCATCATGTGGATGGGTGAACTCGTGACCGAAAAGGGTGTCGGCAACGGCATGTCGCTGCTGATCTTCACCTCGATCGTTTCCAGCTTCCCCGGCTCGCTCGGTGCCATCTGGACCTCGCAGGGCCCGGGCACCTTCTTCATGGTCCTGGTCATCGGCCTGCTGACCGTGGCCGCCGTCGTCTTCGTGGAGCAGTCCCAGCGCCGCATTCCGGTGCAGTACGCCAAGCGGATGATCGGCCGGCGGACCGTGGGCGGCACCAGCACGTACATCCCGATCAAGGTGAACATGGCCGGCGTCGTGCCCGTCATCTTTGCTTCCTCGATGCTGTACCTGCCGGGCCTGATCTCGCAGTTCAACCAGCCGGCACCCGGAGAGCCGCTTGCACCCTGGGTGGAGTGGATCAACAACAACCTGGTCCGCGGTGACCAGCCGATCTACATGGTGCTCTACTTCGCCATGATTGTGTTCTTCACTTACTTCTATGTTGCGATCACTTTCAACCCTGAAGAAGTATCTGAGAACATGAAGAAGTACGGCGGCTTCATTCCGGGTATCCGTGCCGGCAAGCCGACCGCAGACTACCTGCAGTATGTGCTGGCCAGGATCACCCTCCCCGGTGCTATTTACCTGGCGTTTGTGGCACTTATCCCGCTGGTCGCACTGGTCCTGATCAATGCCAACCAGAACTTCCCGTTCGGTGGCACCTCGATCCTGATCATGGTCGGCGTAGGTTTGGAGACCGTCAAGCAGATTGATGCGCAGCTACAGCAGCGTCACTACGAAGGGCTTTTGCGATGACGAGAATGTTGATTATCGGACCTCCCGGTTCCGGCAAGGGAACGCAGGCGGAACGCATTTCGGAGCGCCTCGGCGTGATTGCGATCTCCACGGGGGACATCTTCCGCGCCAACGTCAAGGGTGAGACGCCGCTGGGCATCGAAGCCAAGAAGTACATGGACGCGGGCGACTTTGTCCCGGACAGCGTGACCAACAAGATGGTCCGGGACCGGCTCGGCGAGGACGACGTGGAGAACGGCTTCCTGCTGGACGGCTACCCGCGCACCACCGCGCAGGTGGACTACCTCGACGGGATCCTGGCCGACGGCGACCAGAAGCTCGACGTCGTCCTGCAGCTCACGGCCGACGACGAGGAACTCGTCACCCGCCTGCTGGGCCGCGCCAAGGAAACCGGACGCACTGACGACAACGAAGCCGTCATCCGGCACCGCCTGGACCTCTACCACGAGCAGACTGAGGCCGTTGTCGCTAAGTATGCCGACCGCGGCATCCTGACCCGCGTCGATGGCATCGGCGGCATCGACGAGGTCACCGACCGCGTGATGCAGGCCATCAAAGAGGCCCAGACGGCCTAAACGGCCATGAACCTCGAGGCCCCTCCCGGATGATCGGGAGGGGCCTCAGCCATTTGGCCGGCGGCCTTCCCGCGCCGGCACAGCCCCATTGAAAGGAAGTTGCGGATGGCATTCGGCCAGCCACGCATCGAATACAAGACCAACGCCCAGATGCGCTCCATGCACGAGGCCGGGCTCGTCCTCAGCCGGGCGCTCGACGCCGCCGTTGCGGCTGCCGTGCCGGGGAAGACCACCAAAGACCTCGACGCCGTGTTCGCTGCGGTGCTCAAGGACGCCGGTGCGACCTCGAACTTCCTGGGCTACCACGGCTTCCCCGCCACAATCTGCACCTCGGTCAATGAAGAGGTCGTACACGGCATCCCCGGCGACCGCGTCCTGCAGGACGGGGACATCCTCTCGATCGACGGCGGCGCGATCCTGGGCGGCTGGCATTCGGACTCCGCCCGCACCGTGATCGTGGGTACCGCGGACCCGGAGGACCAGCGGCTCTCCGATGTCACCGAGGCCGCGATGTGGCACGGGATTGCCGCGCTGGCGACCGGGAAGTTCATCGGCGACATCGGCAACGCCGTGGACGACTACGTCTCCTCGGTCCCCGGAAAGGCCCTGGGCATCCTCGAGGACTATGTGGGCCACGGGATCGGCTCCGAGATGCACATGGCCCCGGACGTACCGAACTACCGCACCAACCACCGCGGGCCGAAAATCCGTCCGGGGTTGTGCCTGGCCATCGAACCGATGCTGGTGCGCGGCGGCATCGAAACCGCCGTGCTGGAGGACGACTGGACCGTGGTGACCACCGACGGCAAGCGCTCCTGCCAGTGGGAGCACTCCGTCGCGGTCCACGAGAAGGGCATCTGGGTGCTCTCCGCACCTGACGGGGGAGCCTCGAAACTGGCACCGCTCGGCGTCGTGCCAGTCCCCATCCCCTAATCTCCGCACTCGGCGACGCGCACGCGACGCACCTCCGACGCGCTTTGGCGCCGGCGACGCAAACAATCCCTGACGACGCCGGAATACGGCAGCGTCAGGGATTTAGCGCGTCGGGGGAGGATTGGAGCAGCGAGAGTGTCCTCTCCGGCGTCGTACGAGTCCAGGGGCGCTAAGTGAGGGCACACAGCGACGCGCATCGTCGCCAGCGAGGCGCTCCATCGCCGGCCAGGCGCGCAACCGCCGTCGCGGCGCTTCACCGCGTCAGCGCCGGCGACGCGCTTTGGCGCCGGCGACGCGGAGGATGGTCTGAGACACGAGAAATCCCTGGCGACGCCGGAATACGGCAGCGCCAGGGATTCGTCGTAGCGGCAGAGACCGTGCGCGTCGTCAGCTCTTGAGCTTGGGCTTCACGTCCTTGGTGTAGATGCCTTCCAGGGTGGCCTTGAGGGCTGTCATGGTGGCTTGGACATCGCCCTGCTGGGTGAGGATCGCCGCGGCGGACTTGGCCATCTCCTGGTCCGCGCCCGGCAGGAACACGCGGGCGTTGTCCTGGACGCGGGTCACGGCGAGCTGGTCCATGGCGGTCTTGATCTGCGGGGTGGCGGCGAGCACCGCGGTCATGTCGGCCGAGGTGCGGGTGGGCATGTAGCCGGTGGCCGCGGAGAACTGCGCCGTGCTCTCCGGTTCCGTCATGAACTTCAGGAAGGTGGCAGCCGCGAGCTGCACCTCCTTGCTGACGCCGCTGGGGATGCCCAGGCCCGCGCCGCCGGTGGGGCACACCGGGCTTTCGCTCTTCGGGCCGCCCGGCAGGTAGCCCACGCCGACGTTGAACTGCGCGGACTTCAGCACACCCAGGAGGGAACCCGTCGAGGAAATCGTTGACGAGGTGATCCCCGCGGCAAAATCGTCGGCCGCTTCCTTGGACGAGACCCCGGCCCACTTGTCCTTGAAAATGGAATCCTGGGCCCACTGCAGGGCGGCGACCGACTCTGCGGAATCACAGTTGAAGGTCCACTCGTTGGACCAGCTGCCGCCCCAGCCCCACAGGTTGTTCTGCAGGGTCCAGCCTGCGTAGCCGGCCAGTGCCGGGTAGATGTACGCGTACTGGGCGCCGGAGCTGGCCTTCAGCTTGGGCGCCCACTCGGCAAATTCCTGCCACGTCTTCGGGGCGCGGTCCGGCAGACCGGCGGCCTTGAAGTGGTCCTTGTTGTAGTAGAACAGCGGGGTGGAACGGCCGTAGGGGAGCGCCCACTGCTTGTCCTCGTACTGGTAATCCGCGATCAGGGACTTCTGGAAGTCGTCCACCTTGACGTCCAGCTGCTTGATCAGGCTGTCGAGAGCGATGATGTTGCCGTTGGAGTAATACCGGAACCACCAGACATCCGAGAGCACCACAAGGCCCGGAAGGCCGGACTTGGCGGCCTGCGAGGTCTGGAACTTCTGGGCGATTTCCTCATAGTTCGCCCCGGCGGTGACCAGGTTGACCTTGATCTCCGGGAACTTGGCGTGGAACTGCTCGATGATGGCCTTCTCCACGTCCTGGGACTTTCCCGGGTGGTTGGACCAGAAATCGATCGAGGCGGCGGGCTTGACCCCGCTGAAATCGATATCGGCGGCCGCGGTCGCAGCCGCGGGCGCTCCGGTGGACGGGCCTCCGCAGGCCGACAGTGCGGCGGCGCCGGCGCCGGCACCTGCCAGTCCCAGGAAGTGCCGGCGGTCAAGATTCAATGCCATGGTGGATCCTCTCGATGATGCTGACTCGTTGAATGACTGAATTAGGTGGAATTACTGCGTTGGAGTCGGATTGGCCGGGTCGGACGGCGGGTTTTCGGAGGCAACGTCAGCCCGTGACGCTGCCCTGGGTGAGGCCGGCCACGATGTACCGCTGCAGGGCCGCGAAAACCAGCAGAATGGGTACGATCACCAGCACGGCACCGGCCATCAGGATGCCCCAGCCCGAGCCGTTGCCCTCGGAGTTCTGCAGCAGCGTCAGGCCAACCGGCAGCGTCATCGTCTCCGGGCGGTCCGTGATGATCAGCGGCCAGATGTAATCGTTCCACTCGCTCACGACGACGACGAGCGCAACGGTCGCGATCGACGGTCCGGAGACCGGCGCCACGATCTGCCAGAGACGGCGCCAGTGGCCGGCGCCGTCGATCTCCGCCGATTCCAGGATGGAGGCGGGCAGCGTCATGAAGTGCTGGCGCAGCAGGAACGTGCCGAACGCCGTGCCAAGGCCCGGGAGGATGATGCCCCACAGGGTGTTCTTGCCGCCCATCCCTGCGATCAGGATGTAGTTGGGCAGGATGGACACCTGCGGGGGGACCATCAGGGCCACCAGGATCAGCACGAAGATGACGTTCTTGTACGGGAACCGGACAAACACCAGCGCGTAGGCGGTCAGGATGGCCAGGAGCACCTTGATGGTGGCGCCCACGCCCGTGACAATCAGGCTGTTGATAAAGAACTGGGAGAACGGCACCGTTGTCATGGCGATGTTGTAGTTCTCGAGGTTCACGCTTTCCGGCAGGATCTTCAGGTCCATGGTGATGATCTCGCCGGGCAGCTTGAAGGAACTCAGCACCATCCACAGCAGCGGCAGGAACACCACCAGGGTGGTGAGGATCAGCGGAACGTAGCCGCCGGCGATGGTCTGGGTGAGATTGGCCCGGGAGAAGGGCCGGTGACGCTGCAGGGGAATCTCGGGATCTGCGCCGGCGGCGGGTCCGGCATTGGCGGCGGGGTCAGGACTGACGGGAGAGAGCAGGCTCACGAGTAGTGCACCTTCCGTTCGACGAACCGCAGCTGCAGCACGGTGATGATGAGCAGGATGGCGAACAGGATCACCGAGATGGCCGCGGAGTAGCCGGCCCGGTTGAACGCCCCGAAGGCCTGAAGGTAGGCCTCGTAGATCAGGGTGCTGGTGCCGTTGCCCAGCGGGGTCATGATCCGGATCAGGTCAAAAGCCTGCAGGGAGCTGAGCATCGTGGTGATGAGCAGGAAAAATGTGGTGGGGGACAGCAGCGGCAAGGCCATGCTCACGAAGCGCTTGAAGCCGTTGGCCCCGTCGAGCGAGGCGGCCTCCATAACGTCCTGCGGGAGCGACTGCAGCCCGGCGAGGTAGACGACGGCGCAGTAGCCCAGGTTTTTCCAGACGTAGACGATGATGACCATCACTAGGGACAACTGGGGATCATTGATCCACTGCGGACTCTGCTGGCCGATGCCGCGCAACAGCCAGGCGAGCACCCCGTAGCCGGGATCGAAAATGAACAGCCAGACGAGGCCGACGCCGACGCCGCTGAGCACGTAGGGGGCGAAGACGGCTGAGCGCGCGAATGTTGTGCCGCGGATCTTAGAGTTCAGTGCCAGGGCCACCAGCAGCCCCAGGATCATGGACCCGCCCACCGTGACGAGGGTGAAAATGGCGGTGGTGCCGAGGACCTTGGTGGCGTCCGAACTCGTGAAGAACGTGACGTAGTTGTCGAAACCCACCACTGTGGCCGAGGCAGAGCCCAGCGTCCAGTCCAGGGTGGAGTAGTAGATGTTGTTGAAGAGCGGCAGGTAGGTGAACACCGCAATCAGGAGCAGGTTGGGAAGAGCCAAGGCCAGGAAGACGAAGAAGTCCCGGCGGGTTCTCGCGGACCAGCGGGCACGCGGCGCCGGAGCAGGTTTTGCCTCGACGGCGGCGCGGGGCCGGTCGGTCAATTGTCGCGTCATTCAGGTCTCTAACGGGTCCGTGCCTGCTGGGGCAGACGGGTGGGCGGGGATACCTTGCTATCACTTCACCACATGGTTGGTGGGCAGAACCCCGCACAAGACACCAGTAGAGCTTTGTTGTCCAAGGCTTCGTTGCCCGTTAACGCTGTGTTGCATGCAGTATTACATAACGCCCGTTTGGACTACAGGCATCCGGGCGCGTTTCTTCAAGACGATGGAAGACCGGGCGGGGCTTTGGCCGTTTAACCAGGGGAGCACAATAGAGCCATGACTGCGATTACTGATGTGCCGGGCCTGAGGGTGGGCCACGCCGGCAGGACGGGTGAGGGCTGGCTGAGCGGGGTGACGGTGGTGCTGCCGCCAGCCGGGACGGTGGGCTCCGTCGATGTCCGGGGCGGCGGCCCCGGGACCCATGAGACCGACGCTCTTGACCCCACGACGCTGACCCGGACCGTCGACGCCGTCGTGCTCACCGGCGGAAGCGCCTTCGGCCTCGCCGCGGCCCACGGCGCGCAGCGCTGGTGCGAGGAGAACGGCCGGGGCTTCGCTGTGACCGGCGGCGTGGTCCCGATCGTCCCGGCCGCCGCCATCTTCGACCTCGGCCGCGGCGGGGACTTCGCCGCCCGCCCGGACGCGGCCATGGGCTACGCGGCCACCGCCGACGCCGCCGCCCGCAAGATCACGCACGACGTCGAACGCGGCAACGTAGGCGCCGGCACCGGCGCCGCAATCGGCCGGGGACAGTTCAAAGGCGGAGTAGGTACAGCCTCCATCGCCCTCGACAACGGCGTAGTCGTCGGAGCACTCGCGGTAGTCAATGCGCTGGGGTTACCGTTTGACACATCGCCGCAACAGCCGGAAACCGGCAGCGTGCGTCTAAGCGAGGAACGAGCGAGCACGCCGAGGGTTGCGGCTGTTGAGGCGAAAGCCGGGAACGGCGGCATTGGCTCGGTAGAGCAACCGCCGCTCAACACCACCCTTGTCGTCGTCGCCACGAACGCGATCCTGGACAAGGCTGAATGCAAACGCACGGCCTCGGCCGCCCACGCCGGGCTGGCCCGTGCGCTGAACCCCAGCCACACCCTCGCGGACGGAGACACTGTCTTTTGCCTCGCCACCGGGGCGCTCCCACTGGACCGCAGCAGCGACGCCGCCAGGCAGGGGAGCCTCATCACCCTGCAAAGCGCGGCAGCCGACGTCGTGCGGCTGGCCATCCTTGACGGGATCGCCAGTGCGGTGGCTGTGAGCACGCCGGCGGGCGAATTTGGTGCATACGGACGCTGAGTACGCTACGATTGCTGGATTTAACATTCGGGCCGTAATGGCGTAGTGTTGTCTGTTGGTTGTCTGCCCTGTTGTGCCCTTTTGGGGCCGGGAGGCATCAGCCAATCAATCAAAAACGTCCGCGGTGATTTCCGGTGCAAGCCGAAGGGCTGCGGCAAACAACAGTTAGCGGAGGGTATGGCCAAGAAGGACGGGGTCATTGAGATCGAGGGCGTTGTGACTGAGGCGCTGCCTAACGCGATGTTTCGCGTTGAGCTCACCAACAAGCACATCGTTCTGGCACACATCTCTGGAAAGATGCGCCAGCACTACATCAGGATTCTCCCTGAGGACCGGGTAGTGGTGGAGCTGAGCCCGTACGACCTGACACGTGGTCGTATCGTCTACCGCTACAAGTAAACACTGGGCGGCCAGAGCAACAGCCGAAGGCCGGTCCAGCTGACCACTGCAACACGCAAAGGAACGCCATGAAGGTCAAGCCGAGCGTCAAGCAGATCTGCGAAAAGTGCAAAGTGATCCGCCGTAATGGCCGGGTCATGGTGATCTGCGAGAACCCGCGCCACAAGCAGCGCCAGGGCTAATTTCCCGCTTCGGGAAATCCTGGGTTGCTAACCCACGCAAGTAAATAAAAGGCAGCACAAGCTGATCTGGGACATATGGGCCCGTACAGCTAACCCCCGGTCGGAGGCTGGGGCCGCACAGAATGTGCGGGTGTACTGCCTACGACCTCCGGTTTATTCAAGGAGCACTGCCTCTATGGCTCGTCTCGCTGGCGTAGACATTCCCCGCGAAAAGCGGTTGGAAATTGCGCTTACTTACATCTACGGCGTGGGCAAGACCCGTGCACACGAAACCCTGGCTGCCACCGGCATCAGCGCGGACGTTCGGGTCAAGGACCTGTCCGACGCCGAGCTCGTCCAGCTGCGTGATTACATTGAAGGCAACTACAAGGTTGAGGGTGACCTTCGCCGCGAAGTAGCAGCAGATATCCGCCGCAAGGTTGAAATCGGCAGCTACGAAGGTATTCGCCACCGCAAGGGCCTGCCAGTGCGCGGACAGCGCACGAAGACGAACGCACGTACCCGCAAGGGTCCGAAGCGCACCGTCGCAGGCAAGAAGAAGACCCGCTAAACCGCTCGTCTTCCCCCCGATAACTTTCTGTAGGAGAAATAATGCCCCCGAAGACTCGTGGCGCGGTTCGCAAGCCGCGTAAGAAGGACAAGAAGAATATCGCGCTGGGCCAGGCGCACATCAAGAGCACCTTTAACAACACCATCGTGTCCATCACGGACCCGAACGGTGCTGTCATCTCCTGGGCTTCGTCCGGTGAGGTGGGCTTCAAGGGCTCACGTAAGTCCACCCCGTTCGCAGCCCAGATGGCCGCCGAAGCCGCCGCAAAGCGTGCACAGGAGCACGGTATGCGCAAGGTTGACGTATTCGTCAAGGGCCCGGGTTCGGGACGCGAAACGGCTATCCGTTCACTGCAGGCCGCTGGCCTCGAGGTTGGATCCATCCAGGATGTAACCCCCAGCGCCCACAACGGCTGCCGTCCGCCGAAGCGCCGCCGCGTCTAAGGCTTTCCACGCACCGGTGCTTGCCCGGACCTTCACAGGTCCGGGCAAGCCCAGCCGCGTTAAGTCTCAGACCGATCTTTCCACCACCTGTGTTGCGTCATATAGCGGATGCTCGCCGAAAGGAAACCTAAGTGCTCATTGCACAGCGCCCCACCCTCTCCGAAGAGGTCGTCTCAGACAACCGCTCCCGTTTCATTATTGAACCGCTGGAGCCCGGTTTCGGTTACACCCTCGGAAACTCCCTCCGCCGTACCCTGCTCTCCTCCATCCCCGGTGCCTCTGTCACGAGCATCCGGATCGATGGCGTGCTGCACGAGTTCACCACGGTTCCGGGTGTCAAGGAAGATGTCACTGAGATCATCCTGAACATCAAGAACCTGTCGGTTTCCTCCGAGCACGACGAGCCGGTTGTTGCTTACCTGCGCAAGCAGGGCCCGGGAGTCGTCACCGCCGCGGACATCGCTCCGCCGGCCGGCGTCGAATTCCACAACCCGGATCTGCACATTGCCACGCTGAACTCGAAGGGCAAGTTCGAGCTCGAACTGACCATCGAGCGCGGCCGCGGCTACGTTTCGGCAGCTCAGAACAAGTCCGGCGACTCCGAGATCGGCCGTATTCCGGTCGACTCGATCTACTCGCCGGTCCTGAAGGTTACTTTCCGCGTGGAAGCTACCCGTGTTGAGCAGCGCACTGACTTCGACAAGCTCATTGTCGACGTCGAGACCAAGCAGGCCATCGCCCCGCGCGATGCGGTTGCTTCGGCAGGTACCACCCTGGTGGAACTGTTCGGTCTGGCCCGCGAGCTGAACACCGCAGCTGAAGGTATCGAGATTGGCCCGTCGCCGACGGATGCTGCCCTGGCAGCAGACATGGCCCTGCCGATCGAGGATCTGGACCTCACCGTCCGTTCCTACAACTGCCTCAAGCGTGAGGGCATCCACACCGTGGGTGAACTCGTGGCGCGCTCCGAGGCCGACCTCATGGACATCCGTAACTTCGGTGCGAAGTCCATCGATGAGGTCAAGGCAAAGCTGGTTGAACTGGGCCTGTCCCTCAAGGACTCGCCTCCCGGTTTTGACCTCGCAGCACGCGCCGCAGCAATTGAAGAGGACGACGCCGCTTTCAGCGACGACGAGCTCTAACAAACAGATCTTGGCCCGCCGGCTGATGCACCACGGTGTGCGCAGCCCAACGGCTTCCATATGAGGAGAAACTATTATGCCTACCCCCGCTAAGGGTCCGCGCCTCGGAGGCGGAGCGGCTCACGAGCGTCTTATGCTCGCGAACCTGTCCGCCGCACTGTTCGAGCACAAGCGGATCACCACCACGGTGACCAAGGCCAAGCGACTGAAGCCGTACGCTGAGCGCCTGGTGACTTTCGCCAAGCGTGGCGACCTGGCTTCCCGCCGTCGTGTACTCGGCTTGATCAGCGACAAGGGCATCGTCCACGAGCTGTTCACCGACATTGCACAGGCAGTGGAGAACCGCAACGGTGGCTACACCCGCATCACCAAGATCGGCAACCGCAAGGGCGACAACGCTCCCATGGCTGTCATCGAACTGGTTCTCGAGCCGGTTTCCGCCAAGCAGGCAGTTGTAGCCGAGGCTACCTCCGCCGCCCAGCGCGATGCTGAGAAGAAGGACGCCGACAAGGCAGAAGCTGCACCGGTTGCTGAGACCGAAGCCGCTGAAACCGAAGAGGCTCCCGCCGCTGAAGCAGCTGAGACTGAAGCAGCAGCAACCGAAGAGGCTCCGGCCGCTGAGGAAGCCCCCGCTAAGTCCGAGAAGGACGCGAAGTAATTCGCTGATTTTTTCGCATAGACTTAAGTCTATGAACGACCAGAAACCCGCTGCCCCCGTTAGAGGGGGCGGCGGGTTTCTGCGTATCCGGCTTGATCTTGCGTACGACGGCGGACCCTTCAGCGGGTGGGCCGTCCAGCCCGGACGCCGTACGGTCCAGGGCACGCTGGAAGAGGCCCTGGCGATGCTCATCCGCCGCCCGGTCCGCGTGACCGTGGCCGGACGCACCGACGCCGGCGTGCACGCCCGCGGGCAGGTGGTCCACGTGGACCTCAGCGAGACGGAATGGATGGGCCTGAACCGCGGCGTGGAGCTGGACCCGGCCGTCGCGCTGCTCCGCCGCCTCCGCGGCGCCCTCAGCCGCGGGCTCGGGGACCTCACCGGCTCCATCGAAGTCCACAAAGTCACCTTGGCCCCCGTGGGATTCGACGCCCGCTTCTCCGCGCTCTGGCGCCGCTACAGCTACCGGATCGCGGATGGCCCTCTCCTCTGGGACCCGCTGGGCCGCACCTCGACGCTGTGGCACCGGGAAGAGCTCGACGTCGGGCTGCTGAACGAAGGCGCCTCCCAACTGCTGGGCCTCCAGGATTTCAGGTCCTACTGCAAACCGAGGGAAGGCGCCACGACCATCCGGGAACTTCAGCGTTTCGAGTTCGCCCGCGGCGCCGACGGCGTCCTGGTGGCCACGGTCCAGGCCGATGCGTTCTGCCACAACATGGTGCGCTCGCTCGTGGGATCCGCGCTGTTTGTGGGGGCCGGCATCGAGGAGCCGGGCTGGCTGCACGAACGGCTGCTTGCCCGGCAGCGGGACGCCAAGTCCATCCTGGCCGCCCCGCATCCGCTGGTGCTGGAAGAGGTGGCCTATCCCTCGGCCAGCGGGCTGCTGGCCCGGGCCGAACTGACCCGCGCTCTGCGCCAGTAACGCCGCCCGCGTCCGCCGCACCCGGTTTGTCCGCTTCCGCCAGGCCTAGAAGGCCGGCGGATCCGCCTGGGTGGGGAGCTCCACCGTGAAGGTGCTCCCACAGCCAGGACGCGTGCTGCACGAAATGGAGCCGCCGTGCCGTTCGATAATAGCCTTGGTGATGGACAGGCCCAGCCCCGCGCCGGGAATCGGGCCCTCGCGGACCGCGGGGCTGCGGAAGAAGCGGGTGAAGACCCGTTCGGCGTCGGCGGCTGTCATGCCCATTCCGTCGTCCTTCACCTGCAGCAGTACCCGGCCTGCCTCGTTCGTGGCGGAGACATGGACAGTGCCGCCGTCGGGGGAATACTTGATGGCGTTGGAGACGAGGTTGTCCAGGGCCTGGCCGATCCGCAGCGGATCCACGTCGGCCCAGAGCGGAGCCGGAAGGTCCATGGAGAGCGAGACCCGGGATGCCTGGGCGTGGGCCTGCGCCGAGCCGAGGCTGGCTTCGACCAGGCTGGCCAGATCGGTCCGGCGCGGGTGGACGTGCACGGCTGAGTCGGCGGACATCATCAGGTCCGAGACCAGTGCCAGCAACCGTTCGGCGTTCCGCTGCGCGATTTCGATCCGGCGCACGGTGGCAGGGGAGAGCTCGGCAGATTCGCCGAGGACCAGGTCGAGGTTGCCGATGATCGAGGTCAACGGGGTGCGGAACTCGTGCGAGACAGTGGAAACAAGGCTGTCCTTGGCCTTCAGGGCCTCGGCCAGCCCAATGATCTCCTCGTTGAGCAGCTTTTCGCGATCGGAAATGCCCGCGAGCAGGGCATGGAACTCCGCTTCCCGGGATCCGGTCAGGCGGAGGAGTGCCAGCTGCGCACGCCGCGGAAGTCCCGCGAAGAATCCGTCCGGGTTACCGGCCAGTTGCTGTTTGCCCAATGAAGCCGCGCCCCTTTCTCGCTGCTTCAATTTAACAGCATTCGTCACGCTAGCTTGACATACGATGAATATTTGTGGCCCGGCTGTGCCTAAACAGTAATAACTGCGATAGCGTGGGTATTCTGACAATACTGGCGCACCACGAGTGCACTGCAGTAACGACGCGGCCTCTATGGGGGGTGGATGCCGCAGGATCAGACATAGAGGGGGACCATGACTGACTTGGGAGTCGCAGTCGTCGTTGAGGACGACGAGGACGTACGTCATCTCGTTGAAGCCGTGCTGAGCCAGGCGGGATTTGACGTCCACGGCGCAGCCAGCGGGCGCGAGGGGGTCGAGGTGGTTCGGAGCCAGAAAGCCAGCGTTGTCACCCTGGACATTGGCCTGAACGATATTGACGGCTTTGAAGTCCTGCGCCGGATCCGACAGTTCAGCGACGCCTATGTGGTGATGCTGACCGCACGGGCGGACGAGCTGGACACGCTGACCGCGCTGCATACCGGCGCCGACGATTTTATGACCAAACCGTTCCGCCCGCGTGAGCTCCGGGCCCGGGTCGCTGCGATGATGCGCCGGCCCCGCCTCGAGTTCGCCGAGGGCACGTCCCCGGCGCCGGGAGCCGCGCCGTCGGCGGGTCTGGTCCTGCCGCAGGATTCCGTGTTTCGGCACAACGGCCTGGTGCTGAACCCGCACACCCGTTCGGTCACCCTCGACGGGACCCCCACCAGCCTGACCCGCAGCGAGTTCGATCTGCTGCACGCCCTGCTGAAAGCGGCCGGTGCCGTCCGGACCAAGATCGATCTGGTCCGGGTGGTGCGGGGCGAGTACTACGGTGCGGATGCGTACATCAGTGAATCCGACGAGCGCGCCGTCGAGGTCCACATCGGCAACCTCCGGCGCAAACTGCGGGAGGATCCGCTGCAGCCCCGCTGGCTACAGACGGTCCGTGGCGTGGGGTACAGGCTCGCGCCGGCCGTGGACTAGCTTTCCTCGAGGTAGCCGACCTGCAGTTCGTCCACTGTCTCGTTGCCGCTTTCGGCAACTTCGTGCAGGAGCAGCCGCGCGAGGCCGGCGTCGCGGACCCGGATGGCGTCCTCAAGCTCCCCGGCGAGCTCGGCCAGGCGGACCCCGCCCACCATCGCCGAGGATGTCTTCAGGCTGAGCACGGCATCCAGCGCCGCGGCGTCGTCCCCGCTGTCGAGGGAGGTCGCGAGGGACTGGTAGCGCCGGTCCCACATCCTGGTATATTCCCGCGCGAATCCCTTGGCCACGGCCGGGCTGTCCAGCTGTGACCCGAGCTCCTGGAGGGCGGTGGGGTCCACAAGCGGGGGCGTCATCTCGGGCGCAGACTCCTTGGCCTCCGCCGGAGCCAGTCCGGCACCGCAGGGGCAGGGGTCGGCGGAAAAGGCATTGTTTACGTCGCCGTCGTCTGGAGCTCCTTGAAAGGACATGTGACCACGCTACTGCCTGCCCCCGCCGCTGCCCTAGACTCCGGGCGATCCTGCGCAAACCCTTGCGCTATCCCGATGGCTTCCTGAGGGTTCGCTCTGCGCGGCCGATCTTCCGGGTATGCAGGGGCGCTACTGGCCGCTGAAAGTCTCGATCGTGTTGATGACGGCGGGACCCAGGATGGCGATGAAGAGCACCGGAAAGATGAAGAAGAGGAGCGGAAACAGGATCATCACCGGAAGCTTCATGGCCTTCTCTTCGGCGCGCTGCCGCCGCTTGACGCGCATCACCTTGGCCTGGACGCGCAGGACCCGGCTGATGGCGATACCGTAGGTGTCCGCCTGCACCACGGCCTGGACGAAGCTCCGGAGTTCGGGGATGTTGGTGCGTTCGGCCAGGGCGAGGTAGGACTCGCGGCGGCTGCGTCCCACCTGCATGTCCTGCAGGGTGCGGACCAGCTCCTCGGCCAGCGGGCCTTTGCCGTTCTCGCCGGCGCGGGCCATGGCCCCTTCAAAGCCGAGCCCGGCCTCGACGGAGATCAGCATCTGGTCCAGGGTGTTGGCGAGCTCCAGCTGCATGGCCTTCTGCCGCTCCTGCCCCTTGCTGTAGAGCATCAGATCGGGGATGAAGTAGCCCAGGACCACGACAAAGATCCCGACCAGCTTAATGATCGGCGTGGATCCGATCGAACTGAGGAAGAGTCCGAGCAATACGCCCATCAAACCCAGCGCAGGTTTGGCAGCAAGCAGCCGGCCCAGCGGCAGGTTGGCCGGGCGGCCGGCGAGGGACAGCAGATGATCGAGTTTGAGCACGTAGGCGGCCGGCGTGAGGCGGTACCCGATCTTCTCGATGAAGCCTGTACCGGTCTTCTTTTCCTCGTCCTCCGCACGGTGGTTTCCCCGGGCCAGGATTTCCCGGGCCGCTGTCTGGCCTTTCGTATCGGCGGACAGCAAGGTCCACGTCAGGTAGCCGAGCGGCAGGCAGATCAGGAGGAGAGCGAGGCCAATCAAGGGATCCATGGCCGGCTCAGAACTTCAGGTCGATGATTTTGCGCATCCAGAGACCGCCGATGGTCATCAGGATGACGGAGGCCACGGACATGATTCCCCCAAGCAACGTGGTGAACATCTTGTCCATGTACCCGGGGCTGACAACCATCAGCATGGCCACGATGCCGATCGGCAGGGCCATCAGGATGTAGGCGGAGAACTTGCCCTCGGCAGCCAGGGACTTGATGTGGCCCTTGATCTCGCTGCGTTCGCGGATGGTTTCGTTGACCTGGTCCATCACCTCGGCCAGGTTGCCGCCGACTTCGCGGTTAATCTGGATGGCCTGGGAGATCCACACGAAGTCCTCGTTCTTCATCCGCTCGGCCGTGTCGTTGAGCGAGGCCAGCAGGTCCCTCCCCAGGCTCGTTTCCGAGATCACCCGGCGCATCTCCTCGGAGGTGGGGGCCTGGGATTCGTTGGCGGCGGCATCGATGGCGCGAAGGATGCTGTGCCCGGCGCGGAGGCTGCCGGAGAGCAGCTGCAGAGTATCGCCCAACTGCTGATCGAACTTGGCACGCCTTTTGCCGGACAGGAACCCCAGGACCAGCTGTCCCACGAACGGGGCCGCCAGCACCAGGAGTATCGCCAACAAGGGACCGGCCACCACAAGACCCACCAGCCCGCCCACGAAGGCGCCGATGAGGACCAGGAACAGGAAGTCGGCCTGGCTCAGGCGCAGGCCGGCGTTCTCGAGGGTTTCCCGGTTGAAGAACCGGACGTTCCGCTTAGCCAGGAAGCCGTCAATCGCGTCGACGGCGGAACCCGCAAAGCGGGTGAGCTGCGAGTCCGATTCGGTCCGGAAGGGCCGACGGCGGTCCAGCGGCACTGTTGGGGTGCGGGGGATGAGCACCGTCGCCCCGGCCAGGGCGGCAGACGCGACCACAAGGGCAACTGCAATGATCAGGATCATGGACGTCAGTGCTTTCCGCTCGGGGCCACCGGCGCCCCAAAGACGCCGGCCGACACGTGGATGCCCAAATCTTCAAAGCGGTCGATGAACCGCGGGCGGATCCCGGTGGGGACCGGGGTTCCCAAGAAACGTCCGTGCTGGTCAACGCCGGCGGAATAGTCGAAGACGAAGGCGTCCTGGAGGGTGACGATGTCCCCCTCCATGCCCTGGACCTCCGTGACATGCGTGATGCGTCGGGTGCCGTCCCGGAGCCGGGAAATCTGGATGATCAGGTTGACGGCGGAGGCGATCTGCTCGCGGATGGCCCGCAGCGGAAGATCCATTCCGGCCATGAGCACCAGTGTTTCCAGGCGGGCGACGGCGTCGCGCGGCGAGTTTGAGTGCACCGTGGAGAGCGAGCCGTCGTGGCCGGTATTCATGGCCTGGAGCATGTCCAGCGATTCGCCGCCGCGGACCTCGCCGACGACGATGCGGTCCGGACGCATACGCAGGGAGTTGCGCAGCAGTTCGCGGATGGTGACCTCGCCCTTGCCCTCCGTGTTCGGCGGCCGGCTTTCCAGCCGCACCACGTGGGCCTGCTGGATCTGCAGCTCGACGGCGTCCTCGATGGTCACGATGCGCTCGTTGGCGGGAAGGAACGAGGACAGCACGTTCAGCAGAGTGGTCTTGCCCGTACCGGTACCGCCGGAGACGATGATGTTCAGCTTGGCCTTCACACAGGCGTTGAGCAGCTCGGCCATCTCCGGGGTAAGCGTGCCGTAGTCGATGAGGTTACGGACCGTCAGCGGGACCTTGCTGAACTTACGGATGGTCAGCGAGGAGCCGCCGACGGCCAGCGGGGGGATCACGGCGTTGACGCGGGAGCCGTCTTCCAGCCGCGCGTCCACCAAGGGCGAGGACTCGTCGATGCGGCGGCCCACCTTGGATACGATGCGCTCAATAACCTTGCGCAGGTGGTCCTCGGAGCTGAACCTGGATTCGGTGAGCGTCAGCTGGCCCTTGCGTTCCACGTAGATCTGGTCCATCCGGTTCACCATGATTTCGGTGACATCCGGATCGTCCAGGAGCCGCTGCAGCGGACCGTACCCCAGCACGTCATCGGCCACGTCACGGACCAGACGGGATCGTTCGTCTGTTGTCAGCGGGACTTGTTCCGCATCGATGATGCGGATGAGTTCCTCCCGGGCAGAGCTGCGCAGCTCACCTTCCGTAATGGCTGAGTCGTTGAAGCGGGCGCCCATCTTTTCGAACAGCGCCGTCGCGGCGCGCTCCTTGATCGCGGCGAACGCGTCCACGGGCTGGTGTGACTTGGGGTTGAAGCTGTCGGGCTGAACGGCAACTCCCTGCGATTGCCCCGGCCTGACGGGTGGCGCCGGCTTTTCGCGGCGTGTCGACGGCGCAGAAGATGGGGCCGACAGGTGCGGAGCCGGGGGAGTCGCGGTGGAGGCAACGGAAGCCGTAGCCATGGTCCGGGTGGGGGCCGCAGCTGGCTGGCTCTTTTCCTGCGCCGCCTGGATGCGTTCTGAAAGTTTCACCTAGACCACAACCCGCCGGTGGATCTTGCGCGGGGTTTTTGCGCGCCCGGCCGGGCTGAAGCGCTCCACGAGCCGGTTGAGGCCCTTGACAGCAGGGTCTTTTCGGGCCTCCTGAAGGACAGGAATGCCGCGGTTGGTGGAGAACGCGACAGCGCGGGAGCGCGGGACGCTGACATCCACAGGGGCGCCAAGGGTGGATTCGACGTCCTGGACGGAGAGTCCGCACTTGGGGTCGGCCATGTTGAGCACCACGTGCCTGCCTTCCGGCATGATGTCCAGCTGGCGGAGGATATCGAGACCGGAGCGGAGGCCGCGGACACTGGGGATGTCCATGGCGCTCACCCAGACCACATCGGTGCAGGCCTCCATGGCGGCCAGTCCGATTTCGGGCAGCCCGGGAGCGGTATCCACCACCACGTACTGGAACTCTTCCGCCAATTGCTCCAGCAGGCGGGTGACCTGCTCGGGGGTGATGAAATCGGCCTCAACCGGGCTGACCGGCGCGCACAGGGCGTAGATGCTGGCCGGGTGGACGGTGAGAAACGCCTTCAGGACCAGGGTGTCCTGGCTGGCTGCCGGGGAGACGGCATCCGTGACGGTGTGCACCGGGTTGAGGTAGAGCCCGGAGGCGACATCGCCGAACTGCAGGTCCAGATCCACAATCACCACGCTCATGGGCGCGATCTTGCCCAGGCCCACGGCCACATTGGTGGCAATGGTGGTCTTGCCGACGCCGCCTTTCGGAGAGAAAACCCCGATCACGGTGCCCTTGCCGCTGTCCGCCTGTTGGGAGGGCTCCGTCCGGTGGCGGTTGGCGAAGGACTGGCATGCCCGCTCCAGAAGGACCCGCATCTGATCCGGATCTGCCGAGGGGCTGAGGATGTCCCGGACGCCGGCCCGCATGGCCTGCAGGATGAACTCCGGATCAGGCTCGCTGACCAGAAGAACCGTGAGGTCCGGGGCCTGGACGTCAAGCACCATGGCGAGGCGCAGCGCCTCATCGACCGGCACGTCGGGACCCAACACAAGAACTTCGGGTCGCTCCTGATTCAGCTGCGCGAACAGGTCGTAGGGGCCGGCGGGCAAAACGTTTGTCAGGAAGGTTTGCACACCGCCCTGCAGCCCGCCCGCAACCGCCTGCCGCAGACGGGTGTCGAAGTCCGCGTTCGGTGTGATCAGAACGAAGCGGCTCACTTGTAGACCTCGCTCCGTTGGATGATCCGCGGGCCGCCGTCGGTGGCGTCGAGGGGTTCCTTACTCAGCCACATCTTGCCGTACTCGGCGGCGAAGATAATCTTGGCGGCGTCCAAGTCACTGACCGCAACGGTGAGCATGAGTGAGCCGACCGGCAGGGTTGTGTCGCGAGGATCTGCGGTGGCACTCGCCGTAGGCGTGGGTTGGGCCGCGGGGGCAGTCTCCGGGGCGCGCTGCACCGCAGTCACCAGCGCCTTGCGAACGGTCAGCTTGGTGGTTTCCTTGTCTGCCTTGTCCGCCAGGCCACCGTTATCCATCGAGACGAAAACGCCCACGTGATCGCCAGGAGCCAAGCGTCCGCCGACGACACGATCCGGCTCCAGCTGGAAGGAGACCTCCTGCAGGCCTGCCGGGATCTCCACTGACCCCAGGCTCTTGAGATTCTCGGGTTCGACCAGGCGTTCTGCCACAAGCTGCTCGCCGGGAATGAGGTCCACGGAGGCAACCTTGCCCTTGGAATCATCGAGCGACTTGAGCGAGGAGGCGGTAACAGCTGCTGCGGGCAGCTGTTCGGTCGCCAGGGAAGCGCTCATGGCTTCCACCGGTGTTCCTGCGGGGATCGCGGTCTTCACAACCAGGACGCTGACCGGCTCAAGGTTCTTGACAGCTCGCTGGTCGGCGCCCTGCGCGTAGGACATCACAAGCATGGCCCCCACGATGGCGAGGACTACTGCCGCCGCCCCTGCCACTAACCGAGACTTCACGAACTGCTCCTGAGGGGTATTGAAACGCTGAATTTCATGGATCTAGCTGGTCAATTCGACGACAGTGGCGCCATAGGGGCTGACCGGGCCGAGCTTGTAGCCGTCGGACAAAGAGACATAGTTGACGAATGTCCCGATGATGCCGCGGCAACTGCTTGTGCAGTCCAAAGCTTTGTCGGACGATTTATTGTTATAGACCAGCGGCAGCTTGTCGGCGCCACTAAAGGCCCAACCCTGGACGCTAAAGGACGCGAATGCCAGCAGGTCGTAGGACGCGCCGGAGCCGGTACCGGTGACGTCCTCATAGACTGGAAGCAGAACTGTGACGGCCCGGCCCGCGGCCAATTCGCCAGCCCACTTGTTCAGGATCGCGTCGCAATTCGAGGGTCCGTCATTTCCTGTGTCGCTGCCACTTTGGTTGACGGCGAGGTTCACGAACCCACCGCACTGCCCGGTGCTCTGGACGATCCAGCCAAAGCCACCCTGCACAGTCTTGCCGGCCGGCCCCAGGGGGCAATCGGTATTGGCGTTCGCGGAGTGGTTCTGGAGTAGCTGTGTTGCGCCGCCCACCATCCCGGACACTTGGCAGATCGAAAACGCCAAGGGGAACGGTGTGGTGCCCTCAGTGGGGCTTCCCCACCGCACTGATGAACTGGCGTTTACTTCGGCGCTGGTTATACCCAGCGCTCGGGCGAAGAAGAGGGAGACTGTATTCGGAGCGCTCCCGGTTTCCTTCGCGCCTGTGGTTACGGTGACGGTGCGGGCGGATTTGTCGAGGGAGATGGACTTGACGCCGCTTTTTCCATCCAGGGCGTTCCCGTTGGCGAGGTCAGCTGCGAGGGGAGCTGCAGTCGAGCAGTTTTCGTCCGCAGCGTTCTTGGCGCACTTCTGTGCCACCATCAGTGCGGCCGAGTCGGAGCCATTCTGCAGTTGCGCCCGCTCGGAGTACAGCATTCCGACATCGACGGCGATGGCCGCGAAGCCGAGCAGGACCACCATGAGCAGGGCAACGATGACCGCGATTCCGCCGCGTTCCCTGTCTGTGGGAGCTGTCATCCGCCGCATTGCATCGTCCCTACGCCCTTCATGGCAAATGGGCCGGCGATTCCCGTCATGGTGGTGAGCGAGTAATCGATTGTCACCGTAACTTGGCGCCCTGCTGCACAAGCAGTGGGTGCCGGGGTGGTTGCAGGCGTCGTTTGATACTTGAAGACTATCTTTTCGTCCTGGAGAGCCGGAGCGAGCGCAGAGGCAGCGCTCTTAGCCGCAGATTTGGCGTCGGGCTGGACATTGCTAATGGCCATGACTCGCACGCCTTCACGTGCCGCGTTGGAGAGAGTGATTTGCGCGTTATAGGCCCGGCCAAATTCCATGATGCCGAGCAACAGCATGATTAGGATAGGGGCCAGAATCGCAAACTCAACGGCAGCCGCACCGCGCTCTGAATTATTCATGGGTTCGCTCTCCGAGAATGCCCTATCCTAGCCAGGCAACTGGGTGGCAGCGGTCTCACGACGGCCACCACCCAGTTGGTTGATGCGAAATGTCCCAGTTCCAGGCGGCTGCGTTACTTAGAGCAGGTGCCTGCGGTCCCTGCAGTAGCGCTGGCGGTGTAGGTGCCGCCCTTGACGTCACAAGCAACCTTGTCGAACGTGGCATACATGCTGTTGCCGAGGAGGGTCACTGCGACGATGATAACGACGGCGATGAGGGCGACCATGATGCCGTATTCGACGGCGGTTGCACCTTTCTCATCGCGGCGGAGACGGACAGACAGGTCGGTGTATAGAGCAAGCATTGTGGACTCCTGAGCGAGCGAAGGGAAGCTGGCCAGATACCAGCTCTGCCAGAAAGCTAGCAACGCGATTCGCCCGAAGTTACGCTGCTTGCCACATCCTGCGCCAAGACTGCCCAAACTGTACGTTTCCTGAGCATTTCTTGCGCGCATCCTGTACCTGGTTCACTAGGCTGCCGGACGGAAGAGCGCACAGAAGGACCCCCTTGGCTCTGGGGTCCAAGGGGGTCCGGTTCTGGGGCGCAGCTTGCAGACTGCGCGCTGCCCGTGAGGGAACTTGTTTCCTTAGGGGATGCCGAGGGCGTTTCTCACTCCGGTGCTGAGTTGCCCGAAATAGAGATTCAGCGCCGTTCCGAAGGCCCCCACTCCCGTCACAATGGCAGTGGCGATGAATCCTGTCAGGATGCCGTATTCGGTGGCGGTGGCGCCCTGCTCATCGGGGCTGAGGCGGCCGAGGCTTCGGAACCGTGCCCGGAGACCGCTTGAAAAGTTTGCCATGATGACTCCTAGGAGAACGCTGCCATGATGCCCAAGACAGACGGCCCCAGAAGGATGATGAACAGCGTTGGAAAGATGCAGAAGAGCAGCGGGAAGAGGATCTTGACGGGGATCTTCATGGCATGTTCCTCAGCAGCCTGGCGACGTTTGGTCCTCAGTTCCTGGGCCTGCGCCCTGAGAACCTTGGCTATGGCGATGCCGTACGTGTCCGCCTGGACGACGGCCCGGATGAAGCTGCGGAGGTCCGGCGAATCGACTCGCCCTGCGAACGCAAGGTAGGCGTCTTTGCGGCTGCGCCCCACTTGCATGTCCTGCAAGGTCCGGGTGAATTCGTAGGCCAGTGGGCCGGTGCCGTTCTGTGCGCTCCGGGACATGGCCGCTTCAAAGCCGAGGCCGGCCTGAACGGAAATCAGCATCTGATCCAGGGCATTGGGTAGCTCAAGGCGGATCGCTTCGCGGCGCTTCTCCGCCTTCGTCCGGATCAGAAGATCGGGGGCGAAATAGAGGAAGACAACGAAGGCAAAGGCGATGAGAATCCGCTGCGGAGAAGGATCAACCAGGAAGCCGGCGAGGCCGAGACCGGCGCCGCCCAGCGCTAACAGCGGCTTGACCATCAGAAGCCGCCCCAACGGCCAGTCCTTGGGTCGTCCCGCCCCGGCCAGTTGCTTGTCCAGCCAAGCAATGTAGCCAACCGGAGCCAGCTTCTTGCTTAGCGCGGCAAGCTGCTCGCCCGTCATGGACCGTCCGACGGCGGCCCCCGCAGATTTTGTGCCAAGGTTGGTGCGGATGTTGCGCAGGCCGGTACGGTCGCCTGTGAAAGCCAGCCAGACCATGCCAGAGAGGGGAACAATGATGGCCAACACTGCGGCCATAGCTATGGGTTGCACGTGTTCCTCCTCAGAACTTTGGCTTGATGAGACGGCTGAGCCAGAAGGCCCCGATGCTGAGCATGATGGCGGCGGCCGCAATCATGATGTAGCCGGGAAGCGTTGACGAGAACGTCCTGGCATAGACCGGATTGATGAACTGCAGGGCGATAAACAACACAATCGGCAGCGAGACCAGAACTATGGCGGACATCCGTCCCTCGGCGCTGAGGGCCCTCACCTGGCGTCTGACCTGGTTCCGGTCGCGGATCGTCTCGCCTACGTGGTCGAGTACCTCTGCCAGATCACCGCCGACTTCACGGTGGATTTCAATTGCTTGAGCGATCCAGCCGAAGTCTTCGTTCTTGGTCCGGTCCGCGACATCGAGGAGGGATTCCCCGAGGTCGCGGCCAATACGGGTCTCGTTGACGATGCGGTTCAATTCATCCGCCATCGGGGCATCGCTCTCCTGACCAGCCGCATCCAGGGAACGCAGCAGGCTATGACCGGCCCGCATACCGCCGGAGAGCATCCGGAGCGTGTCCGGAACCTGATCATCGAACTTCGACTGCCGGCGCGAGATGAGCAACTTCAAAGTCAGCGCAAGCCCAATCGGAGCAGCCAGGACCATAAGGACCGCCGGGAACGGGCCCCCCAGCAGGAATCCGGAAACGCCGGCCAGCAGCGTAATGATGCCGGCCAGGAGCAGGTAATCCGCGGGTTGCTTCTTGAGGCCCGCGCTGTCCAGCCGGCGCCGGGACAGAAGGCCAGACGGCTGAGGCTTGAGCCTGGCATCGATCACCCCCAGCGTCGCGTCCGTCAGCTTCGTCAGGGTGGAAGGGTCTGCTGCGCCGCCAGGTCGGCGACGGTCCGCCGAAATGACGTTCCGCGACTTTAGGAGCACCCATAAGACGATCGCGAGGGCCAAATACACCAGTGCCAGGCCCAACACGAGAACCACAGGGGAGGCGTCGACGGGAATCATCGGACACTCCCAAAATTTGCCCCGAAGACGGCGGGCGAGATCGGAATGCCAAGTTCCACGAACCTGTCGGTGAACCGCGGACGGACTCCGGTGGGCACCGGTTTGCCGAGGAACCTGCCATTGGCATCCACACCGGCGGAGTAGTCGAAGACGAAGGCGTCCTGGAGGGTGACGATATCCCCTTCCATGCCCTGCACTTCGGTGATGTGCGTGACCCGGCGGCTTCCGTCACGGAGCCTCGTGATGTGGACGATGAGGTTCACGGCAGAGGCGACCTGTTCGCGGATGGCCCGCAGGGGAAGGTCCATGCCGGCCATCAGCACCAGCGTCTCCAGCCTGGCCACGGCATCCCTGGGGGAGTTGGCGTGAACGGTGGAGATTGACCCGTCATGGCCGGTGTTCATGGCCTGCAGCATGTCCAGTGATTCGCCGCCGCGGACCTCGCCGACGACGATGCGGTCTGGCCGCATGCGGAGCGAGTTGCGGACAAGCTCGCGAATGGAAACCTCGCCGCGGCCTTCGATGTTTGCAGGGCGGCTTTCCAGCCGGACCACGTGCTCCTGCTGCAACTGGAGCTCCACGGCGTCCTCGATGGTCACGATGCGGTCTGTCTCCGGGATGAATGAGGACAGCACATTGAGCAGGGTGGTCTTGCCGGTACCCGTGCCGCCCGAGACGATGATGTTCATCCGGGCCAGGACGCAGGCCCGCAGGAGCTCAGCCATTTCCGGCGAGAGGCTGCCGAACTCGATGAGCTTGTTCACCGTGAGGGCTTCGCGGGCAAACTTTCGGATGGTCAACGACGGTCCGTTGACGGCCAGGGGCGGGATGATGGCGTTGACACGCGAGCCATCGGCAAGCCGGGCATCAACCAAGGGTGAGGACTCGTCAATCCGTCGGCCCACCCTGGAGACAATCCTTTCAATGACCCGACGGAGCGCTTCATCGGAACTGAACTTGGCATCAGTTTTTTGGAGATGGCCATGTTTCTCCACGTAGATGCTGTCATGGCGGTTGACCATAACTTCCGTGACTTCAGGATCGTCGAGGAACCGCTGGATCGGACCGTGGCCCAGGACGTCGTCGATAATTTCGCGGGTCAGTCGCTGCCTTTCAGCCGAGGTAAGCGGAACCTGCTCCGCGTCCACGACCTCCTTGAGCTCAGCCTTGACGTGCTGGTGCAGCTCCGCTTCGTCCATCGAAGAGTCGGAGATCCTGGAGCCGAGCCGCTCGTAGAGTGCCTGGCTTGCCCGTTCCTTGAGGCCGCGGAGGGCCTCGCTGGCTATGCCCGCGTTGGGGCCGACCTCTTCAACCACGAGTGCCGCGCTCGCAGCATCGGCGGCCTTGGCTTCCTGAATTCGACCCAGGGTCGAGGGGGCGCCAGGGGGAAGCTGGGGCTCCAGCGGAGTGACCGTCTGGCCATCTTGACCACCGTGCCGCAACTGTTCAAATCTGCTGGTTAGGCTCACTGGACTACCGCCCTTCGGTGGAGCTTGCGATGTGTTCGGTCCTGCCAGTTCGGCTGGAAACGGTCCACGAGTTGGCGAAGACCCTTTGCTGCCACGTCCCGGCGGCCGTCCTGAAGGATGGGGACACCCTTGTTGGTCGAAAACGGCAGGGTCCGGGAGCGCGGTATAGCAACGTCAACCGGTACCCCGATCGTTGCCTCCACGTCAGGAACGGTGAGACCGCTCCTGCCGTCGGCCATGTTCAGCACAACATGCCGGCTTTCCGGCATGAGGCCCAGTTCGTTGAGGATGTGGAAACCGGTGCGGAGCCCGCGGATGCTCGGCACATCCATGCCGCAAACCCAGACGGCATCCGTCGCCTGCTCCAAGGCGGCCAGGACGTGCTCGCCGAGTCCCGGCGCGGTGTCGATGACCACGTACTGGAACTCATGCCGCAACTGCTTCAGCAGGTTGGTGACGTGGGCGGAGGTAATGCCCTCCATTTCCACGGGATTCTTAGGTCCACACAGCGCGTAGATGCTTGCCGAGTGCAGCGTGAGATACGTCTTGAGGACCATGGAGTCCTGGCTGGCCGCGCCCGTAACTGCGTCTGTGAGCGTATGTTCCGGGTCCAGCAACAGCCCGCTGGCGACGTCCCCGAACTGAAGGTCCAGGTCGACGATGACGACCCCCATCGGTGCCACTTTTCCCAGTCCGACTGCGATGTTTGTCGCGATAGTGGTCTTGCCGACGCCGCCTTTCGGAGACATGACGGCGATGACCCGACCGCCAGAGCCTCCAGCCGGAGAATCTGGCGTACTGGGGTTGAGGCCCCTCCGACGGCCAGCTGCGGCCAGACTGGAACGTTCAACCATTGCCCGGATTCCGTCGATGTCCGACGCGGGAGAAAGGATGTCCCGCACTCCCGAGCGCATTGCGGCCAGGACGAGTTCCGGGGTCTGTTCCGCGGCCAGCAGGACGCTGATTTCCGGATACTGCAGGTCCAGCACGGCTGCGTGCTTCAAGGTTTCATCCAGATCCAGGCCAGGGCCCAGAATGAGGACTTCCGGTGGCTCTCCCAGCAGTTTGCTCAGGAACTCATCCGGACCTTCTGGGAGGTAATCTGCCTGGAACCACTGCAGGCTGCCGCTCATGCCGGCCGTGGCGGAGCGGACCTTTCGTTCGAACTCGACGCTTGGCGTGATCAGTACGAAGCGGCTCATTGGAAGACCCTGATGCGTTCCATGACGCCGGTGTTGTCCGTCGTCGAGCTTTCGGATTCCTTGCTCAGGTACACCTTGCCGAACTCGATGGCGTGGACGATCTTTTCTACGTCGATTGAAGGCCTGGCCAAGGTGACGAGGTATCCGCCATTTGCCTGCGCCGCGCTGGATTTGGCGTTCAAGGCCCCGTCGGAGGATTCCGTTGTCGTTGTCGCTGACTGCTCCTGCGCTACGGCACCTGTGGAGTTTTGGACCGTTGTGACCAGCACCTTGTGGAACACCAACTGAGACTGATCGGGAACGTTCAGCTTCTCGTTTTCCGCATAGGACAGGATCACGCCGACGGTGTCGCCGGCTTTCAGGCTGCCGCCGACGATCCGGTCGATGCTGAGCTTGACGGTGACTTCCTGCAGTCCGCTGGGGACCGGCGCTCGGCCCGGGCCGAGCAGTTGAGCCGGCTCCACCATCCGTGTGGCCAGGAGCTGTTCGCCGGGGACCAGTCCAACGGCCGAGACCTTCTGGCCTAGTGCAGTCAAGGTGGTGACGCTGTCGTTTGCCACCGCTGACTTAGGTACGGTTTTCTTGACCACTGAATCGCCGAAGTTAGCGGCAGAGGTTCCGGCCGCAATCTCCTTTTGGACCACATAGACCTCAGCGGTCTCGGTGTTTGCCAGGGCGCGCCGATCGGCGCCTTGGACGTAGGACACAAGTAGAACTGTCCCGATTATGGCCACAACGAGTGCGGCAATGCCTCCCAGTAGGCGAGCTTTCAATTCTTCCACCCCTTTAGAAATGAATCAGTTGTTATTTGATGAGACCGAGAATCTTTATATTTCCGGTAGGGGCGGTAGAACCACCCGTGAATAGGCTTGGATCGGCAAAATATCCGACAAACGTCCCGTAGAGGCCTTTTTCGCTCGTACTAAAAACGTTGGTGGGATCATAGGAATTGCCAGGAAACTTCCAACCGAGAACTTCGAAGCCTGCCCACTTCTCGATCAGGTACTGCACATTGCTGCCGGTACAGGGCGAGAACATGTCTTTGCAGGTGTACTTGTAGACCGGAATTGCGACCGTTTGTCCGACGAGGGCTGCGTTGAACATTGCGTCGCAGCCGGTTGGCATTGAGGCGCCGGCGCTCGTCATGCTCCACTCACCAACTTCCGCGGTAACCTGGCACCCAGTAGTGCCGTCCGGATCAAGCCAGGCGAAACCGCCGGGGATGATCTGGTTGGAGGGGTTCAAACCGGTGCAATCCACGGCGCCGGCACCGCCACCCTGAGTCAGGATTTTGTGGGGGAGGCCGTCATCGATGAACTCACACGGTGCAAAAGTCAGCGGAAGGATGCTGCGGCCCCGCGTTGGATACTCCCATTTGGCGGTGGCAGTCGCGCCCACTCCGATATCGGGTGTATCGAGGGCGTTGGCGAACAGCTTGCTCAGGAAGCCTGAGCCATTGGCGCCATTCACTGTGGCGGTGCTGACTGTCACTTCGAAGGGAACGCTGAGGTCCACGAACCGAACCCTGGAGACGCCGTCCTTGGAGTTTTGATTGGCCAGAAGCGCAGCGACGGCGTCGGCGTCGGCCTGTGTGCAGCCGGCGGTTTCCGAGCAGATCTGCGCGCCGGCCAAGGCGCCGGAGTCGGCGGCATTTTGCAGTTCCGCGCGTTCTGCGTAGATCTGGCCGACATCGACGGCGATGGCTCCAACGCCGAGGAGGACGAGCATCATCACGGCGACCAGTACGCCGGCGGCGCCCCTCTCGCTGTCCTTGTCCCGACGGGCTTTGGTTAGGGTAGGCGTTCGCATCGCATGGCTCCTTCTCCGGTTACCGTGACGGTCGGACTGAAAAATCCGGTGAGGGCCGGCCGCGTGAAGGTGACGGTGGCTATGACGGTGTCGCCTGGTGTGCAGGCCCCGGAGAATGCGAAGTTCCCCGGAGCCAAAGCGACCCCCGGAGCCCCGGCTACCCCTTGGGCAGCAGCCAATCCGGTGTCGTTGGTGACCGCCATTTCGCGGGCCGCTTCACGGGCGGCCTGGGTCACTGAGATCTGGAGATTGTAGAAGTTCGAGAACTCCAGGATCGCGACCAAGATCAACAGGAGCACCGGCGCGATAAGGGCGAACTCGACGGCGACCGCGCCGCGCTCCCGCCCCGGCATGACTTTGCTGCGTTTCACAGTTTCCCCCCGAGGAATGTGACGCTGGATCTAATGGAGAGTGCCGCGTCCGCGCTGGGCGGACGCGGCACTCTTGAAGCTGGGACCTAGTGGTGACAAGTGGCTACCAGGTGCCGACCGTTGTGGCGAGACCGTCGAAGAAGGTGTTCAGGGCGCCTCCGAAGGCCGTGACGCCGAAGGTGATAGCCAGGGCGATGAGGCCAACGAGCAGACCATACTCGGTGGCGGTGGCGCCCTTTTCGGATTCCATCTTGTCCTTGACGCCGGCGACGAAAGCCAGCATTGAAACCATGAGACCAGTCATTTTGAAGTTCCTTTTCCAGAGTTTTGAATGAGAAACGAAATTCCAGCAAATCCCCTGTTGCTAAACCCCCCGGAGTTCCGTTGGGACAACAGTGGCATGGCAATTAATGGCAAGGCAATGCACCGGAATACCCGAATTTTTGGGGATGGAAAAGGGGACGCTACTTGCGCCACACGATGGCGTACTCAGTTTTTTGATAACTCTTGGGGCGCACTACTTGTATTGATGCGCTTGCTTACCAATGGGGGCAGAGATGCGGCAGTGGCAGGAGTTACGGAAGAAGCAGGATGATGGCCAGGCCAGCCGCCAGCATCGAGGGGCCGTAGGCAACCTCTTTTGGCTTGTTTCCGCGGTTTTTCAGCACCAGAATCACGGAGGCGAGGCCGCCCGCCACGAAGGCCAGGGCTCCGCCGTAGAAGAGGTGCTGCCAGCCTAGGTAGCCTAAGTACAGTCCAAGTGGTGCTGCGAGCTTCACATCGCCCATTCCGAGGCCGTTACCGCTGGTCAAGGCCAAAAAAAAGTAGAAAACGAACAAGATTACGGACCCGGCGGCTCCGCGATAGAGGTCTCCCGCAGCTCCCTGTACTAGGGAAGCGAACACTAGAAGCCCCAGGCCGGCCCCCAGCAGGGGCCCGACGAGCCGGTTCGGCAGCAAATGATGCACAATATCGATCCGGGCCAGCGGAACGGCGAAAACGCCCAGTAATACGTAGGCGGGAAGTTCGGCTGCGCTTCCGAAGCGCCAGGCCAGCAGGGCCGAGAGGGCAAACGTGACTGCCGCCGTCGTGATCTTCAGCCGAAAGGAGGCGTCGCCGGCCAGCTGGGGGAGGACGCGCCGGATAACGGCGTCGGCCAGGAGCCCCAGGCACATGCCGGCCAGTCCGACCCCGGCAATAAACAGCGGCGAGGCGGAGGCAGCGGCGGCGGTCTCGAACACGGTTCCTCCAGGGATGCGGCGGGCCGGGGGCGGGCAGAATGCATCCGGACACCCCATTTTGACCCAGTGACTGCTCTTCCGCTATTCTTGGTAGTCGTTGTGCGTGTCCTTCTCGATGATGCGTGCCCGCTTGGGAATCCGGTTGCAGGATGACTACCCAACGTGCACATTCGAGACTTCAGGACGACTGGTTACATAGAGCCCTCACCTCTGTTCCGGTAGCGCATAGATAGTAGGTGCACCTTCGCGTGACGCCTAAAACAAGAACGCCAGAACAAGAACGAGGCAAACACCGTGCGTACGTACACCCCGAAGCCCGGCGATATCAACCGCCAGTGGCACGTCATTGACGCCACAGACGTTGTCCTTGGTCGTCTCGCGAGCCAGACCGCAATCCTGCTGCGCGGCAAGCACAAGGCCACCTTTGCGTCCCACATGGACATGGGCGACTTCGTCATCATCATCAACGCTGAAAAGGTTGCCCTCACCGGCGCCAAGCTGGAGCAGAAGCGCGCATACCGCCACTCCGGTTACCCGGGCGGCCTGACCTCCGTCACCTACGCGGAGCTGCTGGAATCCAACCCGGTCCGCGCCGTGGAGAAGGCCATCAAGGGCATGCTCCCGAAGAACTCCCTCGCTGCACAGCAGCTGGGCAAGCTGAAGGTTTACAAGGGTGCCGAGCACCCCCACGCCGCACAGCAGCCCAAGACTTACGAAATCACCCAGGTCGCCCAGTAGTCCTGGCCACCAAACAACTTATCTATACAAGGAGAATCGTGGCTCAGAACGAAGAGACCACCGAAGTCGTTGAGGCTGAGGAAAACCTGACCAGCTACACCTCGGAAAGCGGTGCTGCAGAAGCAGCTGCGCCGAAGAAGGAACGCCCGGCACTGACCGTCGCCGGCGCTGCAGTTGGCCGTCGCAAGGAAGCCGTTGCACGCGTTCGCGTTGTGCCCGGTTCCGGCAAGTGGATCATCAACGGCCGCGAACTGGCCAACTACTTCCCGAACAAGCTGCACCAGCAGGACGTCAACGAACCCTTCAAGATCCTCGATCTTGATGGCGCCTACGACGTTATCGCCCGCATCCACGGTGGTGGCATCTCCGGCCAGGCCGGTGCCCTGCGTCTCGGCATCGCTCGTTCGCTGAACGAGATCGACACCGAGAACAACCGCGCCACCCTGAAGAAGGCCGGTTACCTGCGTCGTGACGCCCGCGTCATCGAGCGCAAGAAGGCCGGCCTCAAGAAGGCCCGTAAGGCTCAGCAGTACTCGAAGCGTTAATCCCGCTTCCAGGCGCCCTTGGCGCTTGCACGAAAGCCCGTTCCGCCCTTTGTGGCGGGGCGGGCTTTCGCCGTTTAACCAGTGCAAACACCGGAATACAGGTCCGCCCAGTGGCTCCGGGACTGGAAGGGCCCACCTCATCGTCTAAACTTGACCCGATGTCTAGATTATTTGGAACAGATGGTGTCCGGGGTTTGGCTAACGGCCTGCTGACGGCCGAACTGGCGTTGCAGCTGGCCCAGGCCGCCGCCGTTGTGCTTGGTCATGACCGCAATACCAGTGGAACCCGGCCGCGCGCCGTGGTGGCCCGGGACCCCCGCGCGAGCGGTGAGTTCATTGCGGCTGCCGTGGAGGCGGGGCTGTCCAGCTCCGGGATCGACGTATATGACGCCGGCGTGCTGCCCACCCCGGCCGCGGCCTACCTGGTCGCGGACCTGGACGCGGACTTCGGCGTGATGATCTCCGCCTCGCACAACCCCGCCCCGGACAACGGCATCAAGTTCTTTGCCCGCGGCGGCCAGAAGCTCCCGGACGACGTGGAAAACGCCATCGAGGCACAGCTTGGCCAAGAGCCGCGCCGCCCGGTCGGCGGCGAGGTGGGCCGGATCCAGCGTTTCTCCGACGCCGAGGACCGCTACATCGTTCATCTGCTCGGCACCCTCCCGCACCGCCTGGACGGACTCAAGGTCGTGCTGGACTGCGCCCACGGTGCCGCGAGCGGTTGTTCCCCCCAGGTCTTCAAGGACGCCGGCGCCGACGTCATTGTCATCGGCGCCGAACCGGACGGCCTCAACATCAACGATGGCGTTGGGTCAACCCACCTGGGGCCGTTGGCGCAGGCAGTCCTGTCACACGGCGCCGACCTGGGCATCGCGCACGACGGCGACGCGGACCGCTGCCTCGCCGTGGACCACGAAGGAAACGTAGTCGACGGCGATGAGATCATGGCCATCCTCGCCGTCGCGCTGAAAGCCTCGGGCAAGCTCAAGGACGACGTCCTCGTGGCGACCGTCATGAGCAACCTCGGACTCAAAATCGCACTGCGCGAGGCCGGCATCAGCCTGCGCGAAACAGGCGTGGGCGACCGTTACGTCCTGGAAGGGATGCGCGAAGGCGGCTTCAACCTCGGCGGCGAACAGTCCGGCCACGTGATCTTCGCCGACCACGCCACCACCGGTGACGGCGTCCTCACCGGCCTGCAGATTGCCGCCCAGGTGGCACTCACCGGCCGTCCCCTGAAGGACCTGGCCAAGGTGATGACCAAACTTCCGCAGGTCCTCATCAACGTCAAGGGCGTGGACCGGACCCGGGTCACCGGTGACGCAACCCTGGCCGCAGCCGTTGCCCTCGCTGAGGCCGAGCTTGGTGACACCGGCCGGGTGCTCCTGCGCCCCTCCGGCACCGAACCCGTGGTACGCGTCATGGTGGAGGCGGCATCGCAGGAGACCGCCCAGGCCGTTGCGGAGCGCCTCGCGCAGGTGGTCCGGACCGAGCTGGCACTGGAGCTTGTCTCGGACTGAGTTCCCCTAAGTGTCACAGCAATGGCGCGTCCCCGCGGGGACGCGCCATTGCTGGTTGTGGTGCTGCTAGAGGGTGCGGTCCGTGCGGAGGGCGTCCCGGATTTCGGTCAGCAGCGCGATCTGCGGATCCTCGGCTGCTTCCTCCGTGACGTCGGCGTTGATGCCGAGGCGGCGGTTGCGCCGTTCGATCATGTGGTTCATGGGAACAACCACTACGAAGTAGATGGCAGCGGCGACCAGCAGGAAGTTGACGATCGCCGTCAGCAGCACGCCGAACTTGATGTCATTGCCGTTCAGGGTGACGACGGCGAAGCTGTCGAAGTTGGGTGAACCCACCAGGCCCGCGATGAACGGCATCAGCACGCTCTGGACCAGTGCCGTTACCACGGCGCCAAACGCGGCGCCGATGACGACCGCGACGGCAAGGTCCACGACGTTGCCCTTGAGAATGAAGTTCTTGAATCCGTTTAACATGACCCCAAGTTAACCCGGCCGCGTGAACGCCCTGTGTCGCGGAGGTAAGTTCTGCGGTCCGTGTCGGTGCGCCGGGCTGCTCGCCCCGCTACTGGTACGCCGGGGCCGCTTCGAGGCCGAAGTATTCCTCCAGGGTCGCGATGCCCCGGGTGTGCATGTCGACGGCGGTCTCGACACCCACGTAGCGCAGGTGCCAGGGCTCGTAGTAATAGCCGGTGATCTCATGGAACATCCACGGGTAACGCACCACGAAGCCGAACAGGTGGGCGTTGGCCTTCACCCAGACCGCGGCCGGCTGATTGGCGAATGCGGGGGTGAAGCTGTCCCTCCCGCTGCCGTCGCCGATGTCGAAGGACCAGCCGGTCTGGTGTTCCGAATAGCCGGGCCGGGCGGAGGCGGTGTCCGCCGCGGCCTGCCCCTCCGCGTTCACCCACCGGTTGTACGTGGTGATCTGGGTATTGAACGAGCGGTAGCCGCTGGCGAGGGTGATGACGACGCCGGCTGCCGCGGCCGCCGCGAACATCTGCTCCGCCGCGCCCGCCGTCGTGCTGTTGAGCAGGGCTGACTCACCGGCGGCGGCCAGGCGCACGCGCGGCTGGACAAGGTCGGCCGGCACATAGCCGGCGGGGGAGAGCGGCCGGTGCTTGTTCACGACCACCCAGGGGCTCGCCGGCTCCGTGAGCGAGTGCCGGGCTGCGGGCACGGCAGCGGAGGGCTCCGGAGCCGGCGGTGTGCTGGGCGGCGCCGCGGCGGCTGGGCTGTCCGGCAGGGGTCCAGCGGAGGGCGTGGCGGTGACGGAGGCCGTCGCGGTGGTGCCCGCCGTCGTCGCCGACAAGGGCGGGGAAGCGGCGGCGGACGCCGTCGGAGGGGCATCGCCAGGGGTGCAGGCGCTCAGGGTCGCGAGGCCCGAACCGGCCAGCAGCAGCAGGCTAAAAGCCCGCCGGCTGGGCGCGCCAGGCACGGCAGCCGGCGCGTCCGGACGCTCCGCGGACCCGTCGTAGCACACCTGTGCTAGACCTTGCGGAGCAGCATACGACGGATGGAGTGGTCGGAGTCCTTGGTGAGGACCAGCTGCGCGCGGCCGCGGGTGGGGAGGACGTTCTCCTCCAGGTTCGGTTCGTTGATGCGCTTCCAGATCTCGCGGGCAGTCTCTTCCGCCTCGGCGTCCGAGAGTGTGGCGTAGCGGTGGAAGTAGGACTCCGGCTGCGCGAACGCGGTGGTCCGGAGTTTGCGGAAGCGGTCCACGTACCACTCCTCAATGTAGGACGTTTTGGCATCAACATAGATGGAAAAATCGAAGAAGTCACTCAGGGCCAGGCCCTGCCGGCCGTCATGCCGCGGCCGGGCCGGCGCCAGGACGTTCAGCCCCTCGACGATCAGCACGTCGGGACGGCGCACCACCACTTCCTTGCCCGGGACGATGTCATAGGTCACGTGCGAGTACCAGGGCGCCCGGACTTCCTCGGCGCCGCCCTTGATCTCGCTCACAAAGCGGAGCAGCGCGCGGCGGTCATAGGACTCGGGGAATCCCTTGCGCTCCAGCAGCTGGCGCCGCTTGAGTTCCGCCAGCGGGTACAGGAAGCCGTCGGTGGTGATGAGCTCAACGTTGGGGGTGCCGGGCCAGCGGCGGAGCATCTCGCGGAGTACACGGGCGATGGTGGACTTGCCCACAGCCACCGACCCGGCGACGCCGATCACGAACGGTGTGCGCTGGGTCTGCTCGCCCAGGAAGGTGGTGGTTGCCGCGTGGAGCTGGCCTGCCGCCTCGACGTAGAGGTGCAGCAGCCGGGACAGCGGGAGGTAGACCTCGCGGACTTCCTTCATGTCCAGCGGATCGCCGAGGCCGCGGAGACGGAGTACGTCCTCCTCGTTGAGGGGCTGCTCCATCTGGGCAGCGAGCCGGGACCAGGTCTGCCGGTCCAGCTCCACGAACGGGGAGACGCCGTCGCCGTTCGCTTCATTGCGTTGCAAAGTCACCCTAGAGATTCTGCCCTCCGCCGGGCCGAGAGCGAAATGGACGGCCCGCGGCCGCCCGCCCGGGCCGCGGAAGGGGTGTGGGCAGCGCTGGTCCTACGTCCGCTGTCCGGGAAACCCGCTAGGCTTGTGTCCATGTGTGGAATCGTTGGATATGTGGGCCACTCCGCTGGCCGGGTAAATACTGGACACAATGCCCTGGACGTTGTCCTTGAGGGACTGCGGCGCCTGGAATACCGGGGCTACGACTCTGCAGGCATCGCCGTGGTAGCTGACGGAGCTATTTCGTCCCGCAAGAAGTCGGGCAAACTGAGCAACCTGATTGCCGAACTCGAGGCCAGCCCGCTGCCGGAATCACTGACCGGCATCGGTCACACGCGCTGGGCGACCCACGGCGGCCCGACCGACCTGAACGCCCACCCGCATCTCGCCGATGAGGGCAAGCTCGCCGTGATCCACAACGGCATCATCGAAAACTTTGCCGAGCTCAAGCTGGAACTCGTGCGCAAGGGCGTCGACTTCAAGTCCGAGACCGACACTGAAGTGGCCGCCGCGCTGCTGGGCGACATCTACCGGAACCAGGTCCACGGCTCGTCCAAGGGCGACCTCACCAAGGCCATGCAGCTGGCCTGCCAGCGCCTTGAAGGCGCCTTCACCCTCCTCGCCATCCACGCGGACCAGCCCGACGTCGTCGTGGCGGCCCGCCGCAATTCCCCGCTCGTCGTGGGCCTCGGCGAGGGCGAGAACTTCCTCGGCTCCGACGTCTCCGGCTTCATCGACTACACGCGCCGCGCCGTCGAACTCGGCCAGGACCAGATCGTCACCATCACCGCCGACACCGTGGAAATCACGGACTTCTACGGCGCCCCGGCCGAAGGCAAGGAATACCACGTCAACTGGGATCCGGCCTCCGCGGAAAAGGGCGGCTTCCCGTCCTTCATGGAAAAGGAAATCCACGACCAGCCGGACGCCGTGCTGCAGACCCTGCTGGGCCGCTCGGACATCAACGGCCGGCTGACCCTGGACGAGCTCCGGGTTGATCCGGAACTGCTCAAGCACGTGGACAAGATCATCGTCCTGGCCTGCGGAACCTCCGCCTACGCCGGACAGGTCGCCAAGTACGCGATCGAGCACTGGTGCCGGATCCCCACCGAGGTGGAGCTCTCGCACGAATTCCGCTACCGCGACCCGATCGTGGACCAGAACACCCTGATCGTCTCAATCTCCCAGTCCGGCGAGACCATGGATACCCTGATGGCCGTCCGCTACGCCAAGGAACAGGGCGCCAAGACGGTCTCGATCTGCAACACCAACGGGTCCACCATCCCGCGTGAATCCGACGCCGTGCTGTACACCCACGCGGGCCCGGAAATCGCCGTCGCCTCCACCAAGGCCTTCCTGGCGCAGATCACCGCCGCCTACCTCCTGGGCCTCTACCTGGCCCAGCTGCGCGGCAACAAGTTCCAGGGCGAGATCAAGGACATCCTCGCGGACCTGAACAAGATCCCGGCCAAGATCCAGCAGATCCTCGACAACGAGGCCCAGATCAAGGAGCTCGGCCAGTCCATGGCCGACGCCAAGTCCGTGCTGTTCCTGGGCCGCCACGTGGGCTTCCCGGTGGCGATGGAGGGCGCGCTGAAGCTCAAGGAGCTCGCCTACATCCACGCCGAGGGCTTCGCCGCCGGTGAACTAAAGCACGGCCCGATCGCGCTGATCGAGGAGGGCCAGCCGGTCTTCGTGGTGGTCCCCTCGCCCCGCGGCCGCGACTCCCTGCACGCCAAGGTCGTCTCCAACATCCAGGAAGTCCGGGCGCGCGGTGCCAAGACGATCGTCATCGCCGAAGAAGGCGACGAGGCGGTCAAGGCCTACGCCGAGCACGTCTTCTACATCCCGGAGACCCCCACGCTGCTCGCGCCGCTGCTCAGCACCGTCCCGCTGCAGATTTTCGCCCTCGCCCTGGCGTCCGCCAAGGGTTACGACGTGGACCAGCCTCGCAACCTGGCCAAGAGCGTCACCGTAGAATAACGCCATGATTGTTGGCATTGGCGTAGACGTCGTAGACATTGAACGGTTCGGCCGGCAGCTGGAGCGCACCCCCGGGCTGCGCGACAGGCTGTTCGTCCCCGCGGAGCGCGAACTGAACACGCGCTCCCTGGCGGCCCGGTTCGCCGCCAAGGAGGCCGTGGCCAAGGTCCTCGGCGCACCGGCCGGCATGAACTGGCAGGACTGCTGGATCGGGCTGGACCAGAACGGTCCCACGGTCCAGGTCAAGGGCACCGTGCTGGCCGTGGCCGAGTCGAAGGGCGTCAAACGCTGGCACCTGTCCATGAGCCACGACGGCGGCATCGCCACTGCCACGGTCATCGCCGAAGGCTGAGCTTCACCAGCCTCACCAACGCCGCATTTCCCACAGCGACTGCACCGCGAATGGACTGAAACCATGATCAGCGCCTACACCGGAACCCAGATTCGAGAGGTTGAGAACGGCTTCATCCAGACAAGTCTGCAGGCCGGTGCGGGCGCTGTTCTTATGCAACGGGCCGCCTACGGGCTGGCCAACGCAGTGGTCCGCGAACTCCGGGACCGCGGGGAGCGCCTCTACGGCGCCAGCGTCACCGTACTCGCCGGCAAGGGCAACAACGGCGGGGACGGGCTGTTCGCCGCCGCCATGCTGGCCGGCCGCGGCATGCGGACGACGGCGGTCCTCACCGCCGGGGAGGCCCACCCGGAGGGACTGGCGGCTTTCGAAAAGTCCGGCGGCCGCGTGATCCGCCTGGCACACGGGAACGTCACCGCCGCGGCGGCAGCGGCCGCGTCGTCCGGCGTCGTTATTGACGCGGTCCTCGGCACGGGCGCGCAGGGCGGGCTCCGGGGCCCGGCCGCGGAGCTGATCGAGGCGCTGGGACGCTCCCGGCCAGGACTCGTGGTGGCCTGCGACATTCCCAGCGGCGTGGACGCTGACACCGGGGAAGCCCATCCGCCCGTACTCCGCGCGGAGCTGACCGTGACGTTCGGGGCGGCCAAAGCCGGGGTGCTGGCCGATCCCGGAGCGGACTTCGCCGGCCGTGTGCAGGTGATCCCGATCGGGATCGAGGCGGCTCTGCCGGACCCGGCGCTGCGGCGGCTGCAGTCCGAGGACCTTGCCGTGCTCCTGCCCCACCCCGAGCGGCGCTCCCACAAATACTCCCGGGGCGTCCTGGGCGTCGTGGCCGGCTCGCAGCAGTACCCCGGCGCCGCCGTGCTGGCCTGCCGCGGCGCGCTGGCAGCCGGCGTGGGCATGGTGCGTTACCTCGGCCCGCCGGAGGTCGCGGACCTGGTCCGCCGGTCCTGCCCGGAAGTTGTGTGCGGATCCGGCAGCGCCGCGGACGCCCACGTCCAGGCCTGGCTGCTGGGACCGGGGATCGACGAACACGCCCACGAGCAGCTCCAACGGGTCCGCGACGCCGCGGCCACCGGGCTTCCCGTCGCGGCCGACGCCGGGGCGCTGCCAGCCCTGCCCCGGACCCTCACCCCCCAGTTCGTGCTGACACCGCACGCCGGCGAACTTGGTACCCTGCTGGCGCGCTATGGCGCCGCCCCCGGCCGCCCCGGAGTGGAGGGCGCCACCCTCGCGGCCGCCCGGCGGGCCAGTGACCTCACCGGGGCCACCGTCCTGCTCAAAGGCGCCACGACGCTCGTGGCCGCTCCCTCGGGGGCCGTTTTCAGCCAGGACGACGCGACCCCCTGGCTGGCAACCGCCGGCAGCGGGGACGTCCTGGCCGGTATTCTGGGAGCCCTGCTCGCGCAACTGGCCGGGGGTCCAGAGACGTTCGCTTCCCGCGGGATCCGTGCCGATGACCGCTGGGCCGGCATCGCGGCGCTGGCCGCCAGCGTCCACGGCCGGGCCGGAAGCCTTGCCTCGGACGGCGGGCCGGTGACGGCGTCGGACGTCGCGCAATCCGTTCGGGAGGTCATCGCGAACCTGTAACAAACGTGCACGTCCAGTGCGCCGGGTCAATTGGTAACCCTACTTACAAGTAGTCTGTCTAGAGAATTTTCGCCACGCACGAGGAGTACACATGGAAGTCTGGCCCGGATCGGCATACCCGCTGGGAGCCACTTTTGACGGCACCGGCACCAACTTTGCCCTGTTCAGCGAACGTGCCGAACGGGTGGAGTTGTGCATCCTTGCTGAGGATCTGACTGAAACCCGCATCGAGCTGACCGAGCTGGACGGCTACGTCTGGCACTGCTACCTGCCGCACATCCAGCCCGGCCAGAAGTACGGCTACCGGGTCCACGGCCCGTACGAGCCCGAGAACGGCTACCGCTTCAACCCGAACAAGCTGCTGATGGACCCGTACGCCAAGGCCATCCAGGGCCAGATCGACTGGGATCCGGCGCTCTTCACCTACGAGTTCGGCGACCCCGATTCCCGCAACGACAGCGACTCGGCGCCGCACACCATGCACGGCGTGGTCATCAACCCGTTCTTCGAGTGGGACGGCGACCGCCAGCCGCGGATCCCCTACCACCAGTCGGTCATCTACGAGGCCCACGTCAAGGGCCTGACCGAGCTGCACCCGGAGGTCCCCGAAGACCAGCGCGGCACCTATGCCGGCGTCGCCCACCCGGCCGTGATTGACCACCTGAAGAAGCTCGGCGTCACCGCGATCGAACTCATGCCCGTGCACCAGTTCGTCAACGACGGCACGCTCGAGGAGAAGGGCCTCAACAACTACTGGGGCTACAACACCATCGGCTTCTTCGCCCCGCAGAACACCTACAGCTCCTCCGGCGACGTCGGGCACCAGGTCCAGGAATTCAAGGCCATGGTCCGCGAGCTGCACAAGGCCGGCATGGAGGTGATCCTGGACGTGGTCTACAACCACACCGCGGAAGGCAACCACCTCGGCCCCACCCTGTCCTTCAAGGGCATCGACAACCAGGCCTACTACCGCCTCGTCGACGACGACATGAAGCACTACATGGACTACACCGGCACCGGAAACTCCCTCAACGTCCGGCACCCGCACTCCCTCCAGCTGCTGATGGACTCCCTGCGCTACTGGGTGACGGAAATGCACGTCGACGGCTTCCGCTTCGACCTCGCCTCCACGCTCGCCCGCGAGTTCTACGACGTCGACAAGCTCTCCACCTTCTTCGAACTCATCCAGCAGGACCCGATCGTCTCCCAGGTCAAGCTGATCGCCGAGCCCTGGGACATCGGCCCGGGCGGCTACCAGGTGGGCAACTTCCCGCCGCAGTGGACCGAATGGAACGGCAAGTACCGCGACACGGTCCGCGACTTCTGGCGCGGCGAACCCTCCACCCTGGGCGAATTCGCGTCCCGCCTGACCGGCTCCGCGGACCTGTACGAAAGCTCGGCGCGGCGCCCGGTGGCCTCGATCAACTTCGTCACCGCCCACGACGGCTTCACCATGCGCGACCTGGTGTCCTACAACGAGAAGCACAACGACGCCAACGGCGAGGGCAACAACGACGGCGAATCCCACAACCGGTCCTGGAACTGCGGCGAAGAGGGAGACACCGACGATGACCGCGTGCTGACCCTCCGGGCCCGCCAGCAGCGCAACTTCATCGCCACCCTCCTGCTCTCGCAGGGCGTGCCGATGCTCCTGCACGGTGACGAACTCGGCCGCACGCAGCAGGGCAACAACAACACCTACTGCCAGGACTCCGAGCTGAGCTGGATCCACTGGGACGCGATGGACCAGCCGCTGGTGGAGTTCACCGCCGTCGTCAACAAGATCCGCCGCGACCACCCGATCTTCCGGCGCAGCCGCTTCTTCGACGGCCGCCCGGTCGTTCGGGGTGAAGGCGAGAAGCTGCCGGACATCGTCTGGCTGAAAACGGACGGCACGGGAATGCTCCCGGAGGACTGGGACAGCGGCTTCGGCCGGACCATCGGCGTGTTCTACAACGGCCACGGCATCCAGGAACAGGACTCCCGCGGCCGCCGGATCACCGACGACAGTTTCCTGCTCGGGTTCAACGCCCACGACGACGACGTGGACTTCACGCTGCCGGCGGAGGAATACTCACCGTTCTGGGACGTCCTGGTGGACACCTCGGACCAGGCCGACACCACGGAACCGCTCAAGGCCGGGGCGGTACTGAAACTCGCCGCCAAGTCCATGGTGGTGCTCCGCGCCCACTCCGGCCCCGAAGTGGAAGTGGACTACTCCGCGGCCGCATCGCTGGCCTCCATGGCCGAGCACGAGGACGCCCACGAGGAGATGGTGGAAGCCCAGGAAGAGGCCGCCGCCACCAGCGCCGCGAAGGCTGCCGCCAAATGAGGACACCCGTCTCCACCTACCGGCTTCAGATCCGGCCCGGCTTCACCCTCCAGGATGCTGCCGAGACCGTGCCCTACCTGAAGTCACTCGGCGTGGACTGGATCTATCTCTCGCCGATCCTGACCGCGGAGAAGGGCTCGGACCACGGCTATGATGTCACCGACCCCTCCGCGATCGACCCGGACCGGGGCGGACCGGAGGGCCTGACCGCAGCGTCAAAGGCAGCACGGGACGCCGGGATGGGGGTGCTCGTCGACATCGTGCCCAACCATGTCGGCGTCGCAACCCCCGTGCAGAACCCGTGGTGGTGGTCCCTGCTCAAGGCGGGGCAGCAGTCCCGCTACGCCCCGGCGTTCGACGTCGACTGGGACTTCGGCGGCGGCCGGATCCGGATCCCCGTGCTGGGAACGGACTCCGACGTGGACGCGCTGGAAATCAAGGATGGGGAACTGCGGTACTACGACCACCGCTTCCCGCTGGCCGAGGGCAGCTACACCGAGGGCGATGACCCCCGCAAGGTCCACGGCCGGCAGCACTATGAGCTGGTCGGCTGGCGCCGGGCCGACAACGAGCTGAACTACCGCAGGTTCTTCGCTGTCAACAGCCTGGCCGGCATCCGGGTCGAGCTCCCGGAGGTCTTCGATGAGGCCCACGCCGAGATTGTCCGCTGGTTCCGCGACGGGCTGGTTGATGGACTCCGGATCGACCACCCGGACGGACTGGCCGATCCGGAGGGGTACCTGCGCCGGCTCCGCGAGGTCACGGGCGGCAGTTACCTGCTGATCGAGAAGATCCTGGAGCCGGGGGAGGTGCTTCCGGCGGGCTTCGACTGCGAGGGAACCACCGGCTACGACGCCCTCGCGGACGTGGACCGGCTCTTCGTCGACCCCGCCGGGCAGGACGCCCTCGATGCGCTCGACACCGAGCTGCGGGGCGGCCAGGCGGCGGACTACGAGGAGATGATCCGGGGCACCAAGCGCCGGATCACTGACGGGATCCTCCATTCCGAAATGCTCCGGCTGGCACGGCTGGTGCCGGCCGGAACCGGTCTGGGCGTCTCAGCGGCCGCCGATGCCCTGTCCGAAATCATCGCCGCCTTCCCGGTCTACCGCAGCTACCTGCCCGAGGGCGCGGACGTCCTGACGGAGGCATGCGAACTTGCCGTCCGCCGTCGTCCGGAACTGGCAGACGCCGTCGGGCAGCTGCTGCCGCTGCTCCTGGACGCCGGCCCGGAGCCCGGCGCGGAACTGGGCCGCCGCTTCCAGCAGACCTCCGGCATGGTCATGGCCAAGGGCGTGGAGGACACCGCGTTCTTCCGCTACACCCGGCTGGGGACCCTGACGGAGGTCGGGGCCGATCCCACCGAGTTCTCCGTCGATCCGGACGAGTTCCACCAGCGGATGGCCCGGCGGCAGGCCGAGCTTCCGCTGTCCATGACCACGCTGAGCACGCATGACACCAAGCGCAGCGAAGACACCCGGGCCCGGATTTCCGTGCTCGCGGAACTGGCGCCGGAATGGCGGGCCGCCTTGGCCCGGCTGCAGGAACTGGCGCCGCTGCCCGACGGGCCGCTGGCCAACCTGTTGTGGCAGGCCATTGCCGGTGCCTGGCCGGCGGACCGTGACCGGCTTCAGTCGTACGCGCAGAAGGCGGCCCGGGAGGCCGGCAACTCGACCGACTGGCTGGACCCGGATGCCAGCTTCGAGGAGAAGCTGGCCGCCGCCGTCGACGCGGCCTTCGACAACGCACGCGTCCGGGCGGAGCTGGACTCCCTCGTGGAACTCCTGGCGCCTTACGGGACGGTCAATTCCCTGGGCGCCAAGCTGGTGCAGCTGACCATGCCGGGAGTCCCGGACGTGTACCAGGGCACCGAGTTCTGGGACCACTCGCTGACGGATCCGGACAACCGGCGGCCGTTCGACTTCGGGGCGCGGCGCGCAGCCCTGGCCGCGCTCGACGCCGGCGACCGCCCGGCGTCGTACACCGACGACGCGGCGAAGCTCCTGGTCACCTCGCGGGCGCTGCGCCTGCGCCGCGACCGCCCGGAGCTGTTCACGGGCTACCGCCCCGTCGCGGCGACCGGCTCCGCCGCCGGGCACCTGGTCGGCTTCGACCGGTGCAGTGCGGCCGGCGCGGGGGCCGTAACGCTCGCGACCCGGCTGCCCCGGGGACTGGAGCAGCAGGGCGGTTGGCGGGACACCACCATCCACCTGGACGGCACCATGACCGACGAACTGACGGGCGCCACCTACGGCCCGGGCACCGTGGAAGTGGCCGCCATCCTGGCTAGCTACCCGGTTGCCCTGCTGGTCCCCGCCAAGCACTGACTGAACCACCGATATACGGAAAGCTGTGATCACTTTGCCTGCTGACGGAAATGACCGCTTCGACCTTTGGGCGCCGGAAGCGGGCACCGTGACGCTGCTGGCCGACGGCCGGCAGTACCCGATGACGCGACGGCCCGGCGGCGGCACCGGCGGTGACGGTGAGGGCTGGTGGACCGCGCCGGACGCCCCGGCCGCCGGGGACGTCGACTATGGCTACCTGCTCGACGGGGACACCACACCGCTGCCGGACCCGCGCTCCCGGCGGCAGCCCGAGGGCGTCCACTCCCTGTCGCGCACCTTCGACGCCGGCAGCCACGAGTGGGCGGACGGGCAGTGGCCGGGCCGCGGGCTGCAGGGGGCCGTGATCTATGAGCTGCACCTGGGGACCTTCACGTCCGAGGGCACGCTCGATGCGGCCATCGGCAAGCTCGGCTACCTGGTGGAGCTCGGCATTGACTTCGTGGAGCTGCTGCCGGTGAACGGCTTTAACGGCACCCACAACTGGGGCTACGACGGCGTCCTCTGGTACGCCGTGCACGAAGGCTACGGCGGACCCGCCGCGTACCAGCGCTTCGTGGACGCCGCCCATGCCGCCGGGCTGGGCGTTATCCAGGACGTCGTCTACAACCACCTCGGCCCCAGCGGAAACTACCTTTCCCGCTTCGGGCCGTACCTGAAGTCGGGGGAGGGCAACACCTGGGGCGATTCGGTGAACCTCGACGGCGCCGGCTCCGACGTCGTGCGCAGTTACATCCTCGAGAATGCCGCGATGTGGCTTCGGGACTACCACGTGGACGGGCTGCGGCTCGATGCCGTACACGCCTTCAAGGACGAGCGGGCGGTCCACCTGCTGGAGGAGTTCGGTGCGCTCGCGGACGACATCTCCGCCGAGACCGGACGCCCCGCCACGATGATCGCCGAGTCGGACCTCAACGATCCGCGGCTGCTTTACCCGCGGGACCTTAACGGCCACGGCCTGGCCGGGCAGTGGAGCGATGACTTCCACCACGCCGTGCACGTCAACGTCAGCGGCGAGACCACAGGCTACTACGAGGACTTCGGTTCCCTTGAGGCCCTGGCCAAGGTCCTGGTGGATGGCTTCTTCCACGACGGCAGCTACTCCAGCTTCCGCGGGCGGCACCACGGGCGGCCGATCAACACCGGCCTGGTCCACCCGGCGGCGCTGGTGGTCTGCAGCCAGAACCACGACCAGATCGGGAACCGGGCCACCGGCGACCGGCTGTCGCAGACCCTGGGCTACGGCCAGCTGGCGCTCGCCGCCGTCGCGACCCTGACCTCGCCGTTCACGCCGATGCTGTTCATGGGTGAGGAATACGGCGCCACCACACCGTGGCAGTTCTTCACCTCGCACCCGGAGCCGGAGCTCGGCAAGGCCACCGCGGAGGGCCGGATCCGGGAGTTCGAGCGGATGGGCTGGGACCCCGCCGTCGTGCCCGACCCGCAGGACCCGCAGACGTTCACCCGCTCCAAGCTCAACTGGGACGAAGCCGCCGAGGGTGACCACGCCCGGCTGCTGGAGCTCTACCGCCGGCTGATCGCGCTGCGGCGCTCGACGCCGGAGCTCGCCGGCCTTGGCTTCGAGGACACCGCGGTGGCCTTCAGCGAGGCCGACGGCTGGCTCCGGCTGCGCCGCGGCAGTGTGGAGGTCGCGATGAACTTCTCCACAGAACCCCGCCGGCTCGCCGTTGCCGGTGCCTCGATCGCGCTGGCCACCGACGCCGGCGCGCACCTCAGGGACGGCCAGCTCGACCTGCCCGGCCACAGTGCCGCCATCATCTCGAAATAGGACAGGACACAGTACGTATGACTTACGTTGCAGCAGATACCCGGTACGACGCCATGCCCTACCGCCGCGTGGGACGCAGCGGGCTGAGACTCCCCGCCATTTCGCTCGGCCTGTGGCACAACTTCGGGGACGACAAGCCGTTCGAGACCCAGCGCGCCATCCTGCGCCGGGCCTTCGACCTTGGCGTCAACCACTTCGACCTGGCCAACAACTACGGACCGCTGGCCGGTTCCGCCGAAACGAACTTCGGCCGTCACCTCAAGGATGACTTCGCCCCCTACCGGGACGAGCTCATCATCTCCACCAAGGCCGGCTACAACATGTGGCCGGGACCGTTCGGCGAATGGGGCTCGCGCAAATACCTGCTCGCCAGCCTGGACCAGTCGCTGAACCGCATGGGCCTGGACTACGTGGACATCTTCTACAGCCACCGCCCCGACCCGGAAACGCCAATGGAAGAGACCATGGGTGCCCTGGACCAGGCCGTCCGCTCCGGGAAGGCCCTGTACGCCGGCATCTCCTCCTACACCCCGGAGCAGACCCTCGAGGCCGCCCGGATCCTGAAGGAGCTCGGCACCCCGCTGCTGATCCACCAGCCGAGCTACTCCATGCTGAACCGCTGGACTGAAAACGGCAGCCCCAACCTGTACGAGGCGCTGGAACAGGTGGGGGCCGGCTCCATCGCGTTCTCCCCGCTGGCACAGGGCATGCTCACCGACCGCTACCTGAACGGGATCCCGGCCGATTCACGCGCCGCCCAGGAGAAGTCGCTGGCCGAAGACAGCATCACCGAGGACAAACTGGACCGGGTCCGGGGACTGCACCGGATCGCCGAGGGCCGCGGGCAGACCCTCGCGCAGATGGCCATCGCCTGGATCCTGCGTGAGCAGGGCAAGGGCTCCTCCGTGACGTCCGCCCTGGTGGGTGCGTCCAGCGTCCGGCAGCTCGAGGACACCCTGTCCGCGATCAACAACCTCGACTTCACTGCCGGGGAGCTGACGGCGATTGACGAGTTCGCCGTCGAGTCCGACATCAACCTGTGGGCCCAGAAGTAACCTCCCTGCCCTGATCGTCATACAGGCGGTGCGGCGGCCGGGAACAACTCAGGTCGCCGCGCCGTTGACTAGAATGCTAAGGGCGCCGTATGGCGCCGTGCCCGCTGCCGCCGTCGTGCATCAGAGTACTTCCGCGCCGGGCACATGAAGTTGTCCCCAAAGGAGTTCCGTGTCTTCACATCCGATTCGTGTTGCAATCGTCGGCGTAGGTAACTGTGCCACCTCGCTGGTCCAGGGCGTCGAGTACTACCGGGAGGCCGACCCCAAGGCCACGATTCCGGGGCTGATGCATGTGGAGTTCGGCAAGTACCACGTCAATGACGTCGAATTCGTTGCCGCCTTCGACGTCGACGGCAAGAAGGTGGGCCTGGATCTCGCCGACGCCATCCTGGCCAGCGAAAACAACACCATCAAGATCGCCGACGTCCCGCCGACCGGTGTGACCGTCCAGCGCGGCCCGACCCTCGACGGGCTCGGCAAGTACTACCTCGAGACCATCGAGCAGTCCTCGGAGGAGCCGGTTGACGTCGTCCAGGCCCTCAAGGACGCCAAGGTCGACGTGATGGTCTGCTACCTGCCGGTCGGGTCGCAGGAAGCCGCGGAGTTCTATGCCCAGTGCGCGATCGACGCCGGTGTTGGCTTCGTCAACGCCCTGCCGGTCTTCATCGCCGGCACCAAGGCCTGGGCGGACAAGTTCACCGCCGCCGGTGTCCCGATCGTTGGCGATGACATCAAGAGCCAGATCGGTGCCACCATCACGCACCGCGTCATGGCCAAGCTGTTCGAGGACCGCGGTGTCACCCTGGACCGCACCTACCAGCTGAACGTCGGCGGCAACATGGACTTCAAGAACATGCTGGAGCGCGACCGCCTCGAGTCCAAGAAGATCTCCAAGACGCAGGCCGTCACGTCCAACGTGGAAGCCGAACTGGCCGCCAAGGACGTGCACATCGGCCCGTCGGACTACGTCCAGTGGCTCGATGACCGCAAATGGGCCTTCGTCCGCCTCGAGGGCCGGAACTTCGGCGACGCCCCGGTGTCGCTCGAATACAAGCTGGAGGTCTGGGACTCGCCCAACTCCGCCGGCGTGATCATCGACGCCATCCGCGCCGCCAAGATCGGCCTGGACCGCGGCATCGGCGGCCCGCTGCTGTCCGCCTCGAGCTACTTCATGAAGTCGCCGCCGGAGCAGTTCAACGACGACCTCGCCCGTGACAAGGTCGAGGCCTTCATCCGCGGGGACCTGGAGCGCTAAACTTCCTCCTCTTCCCCTGGGACGCTCCCGCAGCTTTGGTGCGATCCAACCCGACGCTCCCGCACCTTTGGTGCGGGAGCGTCGTGCGTCCGGGGTGACGCTCCCTCACGTCTGGTCAGTGTGGGCCGGATCCTCCCTCACGTCTGGTCAGTATGGGCCGGATCCTCTCTCACGTCTGGTCAGTATGGGCCGGATCCTCTCTCACTTAGAGCAGGCCTCTCCGAATCGCTCCCTCAGACTTGGCCGGAAAAGCCGGCAACAGCCGACGGGCTGATGTGCGCGGTGCGGAGGATTCGCTTGATCCTGACGGTTGCGCCGGCGAAGCCGTCAGCCAGATCGTCTTTTGTCAGGACGAGTACCGTCCATCCCGCCGACTCGAAAGCCTTGTCCCGTCGGCGGTCGCTGAATATCTGGGCCGGGAGCAGATGGTGGCCGCCGTCGTACTGGAAGGCGAGCCGCCGACGGCGATACCCAAGATCCGCCGTCGGGGAACCCGGGCTCTCTGGGCGGAGCGGGAGCTGCAGCTCCGGCTCCGGGAGACCGGCGTCGCACATTGCCAGCCGGAGCAGTGTTTCCGGGCCTGAGTCGGATCCCACTCGCATCAATTCCAGGGCAGCGCGGGCACGGACGATACCCTGCAGATTCGGATGGCGGCTCACCATCGACCGCAGCCCATCGACGGTCGTGAAGGGCTCGCGCCGTCCCTCCAGACCGAACCGGGGAATCCGAACGAGCTCGTCGCCCATGCAGACCAATTCGGAAAGGCTCAACCGCCGGGCGAGATCGAGCCACGTGCGGGGACGTGCGCTGATCCGGATGCCGTCCATAGTTTCGACCTCGTCATCCAGCGCCAGCACTGTGTGCCCGACGACGCCCTTGCGCCGGACCTCGGGCAGTGCCCGCGGCTTGCTCAGGTGCAGCTCCTCAGAGTCCGAGAGCCACGGAGGCAAGAGCTGACACCGAAGCCTGGCGGCCGTGACGTGCGAGATCCAGGCCCCGGGCGACGCCACGGACAGTAAACGAGCCGCCGCCTCCAACTCGAAGTTCCATTCCATGGGCCGGTAGAGACCTCGGCTGATATGACTGATGTCGGACTGCCGGAGCCTGGTTCTCGGAACTCCCAGGGACCTGGCGTGGGCGATGGTGAAGGGTGCTGCGCCGAGTGGACCAGGAAGCTCCGTTCGCGATCTCATGCTGGCATTGTGAACCTATTCAAGCAGGCTCGCAGAAGTTATCCACAGATGCCCCGGATCGGCCCGTAGCGGCACGCTCGCGTTTCCGGCGCTGCCGGCACGAGCGCGACGCCGGATGTGAGGGAGGGTCCGTTTGGGGGACGCCGGATGTGAGGGAGGGTCGGTTTGGGGGACGCCGGATGTGAGGGAGGGTCCGTTTGGGGGACGCCGGATGTGAGGGAGGATCGGTTGGGGGACGCCGGATGTGAGGGAGGGGTTAGAAGAGGCCGACGGGATTGCCGTCGGCGTCGACGTCCATGCGCATCGCGGCCGGGACCTTGGGGAGCCCCGGCATGGTCATGACGGCGCCGGTGAGGGCCACGATGAAGCCGGCGCCGGTCTTGGGAATGAGGTCGCGGACGTGCACGGTGAAACCCTTCGGGGCGCCAAGCCTGCTCGCGTCGTCACTGAAGGAATACTGGGTTTTCGCCATGCAGACCGGGAAACCGGACCAGCCGTTCTTCTCGATCTCCGCGAGCCGCTTGAGCGCCGGGACGGAGAAATCCACGCCGTCGGCGCCGTAGATCTCCTGGACGATCGTCCGGATCTTGTCCTCCACTGACATCTCCAGCGGGTACAGGTGCCGGAAGATGTGCGGCGCGTCGATGGCCGCGGCGACCTTGGCCGCGAGTTCGTCGCCGCCGTCGCCGCCGCCTCCGCGGCCCCAGACATCGGCCACGGCCGCCTGGACGCCCTCCGCGGCGCACCATTCCAGCAGCCAGTCCAGCTCCTCGCGGGTGTCGGTGGCGAACTTGTTGATCGCCACGACCGGCGTAATGCCGAACTTCTCCACGTTCCGCACATGCCGCTGAAGATTGACGACGCCGGCAGCCAGCGCCTCCACGTTGGGCTCCTTGAGCTGGTCCTTGGGGAGGCCGCCGTGCATCTTCAGGGCCCGGACGGTCGCCACGATCACGACGGCGGACGGGGCCACGTCGGCGACGCGGGCCTTGATGTCCATGTACTTTTCCGCGCCCAGGTCCGCGCCGAAGCCGGCTTCGGTGACGACGATGTCCGCCAGGCTGCGGGCGGTCTGGGTGGCGATCAGGGAATTGCAGCCGTGGGCGATGTTGGCGAACGGTCCGCCGTGGACCAGGGCCGGGGTCCCGGCGATGGTCTGCACCAGGTTCGGCTTGATGGCGTCCTTGAGCAGCATGGTCAGGGCGCCCTGGACCCCGAGCTGGGCGACCGTGACCGGCTGCCGGTCGTAGGTGTAGCCGAAGGTGATCCGGCCCAGGCGTTCCCGGAGGTCGGCGAGGTCCGTGGCGAGGCAGAACACGGCCATGATCTCGGAGGCCACGGTGATGTCGAAGCCGTCCTGCCGCGGGATGCCCTGCGTCGGGCCGCCGAGGCCGATCACGACTTCGCGCAGCGAGCGGTCGTTCATGTCCAGCACCCGTTTGAACGTCATCCGGCGCGGGTCGATGTTCAGCTCGTTGCCCTGGTAGATGTGGTTGTCCACGAGAGCCATGAGGGCGTTGTTCGCCGAGGTGACGGCGTGGAAATCGCCGGTGAAGTGCAGGTTGATCTCGTCCATCGGCAGCACCTGGGAGTAACCGCCGCCCGTGGCGCCGCCCTTCATGCCCAGGATCGGCCCGAGCGAGGGTTCGCGCAGCGCGATCATCACCTTGTGGCCGGCGCGGGCCAGGGAATCCGCCAGACCCACCGTCGTGGTGGACTTGCCTTCACCGGCGGGGGTAGGGGACATCGCGGACACCAGCACCACCTTGCCGGGCGCGCGGGACGCACCGCCGTGCAGTGGGCCGGCGAGCTTGGCAGGATCGATTTTCGCCTTGTAGCGGCCGTGGAAGTCCAGCGCCTCGGCGTTGATCCCGGCCGCCGCGGCAATCTCCTCGATGGGCCGCATTGTGGCCCGCTGCGCGATCTCCAGGTCACTCAACGCGGCGGCCCCGGCAGCGCCCGCGGTCCCCGCGGACGCGGCCGGCTCGCCGCCTGTAGCGCCCGCGGGTGCGGTGGCGGCTGATCCGGGAGTCGTGGTTTCAGACATCGTTGTCCTTTGGCTCGTGGCGTCGGTGGGTGTTCCGGCCAGTGGGTTCAGGCCGCTGTTACCGGCCTATGGTTCCGGGTGAGGGCGTGTGGCCCACCGGAATGGTCAGGTTTCCAAAATACTGGCTCAAAGCGGTGTGGTAGCTCTCCAGCGTGATGGCGGCGGTGCGTTGCCAGCCGAATTCCTGCGCGTGCAGGGAGGCGGCGCGGCCCATGTCCTCGCGGGTCGCGGGGTCGTCGTGCAGGGCTTCCAGGACGTCGGCCCAGTCTGCGGCCTTGTGGCCCTCCACGAGCATCCCGGTCCGGCCGTCGAAGATGGCACGGGACAGTCCGCCGACCTTGGTGGCGACCACCGGCGTCCCGCAGGCCTGGGCCTCCAGCGCCACGAGACCGAACGATTCGCTGTAGGACGGCATCACCACGACGTCGGCTGACCGGTACCAGCCGGCCAGCTTCGGTGCGCTGACCGGCGGATGGTGGGTGACGACGTCGTCCATTCCGGCAGCGGTGATCAGCGACTTCAGGTCGAAGTCCTTGGCCCCGCTGACCGCGCCGACGATGGTCAGCTGAAGGTCGATGTCCGGACGCCGGGCCCGGAGCAGGGCGGCGGCCTTGACCAGGATCTGCGGCCCCTTGAGACGCTGGATCCGGCCGGCGAACAGCAGGTGGAAGCGGCCCGGCGGCACCCCGTGCGCGGCCCGGGCCCGGCTGCGGAACGCCGGCGTGAAGATGTCCAGATCGACGCCCGGCGGGGCCACATCGATGTGGTCGTTGTCTGCGTTGTAGTGCGAGACCAGTTCCGCCGCTTCGGTGCCCGTGTTGGCGATCAGCCGGGTGGCGCCGTCGACAATCCGCTGCTCACCGTCCTCGCGCCGGCGCGGCTCGGGCTGCTCGCCGGAGACCAGCAGCAGGTTCTTCACCTTGGCCATGGTGTGCATGGTGTGCACGAGCGGCAGTCCCCACAGGCTGGCGAGCTCAAGTCCGGCCACCCCGGACACCCAGTAGTGCGAATGGATCACGTCGTAGCGGCCGTGCGGCTGGAGCTGCCGGATGCGGTCGATTTCGGCGACCATGCTGTGCAGCAGTTCGGGAAGTTCTTCCTTGGGCAGCTTCCGGGCCGGGCCAGCCATGACGTTATGCACGCAGACCCCGGGGGAGGGGTGCTCGACGGCGGCCTGGCCCGCGGAAGTGGACCGGGTAAAGATCTCCACCTCGACGCCGGTTTCGGCGAGTGCCGCGGCGAGCGCGCGGATATACACGTTCATACCCCCGGCGTCGCCGGAGCCGGGCTGCTCCATCGGCGAGGTGTGCAGGGAAAGGAAAGCCACACGGCGGATCAGCGACATACTTTTCCCTTCCTCCCTGGAACTATTCCCTCGAACTCTCCCGGCCCGGTGGACATCCCCCTGTGGGCACGCCCTGGTCAACACGCCGGAACTGCATTTCGATAAAACACTACTCCTGAAAATCCCGCGGGTTCATAGGCCGGTGGGCGGCGCCGGTCACAGGGCCGGGCATGCTGCTAACGTGACGGCTGTGAGCACAAGCGAAGAGACCGATTCCACCGCCCCGGGATGGGCTATCCGCCCGGCCACCGGCGCGGACTGGCCGGCGATCTGGGAGATCCTCGAACCCGTGATCAGGGCCGGGGAGACCTTCACCTGGGACCGGGACAGCACCGAGCACCAGGCCCGCGAACGGTGGTTCAAACAGCCCCCGGGCCACACCTTCGTCGCCGCGGGCCGGGGGGAGCTCGACGGCGTTATCCTGGGCACCGGCGAGCTGCACGCGAACCAGGGCGGCGGCGGGAGCCACGTCGCCAATGCCGGGTTCATGGTCCACCCGGCGCACGGGGGCAAGGGGGTGGCGCGCGGGCTGTGCGCCTACTCGCTCGACGCGGCGCGGGCGGCCGGATTCCGTGCCATGCAGTTCAACGCCGTCGTGGAAAGCAATGTCCGGGCCGTGGCCGCCTGGCAGTCCCTGGGCTTCGAGGTGCTGGCCACGATCCCGGACGCATTCCTGCACCCGCGGCTGGGCTACGTGGGCCTGCACCTGATGTACCGCAGGCTGTAGCGCCCGGGGACTCAGGGCTCCCCGCGCCAGAGTCCCTGCAGTTCCGGGAACGCGTCCTCGTACCCGGCCAGCAGTTTGGCCGCGAGGTCCGCGGAGCCGACCAGCGGGTGTCCGGCGAACGCCGCGAGGGCCGCTGCCCGACGGCCGGGCCCGGTCGACCCCGCGTCCCGGCTGGTGGCCGCCACGACCAGCCGTTCGACGTCCTTGACCTGCCGGAGCAGTGCCAGCTGGGCCGGGGCCGGTCGCTCCTGCGCCAGCGGCACCACGCCGTCGGGCGTCACCCGGCAGGGCACCTCGACGACGGCGTCCGCGGGCAGCCCCGGAATCGCCGGCGCCGCGGCGCGCCCGCGGGCGTCGCCGGTGGTGTTCGGGGTGTTCAGGATCAGCTCCGCTGCGCCGCCGCCGGAGAGGGCGCGCATCACCGCGAGGGCGACGCGTTCGTAACCGCCGCCGGCCAGGTCCGTCTCATCCCGGCGCTCGCCGGCGGGACGTGCCTCGGCGAGATAGCCCTCTTCGCGGGAACGGCGCGCGGAGTCCCACAACCCGTAGGCCTCCCGGCCGGCCGCCGCGAGCCGCGGATAGAGCTCGGACTGCTGCCGGTCGATGGACTCGCCGCGGGTGGTGGGGGAGGACCGGATGCCGGCCAGGGCGCGTTCGGTCTCGTAGTAGTAGTACAGGTATTCGTTGGGCAGGCACCCCAGCCCGGCCAGGAACGGCTGCGGAAACAGGCGTCCTTCCTCGAAACCGGCCAGGGCGTCCGCGTTGGCCAGCAGCCCGGGCAGTGCGTCGCGGCCGCCGGACGCCAAGCGGTACAGCCAGCCGAGGTGGTTCAGGCCGTAGTAGCCCACGCCGTCGAGCCTTCCCTCGGGCAGTGCGACGCCGGCGGCCCGCGCCGCCCGGTGCACCAGTCCGCTGGCCGAATCGCAGATGCCCACCACTTTGCCGCCGAGCACCGGAACCAGGGCTTCGGTGACCATGCCGGCCGGGTTCGTGAAGTTCAGCAGCCATGCGTCCGGGCAGTGCTGCCGCATCTGGGCGGCGAGGTCCAGCATGCGGGGGATGGACCGCAACGCATAGGAGATGCCGCCGGCTCCCGTGGTTTCCTGGCCCAGGAGTCCAAGGTCCAGGGCCACCCGCTCGTCGGCGGTGCGGCCGGCTGTCCCGCCGGGGCGGATCGCGGCAAACACCAGGTCCGTGCCGGGCAGCGCCTCGGCCAGGGAAGTGGTGGCGCGGATTGCGGGAAAGTTGGCGGCGGCGCCGGGCGGGTGCTGCCCCGCGAGCGAGGCCAGGACCGCGTTGATGGCGGCGAGCCGGCCGGGATCGACGTCGTACAGCACCAGTTCCCGGACGAGCCCGGCGAAGGGGCCCGCGCAGAGCGCCCGGTAGACCAGCGGTACCCGGAATCCGCCGCCCCCGGCAATCATCAGCCGCATGTCGACAGTCTATGCACAACGGCACGTTCCGGGCCCCCGCGGACGCCTTTCCTGCGGTACCCGGACGGCGTACTGTGCATTACATGGACGCGATACCGACGCGGCGCTTTGACCCTCTTTCCTCCGTCCGGATCCCGGCGGCGGAGGGCTTCGATCTGCTGCTGACCGGGACCGTTTTCCAGGACATCATCTTCACCGGACTGCCGCACGCGCCCGTCGCCGGAACCGAGATCTGGAGCGACGGGATGGGCAGCTGCCCCGGTGGTGTGGCCAACCAGGCCATCGCCGCGGCCCGGCTGGGCCTGCGGACCGGGCTGGCGGCAGCGTTCGGTGATGACGGCTACGGCGACTACAACTGGAAAATCCTGGCCGGACAGGAACACGTGGACCTGTCGCTCTCCCGGAAGATCGCCGGCTGGCACTCCCCGGTCACGGTGTCCCTCAGCGTGGACCACGACCGGTCCATGGTGACGCACGGCCACCCGGCACCGGTGACCTCCAGCGAACTGGTCGGCTGCCCGCCGCCGGCGCTCGCCGCCGTCGCAGAGCTCGGTGAGCAGCTGGAACCGTGGGCGCTCGACGCGCACAAGGCCGGGGTCCGGCTGTTCGGCGACGTCGGCTGGGATCCCACAGGAGCCTGGTCCTCCGCACGGCTGGACAACCTGCAGTACTTCCACGCCTTTATGCCGAACCAGCACGAGGCGATGGCTTTCACCGGCCACGACAACCCGTGGGCGGCGCTCTACGCCCTGGCGGACAAGGTGCCGGTCGCCGTCGTGACGCTCGGGCCCCAGGGGTCCATGGCTGTGGACTCGGAAACGGGCGAGGAGGAGTGGGTGCCGTCGCTGCCGGTGCCCGCCTTCGATCCGACCGGCGCGGGGGACTGCTTCGGCGCAGCCTTTATCGTCGGCTGCCTCGCGGGCTGGCCGCTCGGGGACCGGCTGCGGTTCGCAAATCTCTGCGCCGCCCTGGCCGTCCAGGAGGTCGGCGGCTCGCTGGCCGCACCCGGCTGGGGGGACATCGCCGACTGGTGGCAGCGGGCCAACGCCCGGAAGGAACGCCAGAGCAGCCAGTGGCTCCGGCGCTACCGCTTCCTCGAGGACATCGTCCGGGACGTGCCGCAGGAAGCGCAACGGCGGGCGACGGCGACCATCGCGCACCTTTCGGACGCGTAGACGCGCCTCCTCCCCACTGGACATGCCCTCCGTGCGGGCGCAGGAGTGGACATGATGCCATTGTGCCCAGTGGCGGGCGTGAGGACTGGGCATGTCCCGCGGGAGGGTTCGGGTCCGGGAACGTGTGGCCACTGGACATGCCCTCCGTGGGGGCCCAGGGATGGACATGATGCCATTGTGCCCAGTGGCGGGCGTGAGGACTGGGCATGTCCCGCGGGAGGGGTTGGGCCCGGGAACGTGTGGCCACTGGACATGTCCTCCGTGCGGGCACAGGGACGGACATGATGCCATTGTGCCCAGTGGCGGGCGTGAGGACTGGGCATGTCCCCCGGGGGAGGCTGCCACGGGCCCTGAATTAAGCCGGATGCGCAGCCACCCCTAGAATCGTTAAGTGACTTACCCAGCAGCAACAGGTGACTTCCGGCCCATTCCGGAGGCTCCGCCGGCCTACGCCGAGGAGCGCTCGGCAATAATCGACCTCGAAGCCATCCGGCACAATGTCCGCCGCGTGGCGGCCGTGGCATCACCGGCCCAGGTGATGGCGGTGGTCAAGGCCGACGCCTACGGCCACGGCGCCGTCCCCGTCGCCCGGGCCGCGCTCGGCGCCGGCGCCAACTGGCTGGGAACCGCCCACATTTCCGAGGCCCTGGCCCTGCGGGCCGCCGGCATCGAGGCACCCCTGCTGGCCTGGCTGCACACCCCGGAGAGCAACTTCGCCGCCGCCGTGGCTGCCGGGATCGATATCGGGTGCTCGGGCTGGGAGCTGGAACGCATTGTTGCGGCCGCCCGCGAGCAGGAACGGCCGGCCCGCGTGCACCTCAAGGTCGACACCGGTCTGGGCCGCAACGGCGCGACCCTGGATGCCTGGGACAGCCTCGTGGGCGAAGCCATGGACTACCAGGACCAGGGCCTGCTGCGCGTGGTGGGCATCTTCTCCCACCTGGCCGTCGCCGACGAACCCGAGCGCCCGGAAACCGATGACCAGCTGGCGGCCTTCCGCGAAGCCCTCGCCATCGCCCAGGACGCCGGCGTGGACCCCGAGGTGCGGCACCTCGCCAACACCCCGGCCACCTTGTCCCGGCCTGACACCCACTTTGACCTGGTCCGCGTGGGGCTGGGCCTGTACGGACTCTCGCCGTTCGAGGGGCAGAGCTCGGCAGAGCTGGGCCTGCGCCCCGCCATGACGGTCCGCACCGTCGTCTCGCACTGCAAGGATGTGCCGGCCGGCCAGGGCGTCTCCTACGGGCTGAACTACCGCACCGGCGGCGCCAGCACGCTGGGGCTGATCCCGCTCGGCTACGCCGACGGCGTCCCCCGCATCGCCACCGGAGGACCGGTCCGGGTCGAGGGCGTGAACTACCCGGTAGTGGGGCGCATCGCGATGGACCAGATGGTGATCGACCTGGGCCCGCTCAACGTTTCGGCCGGCGGCCGCAGCGTCCTCGGTGCCGAAGCCGTGCTGTTTGGCAACGGCGACGACGGCGGGCCCACCGCCGAGGACTGGGCCCGGGCGGCGGGCACCAACAACTACGAGATCGTGACGCGGATCAGTCCCCGGGTGCCGCGCCGCTACGTCAATGAAGAGCCTTCCAGCGGCGAGCAGCGGCCGTGAGCGCGGCGGCCTGGGAACGGACCCTGCGCGTCGGGACCGCCGACGAAACGCACGCCCTCGCGGCGGTCCTGGGCCCCCAGCTCCAAGCCGGTGACCTGCTGGTCCTCACCGGCGAGCTGGGGGCGGGCAAGACCACCTTCACCCAGGGCCTCGGCGAGGGCCTGGGGGTCCGGTCCGGCGTCATCTCGCCGACGTTCGTGCTGGTCCGCATCCACCCGAACCTGCCCGATGGTCCGCGCCCGGGCGGCCCGGACCTGGTGCATGTTGACGCCTACCGGCTGGGGTCGGCCTCGGAAATCGACGATATCGACCTGGAAAACACGATGGACAGCGCCGTGACCGTGGTGGAGTGGGGCCGCGGCCGGGTGGAGCACCTGAGCGAGAGCCGCCTCGAAGTGGACCTGGTCCGCAGTCTCGGCGGCGCCCAGGCGCCCGCACCTGCCCACTCCCTTGAACCAACCGGACACGCTGAGGTGCTGGATTTTGACACCGACGACGACGACGAACCCCGCACCATCGTGATCCGTGGGTTCGGTCCGCGCTGGGTGGCCCCTCCCGTCCTCACCGCGCCGGCGGCGCCCGCGTCTACCGCTCCCGCGCCACAGCGCCCGCCCCATACCCCGGAAGGGAACTGATGCTGATCCTTGCCATCGACACCTCGGCGGTGGCCAGCGCCGCGCTCGTCTCCGACGACACCCCGGAATCGCTCGTGGGAAGTTTCGCCACCGAAGACACCCGGAGCCACGCCGAGGTGCTGGCGCCGGGAATCGAGGCGCTCCTGGCCGAAGCCGGCCTGAGCGGCGCCGACATCGACGCGGTTGTCACCGGCGTGGGGCCGGGCCCGTTCACCGGCCTGCGCTCGGGGATCGTCACGGCCCGCACCCTCGCGTTCGTCTGGGGCAAACCGCTCTACGGGCTGATGAGCCTGGACGCCATCGCCCTGGAGGTGGCGGAGTCCACCGATGCGGCGCCGGAGTTCATCGTCGCCACGGATGCCCGGCGCAAAGAGGTCTACTGGGCCCGGTATACCCTCAGCAGCGGCCAGTTGCCGCAGCTGCTGGACGGCCCGCACGTCGGTTTTGCCGCGGACCTTCCCGATCTTCCGGTCTACGGCGCCGGCGCCGGCCTGTATGCCGACGTCGTGAAGGCCGTCCCGGAATTCAGTGACCGCCAGCCGGAGGCCCTCTCGCTGGGCCAGTTCGCGCTCGCGCGGCTCGCCGCGGGGGAGCAGCTGCTGGACTCCACCCCGCTCTACCTGCGCGAATCCGACGCGCAGGTCCCCGGCCCGCGGAAGAGGGCGCTGTGAACGCAGAGTCCCTCGGACAGCACGCAGGACAGCACGCAGGACAGGATTCAGCACAGGGCGCGGGTTCGGCCGCAGGACCGGACGCTGCCCCGGGGCGGCTGCCCGGCGGGGTGACCCTGCGGGACATGACCGCCGCGGACATCCCGGCTGTGCACGAGCTGGAGTGCAGGCTGTTCCCGGTGGACGCCTGGCCGCGGCAGATGTTCGACGCCGAGCTGGCACAGGCCGAAACCCGGCGCTACCTCGTGGCCGAGCGTGCCGGGCAGATCGTGGGCTACGCCGGGCTGATGTGCATCGAGCCGATCGCGGACGTCCAGACCATCGCCGTCGTGCCGGAGCAGGAAGGCCAGGGGATCGGTGCGGCGCTGCTGACCGAGCTCATCCGGGAAAGCCGGCTGCGACGTGCCGAGGACGTGCTCCTGGAGGTCCGGGCCGACAACCCCCGCGCCCAGCAGCTCTACCGCCGCTACGGATTCGAACAGATCCACGTCCGGCCCCGCTACTACCGCGACGGCGTCGACGCGCTGATCATGCGGCTCCGGCTCGGCACCCCCGGCACCCCCGTCACCGACACCACACCCAGGGAAGCAGACCGCCCATGAACAGCACCCAGCCCGGCCGGCCGCTGGTCCTAGGCATCGAATCCTCCTGCGACGAGACCGGCGTCGGGATTGTCCGCGGAACGCAGCTGCTGACCAACACCGTGTCCTCCTCCATGGAGGAACACGTCCGGTTTGGCGGCGTGATCCCCGAGATCGCCTCCCGCGCGCACCTGGACGCCTTCGTCCCCACCCTCCGCGAGGCGCTGACCGAGGCCGGCGTGACCCTGGAGGACATCGACGCGATCGCCGTCACGTCCGGTCCCGGGCTCGCGGGCGCATTGATGGTTGGCGTCTGCGCCGCCAAGGCGCTCGCCGTCGCGACGGGCAAACCGCTCTACGCGATCAACCACCTCGTCGCACACGTCGGCGTCGGGCTGCTGCAGACGGACGACGGCGCGCAGCCGGCGAACGCCCTGCCGGAAAACCTGGGCGCCCTGCTGGTCTCCGGCGGGCACACCGAAATCCTGCGGATCCGGAACATCACCGGGGACGTTGAGCTGCTGGGGTCCACAATCGACGACGCCGCCGGCGAGGCCTACGACAAGGTGGCGCGGCTCCTGGGCCTCGGCTATCCGGGCGGCCCGGCCATCGACAAGCTGGCACGCACGGGCAACGCCAAGGCAATCCGCTTCCCGCGCGGACTCAGCCAGCCCAAATACATGGGGACCGCGGAGGAACCCGGCCCGCACCGCTACGACTGGTCCTTCAGCGGACTCAAGACCGCCGTCGCACGCTGTGTGGAGCAATTCGAGGCCCGCGGCGAGACGGTGCCGGTGGCGGACATCGCCGCCGCCTTCCAGGAGGCTGTCGTGGACATCATTACCTCCAAAGCGGTGCTGGCCTGCCGAGAGAACGGCATCACCGAGCTGCTGCTGGGCGGCGGCGTGGCGGCGAACTCACGGCTGCGCCAGCTCACCGAACAGCGCTGCAGCGCCGCCGGCATCCGGCTGACCGTCCCGCCGCTGGCCCTGTGCACGGACAACGGCGCCATGGTCGCGGCGCTCGGCGCCCAGCTGGTGATGGCGGGGATCGCGCCGAGCGGCATCGGCTTCGCACCGGATTCCTCGCTGCCGGTCACCACCGTCTCGGCCTGAGCCGGTCACCACCGTCTCGGCCTGAGCCGGTCCGGCGACACGACGTGCCGGGCTAGGCTTCGGGGCCCTTGCGCATCTGCTGGACCAGGTCCAGGACGACGGCGCGCAGGTCGCCGCCGTGCTCGGCCGCCACGCGCCGCTGCCGCTGGTATCCGGCGCCGCGCTCGATGATCTTCAGGACGTCGGCCAGCTCCGTGACGCAGCCCAGTTTCACTGCGACGGGTTCGAGCCGGGCGACCGTCTCGCGGATGTGATCCGTGACGAGCTGTTCGTTGCCCGCGGCGTCGAGGATGATGATGGCGTCCAGGCCGTAGCGGGCCGCACGCCATTTGTTTTCCTGCACATGCCAGGGCGGCATAGTGGGGATGGTGCCGCCGTTGTCCAGCGTGGTGGAGAACTCGTCGACGAGGCACTGGGTCAGGGCGGCGATGGCGCCGACCTCTTCCAGCGTGGCCAGGCCGTCGCAAATGCGCATCTCGATGGTGCCGAAATGCGGGACGGGCCTGATGTCCCAGCGGATTTCGGAGAGTGAGTCGATCACACCGGTGGTGAACATGTCCTGGGCGTAGGACTCGAAGTCCTCCCAGCTGGCGAACTGGAAGGGTAAACCGGCGGTGGGCAGCTGCTGGAACATCAGCGCACGCTGCGAGGCGTACCCGGTGTCCTCGCCGCCCCAGAACGGGCTGGAGGCTGAGAGTGCCTGGAACTGCGGGAAATAGTTCACCAGGCCGTCCAAGACCGGGAGCACCTTGTCCCGGCTGTCCAGGCCCACATGCACGTGGACGCCGTAGATCACCATCTGGCGGCCCCACCACTGCGTGCGGTCGATGAGCTTGGCGTAACGCGCCTTGTCGGTCACCGGTTGCAGCTGCGGGGGGCTGAAGGGGTGGCTGCCGGCGCAGAACGTCTCGACGCCCATGGGATCGGTGACATCACGGACGGCGGCAAGGGAACTGCTGAGGTCCGCTTTCGCTTCCGCCACGGTATTGCAGATGCCGGTGACCAGCTCCACCGTGTTCAACAGCAACTCCTGCTTGATGTGCGGGTGCTCGTCGTCCTCGTTCAGCTCGGGGTGCCGCGCGGCAACCCCGCGGAGAACCTCATTGGCCACGGACGCCAGTTCCCCGGTTTCCGCGTCCACAAGGGCAAGTTCCCATTCCACACCAAGAGTTGATTGCCTGGATGAAGCGAAGTCAATCTTCATGTGGTCCCTTCATTGTTGTGCTGTCCGTTTCCCTGCCCCGGCCGGCTTTCGTCTTGGGCGGATTTGCCGGACAGTTGGCGAGGCAACGGTGGCTCAAGTCTAGTGCAGGGGTAGCATCGAGCCGGTGGCCAGACTGCAGCGAACACGTGAAAGTGTTCACAAACGACCCCGGAGTGCGGCACTACTGGCGGCAATTCTGGGGCTGGTCCTCGGAACAGCCTCCTGCTCGGAGCCTCCGACGCCGGGCCCTTCGGCAGGCTCTGCGCCCTCCGCGCCCTCCGCGCCTCCCGCACCCACAGCACCGACCGCGCCGGCACCACCGCCGGCGCCCCCGGCGCCACCCTCCGATCCGTCCGCAACGCTGCCGGACGATCCGGCTACCTTCCCCCGCGCAGGGACCCGGCCGCTCGGTTGGGGGCCACAGCAGCGGGACGCGACGGCCGCGGCCAGGGCCGTTGCCGCGATGACCCTCGAGCAGCAGGCCGGGCAGGTCCTGCTGCCGTTTTACCGCGGACTCGACCATGAGGCCCAGGCCGCGGTCATCGAGCGCCTGCACCTGGCCGGATCCATCATCATGGGTGACAACGTCCCGGGAATGCCCGACGGGCGGGTGGACACCACAGCGATGCACGGCGTCGCCAGCCGGCTCCAGGCCGCGGCGCGGGCCGGCGGCCGCAGCTGGCCCGGCCTGATCGGCGTCGACCAGGAAGGCGGTGTGGTGGCACGGCTGCGGGCGCCGCTCACCGAATGGCCCGCCCCGATGAGCTACGGCGCGGCGGGAAGCGGGCCGCTTGCCGCCGAGGCCGGCCAGGCCATGGCCTCCGAACTCGCGGCGCTGGGGTTCAACACCGATTTCGCCCCCACCTCCGACGTCACCATGGGTCCGGCCGATCCGACCATCGGGGCCCGGTCCATGTCCGGCGACGCCGACGCCGCATCCGGCTTCGGGGTCGCGTTTGCCCAGGGGATGCTGGCCGCGGGGCTGCTGCCGGCCGCGAAGCACTTTCCCGGCCACGGCTCGGTCAGCGTCGATTCCCATGCCCGGCTGCCGGTCCAGGGCGCAAGCCTGGACCAGCTCCGGGCCAAGGACCTCAAGCCCTTCCAGGCCGCCATCGACGCCGGCCTGCCGATGGTCATGACCGGCCACATCGCCGTGCCCGCGCTTGAGCCCGGCGTCCCCGCCTCCGTGTCCAAGGCGGCCTATGCCGAACTGCGGCGGATGGGATTCCAGGGTGTGGCCGTTACGGATGCGCTGAACATGGGCGCGGTCAAGGGACGGTACCCCAACGACTCCGCCGCGCCGCTGGCCCTTGCCGCCGGCGCCGACCTGCTGCTGATGCCCGCCAACGTCGACGCGGCCCATGCCGCGATCACCGCCGCCGTCCGCAGAGGTGCCCTGCCGCCCGAACGGCTGGCCGAGGCGGCGCAGCGCGTCGTCACCATGATGACCTGGCGTGCCCGCACGGGCGCGGGGCCCGGAACGGCGCCCGGCAGTGGTAGCGGCCTGTCGCGGGAAGTCTCCGCGGCGGCCATCACCGTGCTGGCGGGACCCTGCCAGGGGCCGATCGTGCCGGCCAGCGTCCGCGTGACGGGCGGCTCGGCCCAGGACCGGGCGCGGTTCATTGCCTCCGCCCGGGACGCCGGCATCAGCATCGGCGCGGGACCGCTCGTCTCGCTGATCGGCGCCTCGGCATCACCGGGTGCGCCGCACACGCCGGCGGATGTGGCGGTGGCGCTCGACGCGCCCTGGCCGCTGGCAGAGTCCACGGCCCCGGCCAGGATCGCACTCTACGGCAGGAGCCAGGGCGCTTTCGACGCGCTCGCCGCCGTGCTGGCCGGACATGCCAGGGCACCCGGAAAGCTTCCGGTCGCGGTCGGCTCCCAGCACCCGGGAACCGGCTGCGCGTAACATCAGGCCGGCGCGGGCCGGTCTGCGTCCGGGAGCGCGGCGGCCCGGCGGGACTGTCGTTTAATGGAGGGGTGCCCATCCTGAATAAAGACATGACCCTCTGCATCTCGCTCTCGGCCCGGCCGAGCAACAACGGGACGCGCTTCCACAACCACCTGTATGACCAGCTTGGCCTGAACTGGATCTACAAGGCTTTTGCCCCCACGGACCTCGGCCAGGCGATCGCCGGCGTGCGCGGCCTCGGAATCCGCGGCTGCGCCGTGTCGATGCCCTACAAGGAGGACGTCATTGCGCTCGTGGATGTGATGGACCCGTCCGCGAAAGCCATCGACTCGGTCAACACGATCGTCAACGACGGCGGCACCCTCACCGCCTACAACACCGACTACACGGCGATCGAGCAGCTGCTGCAACGCAACGCCGTGCCCTCGGCGTACTCGGTGCTGCTGAGGGGCGCCGGCGGCATGGCGAAGGCCACGGCCGCGGCACTGCGCGACGCCGGGTTCCGGGACGTCACCGTGATAGCCCGCAACGAAGAAGCGGGACGGGCGCTCGCCGGGCTCTACGGCTTCGCCTGGCGCGCTGACGTCGATGCCCTGACGGCCGACATGATCATCAACGTCACGCCTATCGGTATGGCAGGGAGTATGGCAGGCGGCTCCGACGCCGAGGCCCTGTCCTTCCCGCAGGAAGCAGTGGACGCCGCAACGGTGGTGTTCGACGTCGTCGCGCTGCCGGCCGAGACCCCGCTGATCAAGGCCGCCCGGGCGGCCGGGAAGACCGTGATCACCGGAGCGGAAGTGGCGACCATCCAGGCGCTCGAGCAGTTTGTGCTGTACACCGGGATCCGGCCCAGCGACGAGCAGGTCCGGGCCGCCGAGGACTTCATGCGGGCCCAGTAGCCCCCGGGGAAGCCGGGACTGCGGCCACCCGGTCCTAGGCCGGTTCCACCGAAACAGCCACCCTTTCCTCCCCGATCCGGGTGAGGACCAGGGTGGCTGTTTTCATGCCCTTGTTCTTGCCGCCGGCCCTGCCGCCGGCCCTGCCTCCGGTCCTCCCTCCGGTCCTCCCTCCCGGGAGGAGTTGCTTGCGCAGTTCCTCCGGAGTGACCGAGGTGCCGCGCTTCTTGATGTCCAGCACTCCGATGCCCTGGTCCTTGACCCAGGCCTTGAGCGCCTTGACGTTGTAGGGCATCACCTCCAGGACCTTGTAGGCCCGGGCAAAGGGGGTGTCCCGCAGTTCCGGGGCGCAGATGTAGGCGATGTGCTCGTCCACGAGGTGCCCGCCCAGCTGGAGCGCGACGTCGGCCACCAGCCCGGCGCGGATGACGGCGCCGTCGGGTTCATAGAGGTATCCCTCGACCGGTCCCACCGGGGCGACCGGGCCGCCGTCGAAGTCCTCGGCGCTGGTGAACTCCGCCGCGCCCGCGGGGCCCAGCAGCAGGGCAGCCCGCCGGATCCCCGGCCGCCGGACCGCGTTGAACCACAACGCGACTTCGGTGACGTCCCCGCCCACCGACACCCACTGGGCTTCGCAGTCCTTGGGCACCGAATCGTGCGGCATGCCGGGGCCCATCTTCACACCCACGGACAGGCCGGCCGCGGCCAGGGATTCGACGAAGGACAGCGGCGGGGAAAAGTCCTCCGGATCCCAGAGCCGCTTCGTGCCCGAGGTGGACGTGGTCCGGCGGGCCGGATCGAGCCAGACGCCGTCCATCCCGTCGAGGGCGACCGTGGTCGCATCGGAGTGGACCACGGTGGCGTTCCGGAACGGGATGAGGTTCATGGTGGCGCAGGCCGCCGTCGTCTCGTCGCTCTCCACCGCCGTGACCTGGATGTCCAGGGAGGCGAACGCCATGGCATCACCGCCGAGGCCGCAGCCAAGATCCGCCACATGCTGCACGCCGGCTTCCGCGAAGCGCTGCGCGTGCCGGGCCGCCACGGTGAGCCGGGTGGCCTGCTCCAGGCCGGCCTGGGTGAAGATCATCTGCCGGGCGAACTCGCCGAACTTGGCCTCGGCTTTGGTCCGCAGCCGCGACTGGGTGAGGGCGGCCGAGACGAGTTCGGGGGAGTGGCCGGCCTTCCGGAGGGAGGCGTTGAGCCGGAACGCCTCGTCCTCCCGGTAGGGCCCCAGCGACGCCAGCAGCTCCCAGCCCTCGGGGTTCAAAAGCGGGGCGATCTGGTCCTGCGGTGCGTCAGCCATGGGATCAAGCCTAGTTCAGCGCGGGGTGGAGCCGCGCGCCCGATAAGGTTGTCGGCATGGATGACAGCGGCACGGCAAACAGCGGCACGGACAGCGGCACGGACGAGAACTACCCGGAGAACGGCGCCGCCCAGCAGGACGCCGACGGCGGCCGTGGCGCCCGGCAGGGACTCGCCCGCTACGCCCGGCCGGCGCTGATCGCCGGCACCGTCATCGCGATCGTTTGCGTGGCGCTCCTGGTCATCATCTTCTTCCTGGACTCCTTCAACGCCACGGTCTACTCCGTCGGCGGCAAGGACGTCCAGGACACCACCGACGAGGCGAAGGCCATCCGGGAGAGCTACGCCGCGGTCCGCGCCGGCGCCGCCGTGTTCCTGGCCCTGGGTGCTGCCCTGGCCGCGGCGGCCGGCCTGGTGCTGTACCGGCACCGGAACGACGCCGGTGTCAACGACGGGGACAGCGGCGAGGACGTCGACTTCGAGGACCTGGGCGGCGCCTAACGGCAGGCCCCGCTGGCCTACCCCCCTTGCCGCTATACAGCCGCCGGCCCGCCCCCGCCCCCTCTGGACATGCCCAGTGTTCGGCGCCAGGCCTGGACATAGGGCCATTATGTCCAGTGCCCGGGGCCAGGGCTGAGCATGTCCCCGTGCCTGGCCTGGACGTGGTGCGCACGCCCCGCTGGACATGTCCAGTGTTCGGCGCCAGGCCTGGACATAGGGCCATTATGTCCATTGTCAGCGGCCAGGACTGAGCATGTCCCCTAGTGGATCGCGTTCACCGGGAACGAATTTCTGGCACTCACCTTGACCGAGTGCTAACTACTTACATAGAGTCGTCATTAGCACTCTCCCTAGGAGGGTGCTAACACCTGAAGCTTTACAGCCAGGCTGCTGCCGGCACCGCGACGACGGTCTGTACGCCTTGGCACCACAGCTTTGAAGTCCACGAATTTGCTGACGAAAAGGAGAGGTCATTGTCGGTCTCTATTAAGCCTCTTGAGGATCGTATTGTTGTCCGCCCGCTCGAAGCCGAGCAGACCACGGCTTCCGGCCTGGTTATCCCGGACTCCGCGCAGGAAAAGCCGCAGGAAGGCGAAGTTGTTGCAGTAGGCCCCGGCCGCTTTGACGACAACGGCAACCGCGTTCCGATCGACGTCACCATTGGCGACGTTGTGATCTACTCCAAGTACGGCGGAACTGAAGTCAAGACCGGCGGCACCGAGTACCTCGTGCTGTCCGCCCGCGACGTCCTGGCGATCGTCGTAAAGTAACTCTCTTGGACCCCGCGCCGCCGATCCTCCTTTGACGGGTCAGTTGCGCGGGGTTCTGTCTTTGAAAGGACAAAACCATGGCAAAGCAGCTTGCGTTTAACGACGCTGCCCGCCGGTCGCTTGAAGCCGGCATCGATAAGCTCGCCAACACGGTCAAGGTGACGCTTGGCCCGCGCGGCCGCAACGTCGTGCTGGACAAGAAGTGGGGCGCCCCCACGATCACCAACGACGGCGTCACCATCGCCCGTGAAGTCGAACTGGACGACCCGTACGAGAACCTTGGCGCGCAGCTTGCCAAGGAGGTCGCCACCAAGACCAACGATGTTGCCGGTGACGGCACCACCACCGCCACGGTGCTGGCACAGGCCCTCGTCAAGGAAGGCCTCCGCAACGTTGCGGCAGGCGCCGCCCCGGGCCAGATCAAGCGCGGCATCGAGGTCTCGGTTGAGGCCATCGCCGCCCGCCTGCTCGAAAACGCCCGCCCGGTCGAAGGCACCCAGGTCGCCAACGTCGCCTCCATCTCCGCCCAGAGCGACGAGATCGGCGAACTGCTGGCCGAGGCATTCGACAAGGTCGGCAAGGATGGTGTGATCACCATCGAGGAATCCTCCACCACGCAGACCGAACTGGTCCTCACCGAGGGCATGCAGTTCGACAAGGGCTACCTCTCCCCGTACTTCGTCACCGACGCGGAACGCCAGGAAGCTGTCCTCGAAGACGCCCTGATCCTGATCAACCAGGGCAAGATCTCCTCGGTCCAGGACTTCCTGCCGCTGCTGGAAAAGGCGCTGCAGAGCTCCAAGCCGCTCTTCATCATCGCCGAGGACGTCGACGGCGAGGCACTCTCCACGCTGATCGTCAACCGCATCCGCGGCACCCTGAACGTCGTCGCCGTCAAGGCGCCGGGCTTCGGTGACCGCCGCAAGGCCATGCTGCAGGACATCGCTACGCTCACGGGCGCCCAGGTTGTCTCGCCGGAACTGGGCCTCAGCCTGGACACGGTTGGCCTTGAGGTGCTGGGTACCGCCCGGCGCATCACCGTCACCAAGGACAACACCACCATCGTGGACGGCGCCGGTTCGGCAGAGGACGTCGCAGCCCGGGTTTCCCAGCTGCGCGCCGAGCTGACCCGCACGGACTCCGACTGGGACAAGGAAAAGCTGCAGGAACGCCTGGCCAAGCTGGCCGGCGGCATCGGCGTGATCAAGGTCGGCGCTGCCACCGAGGTCGAGCTCAAGGAAAAGAAGCACCGCATCGAGGACGCCGTGTCCTCGACCCGCGCTGCCCTGGAAGAAGGCATCGTCGCCGGCGGCGGCGCCGCCCTCATCCACGCCCTCAAGGCGCTGGACGAGGACCCGGCCGTCCAGGGGCTCGAGGGCGACGCGGCAGCTGCTGTCGGCATCGTCCGCCGGGCACTGACCCAGCCGCTGCGCTGGATCGCCCAGAACGCCGGCTTCGACGGCTACGTCGTCGTCGCCAAGGTCGCCGAATCCGCCAACAACCAGGGCTTCAACGCCAAGACCGGCGAATACGAAGACCTGATCGCTGCCGGCGTCATCGACCCCGTGAAGGTGACGCGTGCGGCCCTCCGCAACGCCGCTTCCATCGCGGCACTGGTGCTCACCACGGAAACCCTCGTGGTCGAGAAGCCTGCCGAGGAAGACCAGCACGCAGGACACCAGCACTAGCATCAAGCCATAGCAGTCAGGGCCGGTCCGGCATCAGCCGGGCCGGCCTTTGCTGTACCCGCCGCAGGTTGGTGTGGACACGTTTCGCCGGGACCGGCAAACTGGCAGGCAAGGACGCACAGGAACGCCGCCACCGGGAAGAGGACTCGATGGAGCACCTCAGCCGATTCGCCCGCGAATTCGTCAAGGCACTGAGGAACCTGCTGCCCATCGTCGTCGTCGTTGTCGTGTTCCAGGCGCTGGTGTTCCGCAGCATGCCGGATGATCCGCTGGTGTTGGTTGCCGGGCTCCTGATTGTGGCGGCCGGCATTGCGTTGTTCCTGCACGGCCTGGATCTGAGCGTCTTCCCCGTGGGCAAAAACCTGGCCAACCAGTTCGTCCGGCGCGGTGCCCTCGGACTCCTGCTGCCGTTCGGATTCGCCATCGGCTTCGCGGCCTCAGTGGCCGAGCCTGCCGTGATCGCGGTGGCCGAGCAGGCACAGATCGTCAGTGACGGCCGGATCAGCGCCCTGGTGCTGCGTTTCGTCATCGCCATCTCCGTGGGCCTGGTCCTGATGGTGGGCATCCTGCGCGTTCTGCGCGGCTGGGCGGTCTACAAACTGCTGATCGGCGGCTACGCCCTGGTGCTGGGACTGACCTATATCGCGCCGGCAGAAGTTATCGGCCTCGCCTACGACTCCGGCGGGGTCACCACCAACATCGTCAGCGTTCCCCTGATCACCGCGATCGGACTCGGGCTGGCGAACTCAATCCGCGGGCGCAGCCTGCTCGCCGACGGCTTCGGCCTCGTGGCGCTGTGCGTGATGGTCCCCATGGCCGGGGTGCAGTTGTACGGAACCTGGGTTTACACCTTCAGTGATGCGAGCGTTGGGACCGCACCGGACACGGGGGAGGACCCAACAGACTGGGTTGTCGGCATGCTGCTGGGCCTGGCCTCAATGGTCCGGGAGGTCCTGCCGCTCGTGGGGGTGGTGCTGTTCTTCCAGTACGTCGCGCTCCGGCGCCAACTGGCCCACCCCATGCGCGTTGTCGTCGGATTCGTCATGGTGCTTTTGGGGCTCTATGCCTTCGTTGTGGGACTGCGGATCGGGCTGTTCCCCATCGGTAGCTTGATGGCCGAGCAGCTGATCGAACAGGGCAACCCGTCGCTCATCCTGCTTTTCGCCCTTCTCATCGGCTTCGCCACCACCATGGCCGAACCGGCGCTGGTGGCGATCGGGGACCAGGCCCAGGACGCGTCCCTGGGAAAGATCAACGGATTCGCCATCCGGACCATCGTCGCTGTCGGCGTCGGGCTCGGAATCACCGTCGGCGTCTACCGGATCCTGGTGGGCGGCCCCTTCCATTACTTCATTATGGCCGCCTACGCCGTCGCGATCGTCCTGGTCTTCCTGACGCCGAGATATGTGGTCGCCCTGGCGTTCGACCTCGGAGGCGTCACGACGTCGGAGGTCACGGTCCCGCTGGTCACCGCCCTGGGCATCGGCCTGGCAGCAGCGGTCGAGGGCCGGGACGTGCTGATCGACGGCTTTGGATTAATCGCCTTCGCCTCCATCTTCCCCGTCGTTGCCGTGATGGTGTATGCCATGGTGATGGAGCGATTCCCCCGGCTTCGAAAGGAACCATCATGAAATTCACTGCCATTGTTGTGATCGCCCCCGAGGACCTCGAAGACCGCGTAATCACCCAGGCGCAGCGCGTCGGGGCCACGGGCGTGACCATCCTGCCCGGCAAAGGCATCGGCGGGGAGGCAAAAAAGACGTTCTTCGGGCTGACTTTTGAGGGCTCCCAGTCGGTGCTGCTGATGGTGGTGGGAAGCCACCTGACCGCGCCGATCCTCAAGGAAATGCATAAGACCCTGGTCCGCGGCACGGAATCCCGGGGCCTGGCGTTCGCCGTCCCGATCGAGCACCTCACAGGAATCGACACCAGGCAGGTCGACCGGTTCGAGGAGCACTTGCGCCGCGAAGAGGCCTGAAACCCCGGGCACAGTCCACGCATCCGTTCAACGAGGAGGAACCACATGCTGACCGTCAAGAATGTCATGGTAGGGAACGTCATCACCATTTCCCCGTACAGCACCCTGCGGGAGGCACTTGCCTCGATGAAGGAAAACCGCGTCAAGAGCCTCGTGGTGGAGCGGCAGCACGTGCACGACTCCTACGGTCTCCTGACCTACAACGAACTGCTGCGGGCTGTCGTCGCGCAGGAAGGCGACGTGGACCTCCTCAACGTCTACGACGCCGCCACCATCCCGGCCATCACTGTCGGCGAGGATCTCTCCGTCCGCCAGGCGGCCGCGCTGATGACCCGTTACCAGCTCAACCGGCTGGTCGTCGTCGAGGGAAACCAGCTCGTGGGCCTGTTGGCGATGAACGACATCCTGGCCCGCCTGATGGAAGAACTGACGTAACCGGCGGACAGCTACGGTGAAAACCTTCGTCCGGGCGGCGGCCGGGAAAGGTTCGGGGACTGCATCGATGTCTCTGGCGGCCCGGACCGCCGCGCCGCCTTGATTGGCCAGAAAAATTAGGACTCGGTACGATTGACGCTTTGGAAACCGGCCTGGAGGGTCCCGAGTGTCGAACGAGCGAACCATAGCCAGCCCGCCGGCAGCGGGCGCGGGTTCGCCGGCGCGCGCCACATCCGGCTACCGCCCCGAGGTCCAGGGCCTCCGCGCCCTCGCGGTCCTCATGGTGGTCACCTACCACGTGTGGCTCGGGCGGGTCTCCGGCGGGGTGGACATCTTCCTGCTGATTTCGGCGTTCCTGCTGACCCTCAGCTTTGCCCGGAAGGTCGAGGGCGGCAAGCCCCTGCGGCTCCTGAGCCACTGGCTCCACCTGCTCAAGCGGCTGCTTCCCGCCGTTGTGGTGGTCGTCCTGGGCGTACTGGCCGGCACCCGGGTGGTCTTGCCCCAGAGCCGCTGGCCGGACGTGCTGGACCAGGCCTGGGCCTCCCTCTTGTACCGGCAGAACTGGCTCCTGGCGGACACCGCCGTCGACTACTACGCGCAGGACCACGCAGGGGCCAGCCCGTTGCAGCACTTCTGGTCGCTGTCCATCCAGGGCCAGGTGTTCCTGCTCTGGCCGGTCATTTTCGCCGGGGCGGCCTTGCTGCTGCGGTTCCTGCGCCGGACCCCCCTCGGCGACCGGGTGAGCTATCCCGCGCTCCTGGCCGGGGCCTTCGGCGCGATCTTTGTTGTGTCGCTGGTGTTTTCCATTGAGCAGACAGCCACCAACCAGTCCTACGCCTACTTCGACACCCGCACCCGGCTCTGGGAATTCGCCCTCGGCTCGCTGCTGGCGCTCGCGCTGCCGCACCTCAAGCCCGGCAAGGCGCTGCGCGTCGTCCTCGGGTGGACCGGCCTGGCCGCGATGCTCTCCTGCGGCCTGCTGCTCACCGTGGACCGCTCTTTCCCCGGCTTCATTGCGCTGTGGCCGACGCTGGCTGCGGCAGCCATCATCGTCGCCGGACAGAGCGGCAGCCGCTTCGGCGTGGACCGCTTCCTGACCTGGAAGCCGCTGGTATCGCTCGGGGACAACTCCTACGCCCTGTACCTCTGGCACTGGCCGCTGCTGGTGCTGGCGCTTGCCGCGACGGGCATCACCGCGCCGAACCTGGTCCAGGGCCTGGCGATCGTTGCCGCCTCGATGGGGCTGGCCGTGCTGACCACCCGGTTCGTGGAGAAGCCGCTGCGCGAGTGGCGCTGGCCGCAGCGCCGCGCCTGGCGCACCGCCGTCGTGATCGCGGCGTGCGGCGCGCTGCTGGCGGGCCCGGTGTCCGTGTGGCAGAGCAAGCTGCTGGCGGATGAGGCCGTGGCCGCCGCACAGCCGAAGGAACTGACCCCCGGTGCGGCCGCCCTGGCGCCCGAGAACGCGGGCAAGCCGACGCCGGAGGCGAAGATCATCCCGGCTCCGGCGGCCATGAAGAACGAGTGGGCGGACATCGACGGTCTGTGCACGGACGGGAACGTCCCGGCGGATCCGCTGCTCGCGGGCTGCTTGCAGAACAGCCGCCCGGACACCGTGACAAAACGCATTGTGGTGCTCGGCGACTCCCACGCCCAGCAATACATGGCCGCGCTCGGCCCGGTTGCCCGAAGCCACGGCTGGGAAGTCGTGGCCCTCCTGAAGGGCAATTGCCGCTTCGGCGGCGAATCCCCGGACCGGGACGCCGAGTGCAACGCCTTCAACAGGGCCAGCGCCCAGTACGTCCTTGACCACCAGCCGGACGCGGTCTTCACCGTCGCGTCGCTGACACACAAGGATGAACCCTTCGAAACCGAGGTGCCGCACTACCTCGAAGGCATCAAACCCTTCACCGATACGGGCATTGAAGTGGTCGGCATCCGCGACAACCCGCGCTTCACCATGAACATGCCCGAATGCATCCAGAGGCACGGGCCCGAGGCCCCGAAATGCCAGGTGCCGCTGGAGGAGTCCCTGGCCGAGTCCTCACCGCTGGACGCGTACCGGGGGAGGGTGCCGGGGCTGCACCTGATGGACCTGAGCGACTTCATCTGCGCCGGCGGGATCTGCCCGGCCGTCGTCGGGAATGTGTACGTCTATAAGGACGACAACCACCTGACCAAGACCTACGTCCAGAGCATGATCCCCATGTTCGAACAGCGCCTGCTCGCGGCCACCGGCTGGACGTGACGCGCCGGCACCGGTCCGGCCGGTGCCGTTGCTCACATTACTGCCGCGGAATATGGGGATCGCCGCCAAGGTTCTAGTATTTATTCAACACTTCTGCACAGGCCATGCCCGTAATGACGGGCTGGTCATCTGTTGCAACCCCTACCCGTGAAACCCGTAACCAAGGTAAGAGGCGCACTCATGACCCAGCCCGAACACAACCCCTTCGGCTTCATCGGACTGACGTACGACGACGTCCTGCTGCTGCCCGGCCACACGAATGTCATCCCCTCCGAGGCCGACACGTCCTCCCGGATCTCCAAGCGGATCTCGGTCCAGACCCCGCTGCTCTCCGCGGCAATGGACACGGTCACGGAATCGCGGATGGCGATCGCCATGGCCCGCCAGGGCGGCCTCGGCGTCGTTCACCGCAACCTCTCCATCGCCGACCAGGCGGACCAGGTGGACCGGGTCAAGCGCAGCGAATCCGGCATGATCACCAACCCGCTGACCATCGGTCCGGAAGCCACCCTGGCCGAGCTGGACGAAATCTGCTCGCACTACCGGGTCTCCGGCCTGCCCGTCGTGGACGAGGGCATGCGGCTACTGGGCATCGTCACCAACCGCGACACCCGCTTCGTGCCGGAAGCGGATTTCCCCATCCGCCTGGTCAGCGACGTGATGACCAAGATGCCCCTCGTCACGGGGCACGTCGGCATCAGCCGCGAGGAAGCCTCGCACAAGCTCGCGACCAACAAGATCGAGAAACTCCCGCTCGTTGACGAGCAGGGCCGGCTCAAGGGCCTGATCACCACCAAGGACTTCACCAAGGCCGAGCAGTACCCGCTGGCCACCAAGGACGACGAAGGCCGGCTGCGCGTCGGCGCCGCCATCGGGTTCTTCGGCGACGGCTGGGAGCGGGCCATGGCGCTGATCGACGCCGGCGTGGACGCCCTCTTCGTCGACACCGCCAACGGGCACTCCCAGGGTGTCCTGGACATGATCCGCCGGCTCAAGTCCGATCCGGTGGCCGCGCACGTCGACATCATCGGCGGCCAGGCCGCCACCCGCGAAGGCGCCCAGGCGCTCATCGACGCCGGTGCCGACGGCATCAAGGTCGGCGTGGGCCCGGGATCCATCTGCACCACCCGGGTGGTCGCCGGCGTCGGCGTTCCGCAGATCACCGCCATCTATGAGTCGGCCAAGGCCGCCATTCCCGCCGGCGTGCCGCTGATCGCCGACGGCGGCCTGCAGTACTCGGGCGACATCGGCAAGGCGCTGGTGGCCGGGGCCGACACCGTGATGCTCGGCTCCCTGCTCGCCGGCTGCGACGAGTCCCCGGGTGACCTGATCTTCGTCAACGGCAAGCAGTTCAAGCTCTACCGCGGCATGGGCTCCCTCGGCGCCATGCAGACCCGCGGCAAGAACACCTCGTACTCCAAGGACCGCTACTTCCAGGCCGACGTCTCCGGCGACGACAAGCTCATCCCGGAAGGCATCGAGGGCCGGGTGGCCTACCGCGGCCCGCTGGCCTCGGTGGCCTACCAGCTGGTCGGCGGCCTCCGCCAGACCATGTTCTACACCGGCGCCCCGACGGTGCCGGAGCTCAAGGCCCGCGGGAAGTTCGTCCGGATCACCGCGGCCGGGCTGAAGGAGTCCCACCCGCACGACATCCAGATGACGGTGGAGGCACCGAACTACGGTTCGCGCTAAACCGCACCGCTCCAGGACACGAAGGCCACGGGGAACTTTCCCCGTGGCCTTCGTGCGTCCGGGAGCCGCGCCTGCGCTGTGAAATCCGGCAACTAGGCTGGAGGCATGTCCGAACTCAGGCCCGCCCGTGAGCCGAAGCGCAAACTGGCGCTGCGGCCCTACGCCCGCGCGGTGGCGCAGGTGCTGCGCGTCAGCTTCCGGGCCTCGCCCGCCGCCGTCGTGATGAAGGTCGTGGGCTCGCTGATCTCCGCGCTGCTGCCGCTCGTCACCACCTACTTCGCCGCCCTGACCACCACGGCCCTCGCGGCCGCCTACGCCGGCGATGCCGCCGCGGGGCAGCAGGCCGTTGTCTACGTCATCATCACCGCCGCGCTGGGACTGTTCTGGGGTGCCTTCAGCAGTGTGGACCGGTACATCCAGCAGCTCATGAGCTTCAAGGTCGGCGCGATCGTGGGCGACCTTATGTACGAGCGGTTCCTGGCCCTGGAATTCTGGCGCTACGACGACAAGGAAACGGTGGACCTGTACGACCGGGCCAAGCGCTTCTCCGACTCCTACGCCCGCGTCCTGGACCGGATCGCCGCCATCTTCACCCAGCTGGTCTCGGTGATCCTGGCGATCGGCGCGCTGCTGCTGGTCAGCTGGTGGATCGCCGTGATCGTGCTCGTGGCGATTGTGCCCAGCGTCTACCTGCAGTTCAAACTCTCCCGCGAGCAGATCGCGCACTGGAACACCCAGATCGACTCCCGCCGGCAGCGGCGGATGATCGAGATTAATCTCCTGCGTCCGCAGCACATTGCCGAGATGCGCCTCTACGGGATCGTCGGGTACCTCATGGGGCTCCGCTCCCGGCTGCGCGACGCGGATGAGCGCCGGCGGCTGGATTTCCAGAAGCGCTACATCCCCAAACAGCTCGCCGCCGACACCCTGCAGTACGGCGCCGAGGTAGTGTCGCTGATCTGGGTGGTCGGGCAGATCATCGCCCGGGCGCAGCCGGTGGGGCAGTTCCTCTATGTGCAGCAGATCGTCAGCCGGGCCCTGTCCACCGCCAACAGCCTCGTCTCCTCGCTCAGCTCCATTGACGAGGACCTCGCGAACCTCAAGGACTACGAGCTGTTCATGGCGCTGCCGGTGCACTCCGACCACGCCCCGCCGCTGCTGCAGGCGCCCGGGACCGTGGAGCTGCGGGACATCCGCTTCACCTACACGGGGAGCGAACTGGAAGTCATCAAGGGCATCTCGCTGACCATCCGCGAGGGCCAGCACATCGCGATCGTGGGGGAGAACGGCGCCGGCAAGTCCACGCTCATCCGGATCCTCGCCGGGCTCTACCGCCCGGATTCCGGGCAGGTGCTGCTCGACGGCGTCGACCTCGCCGCCGTCGACGTCAAGTCCTGGCACCGCCATCTGGCGGTGCTCAGCCAGGAGTTCCTGAAGTACGAGTTCGCGACCGCGGCGGAGAACATCTTTTTCGGCGACGTCGAGTCACCGCGCGACGACGGGCGGATCCGCCGCGCGGCGGCCGACGCCGAAGCCCTGGAGTTCATCAACAAACTGCCCAACGGCCTGGACAACCACGTCAGCAACTGGATGGAGGATCCGCGCGGACGCAAAGGCAGCGGCCTGTCCGGCGGGCAGTGGCAGCGCCTCGCCATGGCCCGGAACTTCTACCGGAATGCCCCGTTCATGGTCATGGACGAGCCGTCCTCGGCCATTGATGCGCTCGCGGAGCACCGCATCTTCACGCGGCTCTTCGCCGACCGCAGCAGCACGATCATCGCCATCAGCCACCGCCTCGCCACCATCGAGAAAGCCGACGTCGTCTACATGCTGGAGGACGGCCGGATCGTGGAGCAGGGCACCCACAAGGAGCTGGTGGCCCTGCGCGGCCGCTACTTCCGGATGTTCGAATCCCAGCTCACCGTGGACGAGGCCGAAGGCGTCTGAGGGGAAGGCCGGGGCCGGGCGCCTGGGCCGGCCTGGCCTGCCGGAGCCGCGATCCGGGGGACATGCCCTCCGCAAGCGGGGACCAGTGGACATAACGGCGCTATGCCCACTCGCGGGCACAAAGAATGGGCATGTCCTCCCGGGAAGGGAGGGCATGCCCATTCGTGCTGCCATTTTTGCTGCCCGGCCCGCTGCTACGAGGTCGTCACCGAGGTGTCGTCCACGAAGAAGTAGGTCTTGAGCGAGGAGTCCTCCACGCCCAGGAAGCGCAGTGTGACGGTCTTGCCCTTGAACGAGGACAGATTCAGTGTTTTCAACACGTAGCCGGTGGACTTGTTGAGGTTGGAGTAGGTGGCCAGCGTGGTCGTGACGCCCCCGCTGATGGCCTGGACCTTCAGGGTGTCGTAGGCGGTACCGGCGGTGGTCTCGTCGGTCAGGGTCTTCAGGTAGAAGGACAGGCTGGAACCGGTCACGGAGGCCGGGATGGAGATCGTCTGGTCGAGCTTGTACGACGTCGCCTGGCCCCAGCCGTTCAGGCCGGCGAAACCGGTGCCCGTGCGGGCGTTGGTCCCTGTCTCAAAGGTGTCCGCGTGGTCGGAGGTCCAGGACGCCGAGCCGCTCTCGAAGCCCGGGTTCAGCAGCAGGTTTCCCGACGGCGGCGGCGGGGTGGTTCCGCCAAGCAGCCCCATGGTGGCGGTGGCATCGGAGAGGCCGGCGCCGCAGCCCTTGGTGCAGCCGCCCGGCATCGCCCGGGTGCCCTGCCGGAGCGTGGACTCCACCTGGGCCGGGGTAAGGGCGGGGGACTTGGACTTCATCAGGGCCACGAGACCGGCGACGTGAGGGGCCGCCATCGAGGTGCCCTGGTAATTGGCGTAGCCGGCCCCACCCGGCGTCGAAGTTCCGGTGTTGATCGTGGAGAGAATGCCGCCGCCGCTGACGCTGGTGTCGCCGCCCGGGGCGGTGAGGTCCACGGTAGCGCCGTAGTTGGAGTAGTAGGACAGGCTGCCGCCCGGGTTGCTGGCGGCAACGGTCACCACGGAGTTGCAGTTGGCCGGGCGGAAGCCGGCGGCGTCCTGGTTGCTATTGCCGGCAGCCACCACCACCGTGGAGCCCCGCGACACCGCGGAGTCGATGGCAGCCTGGTAGGTGGTGCCGCAGGTGCCGGAGCCGCCCAGGCTCATGTTGATGACCTTGGCCGGGTTGGCGTTGGCGGGGATCCCGGAGACGGTGCCGCCGGAGGCCCAGATAATGGCGTCCGCGATGTCGGAGAGGGATCCGCCGCACTTGGCCAGGACGCGGACCGGGACGACCTTCGCATTCGGGGCGACCCCGGCCACACCCGCGGAGTTGCCCGTGACAGCGGCAACGGTGCCGGAGACGTGCGTGCCGTGCCAGGAAGAGTTGGCGGCTGCGGTCTGGCCGCATTCGCCGCCGGCGTACCAGTCGCCCTGGTCCTGGGCGTTGGAGTCCCGGCCGTTGCCGTCGCGCGCCGCAGTGGCATCGGAGACGAAGTCATAGCCCGGCAGCACGTTGGCGTCCAGATCCGGGTGCGCCGTGATGCCGGTGTCAATCACGGCGACAGTGGCCCCTGACCCGGTGGCGACATCCCAGGCGCCGGGGATGCGCATGCCGTTGGCCCCGGTGAAGTCCCACTGCTCCCCGTAACGGGTGTCGTTCGGCGACAGCACGGCCTTCATGCGGGCGTCGGGTTCCACTGCGTCGACCGCTCCGGAAGCGGCAATTGCGTCCATGAAATCCTGGGCGGCCTGGTCGGACAGCGCCTTGTCCGAGGCGATCAGGGTCCCTCCGGTGGCCAGGGCGCGCAGTTCCCGCACACTCACCCCCTGCTGCCTGGCGGCAGCGCCCCACGCGTTCGCACGGCCGTCGGGCGTGGCGTTTCCCGGCGTCTTTTTGAAGCTGACGATGAACTGCGTGTAGGCCTCGCCGGCGTTGACGTCCGGAGCCGGAACATTCTCCGAGGCCACCGGCCCGGTGCCGGGAGTGGCGAGCGCCGGGGTGACGGTGAGGGTCATGGTGCCAACGACGGCGGCCAGCGACAGGGCCAGGACGCGGTACTTCCTGAGTGATGCACTTCCCATGGGTTCTGCTTTCTGTAACCGGGCATTGCGGAATGCCCGGAACTGGGGGTGGAGGCCGCCGGATGAAATCCCCGCCGGGCGAAAGTAAACGTAAAGGCATTTGCACGTTTTGTAAACTCTTGACAAAACATGTCAAGTTAGTGTGGACTATCGATTAATCCGTGCACCGCGGGGTGCTTCCCCGCAGCGCGGGCGGCAGCCGCCGCCGCGCTCCCCGCAGCGCGGGCGGCAGCCGCCGCCGCGCTCCCCGCGGCCCGGTGGCGCGGCCAACGCCGGGTCAAGGTCAGGGTCAAGTAAAGTGGGGACGTGACTTACGAGATTGAGATTGGCCGTGGCAAGCGTGGGCGTCGTGCCTACTCCCTGGATGACATTGCGATCGTCCCCAACCGACGTACGCGTGACCCCAAGGATGTGTCCGTCGGTTGGCAGATCGACGCCTACAAGTTCGATATGCCGGTCATCGCCGCACCGATGGATTCGGCCATGTCCCCGGAAACCGTCATCGCACTGGGCCGGCTTGGCGGACTCGGCGTTCTCGATCTCGAGGGCCTCTGGACCCGGTATGAGGATCCGCAGGCCGTACTGGACCAGATCGGTGCGCTCGAGGACGAGACCAACAGCCCCGCCGTCACCCGGCGCATGCAGGAGCTCTACCAGGCCCCGATCCAGCCTGAGCTGATCACCACCCGGCTCGCGGAGATCCGCGCCGCCGGCGTCACCGTTGCCGGCTCGCTGACCCCGCAACGGACCCAGGAACACTACAAGACAGTGGTGGCCGCCGGCGTCGACATCTTCGTGATCCGCGGCACCACCGTCTCGGCCGAGCACGTTTCGAAGGCCCACGAGCCGCTGAACCTGAAGCAGTTCATCTACGAACTCGACGTCCCGGTCATCGTCGGCGGGGCCGCCGGGTACACCCCGGCCCTGCACCTGATGCGCACCGGTGCCGCCGGCGTGCTGGTCGGGTTCGGCGGCGGCGCCACGAGCACCACCCGCCGCGCCCTCGGCATCCACTCGCCGATGGCCTCCGCCATCTCCGACGTCGCCGCCGCCCGCCGCGACTACATGGATGAGTCCGGCGGCCGCTACGTCCACGTGATCGCCGACGGCGGCATGGGATCCTCTGGCGACATCGTCAAGGCGATCGCGATGGGCGCCGACGCCGTCATGCTCGGCAGTGCCCTCGCCCGCGCCGAGGAAGCCCCGGGCAAGGGCTGGCACTGGGGCCAGGAAGCACACCACCTCGAACTTCCGCGCGGCGACAGGGTCAACGTCGGTACCGTCGGGCCGCTCGAGGAGGTTCTCTTCGGGCCGGGCCACCACACCAGCGGAACGTCGAACCTGATCGGTGCGCTGCGCCGATCGATGGCGACCACCGGCTATTCGGACCTGAAGGAGTTCCAGCGCGTCGACGTCGTCGTTTCGCCGTACGCCGGCAACTGACAGCCCCCTGCCCATCCGGGGAAGTTGGAAGTAGTGTGGTGCACTACGAGCTTTGAGACGGATGGAGGCGTGACATGAACAGTTTTCCCGGCGGTTCTCCCAAGGCCGGCGGTGCCCTTGGGCCTGCGGAACGCGAAGCTTCACTCGCGGTACTCAGGGGCACCACCGAACCGGGGAAGGAACTCGACATCCTCATCGTCGGCGGCGGCATCGTCGGAACCGGCGCGGCCCTGGACGCGATCACACGCGGCCTGAGCGTCGGCATCGTCGAGGCCAACGACTGGGCCGCGGGCACCTCCTCCCGCTCCTCAAAGCTGATCCACGGCGGCCTCCGCTACCTGGAGATGCTCGACTTCGGCCTGGTCAAGGAGGCGCTGCACGAACGCGGGCTGATTCTCTCGGCCCTCGCACCGCACCTCGCCCGGCCCGTTCCCTTCCTGTACCCGCTGACCAAGCCGTTCCTGGAACGGCCCTACGTGGGTGCCGGCATCGCCTTGTACGACGCCATGTCCATCTCCACCGGCCAGCGCCGCGGCGTGCCGTTCCACAAACACCTGAGCCGGCGGGGGACCCTCCGGGCAGCGCCGAGCCTCAAGGACGATGCGTTCGTCGGTTCCATCCGGTACTACGACGGACAGGTCGACGACGCCAAGTATTGCGCCAACCTGGTCCGCACTGCGGCCTACTATGGCGCCCACGCGGTGAACCAGATGTCTGTGGTGTCCTTCCTCCGCGAAGGCGAACGCGTCGTCGGTGCCAAGGTGGTCAACCACGAGGACGGGTCCTCGTTCAACATCAAAGCCAAGCAGGTCATCAATGCCACGGGCGTCTGGACGGACGAGACCCAGGCGATGGTGACCGACCGCGGCCAGCTCAAGGTCCGCGCGTCCAAGGGCATCCACCTGGTCGTGCCACGGGACCGTTTCCAATCGACCGTGGGACTGATCCTGCGGACGGAGAAATCCGTCCTCTTCGTCATCCCCTGGGGCCGGCACTGGATCATCGGCACCACCGACACCGACTGGCATCTCGACAAAGCCCACCCGGCCGCGTCCAGCAAGGACATCGACTACATCCTCGAGCACGTGAACCGGGTCCTGAAACGCCCGCTCACCCGCGAGGACGTCGAAGGGGTCTACGCCGGGCTCCGCCCGCTGCTGGCCGGCGAAAACGACTCCACCGCCAAACTTTCCCGCGAGCACGTCGTGGCCCACCCGGTGCCCGGGCTCGTCGTCGTGGCCGGCGGCAAATGGACCACCTACCGGGTCATGGCCAAGGACGCCGTCGACGAGGCGACCCGCAGCATGGACGAACGTGTCCCGCCCAGCTGCACGGAGTCCATCCCGCTGCTCGGCGCCAGCGGATTCAAGGCCACGTGGAACAAGCGGAACCGGATGGCCGAAGAGACCGGAGTCCACGTCGCGCGGATCGAGCACCTGCTCAACCGCTACGGTTCAATGGCCCCGGAGGTACTGGCGCTCATCACCGGGAACCCGGAACTGGGCGAACCGCTGCCCGGCGCGGACGACTACCTCGCCGCCGAAGCCGTGTACGCCGCCACCCATGAGGGGGCCCGGCATGTGCAGGACGTGCTGACCCGCCGGACCCGGATTTCCATCGAGGCCTGGGACCGCGGTGTGTCCGCCGCACCGGTAGTCGCTAAACTGATGGGAGAAGTCCTCGGCTGGAGCGATGCGCAGGTCGAGGGCGAGATCAAGCACTACCTGGCCAGGGTCGACGCCGAACGGCTCAGCCAGGAGCAGCCGGACGACGAATCCGCTGACGCAGCACGGATGGGCGTCGAGGACATCGTTCCGCTGCGTTGACCGGCAGCGTCCGCCGGCAGTCTCGACCGAGACTGCCGGCGCCCTGACGCCACTTCGAAGGGATACCTCTTGGCGGAACCATTGGACCGGTATGACGCCGAGCTCACCACCCCCGAAATGGTGATCCTCGAGATGGACGCCGCCGACAAACTCGACGCCACGACCCAGCTGGCGGAACGGATGCACGCCGCCGGGCGCATTTCGGATCTTCCGGGCTTCCTCAAGCACGTCAACGCCCGTGAACACCAGCTGGCCACCGGCCTTCCCGGCGGCATCGGCCTGCCCCACGCCCGCAGCGAGTTCGTCTCCCGGACCACCATTGCCGTCGGCATCACGAAATACGGCAAAGCGCTCGACTTCGGCGCCGCCGACGGTCCCGCGACGGTGGTTCTCCTGATCGCGACCCCGGCCAGCTCCTTCTCCGAGCACCTCGAAGTGCTGGCCACGCTGGCCAGGTCATTGTCGAAGGAGTCGTTCCGTGAATCGCTCCGCCGCGCCTACGACCCCGAAGTGATCGCCGAACTCATCAACTCCAGCCTGGTCTTCTTCGACCACTGAGATTGGGGCAGGCCCTTTCGTGTCGACTTCGTCGCCACGTAGGGACCCGGCTGCCCCACTCTAGGGGCAGGCCCTTTCGTGTCGACTTCGTCGCCACGTAGGGACCCGGCTGCCCCACTCTTGCCGTTTCGTTGTTCTACACACGGACGAAGTACGGTTAAGGGGTGCTGAAAACTGCCCTCAAACCCCGCTGGATCGCAGGCCTGGTCTTCGCGATCGTCGTGTCAGGGGTGTTTGTCCTGCTCAGCCAGTGGCAGTTCGGCCGCTCGACGCAGCCCGAGGTGACGGTCGCCACCACGACCGAGGAACCCAAAGCCCTCACCACGGTGCTCCAGCCCGGGTATTTCTTTCCCGGTTCGGTCGCTGACCAGATCGTCACCGCCACCGGAAGCTACGATCCGCAGAAGCAGGTTCTCGTCCCGGGCCGCCTCAACGACGGCGCCACGGGCTACTGGATCGTTTCGGCCCTGGCCGTGAACGACGCCCCTGTCCTGACCGGATCCGGTGCTTCGCCGCAGACCTGGATCCCGGTGGCCCGGGGCTGGGTTGCGGACCCCGAAGACGCGCCCGCGCCGCCGTCGGGCACCATTGAACTGACCGGACGGCTGCTGCCCTCCGAAGCCCCGCTGCCCGAGACCGACGCGGGCCCCGGCCGGGCCAGCGCCGTCTCCGTTGCGGAACTCATCAACATCTGGGAAGTCAGCAGCTACCCCGGCTTCGTCGCTGCGAGCTCCGAAGCCGCCGGCGGCAGCGACGTCGGCGCCGCCGCGTCCGGCGGGGAGGTCAAGCCGCTGAACGTCGGGCCGCAGCCTCCCGCCGAAAAGGTCAACTGGCTGAACCTGTTCTACGCCGCGGAGTGGGTCGTGTTCGCCGGCTTCGCGCTCTTCATCTGGTGGCGCCTCGTGAAGGATGACTACCGACGCGGACTCGAGGACGCCCTCGACGAGGAACATGAAGCCGCGGCGCGGGAGCGCACCGAACCGGACCCCACCGAACCGCACACCACCGAAACGAAAGTGCAATCATGATCGAGCCCCAGCCGGCCGTCCAGCCGCAGCAGTCCAGCGCCCCCGGAAGCGGGCGTGGCAAGAAGCGCCGCTTTGGCGGAACCGAGGCCCAGATCCGCTCGGCGTTGAAGTTCTACAAGGTGCTCGCGTACATGACCGGCGCCATGCTGCTGCTGCTCTGCGCCGAACTGATCGCCCGGTACGCCTTTGGCCAGTACCTCTTCGCGGGCGGAACCAACGCCGTCACCGGTGAGCCGTTCGGCCTCGGCTTCGCCGATGCCGAGCCGCCCGGTGTCATCGGCGGCGTGAATCTCTCCGTCGCGGTCCTGATTGTGCACGGCTGGATGTACGTTGTGTACCTCATGTCCAACTTCCGCCTGTGGTCGCTGATGCGCTGGCCGTTCGCGAAGATGATCATCCTGGCGCTCGGCGGCGTGGTCCCGTTCCTGTCCTTCTTCGTGGAGAAGAAGTTCCACGCCGAGGTGGAGGCCGAACTGGCCGGGAACCCGCAGGCTCCGCAGCGCTACTGAGCACGCCCCGGCCCGGCACCGGGCGCCACCGGACCGGGCGCCCCCGGACCGGGCGTGTGAGTTCGCTTACCCGGTGGCCTTTCCCGGGCCCGGACCGGCTTCTCAATGTGCGGGCGGACGGCGCCGCAAAGTAGGCTGGTACGGTGACTACTCCCACTGCATCCCAGACGTCCCACAAGCCCGTGCTGGTTGTTGATTACGGTGCCCAGTACGCGCAGCTGATCGCCCGCCGCGTCCGGGAAGCGAATGTGTATTCGGAAGTGGTTCCGCATACCTACAGCACCGAGCAGCTCCTGGCCAAGAACCCCGCCGCCATCATCCTCTCGGGCGGTCCCGCGAGCGTCTACGCCGAAGGCGCCCCGAGCGTCGGGGCGGACCTGTTCGAAGCCGGCGTGCCGGTCTTCGGCATCTGCTACGGCTTCCAGGCCATGGCGAACGCCCTCGGCGGTAAGGTCGCCCAGACCGGGCTCCGCGAGTACGGCGCCACCGAAACCACCACCATCGGCGAGGGCCGCTCCATCCTGGCGGGCATGCCCCAGCACCAGAGCACCTGGATGAGCCACGGCGACTCCGTCCACGAGGCTCCCGAAGGCTTCGAGGTCCTGGCGACGACGGCCGGAGCCGACGTCGCCGCCTTCGCCAACGAGGAGAAGAGCCTCTACGGCGTGCAGTGGCACCCCGAGGTGAAGCACTCGGCGTACGGCCAGCAGGTCCTCGAGAACTTCCTGTTCAAGGGCGCGAAGCTGGAACCGAACTGGACCACCGGCAACATCCTTGAGGAGCAGGTCGACCGCATCCGCAAGCAGATCGGGGACGCCCGGGTCATTTGCGGCCTGTCCGGCGGCGTTGACTCCGCCGTCGCCGCCGCCCTGGTCCAGCGAGCGGTTGGCGACCAGCTGACCTGTGTGTTCGTGGACCACGGACTGCTGCGCGAAGGCGAAGCCGAACAGGTCGAACGCGACTTCGTGGCCGCCACCGGCGTCAAGCTCTACGTCGCCAACGAGCAGGATCGCTTCCAGTCGGCCCTGGCCGGGGTCAGCGACCCGGAGACCAAGCGCAAGATCATCGGCCGCGAATTCATCCGCGCCTTCGAGGAAGCCGAGCTGGCGATCATCGCCGAGGCGGCCGCGCACGGCGAGAAGATCAAGTTCCTCGTGCAGGGCACCCTGTACCCCGACGTCGTTGAATCCGGCGGCGGCGAAGGCGCGGCGAACATCAAGAGCCACCACAACGTGGGCGGACTGCCGGAAGACCTGCAGTTCGAACTCGTTGAACCGCTGCGCGCCCTGTTCAAGGACGAGGTCCGCGCCGTCGGTGCCCAGCTGGGCCTGCCGCAGGAAATCGTGGGCCGCCAGCCGTTCCCGGGCCCGGGCCTCGGCATCCGCATCGTCGGTGAAGTCACCAAGGAGCGGCTGGACCTGCTGCGCAAGGCAGACGCGATCGCGCGGGCCGAACTGACCGCTGCCGGACTCGACAACGAAGTCTGGCAGATGCCGGTCGTCCTGCTGGCCGATGTCCGCAGCGTCGGCGTCCAGGGCGACGGCCGCACCTACGGACACCCGATCGTGCTGCGCCCCGTCTCCTCCGAGGACGCCATGACGGCGGACTGGTCGCGGCTGCCCTACGATCTGCTGGCCAGGATCTCCAACCGCATCACCAACGAAGTGGACGGCGTCAACCGCGTCGTACTCGACGTGACCAGCAAGCCGCCGGGAACCATTGAGTGGGAGTAGCCCGGTAACGGGCTGATCGAATGGCCGGTCTCCTGGGGAGACCGGCCATTTCCCGTCTGTCCGGGTCGGCCCGGACGGGAGTCCGCCGGCCGCATTTGGCGGGGACGGGGGATCCGGTGAATTCGGTCGAATTTGTGTTCCGCCAGTGTTGCGGAGCCTCACCGGCGCCGGATTCGGGCTACCCTCGAATGCATGCCGGTATTGTTCAGGACGTCCCGCGCGAGCACGGAAAACGTGAGCACAGTAAACGCGAGCACAGAAAAGAAGGCAGCAGTGTCAGTTGGTCAAGGCCACCCCGAGGGCTCCGAAGAGCTCAGGAAATGGCTGTCTGGGCTCAAACCCGTCACCGGAGCAGACACCATGCTGCGCTTCACCAAGACGCCCGAGGGGTCCATTGACCTGACCCACGCGCACCCGTCCGGACTGGCGCAGCTGATGGCCGGCCGGCGCACCCGGCTCTCCACCCTGATCCGGGACCACCAGCAGTACGTCGTCGCCGCGAGGGCTTCGCGCAATCTGCGGTCCAAGATTTTCGAACTCGCCAATGACCGCGGCATCGACGCGGGCTACTTCTCGGCGGGCACGGTGGTCTGGACGTCCGCCGTTGGTGGAAAACCGCAGCGTGTCTCTGCCCCGGTCATGCTGGCCTCCATCTCCCTCACCGTGCGCCCGGGCGAGGACGACTACGAACTGCAACTGACCGAACAGGCCAAAATCAACCCGGCCCTGATCCGTCACCTGAAGACCATCCACGGGATTGTCTTCGACGTCAACGCCGTCACCCGCATGGCGTACAGCACCGCCCGGTTTGATCCCCAGCCGGTCCTCGACCGCCTGGGCACGCTCATCCAGCCCATCCACGGCGCCGAGGTCGAGCACAACCTCCTGGTCTCCACGTTCGCGGACCTGTCCGGGAGCCTCGCGGATCCCTGGATCAACGAGAACCATCCCCTCGTGGCGGCGCTTGGGCGCGCCGCAGCCGGCGGGGCGGCGGAGGTTCCCGAACTCAAGGCCGGGCGCTTCCCGAGCACCGATGAGCGGGATCCCGCCGAGGAACTGCTGCTGCTCGACGCCGACAACGACCAGCAGTACGTCATCGACGCCGTCCGGGCCGGAGACTCGCTCGTGGTCAGCAGCCCGCCGGGCACCGGCCAGACCCAGACAGCCATCAACACCATCGGCGCCCTCGTCGATCAGGGGAAGACCGTCCTGGTGGTGGGGGACCGGCGCGCCAGCCTGGGCGAGATTTCCGCAGAACTGGACACGCTGGGGCTGGACTCCACCCTGTTCCAGCTCGCCGGCAACACCACCCCGCTGCAGCTCAAGGGTCAGCTGGTCCGGGCCATCATGCGCAACGAAAAATCCCTCGAGCCCCAGCTCAGCAACCTGCACACCACCCTGATCGAGCACCGTCACGCCCTTCGGGACCACGTCGCCTCGCTGCACAACGTCCGCCAACGCTGGGGCTGCTCGCCCTACGAGGCCATGCAGTCGCTGGCCGAACTGACCTCGCTCCAGCCGGCCCCGGCCACCACCGTCCGGCTCAAGCGCAGCGTCCTGGACAACATCCGCGACCGGGAGGAACTCGCCGGGCGGCTCCACCGCGCCGCCGAACTGGGCAGCTTCAGCCGGTCCTCGACGGCAAGCCCCTGGCACGGCGCCCGCCTCCTGACCCGCAAGGAAACCCAGGAAGCCCAGCAGGTGGCCCGCTCGGTGGCCGGCAAGCTGCCGGAACTGCGCGAACTGATGAACGGCGTCGCCGATCATGCCGAGATCCGCCTTGGCCGCACCTTTGCCGAGTGGGGCGACCAGGTTGAGCTTCTCGTCGCGGTCCGCGAGAGCCTCGACAAATTCACCCCGGATATTTTCGACCGTCCGGTCCACGACCTCATCTCCGCCACCGCAGCCTCCTCCTGGCGGCGAGAACGGAACATCGAGATGCCGTCCATGCAGCGTTCCCGCCTGCGCCGGGTGGCGAAGGAATACGTCCGCCCGGGCGTCCACATCGCGGACCTGCACAGCTCGCTGGTCCTCGTCCAGGAGCAGCGGGCCGCGTGGTCCGGCTACGCCACAACGCAGCGCCACCCCGCAGTCCCGTCCGGCCTCGGGGAGATCATCGCCCTGTACCGCGAGCTGGAAACCGAGCTGGCCGAGCTGGGCCAGGCCGTCAGGCACACTGCCGCGGGCGGCGAATTGCACGCCACCCCCTACGAAGAACTCATGGAACGACTGGAACGGTTGGTTGCCGACACCGGGACGCTCGAGACGCTGCCGGAGCGGACGCTCCTGGTCGAGAACATGCGCGAGCACGGTCTCGGCGAACTGCTCGCCGACCTGGCTGACCGTGAGGTGCCGGCCGAATCGGTCGCCACGGAGCTCGAGCTCGCGTGGTGGCAGTCGGCGCTGGAAGCCATGATCAGCGGGGACGACTACCTGGCCATGTCCGACGGCGACGCCCTGCGTCAGCTCGAAGCCGAGTACCGCCTCGCGGACAACGCCCACATCGCCAGCGGTGCGGCCCGGCTGCGCTGGCAGCTGGCCGAACGGTGGCGGGCAGCCATTGCGGAGCAGCCGCGCCAGGCGGAGCTGCTGCGCAGCCTGCTCAAGGACGGCCGCGTCACCCTTCCGGCCCTGACCGGGCAGGCCCCCGAACTCCTGCCCGTGCTGGTGCCGGTATGGTCGGTGAGCCCCTATCTCCTGACGGCGGTCCTGCCCGTGGAGCAGAGGTTCGACGCCGTTGTCATCCTCGACGCCGAGGCGACGTCGCTGCAGGCTGTCCTGCCGGCCATCGCCCGGTCCAAACAGGTCATCGCCTTCGGTGACGACCGGATCGCCAGCCCGCGGACCTTCACCGTCAGCGTTGAGCGGCTTGCCGCCGGCGAGAGCTCCCACCAGGGTGTGGAGAGCGCTTACCAGGCTCTGGCGAACGTGTTGCCCACCTGGAGCCTGCGCACCGTCTACCGGGCCGTTGATGAAGACCTCGTGCGGCAACTCAGCAAGGGCTTCTACGACGGCGGACTGCGCCGGTTGCCGGAAGGCCAGTCCGCCACCGGGCTGGACCGCGCCTTGACGGTGGAATACCTGCCGGACGGCACGGGACTGCCCAGCGCGGACCAGGACGGTGTCGAATCCGTCGTGGCCGAGGTCAACCGTGCGGTGGAGCTCGTCTTCGAACACGCACGGCTGCGGCCGCGGACCTCGCTGGCTGTCGTCACCGGCAGCCTCAGGCACGCCGCCCGGATCGGCGAGTCCATCCGGTTGCAGCTGCCCAATTACCCGCTGCTGGCCAGTTTCTTCACCGCCGGCGACGAATCCTTCCGGGTGGTTGACCTGGAACGCGCCCAGGGCCTGGTCCGCGATCATGTGATCTTCTCGCCGGGGTATGGACGCACCCCGCATGGGCGGGCTCTCCACAGCCTGGGCCCGCTGTCCCTGGACGGCGGACGGGCCAAGTTCGCCCTCGCCATGACAAGGGCGCGACGGTCGCTGCACGTGCTGAGCTGCTTCCGTCCCGAGGATCTCGACGTGACCCGGCTGAGCCACGGCGCGGTCGACTTCTACGAGTTGCTGGACCGTGAAATCGCGGGCAACTCCGATCTGGGCAGCCCGGCATCGCGGGCAGCCGCCAGCGAACAAGCCCTGGGAGCAGACCCCCTCGTGGCCGACCTCGGCGACCGCCTGCGGGCCCGCGGTGCCAGGGTCTGGCACCAGTACGATGGCGCCCTGAACATGGTGGCCGCGGCCGATCCGCTGGACACCCTCGGACAGGACGACGCGGAGATTCCCCGGCCGGTGGCGATTGAGTCCGACGGAACCGAGCAGTACCGCCGGCTGACCGTCCGCGAACGCAGCAGGCTCCGCCCGCAACTCCTGGAGCGGCTCGGCTGGCGTTACATGCCACTATGGACCATAGAGGTGTTCACCGACCCTTCGGCCTGCGCCGACCGCATCGGCGGATACCTGGGCCTGGAAAGGCCGGCCGTGACGCACCGGAAACAGACCTCGCCGGGATTCTTCGACGACGACGTCGAGAATATGGCCGTCAACGAAGCGCAAGCCTCGGAGCGGCGGGCCTCGTCCGGACGGCCGGACAGCGGGCAGGAGTACAGAACAGATCAGGGCAGTAAGGAGGCAGGCGGGATGACTGCGGACGGCGATACCCAGAACCATGGCGATGTCCGGAACGGTGGCGACGTCCAAAACGGCGGCGAAAACCGGGACAGCATCAGGGCCGAGGCGACACAACCCGCGCCGTCGGCGGCGGTCCCCGCTGGTGTGCTGCCGAATAAGGCCGCTGAAGACGATCCCAGGCGCTGGGGCGACGAGCCGGGCGGCTACGACCATGACGCCTGGCTCGAGGAACAGAAGCCTCCGCACTGGGGCTAGGCTCCCCGGCCCGGCCCGGGGGATTGGGCTTGGGCCCGGGGGATTGGGCCCGGCCCAGCCCGGGACCGGGTTTCCGGCCAGGCTCCGGCCGGGAGGACCCGCTAGCCGGGAGCCGCCGCCACGAGGACAAAGAACAGCTTCCCCTGCGTGGATGCACCGGCGAGGCGTCCGGCCTGATCGACATCGACGGCAACGACCAGGAGACCGTCGGTCTCCCCGGTGGCCAGCCATTCGCCGGCTCCGCTGCCGTGTTCCGAGGTCCACAGCACCGGCACTGCGGCGGCCAGCACCTGGGATGCTGCCGGCTGGTCGAAGCTGTTGCCGGTTGTCATCACGACGTTGACGAGTTGCCCGGGGGAGACCAGCTGGATCGACGCGGGGTCCGCCATTCGGAGCGGCACGGCGGCAGATCCCGGCGGGCTTCCCGCCAGCAGGCCGGGACCAAGGAGCTGGGAGTCGGATAGCAATTGGCCCTTGCGGAGAGCCACCGCAAGCTGTTTGCCCTGCAGGGAATCGGCGCTGCCAAAGCTGCCGGCGGGCACCAGCCCGCGCGGGACGCTCAGCGCCGTCAGGTCGTCCGGGCCGAGCGTTTCCCCGGCCGGGAGGTCCCGAGCGGCAGCGAAAGCGGAGACCGTAAAGGCCGGGGCCGGTGTCAACTGTTGGACCGTGAGACCTGCAGCCAAGCACAGCAGCAGCGCAACCCACAGCCGCCGGTTGCGGGCCAGCCACCTGCGGGGAGGCTGTCCACCGGGTCCTGACCGGCGCGGCGGGCTTGCGGAGCCAGGCCGGGCCGGGCGGCGACCGGGGGAACCGCCGTTTCCTAGAACCGATAAAGGTCGCCATGAGCCACGGAAATAGGTGCCAAGGACAACCCTGGGGGAAACGCCTACGGGCGGGAGGGGTCGGGCGGTCGCCATAGCCCGACACTACGCAGGGGCGCGAATGCCGGGCAGCCGGTGCCTGGGCTATGTGGACAAAGCCCGGCAGGCATCGAACCGGAACGGGGCCGCAGCCCGCGGGCAGTTCCTAGCTTGCGGAAGCGGCGGCAGGCGCCGGAGTTGCGGCAGGAGCCGGGGCCGGCGAAACGGTGCTGCCTTTGGCGTCGCGGGAGTCGGTCCGGTAGAAGCCGGAACCCTTGAAGACGACGCCGACGCTGTTGAACTTCTTGCGAAGGGTCCCCTGGCACTCGGGGCAGGACGTGAGGGAACTGTCGGTGAACGACTGCACGATCTCGAAGGCGTGGCTGCAGTCCTTGCAGGCGTATGCATACGTGGGCACTGGAAATCCTCCTCTGGGACAAGCGAGCAGGTCCCGTGCTGTCCGGTGCGGATCGAGGCCGACATGTCCGTCGCTCGAATCCGTCCCTTAGCAGTCGCAGGGCCTGAGTGCTAATTCTATCACCCCGGCCTGGCGTCCATTTGTGAGCTACTGGGGCTGCAGCCGGAGCAGGCCCGCCGGGGTGAGGGCGGCGGCCACCTTCCGGTCGAAAGGCTCAGCCGGGATGCTGCCGGCCGGCAGGACCTCGCCGGCGTACACGACGGCGGCGGTCGGCACTGGCGGCAACATCGCGCCGTCGGATGCCGGGGTTCCCGACGGGAGGACCGCGGTCAGCGCGGCCAGGAACTTGTCGTAGTAGCCGCCGCCCTGGCCGATCCGGTTGCCGGCGAAGTCGACCGCCGTGGCCGGCAGGAAGATGCCGTCGGTGTGCCGCATGACGGTGCTGTCGTGGCGTTCGCCCGCTGGTTCCCGGATCGGCGCGTAGCTGCTCCGGACAAATTTGGATGCCGGTGTCCAGTACACCCAGCTCAGCGCCCGGCCCGGCTCGCAGACCGGAAGCAGCACCTGGTGCCCGGCCCCATGCAGCGCTGCCAGCAGGGGAAGGGTCGGGGGTTCGAAACCCACGCCCAGATAGGCGGCAAAAGTGCCCTGGCCGCCCCCGGTCAGAGCGGTGGCCCAGGCAAGTCCGTGGCGGGCAATGCCCTCCCCGGCGTTTTCCAGTCCGGCCGGTGTCAGCGCGGCACGCGCGGCGCGGTGGCTGGCCCGGATCTCTTCCTTCGACGGCATACCCGTGTTCCCCTCCGCGTGATGCAGCCCGGCAAACAGCGCTTCTCCCGGCGGCCCGAATGATTACCCAATGATTGGTCCCTCCGTTAGATTAGACCAGTGACTACACCCAACGCTCCCGTCCGCAAGGCCGTCATCCCCGCAGCCGGCCTCGGCACCAGGTTCCTTCCGGCCACCAAGGCCATGCCCAAGGAAATGCTGCCCGTCGTTGATAAGCCGGCCATCCAGTACGTCGTCGAGGAAGCTGTCAAAGTCGGCCTGAGCGACATCCTGATGATCACCGGCCGTAACAAGCGCGCGCTTGAGGATCACTTCGACCGCGTCCCCGCGCTGGAAGCCACCCTTGAAGCCAAGGGGGACACCGCCAAGCTCGAGTCCATTCAGGCTGCCAGCAATCTTGGGGACATCCACTACGTCCGGCAGGGCGATCCGATGGGCCTGGGCCACGCCGTACTCCGTGCAAAGCAGCACGTGGGTTACGAGCCGTTCGCGGTCCTGCTGGGCGATGACCTGATTGACGCCCGCGACGAACTTCTCAGCACCATGATCGAGGTCCAGGCGAAGACCGGCGGATCGGTGGTCGCACTGATCGAAGTTGAGCCGTCCGAGATCAGCGCCTACGGCTGCGCCGACGTCCAGCCGATCGGTGGCGAAGAGTACGTCCAGATCAAGCACCTGGTCGAGAAGCCTGACGTCAAGGACGCCCCGTCAAACCTGGCCATTATTGGCCGCTACGTCCTCCACCCGGCAGTCTTCGAGGTGCTGGAACGCACCGCGCCCGGCCGCGGCGGCGAAATCCAGCTCACCGACGCGCTCCAGGAGCTCGCCTCCGGCGACGGCGAAGGCTACGGCGTGTACGGCGTGGTCTTCCGCGGCCGCCGCTACGACACCGGCGATAAACTCAGCTACCTCAAGGCCTGCGTCCAGTTGGCCTGCGACAGTGACGATCTGGGTCCCGGCCTGCGGGAATGGCTGCCGGGCTTCGCCTCGAGCCTGGCCCCCAGCCTGACCAAGTAGCTTCCGTGGGGGGCAGCTTCCACTGGCCGGTGACGCTCGAAACCGGCGACCTCGTGCTGCGCCCGATCCGGTACCGGGACCGCAAGGAATGGTCCGAGGTCCGTTCACGCAACAGCGAGTGGCTGGCCCCCTGGGAAGCGTCCAACCCTGTCCCCGGGGGTGGCCTTCCCGACTACCGCCACATGGTGCGGTCCCTCAAGGCGCAGGCCGGCCAGGCTACGGCCCTGCCGTTTCTGATCACCGAGCGGACCCCGGGTTTCCGGGATCCTGTCATTGTGGGACAGCTGACGGTCTCCTCCATCGTGTGGGGCTCAGCGATGATGGCCACACTCGGCTACTGGGTGGACAAGGACCGGGCCGGGCACGGCTTTGCCCCGACCGCCGTGGCTTTGGTGACGGACTATTGCTTCCAGAACCTGGGGCTGCACCGGATGGAAATCAACATCCGGCCCGAAAACGGGCCCAGCCTCCGGGTGGTCGAGAAGCTCGGCTTCCGTGACGAGGGCTACCGGCCGCGGTTTCTGCACATCAACGGTGGATGGGCTGATCATCGGAGCTTCGCACTGACGTCCGAGGAAGTGCCGGAGGGGCTCCTGTCGCGCTGGCAGCAGAGCCGTCCGGCGTAGCCGGCAGACCCTTTCTGACCAGCGCTTACGTCATCAATCCAGTCATTTGACAGTTCCCCCGCGACACACCGGGGACAATGCGGTCCCGCACCCCGCATTACTCATACGGTTTTGATGTGGACTTCCCTCTTAGCAGCTCTGTGATCCTTGTCATTGCTGTTGCGCTCTGGATTGTGTGGGTTGCCCCCTACATGCTCCGGAACGGACGCCACCAGCTGCAGCCTGCGGGCGAGCTTGCGGCAGACATGATCGATCTTGAAACAGCAGCCCCCCAAGCCGGGAACGTCATGAAGATGACGGCCCAGCAGGAGAAACCCATGACCAGCACCCAGCGCACCGAGTCCGTCCCGGGAACAACCGGGTTCGACGGCGGCCCCAAGACTTCAGCCACCGGCCCGGCGTTCAGAATCCGCTATGGCCGGCTGGCCCTCGCCCTGGGCGGCTTACTCTCGCTGCTCACCGGCGTCGTCTCGGCTGCCCTGCGCCTCTTCGGCCTTGGCTCACCCTGGCTGCCTTTCCTTGGGTTGTTCGGCGCCGTGGCCGCGGTCTTTATGCTCCGGTGGCTCGCGGTCAGGGACCGACGCCGGAAAGTGAATGCCGCGTTTCGCGCGGCCATGAGCGCACCCGCCCACGGGGCCGTACGCGCCCCGGAACGCGCCCCGCTGCGGGAGCCGTCGGGCGAGCCCCGCGAACGGCCGGAGAGCCCGCTCTTTGACGCCCAGGCCGACACCGCAGAACGGAAACCGGCCGCGAAGCCCCTGACCGGCCAGGAACTCCGCCAGGCGGCGCTGGCGGAAGCTCTGGCCTCGGGCGACACCTCCGTCCGTGGCGCCGAGGATGCCCCGACGGCCGAAGGATCCAGCTGGGAGCCGGTGGAGGTCCCCAAGCCCACCTATGTGGAGGCGCCGAAAGCCGAGCGGGCCGCCCCGGAGCCGCTCGACCTGCCGGAAGCCCCGAAGGCAGTCGGAAAACCGTCGCTGAAGCAGGGCCTTCCGCAGACGCCGGCCGGCAGCCTCGATGCTGACGCCGGGCAGAAGCCACTGGGCAAGGCCCAGAGTGCCCTGAGCAACCTGGACGATGTCCTGCAGCGACGCCGGGCCTGAGCCTCTTTCTACCAGCCCCGGGCAGCCAGCAACGGCCACCCGGGGCTGTTTTGTGCCCGGCTGATCACATAACCCGCAGGTCCAAACGGCCGGGAATCAGGCACGGGCCTATAGCCTCAAGGCATGACACGAATTTGCGTTGCCGGGGGAACCGGCCAGGTGGGCCGCGAGGTCGTACGGCAGGCCGTCGCGGCCGGGCACGGGGTTGCCGTCCTCAGCCGGAATCCGCCTCCCCCCGGGGCCCCGCTCCGGACGGACGGGGCGGAGTACTTCGCAGCCGACGTCACCTCCGGCGAGGGGCTGGCAGCGGCGCTGGCCGGGGCCGACGTCGTGATCGACTGCCTGGAGGGGCGCTCCGGGCGGGCCCTGAAAGACTTCGCCGACGGCGGCGCCCGGCTGCTTGCCGCCGCCCAGGATGCCGGCGTAGGAAGGGCCGTGGTTCTCTCCGTCGTCAATTGCGACCGCAGCAGCTTCGGCTACTACGCCTCGAAGGCAGCGAAGGAGCAGATCTACGAGCGGTCCGGACCGGAGACCGTCGCGCTCCGGGCGACGCAGTTCCATTCCCTCCTCGCGGCAGTCTTCGCGGCGGGATCCAAACTGCGGATCATCCCCGTGGTCAAAGGTGCCCGCTTCCAGCCGATTGCGCCCGCCGATGTGGCGGCGGCCCTGCTCGAGGAGGCCCTGAAACCAGCAACGGGCCGACGGCACAGTGTCAGGACCATCGGCGGCCCCGAGATCCAGGGGATGGCGGAGTTCGCCCGGCAATGGAAGGCGTCTACCGGCTCCCGCGGACGATTTGTGCGGTTCCCGCTGCCCGGCGCGATGGGAAAATACCTGCGCGCGGGGATGAATTTGGTGCCGGAGGAACGCCACGCCGGTGAGACTTTCGGCGGCTGGCTGGCAAAGAACGCGGATAGTTTGTAGCCTAGGGACACCGGCAACGCCGTTCCTTCGGGACCGGCGTTGCTTCGGGGCTATAGCTCAGTTGGTAGAGCGCTTCGTTCGCATCGAAGAGGTCAGGAGTTCGAATCTCCTTAGCTCCACAAATTTCAAGGGTTATTGAACCTTTGAGTGCCTGGAGGCACATCAGCAGGCAGGATTGCCTGCCCAGGCTAACCCTGAGGCAAACTCGTGACCAGTCGTCGCGAAGGATCAAGTCCGATCGGTTTCGCGGTCGACGGCGTTGCGGCGATTCCCGTGTTGGCGCCGGTGTTCCACCGTCTTCCCGCACTATTCGTCGTGAGTGTCGGGGATGTATCGTTGACTATCGTTGTATATCGTTCGCGGTTTGACAGAGGAGAACATGATGCGTAGTTCATACCCGGCAGGCGGATTCCGCGGCAGCAACGTCGACGGCATGTGGCAGGCCGTGGAGGAGTTGCGGTCAATGTTTGAGAAGCGCTCGGGCACCCGCGCGGGTCGGGGCGAGGTGCGGTCGGCAGTACTGGCACTGCTCGCGGAGAGGCCGATGCACGGCTACCAGATCATCCGTGAAATCGAGGAGCGCAGCGGCGGCAGCTGGAAGCCCAGCGCCGGCTCTGTCTACCCAACGCTGCAGCTGCTGGCCGATGAGGGATTCATCAGTGCCGAGGAATCCAACGGCCGCAAGATCTACTCGCTCACGGAAGCAGGCCGCGAGGATGTAGCGGGTGCCGATGCGTCTGCGCCATGGGAGCCAATGGGGCCGGCGTCGGGCACCGGGTTCGCGGCGCTCCCCAAGGCGGGCGTCGAGCTCGCGCAGGCCGCGTCCCAGGTGGGCCGCACCGGCTCGCGCGAGCAAGTGCAGGAGGCCGTGGCGGTGCTCGACGACGCACGTCGCCGGCTGTACTCGATCCTCGCCCGGGACTGACGGGGGTGACGTCGGTTCGTCGGGACCGGGCAGATCCGGTACCCGGCGCCGGGGACACCCGTGCCCGTTACCGTCGCATCCTGCGCTTCGCCGCCTGGCATCTCGCGGTGACGTGGTGGTTTGAGCTGTTCCTCCCCCGCATCGGGCTAGCCAGGATTGCCGAGCGCACCAGGACGAAGAGGATGCATCGCTTCGCGCAGCGCTTTCATGTGCTCGCGGTGGACCTTGGCGGTCTCATGATCAAAGTCGGTCAGTTCCTGTCCTCCAGGCTCGACGTGCTTCCGCCCGAAATCACCAAGGAACTCGAGGGACTGCAGGACGAGGTGCCCCCGGTCTCGTTCTCCGCGATCCGCACCCTCGCTGAAGCTGAGCTGGGCGCGCCGCTGGAGCAGTTATTCGCCTCGGTTGAGGAGACGCCGATCGCAGCAGCGTCCCTCGGGCAGGCGCACCGGGCGAGGCTTCTTCCTGGCGATGCCGCCGACACCGGGCTCGACAGTGTGGTGCTGAAGGTACAGCGGCCGGGCATCGACGCCATTGTCGACGTCGACCTGGCGGCACTGCGCAAAGTGGGCGGCTGGCTCAGCCACGTGCGCCTGGTGTCCGACCGCGCCGACATGCCCGCCCTGGTCGAGGAGTTTGCGCAGACCAGTCTTGAGGAGATCGACTACGCGAACGAGGCGGCCAATTCGGTGCGGTTCGCTGTTGATTTCGCCGACGACGACCGGGTGGGTGTGCCCGACGTCGTCTGGGAGCGGAGCACCCGCCGGGTGCTAACCCTCGAAGATGTCACGGCGATCAAAATCACGGACGCGGAGGCACTTCTCGCGGCGGGCATCGATCCGGCCCAGGTTGCGCCGGTTTTCGCATCGGTCATGTTCGACCAGATGTTCACGAACGGCTTTTTCCACGCTGATCCGCACCCGGGCAATATCTTTGTCACTCCGGGTACCGGTTCGTCCACAGATCGTCCCTGGAAGCTGACGTTCATCGACTTCGGCATGATGGGCGAGGTTCCGGCGAGTACGCGCAGCGGCCTGCGGAAGCTGCTCATCGCGGCCGCTTCGCGTGATGGTAAGGGGTTGATGACCGCGATCAGCGACGTGGGTGTGCTGGTGCCCTCGGCCGACACGGTCGAGCTTGAGCGGGCGCTGACGCACGTGTTCGCCCGCTTTGGCGGGATGGGCTTCGCCGAGCTTCGCGAGGTGGACCCGCGGGAGTTCCTGGATTTTGCGGTGGAGTTTGGTGACGTGGTGCGCTCGTTGCCGTTCCAGTTGCCGGAGAACTTTCTGCTCATCATCCGGGCGATGTCACTGACATCGGGTGTGTGCAGCACGCTGGACGCCCGGTTTAACTTATGGGACTCGGTCGAACCCTATGCGGCGCAGCTGCTGCGCGACGAGCGTGGCAACATCGTGCAGGACGTGGCCCAGCAGGCGTTCGATGCCGCCGGGCTGGCGCTGGGTTTGCCGAACCGTCTGGATGGGCTTCTCACCCGACTCGAGGACGGTTCCCTGTCCGTTGCCAATCCGCGTCTCGAGCGGCAGGTGGCGCGGCTTGACCGCACGGCGCAACGATCGGCATCGGCGCTGGTCTTCGGCGCCCTGCTCATCGCAGGTTCTGTGGTCCGGGCGGACGACACGGTGCTCGGCAGTGTGCTGATGATCGTGTCGGTGGTTCCGCTGCTGCATGGGCTGTGGGTTGGGCGCAGCGGCCTCTGATTGGGCTGGTGACTCCGCTCAGCCCGATATCCTGTCCAGTGAGACGAGGAGAATCATGACCACCCTGAAAGAACGCCTGCACGCCGACGTCGTTGGCCACATGAAGGACCGCAACAAGGTCGCGCTCACCACGGTGCGCAACGTCCTGGGCGAAATCGAAACCCGCGAGAAGTCCGGCAAGACCCCGATCGTGCTGGACGACGCCCAGGTGACGTCCCTGCTGCAAAAGGAAGCGGCGAAGCGCCGCGACACCGCCCGCATCTACACCGAGGCGGGGGAGTCCGGGCGGGCGTCGGCGGAAATCGCCGAAGCCGAGATCATCGAGGCCTATCTTCCGAAGGCCCTGACCGCAGCCGAGGTGGAGGCGATCGTCGACGAGGTGATCGGTGGCCTCACCGCCGATGGCACCGAACTGACCATGCGGCAGCTCGGCGCGGTGATGAAGCCTGTGACCGCCAAGGTCGCCGGGCGCTTCGACGGCAAGGCCGTCAGCGAGATCGTGCGCAGCCGCATCGTCCAGTGACAGCAAGCTCGCCTGTATCCTGAGAAAGTGCGTCCCGCCGCAAACGTCAGTCTCCGATCCGCCCCTCGGACGCTGGGATTGGAACTTATATCGCAACCGCCGTACCCGACCGCCCCCTGGCAATCCCGACGACCGCCCGCACGTCCCCGCAGGCAGCCTCGGTGAATGAGCCTGCCGTCGTGACGTGGGAAGAGGGTGGCCACAGCAGGACCGCCCGCTGGCGATCGGCGAACGAACGACCAGCGCCCGCCCGCGTCGAAGTGGTCACCGACTCCCTCACGGCGGACGAGGCGAACAGGATGGCGTCCCAAGGCATCGCGATGCTCTGGCACGGTGACTTCCACAATGCGCGGCAGATCCTCAACGCCCTGGACCGGCGGGTGGGCGCCGGGAAGAAAAAGGCCGCTGACGCCCCGGCCGATGAGTTCTACCGGCACCGACAGTCCCGCTCCCACCGCGCACGCATTCTCGGCCTGCTGCTGATTCCGCTTGATCCGGGACCGGTGGTGCCGCTGCGGCGCGCCCCGGACATCCAGGCCGCCGCCAAGGAGGCGTACGGGGACATCAGCGAGTCCTCGGTGGTGTCGCTCCATGAGCTTGTCGGGGCCATCGGCGCGCACGAGTGGCGCAAAAACGGTGTCTTCGTTGAGGCCCTGCAGGGCCGCATCCATCCGCACTACGGCACATTTTTTCCGACCCGTAGCGAGTACGTTGATCTGGTGTCAGCCGCCCCGCTGCCCTCCGACAGGCTGGCGTTCGACGTCGGGACCGGCACCGGGGTGCTCGCTGCCGTGCTCGCCCGCCGTGGCGTACACCGTGTGGTGGCGACGGACAACGAACCCCGCGCGATTGCCTGCGCCGGCGAAAACTTCCGGAACCTGGGCGTCCAGGACCGTGCGGAGGCTGTCCTGACCGACATGTTCCCGCCCGGCCGGGCGCCGCTCATCGTCTGCAACCCGCCGTGGATTCCGGCCACGCCGCATTCCTCCCTGGACAATGCCGTGTACGATCCCGGCAGCCGTATGCTGTTCCGTTTCCTGAACGAGCTCTCCGACCATCTGGAGCCGGGCGGTGAGGGGTGGCTCGTCCTCTCGGACCTGGCCGAGCACCTCGGTCTGCGGTCCCGTGGCGACCTGCTGGGCGCCATCGAGGCGGCCGGGCTGAAGGTGCTGGAGCGGTCCGACACCAAGCCAACCCACCCCAAGGCATCCGACCGCAACGATCCTCTATTCGAGGCCCGCGCGGCCGAGGTCACCTCGCTCTGGCGGCTCGCAACCCGTTAGTGCCATGCTCCGCCGTGTGCCCTGCCGTTCAGACCCAAACCGAAAGTGAAATACCCATGAGCCTGATCCGGCTGCAAGACGTCAGCGTGCGCTTCGACAACACCCAGATTCTCCGGGAAGCGTTCTTCCGCCTCGAGACCGGCGACCGGGTGGGCCTGATCGGCAAGAACGGCTCCGGCAAGACGACCATCCTCAAACTGGTCCTTGACCAGGTGACACCGGATACCGGCACGGTCACCCTGGAACTGGGCACCAAGGTGGGCTATTTCTCCCAGTTCTCGGAACTTAACGGGGAAGCGACGATCAGTGACGTGCTCGATGCACTGTTTACCGAGATCAAGGCGGTTGAAGCTGAGCTGGCCGCCATCGACGCCACCATCGCAACTGGCCCTGCTGACACCGAACTCGACCGCCTCATCAGCCGCCAGGCCGAGCTGTTCGAGGACATGGAACGCCTCGACGGCTGGGACTACCCGCGGCGCATCGACACTGTCCTCACCACGCTGGGCTTCGACGAGGCCCACCGCAACTGCGCGATCGACGAATTGTCCGGCGGCTGGCGCAACCGTGCGGCCCTGGCCAAGATCCTGCTCGAAGGCCCCGACGTGCTGCTCCTCGACGAGCCCACCAACTTCCTCGACGTGGCCGGCGTCGAATGGCTCGAATGCTGGTTCCGGGACTTCAAGGGTGCCGCGATCATCGTCTCGCACGACCGGAAATTCCTCGACGCCGTCGTCACCCGGATCATCGAGGTGGAAAACTTCCACCTGCACGAATACCCGGGCAACTTCGGCGAGTACGTCGTGCAGAAACAGTTCCGCCTCAAGACCCTGGAGCAGCAGTTCGTGCACGAATCCGAGCTTCTGGCCTTCGAAGCCGAAGGGATCGCCGACCGCCGCGAGGCGGCCAAGGCAGCCAGCAGCGGGCTGGGGAACCAGCTGGCAAAAATCAAGAAGGCCCGCACACCCCGGCCGGTCGACCAGATCGTCACCGAGATCTACGGCGGCCTGCACGTCAAGGACGTGCTCTGCCGGGTGGAGGGACTGGGCAAGTCCTACGGGGAGAAGCTGCTCTTCGACGGCCTGAGCTTCGAAATCCGCCGGGGCAACCGGATCGTGGTCCTCGGCTCCAACGGCAGCGGCAAGTCCACGCTCCTGAAGGTGCTGACCGGCGAGGAGCGCGCCGACTCCGGCGAGGTGGCCTGGGCCAAGGGACCGGGTTTTGTCTCCTACAACCAGATGCTCGAGGACCTCGACGACGCCGACACTGTGTCGCACGCCGTCAACGCGCTGCCCGACAGTCTGGCGTTCAGCGCCACGAAGAAGTCCGTCAACCGGTTCCTGGCGATGTTCCAGTTCTCCGAGGCGGACCTCAAGCAGAAAATCGGGAACCTCTCCGGCGGGCAAAAGGCGCGCGTCGCCATGGCGCAATGCCTCCTGTCCGGCGCCTCGGTCCTGCTGCTGGATGAGCCCACCAACCACCTGGACATGTCCAGCACCCAGGTCATGGAACGCGCGCTGGTGCACTTTCCCGGCGCCGTCGTCGTGGTCAGCCACGACCGCTTCTTCAGCGAAAAAATCGCCAACCGCCACCTGGTGTTCGGCGCTGACGGCGCGGCTCCGGGCGAAATCGACGTCCGCGCCGCCTAGCGCCGCTGACTATCTGACGCGCGGGCCGCGGGGAATGTGACCGCACGCTGTCCGGACCCCTGAACCGCCGTGTCCGCGGGATAATGGAAGCATGACCGAACAGGACCAGGACCGCGACCCGTGGGATGAGTTCGACCGGCTCAAACCGGGGGGACCTGACCGGGTGGCGGGCCACCCCGGGGGCGAACCCGTGGGCTTCGGCTTCCGCACGGGAGTCCGCAGCGCGAAAGTGGCCATCGGCTTCGCCGTCTATGCCCTGACCCTGGGAACCATTCTGGTGGTGATCGGCGCCATCGTCTTCATCGGCGAAAGCCAGTGGCTGCTGCTCGGGCTGATGGTGCTGATCGAGGCGGTGTTTGTCCTGGCGTTCAGCCGGCTGGTCGCGCAGGCGCGGCGGCGCCGCTGACAGTACCCGCCCAGGGTCCCGTCCTGCTTGCAGTGTGCCCTACTTCCGGTGTCTGGAGGTCAGGGCCAGGTAGGCCCCGAGGGCGCCGACGCCGCCGATCCCCGCGGTGAAGAGGGCCTTCGGCCAGTTCCGCCAGCGGTCCGGCTGGGCGGACACCAGCTCTCCGACAGCGTTGATCAGGGCGGCGGTGATCAGTCCGGCGACGATCCGGTTTCCGGTCTTCTCCGCTTTGTCCATCAGCCGGTCCAGCTCCTCGGCCCGGAAGTGAATGTCGATGCCACCGCGCTCCAGGACATCCACCACCCGGCGCATGATCTCCGGCGCATCCGTCCCGAAGCGCAGGGCTTCCCGTCCGAGCTTCTTCAGCCGGTCCGCCAGGGCCTCGGGGGACAGCGAGCCGAGGATCATTTGCTGCGAGAAGGGTCCCAGCTGGGTGGTCAGCTCGAATCCGGGATCCAGCTGTTTGCCAAGACCGTCCGCCATCACCAGCATTTTCAGCAGGAGGGCTGTTTCCCGCGGCAGCCGCAACCGGGACTCGCGCAGCAGGGCCGCCAGTTCCGCCAGCACCGGGACGATCGGAATCTCCGCGAGCGGCCGTCCGGCGTACCGGTCCACGAGCCGCCCCAGGTCCGTCTGCAGTCCGCCGAAGCCGCCGCCCGCCTGAGCCCCGCACATGCGGACCAGGGCCGTGGTCAGCCGGGCGGCGTCCCGGTCCACGATGGCCACCAGCATCCGCACCAGCTGATCGCGCGTGGAGTCGCTGATCTGGCCGACCATACCGAAGTCGATGATGCCCAGGCGCCCGTCAGCCTCCACGAAGAAGTTTCCCGGATGCGGGTCGGCGTGGAAGAAGCCGTCCTCGAACACCATCTTCAACAGGACATTGCACGCCCGCCGGGCCAGCTCCGCGGCGTCGATCCCCGCCTCCCGCAGCGCGGCCGCGTCGTTGACTTTGATGCCCTGGATCCGCTCCAGCGTGAGCACCCGGGACGTGGTGGTGTCCCAGAAGACCCGGGGGATGTGGACGCGGGCGTCGCCGGCGAAGTTCGCGGCGAAGCGCTCCACGTTCCGGGCTTCCTGGAGGTAGTCCAGTTCGGCGCGCAAGGTCTGGGAGAACTCATCCACGAGGGCCGCCAGATGGACGCCGGCGGCCCGTGTGGAGGCCCGCTCCGCGCGTTTGGCCAGCTCGGCCATGATCTCCAGATCCTCATTGATCTGGGCCACGACGCCGGGCCGGCGGACTTTGACCACGACGTCGATGCGCCGGCCGCCGTCGGCTGCCCCGCCGGGGACACCCGATGCCGTGTCCTCCGATGCGGTGTCCTCCGGGTGCGGGGCGATCCGGCTGCAGTGGACCTGCCCGATGGAACCGGTGGCGAGGGGCGTGTCGTCCAGCGAAGCGAGCAGCCCGTCCGCCGCGGTGCCAAGCTCCTCGGCGATAACGGCGCGGACCTCGGCGGCAGTTACGGGCGGGGACGCGTCCTGGAGCTTCGCGAGCTCGGTCGCGTACTCCGGCGGAAGCACATCGGTGCGCGTTGACACGATCTGGCCGAACTTGATGTAGACGGCGCCGAGGTCTTCCAGGGCGAGCCGGACGCGCACCGGCAGGCTCACGCCCCGGGGCGGGCGCCTGCGCTGGGCCGTTGCCCCGTCCGCGGGCCGGAACCTGTCCAGCCCAAGGGTTCCCAGCGCGAACCCCAACCCGTGCCTCGTCAGGGTCTCCACGATGTCCCGCAGCCGGTCCCGCCGTGCGCTCATGACGCCAGACTACACGCGGGTCCGCCGCTGGATCCGCTGGCTAGAGCCAGCCCTTCCGCTTGAAGATGCCGTACATCAGGGCGGCAGTGGCGGCCATCAGCCCGATGGCCATCGGGTAGCCGAAGCTCCATTGCAGTTCGGGCATCCGGTCAAAGTTCATGCCGTAGACGCCCGCGACAAATGACGGGGCGAAGAAGATCGCCGCCCAGGACGAGATTTTCTTGACCTGTTCGTTCTGCTCGGCGCTGGCCTCGTTCTGGCGGTTGGCCGTCAGGGTCCCGTCGAGGGTGAGGGCGTTCTGCAGGAGGTCCCGAAAGGAATCAGCGCGCGAGATCAGCCGCTCCACATGGTCTTCGACGTCGCGGAGGTTGTGCTGGAGCTCGGATTTCACCTCATACTTCTCGAACCCGCGCCGGAGCAGCTGCATCATGGCGGGGAGCGGATGGATGGCGCGCTGGAACTGGATGACTTCGCGGGCCAGTTCGTAGATCCGCCGCGAGACCGTGGAGTCGCCGCTGAACAGCTGGTCCTCGATCTCGTCGATGTCGTTCTCCAGCCCGGACACGACCGGGACGTAGTCGTCCACCACCTGGTCCATCAGGGCGTAGAGCACAGCCTCCGGGCCGTGGCACAGGAGGTCGGGGCGCCGCTCCAGTTTTCGCCGCACCTGCGCCACCCCGCCGGTCTCGGCGTGCCGGACGGTGACAACGAAGTTCTTGCCGGTGAAGACATGGAGCTCACCGAATTCCACGGTTTCCGACTCGTCGAGGTACCGTGCGGGCCGCAACACCGTGAAGAGGATGTCGTCGTAGCGTTCGAGTTTGGGTCGCTGGTGCGCCGAAATCGCGTCTTCCACGGCGAGGCTGTGCAGCCCGAACTCCGCCGCGACTGCGGCCATTTCATCTTCCGTTGGACGGTACAGGCCGATCCATGCCATCCCGCCGTGCCGGCTCAGTGTCGCAAAGGTCTGCTCGAGGTTCTGCGGCTCGGCGCTGCGCACGCCGTCAACGTAAACGGCGTTATCGATGATAGTCACGGGCCTATTATCCCGCCTCCTGCGGGCCCTGGCCGTGCAGGTCCGGCCGCCCCGGCGGAACAGCCGGGCCGACGGATCACTTGGCCCGGGCGGGGGCGAGCGAGCTGCCCTGGGCCAGCCGGCTGATCAGCGGTTCGGTGCGGTACTGGATGTGGGTGTGCAGGGCAAGGACCGTCTCAGTCCGGATGACGCCCTTGATCCGCAGAATGGAGCGCAGGGCGGCCTGCAGGTTGTGCGTGTCCGTGGCCACCACCCGGCACCATACGTCGCCGCGTCCGGAAATCTCGTGGACTTCCAGGACCTGCGCGATCAGGCGCAGGGCTCCCACCACACCATCGAGTTCCCGGTGGTTGACCTCGATCGTGACGAAGGCCACGACGTCGTAGCCCACCGCTTCAAGATCGATCTCCCGGCCGCCGTCGTGCAGCAAACCCGAACGCTGCATGCGCCGGACGCGGGACTGCGCGGTGTTGCGGGCAATGCCCAATTTTTCGCTGAGATCGCCGATCTGGATCCGCGGGTCCCGGATCAGTTCCAGCAGGATTTTCAGGTCGGTGGGGTCCAGGCTGTTCAAATCGTCACTCCGGTTCACTCTGACGGCGGCTGATTGACTGTTTTGATCAATTTTGGCATGGAATTTAGCTGAAGGGAGCAGGAGTGCCTCAGTCTGGAGGTATCGAATCAGTACGGGCTGGCGGTTCCCCCACCACAGGGAACACGCGGCCCGCTTCCACGCAAGGGCACGGTATGACGGTCTTCAGCGAGCTTCGCATGCGCCCGGCCACGGCAGAACGCTGGGGCTGGGACGCTTCCACCACGGCACGGCTGGTGATGGCCGGCGTCGTGATTTTCACGCTGCTGGTCGGCGCGAATCTCGCGACGCCGCTGTATCCGCTGCTGCAGGCCAAACTGGGCATCACCGCGTTCGATGTCACGGTGGCCTTCTCGGCCTACGTCCTGGCACTGGTGGCCACCCTGATCCTGGCGGGCCACTGGTCCGACCACATCGGCCGCCGGGCCGCGCTGGTCCTTGCGGTGCTCGTGGGCCTCGCCGGCGGCTCCCTTTTTGCCGCGGCGGACAGCCTGTTCGCGCTGTGTGCCGGCAGGGCGCTGCAGGGCATTGCGGTCGCGCTCGCCACCGGGGCCAGCTCGGCGGCCCTGCGGGAGCTGCTGCCCAACCGTCCCGAGTGGGCCTCGCGGTTCACCCTGCTGGCTTCCGCCGGCGGTGTCGCGGCCGGCCCGGCCATCGGGGGAGTGCTCTCGCTGCTGCCCGGACCCACGTCCACGCCGTATTATCTGCATTCCCTGGTGCTGGCCGCGCTGCTGGTCCCGCTGTACCTGCTGAAGGCCCGTCCGGCCATCACGTCCGTCGCGGGTCCGCAGCCGTGGCGTGTGCTGGCGCCCCGCCGGCCGTCGGTGTCCAGTGAGGCGCGCGGCGCCTTCTGGCTGGCGTCCTCGGTGGGGTTCCTCAGCTTTACCGTCTTCGGCTTCTGCCTGTCCCTGGCGCCGAGTTATTTCGCCCAGATCGTGCACGCCGATTCCCGGCCGCTGATCGGCCTGCTGGCGGGGCTGACCCTGGGATCCTCCGCGCTCAGCCAGCTCCTCGCGGTGCGGGGGCGTTTCGTGGTGCCGATCGGACTGGGCATGCTGGCCGGGTCGGTACTGATGATCGCCGCGGCGGCCGCCTGGAGCAGTCCCTGGCTGTTGATCATCGCGAGCATCACCGCCGGTCTGGGACAGGGGGTGTCCTTCCGGACCGTCTTCAACGATGTGGCCGGGAAAGTCGAAGCGTCCCGTCACGCCCAGATCATCAGTACGGTCTACGTCATCACCTACCTCGGCAGCGCCTTTCCCGTCATCGGGCTGGGGCTCGCCGCCGGGATCGTCGGCCTGCAGGCGGCGGTCGCCGGCTTTGTGGTGCTCTGCTCGATCGCAGGGGTTACCCTCGCCGCCATCACGCTGCGGGCGGCGCTGCGCCGCGCCTGACGGTCCCGGGGGCTGACACGAACGCCGGCGCCGATCCTAGTCGGGCAGCGGGCCCTGGTTGCCCTGGATGTGGTCGAACACGAGGGTGGTCTCGGTATGGCCCACCACCGGGTCGGTGGCCAGGTTGTCCAGCACCCAGTCGCGGAGGTCCTCGGTGGTGGCGACGGCAATGTGCAGCAGATAGTCCACCGAGCCGGAGGTGTGGAAGGTTGAGAGCACGGCCGGGAGCTTCGGGACCCGGGCCGTAAAACGGTCGATCTGTTCGCGGTCGTGGGCGCGGAGCCGGACGGCGATGAGGGCCTGCACGGAGCGGCCGATCGCGGACAGGCTCAGCTTCGCCTCGAAGCCCTGGATAATCCCGCGCTCGGAGAGCGCCCGCGTGCGCATGAGGGCCGTGGACGGCGCGATGCCTACCAGCTCGGCCAGCTGCTTGTTGGAGATTCGGGCATCGGCGACGAGTGCCGCGAGCAGTCGCTCGTCGATAGCGTCCAGCGGCTCGCCGGCACCCGCTCCCGGCCGAAGATTCTTCGCACTGCTACTCACGGATCCTCCTTGATGGGTTTTCAGTTCATCATAAACGGCGCATTCCGACACTTCCATTCGCGGCCCCTACAAAACTCCGAATTATTGCCAGATACTTGCGGAATTCAACGGTGAATATTCATAAGGAGCAAGGTGCTTTCTCAAGACTCGCTGGCCGTCCATGCCGGCCGCAACGGCCTCACTGAACTGGGCGTGCACGCAGTGCCCATCGATTTGTCCACCACGGCGCCCCTGCCCTCCGTGCACGACGGCGGTCTCGCCTATGAGCACATGGCCACGGGTGGCACCCATGTCGAGGGCCAGAGCACCGTCTACCAGCGGCTCTGGAACCCCACCGTGGCACGGTTCGAGGAGGGTGTCGCCGTCCTCGAAGACACCCCGGAAGCCGTGGCCTTCGCCACCGGCATGGCGGCGCTCAGCGCCGTCCTGCTCGCCGTCGTCGCCTCCGGCAAGAAGCACGTGGTCGCGGTGCGGCCGCTGTACGGCGGCAGCGACCACCTGCTGGCCTCGGGAGTGCTCGGCAACGACGTCACGTTCACGACCCCGGAGGGGGTGCACGCCGCACTCCGGCCCGGGACCGGCCTGGTGATCCTGGAGACGCCCGCCAACCCGAGCCTGGAGCTCGTCGACATCGCCCGCGTGGCCGCGGCGGCGGACGGCGTCCCGCTCCTGGTCGACAACACCTTCGCCAGCCCGGTCCTCCAGCGCCCCTTTCTGCACGGCGCCGCGATGGTCCTGCACAGCGCGACCAAGTTCCTCGGCGGACACGGCGATGCCATGGGCGGCGTGGTGGCCGCAGCCCCCGAGTGGACCACCAGGCTGCGCCAGATACGGGCCGTTACCGGCGGCATCCTCACGCCCTGGCCCGCCTACCTGCTCCACCGTGGCCTGGCCACGCTCCCGGTCCGGGTGCGCGCGCAGCAGGCCAGTGCGCAGAAGGTTGCTGCCGCCCTGGCCGGGCACGGGCTCGTCCGGCGCGTCTTCTACCCGGGGCTGCCCGAGTGCGATCCGCGGGGGCTGATCGGGACGCAAATGTCCGGTCCCGGTTCGCTGCTCGCCTTTGAGGTGGGCACAGCCGAGCACGCTGAACGGATCCCGTCCGCCGTCGGCATGATCACGCACGCGGTGTCGCTCGGCGGCATCGACACCCTGATCCAGCACCCGGCGGGGCTGACCCACCGGCCCGTTGCCGCCGATGCCAAGCCGCATGCCAGCCTGCTGCGTGTGTCCGTGGGCCTGGAGGATCCGTCCGACATCGTGGCCGACCTCGTGCAGGCCATCGAAGCTACCCGCTGACGCCCGGAGCCGGAGCCCCGGGCGCCGGCGCGGGCCGGGCGGGATGCACGACGGCGGTGATCACCGCCGTCGTGCAGGCCAGCCCGATCACGGTCAACGCCAGCGCGGTCCAGCCGAGCGACTGGAAAACCAGCCCGCCGGCCCAGCCGATGACGCTGGATCCGAGGTAATAGGCGAGGTTGTAGAGCGAAGCCGCCTGTGCCCTGCCGGACGTGGCGATCACCCCGGTCCAGCCGGCGCCGATGCTGTGCGCCGCGAAAAAGCCGCCGGTGAACAGCAGCAGGCCCGCCATGATGAGCGGCAGCAGCGCCGTGAGCGTCAGGGCCAGGCCCGCCACCATCAGCACCGTCCCCGCGATCAGCACGGTGCGCCGCCCGAACCGCGCTGCCAGGCCGCCGGCCCAGCGGGACGAGACGGTTCCGGAGAGGTAGGCCAGGAAGATCAGGCTGATGATGGTGGCGGGCAGGCTGAAGGGTTCCCCGGAGAGCCGGAAGCCAAGGTAGTTGTAGACGGCCACGAAGCCGCCCATCAGCAGGAACGCCTGGACGTAGAGGGCCAGCAGCCGCGGATTCCGGCCGTGGCCTGCCAGGGTCCGGAATGCCCCGCGGAAACCGCCCGCCGCCGCGGCCGAGAAGCCCCGGGCCTGCGGCACCAGGACCAGGAAGAGGGCCGCCGCCACCGCGGCCAGGAGCGAAACGGCCAGGGCTGCGGCCCGCCATCCCCAGAGTTCGCCGACAAAGCCGGCCAGCAGCCGGCCGGCGAGCCCGCCGAGGGTCGTGCCGGCGACGTACGTTCCGGCGGCCAGTGCGGCGTGGACCTTGTTGACCTCCTCGTTGAGGTAGGCGATGGCGATGGCGGGGATGCCGCCCAGTGCCATGCCTTCGAGCATCCGCAGGCCCAGCAGCATCGGGAAGCTAGAGGCGAGCGGGACCAGCAGGCCCAGGACGGTGGCGGCCGATATGCCCCACATCATGGCCCGGACCCGGCCGATCCGGTCGGCCAGGAAGGACCACGGAAGCACGGTCACGGCCAGCCCCACGGTCGCCAGGGAGATCGTCAGCGCCGCCTCGGCCGCCGTGACCTGAAGCTCCGCCGCCATCATTGGCAGCACCGCCTGGGTGGAATACAGCTGGGCAAAGGTGGCGACGCCGGCGAACGCCAGCCCCGCGAGAATCTTCCGGTAGGCCGGGGACCCCTTCGCGTGCCCCGGCCAGGCGGCATGGGTGCCGCCGGCACGGTCCAGCCGGGCCGGGCCCGGGGCGGCGGGGCGGCGGAACCGTGGAAATCGGGGCATCTCCCAAGAGTAGGCTTCGGAAAGGCATGCTTCCAATGCATGATTCTCATAGAATCAATAGCAAATACGGAACGATCCGGAGGTTGGGGCATGGACGTGGAGCACAAGCAGCTGGTCCACTTGCTGCCGTTGCTGCCCCTGCTGGCCGAACTCGGGCGCACCCAGCACATCACCGGGACCGCCGAAGTGCTGGGACTGCCCCAGTCGACGGTCAGCCGTGGAATCGCCCGGGCCAGCAGCATCATCGGCACGGAACTGCTGATCCGTGACGGCCGCGGCGTGCGGCTGACCCCCGCCGCCAAGGCGCTCCTGCCGCACATCGAGGCCGCGCTGGGCGAGTTCCAGACCGGGCTGGACCTGGTCCGGCACGAGTCGGAGGTGGTTCGCGGCCGGATCGCGGTGACGTTCCAGCACACCTTCGGCGAGGCGATGCTGCCGCTGCTGATCAGCGCCTTCCGAAGCCGGCATCCCCAGCCGGCCTTCGACCTCAGCCAGGGCGCCCGGGACGGCTGCCTGGCGGAACTGGCCGCAGGCGACGCGGACCTGGCACTGACCGCCCCGGTCGCTGCGCCGAGCCGGCTGATCTCCTCCGCAGCCCTGTACCGGGAACCGCTGCGGCTCGTGGTCCACCACCGGCACCCGCTCGCGAAGCGCCGCAGCGCCGCCCTCGCGGAGATCCGGCAGGACCCGTTCGTGGCGATGGGCGCCGGCTACGGGATGCGCTCGCTGACGGACGCCCTGTTCCGGGAGTCGGGTTTCCGGCCCCGCATCGCCTTCGAGAGCCAGGATTCCCACACTGCCCGGGGACTCGTCTCGGCAGGTCTCGGCGTGAGCATCCTCCCGCCCGGCGGGCTGGCCCCCGGACGCCACACGCCCGGGCAGTCCGGAGACCTCGGCTGGGTGGAGCTCGCGCTGGATTCAGGCCTTGCCTTTCGGGAGATCGGCCTGGCCTGGCGGGAACGCCGGGGCGGAGCGGACACCGAACCGGACCCCGTGCGGCTGTTCCGGGAGCTGGTGCTCAGCGAGGGACCGGCACTGCTCGCCGGCTTCGTCCGCGGACGCTCCGGCAGCTGATCCGTGGCGTGGCGTGCCGTGGCGTGCCGTGCCGTGGCGTGGCGTGGCGTGCCGTGGCGTGCCGTGGCGCCAGTTCGCCGGAAAGCGTCGAGCTCGCAGGGAAACTTCCGGCGATCCCGCACCGTTCCGGCGACGTCGGCGGTGTACGGCGGCGGGGTACGGCGGCGGGGTACGGCGGTGGCAGGCCGTCAGCCCAGCAGCCCCGCCATGATTTCCGCGACGGAACCGGCCCGCGCCCGCTGCCACCCCGTCCCGGCCCAGAGGTTCAGCCGTTCCGCGTCCCCAGCGGCGGCCGCTGCCGCGCGCAGGGGAGCGGTGAGGTGGTGCACGGCGGGATAGGCCTCCGGTGCGTCGGGGTGGTCCCGGACAAACTCGTTGACCAGCGCCCGGGCGGGCCGTCCCGTGAAGGCCCTCGTCAGCCGGGTCTGCGTGAAGTGCGGGCTGGCGAGGGCGTCCTTGTGCAGCTGCCTGGCGCCGCTCTCAGGTGTGCGGAGGAACGCCGTGCCCAGCTGGGCGGCCTGTGCCCCCGCGGCCAGTACCTCCTCCAGACCGGCCCGGTCCATCACACCGCCGGCCGCCAGCAACGGGAGGCCCACGGAGGAACGCACCTGGGCGAGCAGATCCGCCGTCGTGCCCGGCTGGCCCTCGTCCTTGCGCTCCGGGTGGCCCTGGCGCCCCGTGCCGTCCCGGCGCCCCGTGCCGTCCCGGGGCTCCGGGTGGACCGCGGGCCGCGCCTGGAACGCCGCGCTGTGGCCGCCGGCGCTCTCATGCTGCACGACGAGCGCATCCACGCCCTGCCCGGCGGCCTCCAGCGCCTCGGCCACCGACGTGACGGTGGCGAGCACGGCGGAGCCCGACCGCTGCAGCGCCCGGACAACATCGGACCCGGGCAGCCCGAAGGCAAAACTGACCAGTTCCACCGGGTCAGCCAGCAGCGCGTCGATCTTGCCCTGCCAGTGGTCATCGTCGTCGAGCCGCAGCGGCGGGACCTCCACGCCGTACCGCCGGGCATCCGCCTGCAGCCGGCCGCGGTAGTCCTCGAGCCGCGCCAGCACCTCTGCGGAGGGTGGCAGCTGCGCGGGGTCGGGAACGAAGACGTTTATGCCGAACCGTGCCCCGGAGGCACGCGCGCTTCGGATCTCCGCCTGCATGGTGTCCACGCTCTTATAGCCCGCAGCCAGGAAGCCCAGACCGCCGGCGTCATGCACGGCCGTCACGAAGGCCGGAGTGGAGGTCCCGCCAGCCATCGGGGCGGCAATAATGCGGGTACCAAAGATCTCGTGCGGCATTGCTCACTCCTGGAAGGGATTCAGTAGGCTGTTCCGGTGACTCATTCTGACATCCCGCCGGCGGCGGACCCCGTTTCCCCGATCGCCCCCGCCGCCGTGATCGGCCTCGATATTGGCGGGACCAAGACCCGCGGCGTGCGCTTCGAGGACGGCGCCGTCGTGGCCGACGAATCCGTGGGCAGCTCTAACGTCCAGAACGTCAGCCGCGAGGAGGCGGCCCTGCACCTCGCGGAACTTTTCGCCCGGATCGGCGGGGGAACGGTCGCCCAGGTCTACGCGGGAGCCGGCGGGATCGACACCGACGAGGACGCCGCCGCGCTCGCCGCGCTGATCGCGCCGCACGTGCCGGGCGCCCGGATCGCGGTGGTCCACGATTCCAGGCTCCTGCTGGCTGCCGGCGGCGCAAGCACCGGCGTCGCCGTGATCGGCGGAACGGGCTCGGCCGCCTGGGGCCGGAACAGCCGTGGCGAGGAGGCCCGCGCCGGCGGCTGGGGCTATCTGCTCGGCGACGAAGGCAGCGGGTACTGGCTGGGCCGCGAGGCGGTCCGCCACAGCCTGCGTCGGATGAACCAGGGGCTGGAACCTGACGATCTCACCACCGCCCTGCTGGCTTCCTGCGGTGTGGATGACCCCAACAAGCTGATTGCACTCTTCCATTCACCGGACACCGGACGCAGGTACTGGGCCGGGCGGGCCCGGCTCGTGGTCGACGCTGCCGCCGCCGGCCACGCGCCCAGCCAGGAACTTGTGGACCAGGCCGGACGGGACCTGGCAGCCCTGGCGCTGCAGACGGTCCGGAAGCTCGGCATCGACGGCCCGGTGATCCTGGGCAGCGGACTGGGCATGAACGTCCCCCGCCTGCAGGAATCCTTCCGCGCCGCCCTGGCCGCCGAGGGGATCACCGACGTCCGCGTCCTGGAACAGGACCCTGTCTTTGGTGTGCTCCAGCTGGTGGCCGAGCAGGGCTGACGCGGCCGCCGGGCCACTACACTGCCGGGCCATTAGGCTGGAGGAATGAGCCTCAACTTCGACACCCGTCCCGCTGCCTACGCGGTCATCATCCGCGACGGCGCCATCCTCCTGGCGTACTGGAAGCAGGGCGGCAAGGAAGGCTGGACCCTGCCGGGCGGCGGCCTGGACCTGGCCGAGCACCCCGTTGATGGCTGCCGCCGGGAAATTTATGAGGAAACCGGCTACCGCGCCGAGGTCGGCGCCATGCTGGGGATCGACGTCGGGCACTGGCCCGCGGAGATCCGGATCGACGGCGGCGAACGGGACTTCCAGTCCCTCCGGCTCATCTACGAAGCAACGATCACCGGCGGGGAGCTGCGGCACGAGGTGGACGGCAGCACCACACACGCGGGCTGGATACCGCTGGAGGACGTTGCAGGGCTCAACAAGGTCTCGCTCGTCGACGCCGCACTCCGGCTCCACCGTGAGCGGCCGCTGAACGGCCGGCTGAACGGGACACCGTCGTCAACGGCCGGCTGTCCTGAAAGATTTCCCTAGCCAGGCCCGGGGCGCCCGGCTATTCTGAAAACCGGCAGAACAGCCGATGACGATAACGGGGAGGTGGAGACGATGACTGCAACAGTCCGGTGCGCACTGCGCGCCACCATCAGCCAGGCCATCATTCCTGCCCCGGCCGTCAGCACCCACTAGCCGCCACCGCTGCCAGGTTCCACCCGCAGCGCGGCACGTGCACCGGGGCCCATCAAAGGGTTTTCGTTGACTACTTCATTTGCACGTCCAGGCGCGTCCGGCGCCTCCCACCCCATCCCCAACAACTGGCCCACCAACGTCCCCGCGGGTCCGGCAGCGTACGGCTTCACCGCCGCCGTCGCCGAGCGGTTCGCGGCCCATCCCGTGCGGGGCGGCACCGGCGCGGGCCGGGTCATCCGCATGGACCGCAACCTGGTCCTTGTCGCCACGCACGGCACCACCCTCCATCTTCCGTACCCCGGCACCGGGGAACTGCCGGCCACCGGGGACTGGGTCTGGCTGGGATCCAATACCGCGGGGGAGCCCGCCATTGCGGAGATTCTCCCGCGGCACTCGGAACTGAGCCGCAAACGCGCCTTTGACGCCTCCTCGGAGGCGCAGGTCCTCGGCGCCAACATGGACATCGTCGGCGTCGTGGTGCCCGTGGACCGTCCGCTCACGCACAACCGGCTCGAACGCACCCTCGTCGCCGCCTGGGACTCGGGCGCCACCCCGCTCGTCATCATCACCAAGGCAGACCTTGCCGACGTGGCGGACGACGTCGTCGGCAAGGTGATTTTCCAGGCCGCGGGCGTCGCGGTGGTCACCACCTCCGCGGAGCAGGGCGACGGCCTCGACGAGCTGCTGGGCCACCTCCCGGCAGGCGGAACCCTCGTGCTGCTGGGTCCTTCAGGGTCCGGCAAATCCACCCTCATCAATGCCCTCGTCGGCGTCGAAGTCCAGGAAACGGGGGCAGTCCGGGCTGGCGACGGCAAGGGCAGACACACCACCACCTCACGTGAACTCGTGCCCCTGCCGGGAGGCGCCGTCCTGATGGATACCCCCGGGGTGCGCGGCTTCGGGCTGTTCGACGCCGACAGCGGGATGGCGGAGATGTTCGGCGACCTCGAGGAACTCTGCGGGCAGTGCCGGTTTTCCGACTGCGCCCACGGCAGCGAGCCCGGCTGCGCCGTGCAGACCGCACTCGCGGACGGGACCCTCGATGACCGGCGCTGGGCGAGCTACCTGAAACTCCAGCGTGAACTCGCTGCCCTGGCCCGCCGTCACGATGCCGCCGCCCGCCGCGCCTACGCGCGCGAGTGGCACCAGCAGATTTCGGCTGCGGGCAAGAGCCAGCGCTCGGCAGAACGGGACAGCTACGAGGCCGCCGCCAACGAGGGTGCGAAGCGCGGCCGGAAGGGCCGGGGCGGGTCCAAAGGGGGCGGCCGACGGACCCGCTGACCGGGCGGAATACCAACAAGTGACGCGGGGTCACTCCGCGCCCATCCCGGGCCCTGGAATGGGCGCGATGTGACCCCGCGTTGCTTGTTCGGCGGCGGCGCGTGGAGGTGGAAGGGTGCTGCGGCGGAAGTTTTCCGGCGCAGGACCCATCCAAAGCCGCCTGCCCTACGAATTGCTACGTCAGCCACAGCGCCCTCGACGATATCCCTGACATTGTCAGCCGCGCTGGTTAGGCTGAGTCCTAGGTGCTTTACAGTCGAAAATCAGCGTGTTTATGATCAGTTGGCTGGACCGTCCGATGTTGCCGCCAACAGTTAGGTAAGCCCGGAAATGGCTGAAGCCATGATCGAGTTCCAGAACGTCACCAAGCAGTACCAGGGCGGCCAGGCCGCCGTTGATGGCTTGACCATGTCCATCGACAAGGGCGCCATCACGGTCTTCGTCGGACCCTCCGGCTGCGGCAAAACCACCTCGCTGCGGATGATCAACCGCATGGTCGAGCCGACCTCCGGAACCATTACCGTGGACGGCCAGGATGTCACCGCGGTGCCGGCGGCGAAGCTGCGACGGTCCATGGGCTACGTGATGCAATCCTCCGGGCTGATGCCGCACCGTTCCGTGCTGGACAACATCGCCACCGTTCCCCGGCTCAACGGCGTCTCCAAGGCCGAGGCACGGAAGCGTGCGCAGGAACTGCTCGACGTCGTCGGTCTGGCGTCCGCGCTGGGCAAGCGCTACCCCTCACAGCTCTCCGGCGGCCAGCAGCAGCGCGTCGGCGTGGCCCGGGCGCTCGCCGCCGACCCTCCCGTCCTGCTCATGGACGAGCCCTTCAGCGCGGTGGACCCCGTGGTCCGCGATGAACTGCAGCAGGAACTTCTCAGGCTCCAGCGCGATCTGGCCAAGACCATCGTCTTCGTCACCCACGACATTGACGAGGCCACCGTCCTCGGCGACAAGGTGGCAGTCTTCGGCCTCGGCGGCAAACTGGCGCAGTACGCCACCCCGGAGGAAATCCTGCGCGCCCCCGCCAACGACTTCGTGGCGTCCTTCGTGGGCCGGGACCGCGGTTTCCGGCACCTGGCCTTCAGCCCGTCCGACGGCGTCACCGTGCACCCGGCCCCGACGATCACCCCCGATGAACTTGAACGCGCCGGCAACGCCTCCGGCGACTGGCAACTGGTGGTCGACGCAAGCCAGCGTCCGCTCGGCTGGTCGGGGCCGGGCAAGGGCTCCGCGACTGTTCCCGGGGGATCCCTCTTCCGGAAGGGCGACACACTCCGCCGCGCCCTCGATGCGGCCCTGTCGTCGCCCTCAGGTCTCGGCGTCGCCGTGGACGCGGACGGCCGCGTGGCCGGGGTCATCACCGCCGAGGAAGTCCTCGCCGTCATCGCGTCGGACCGCCATGTCCGCCAGGGCGCAATCTGATGGAGTGGTTCCTTGCCAACAGCGCCCAGGTCTACAGCCTTGCCGGCCAGCACCTGGTCCTGGCCATCCTGCCGATGGTGTTCGGGGTGCTTATCGCCGTCCCGTTGGCCCAAGTCGCCCGGCAGAACCGTGGGCTCCGCTCCGTGGTCCTGACGGCGTCCTCCCTGCTCTACACCATCCCGTCCCTGGCGCTGTTCATCATCCTGCCGACCGTCCTTGGAACCCGGATCCTGAACCCCGTCAACGTTGTGGTGGCCCTGACCATCTACGCCGTCGCACTCCTGGTCCGCGCCACCCTGGACGCGTTCGACTCGGTGGACGAGGACCTCCGGCAGGCCGCCGTCGCCATGGGGTTCAAGCCCTTCGCCCGCTTCCTGCAGATCGACCTGCCGCTGTCCCTGCCGGTGCTTTTCGCCGGGCTGCGCGTGGTCTCCGTCAGCAACATCTCGCTGGTCAGCGTCGCGGCGCTGCTCGGCATCGGCAACCTTGGCATGCTGTTCACCTCCGGCCTGCAGCGTGACTTCGTCACCGAAGTGGTGGTGGGCATCATCGCCATCCTCATCCTCGCGCTGCTGATGGACGCCGTCCTCGTCCTGCTCGAGCGGCTGCTGACCCCCTGGACCCGCGCCGCGGCGGGCCCCGGCACCGGCGCGGGCGCCAGCACCGATTCCGGCGGCGGCCAGGACAAGGGCGGCTCCGCTGCCGCGGCGCTGCGGATTTCCGATGCGCAGACCGCAGGCGGTGCCCCATGAGCAACGTCGTCACGGATACGTTCGCCTGGCTCGGCGATCCGGAGCACTGGTCCGGCAGCGCCGGCATCCCGGCTCGGCTGGCCGAGCACCTGCTCTACACCAGCCTGGTCATGGTGATCGCCACCGCCATCGCCGTGCCCATCGGCCTGTACGTGGGGCACACCGGCCGGGGCAGGGTAGCCGCCGTGGCCGTCGCCGGGGCCCTGCGTGCCCTGCCCACCCTCGGCCTGCTCACCCTTTTCGTGCTGCTGGCCGGCATCGGGCTCATGCCGCCCATCTGGGCCCTCGTGATCCTGACGGTCCCGCCACTGCTCGCCGGCACCTATGCCGGCATCGCCAGCGTGGACCGGAACGTCGTCGACGCCGCGCGGGCCATGGGCATGACGGAGCTCCAGGTGCTGTTCCGTGCCGAGTTCCCCAACGCCCTGCCTGTTATGTACGGCGGGTTCCGGACCGGTGTGCTCCAGGCAATCGCCACCGTCTCGGTGGTGGCGTACATCAACCTCGGCGGCCTCGGCCGGTATCTGTTCGACGGGCTCGTGCTCTCCGACTTCCCCCAGATGCTCGGCGGGTCCCTGCTCATCGCCGGACTCGCCATCGCCGTCGACCTTGTCCTTGCCCTCATCCAGAGGCTGTTCCTGTCCCAGGGAGCCTCTTCCCAGCCAAATCGGAGCCAGCAGGCTGCGGTTGATCTCACAGACCCCGTACCCGCGGGGACTGTTGTTCAAGGAGGTACGTCATGAAGGAAACCCGCCAACGAGCACTGGGCAGGCGCACATTCGGCGGCCTGGCCGCCGGCGTAGGCCTGGCCATGGCACTGTCCGCCTGCGCAGGCTCATCCGATCCGCTCTCCACGGCCCCCGCCACCGGCGGAGCCACGTCCGGTGCGGGCTCCGCGCTTGTGATCGGTTCCGCCGACTTCACCGAAAGCCAGATCATCGCCGAGGTCTACGCCGGGGCGCTGAACGGAGCCGGCATCACGGCGAGCACCAAGCCGAACATCGGCTCACGCGAGGTCTACTTCAAGGCTGTCCAGGACGGTTCCGTGGACGTGATCCCCGACTACAGCGGCAACCTGCTGCTGCACGTCAGCAAGGACGCCGCGGAGGTTTCGGCCGAGGACATCTACAAGGCCCTGCCGGGCAAGCTGCCCGAGGGACTGGCCGTACTGGAGGCTTCCAAGGCCGAGGACAAGGATGCGATGGTCGTCACGAAAGCCACCGCGGAGAAGTACCAGTTGAAGTCAATCGAGGACCTCGCCAAGGTCTGCAGCGAGATCGTGGTGGGCGCCCCGGCGACCTTCGCCGAACGCGCCTACGGCCTCCCGGGCCTGGAGAAGAACTACAACTGCGTACCCAAGAAGCTGGAGCCGTTCAGCGACGGTGGCGGAGCCGTCACGCTCAAGGCCCTGCTCTCGGACCAGGTCCAGGTTGCCGACATCTACACCACTACCCCGTCCATCGCGGACAACGACCTGGTGGTGCTGGAGGACCCGAAGAACAACTTCATCGCCCAGCAGGTCCTCCCGCTGTACAACACGGCCAAGATGACGGACAAGGCGAAGGAAACCCTGAACGCCGTGTCCAAGGTCCTCACCACCGAGGACCTGATCAACCTCAACCGCGCGGTCAGCGGCAGCCAGAAGCAGAACCCCAAGGACGCTGCGGCGGCGTGGCTCAAGGACAAGGGACTGGTCAAGTAAGAGGCCCGTCCAGACCGTTCTGAGATACGACGGCGGCTGCCGGACTCCTCGCGTTCACGGGGGAGCGCCGGCAGCCGCCGAGAGACCTCTCTGACAGGGGTGTCCCGCCTGTGACGGCGGGACACCCCTGTGAGACAGATCTCGGCGGAAGTACATCCTTCATATGGCATATTTGATGAATGGCAGAATTCAAGCAGTCCACCAAGCTTCATAATGTCCTTTACGACATCCGTGGACCGATCCTCCTGGCCGCCCAGCAGATGGAGGCAGAGGGTCACCGCATCCTCAAGCTGAACATCGGGAACCCGGCGCCGTTCGGTTTCGAAGCGCCGGACGCAATTCTGGTGGACATGATCCGCCACCTGCCGCATGCCCAGGGCTACAGCGATTCGCGCGGTATATTTTCGGCCCGGACCGCCGTTTCGCAGTACTACCAGACCCGCGGGATCCAGAACATCCATGTGGATGACATCTACCTGGGCAACGGCGTCAGCGAGCTCATCACGATGTCCCTCATGGCACTGCTGGATGACGGCGACGAAGTCCTGATCCCCACCCCCGATTACCCGCTGTGGACCGCCTCCGTTGCCCTGGCCAGCGGCCGGCCCGTGCACTACCTGTGCGACGAGGACTCGGGCTGGCAGCCGGACCTCGAGGACCTCGAAGCGAAGATCACGCCCCGCACCAAGGGCATCGTGGTGATCAACCCGAACAACCCCACCGGCGCCGTCTATCCGGAAGACACCCTCAAGAAGATCGTCGCCCTGGCGGAGAAGCACGGCCTGGTTCTTTTCGCCGACGAGATCTACGAGAAGATCCTCTACGAGGATGCGGTCCACGTGAACATGGCCAGTCTGACCGGCGACGACGTCCTGTGCCTGACGTTCAGCGGCCTGTCCAAGGCGTACCGCGTGTGCGGTTACCGGGCCGGCTGGATGGCCATTTCCGGGCCGAAGAAGGATGCCGCGGACTACCTCGAGGGCATCAATCTGCTGGCGAACATGCGCCTGTGCGCCAATGTTCCCGCCCAGCACGCGATCCAGACGGCGCTCGGCGGGTACCAGAGCATCAATGACCTCATCCTGCCGGGCGGGCGTCTGCTCGAGCAGCGTAACAAGGCCTACGACATGCTTAACGCCATTCCCGGGGTCAGCACGCAGCAGGCCCGGGGCGCCATGTACCTGTTCCCGAAACTCGATCCCGAGGTTTACCGCATCCGCGACGACGAGAAGTTCGTCCTGGACCTGCTGCGCGAGCAGAAGATCCTGGTCTCCCACGGCCGGGCCTTCAACTGGGTCCGGCCGGACCACTTCCGAATGGTCACCCTTCCGCTCGTGAAGGACCTGGAAGAGGCAATCAACCGCATGGCGGACTTCCTGAGCCGGTACAAGGGGAACTAGCCTAAGCTCAGCAGCGCGGCGCGGCCGGTGGTCCGGCGGTCCGCACGGAGGCTGCCCGAACCGGAAAGAGGCAAGGCATGTCAGACGTCGTGGGATTCACGGAGCGCCCCGCTGAGACCTTAAGGGTGGGCAAAGGTTTCAGCCTGAAGGACACGGACCCGGACTCCACCCCGGGCTACCCGGGGGACAAGAACGACGGGGAGGCGCTGCTCGATGACCTCGATGACAACCTCACCCTGCTCCAGGAGCAGCTTTTCGCTGAATCCCGCTTCGGCGGAACCAAGCGGCTCCTGCTGATCCTGCAGGCCATGGATACAGCCGGCAAGGGCGGAATCGTGACCCACGTGATGGGCGCCATGAACCCGCAGGGTGTCCAGATGAGGTCGTTCAAGGCTCCCACTCCGGAAGAGAAGTCCTACGACTTCCTCTGGCGGATAGAGAAGGAAGTGCCCGCTGCCGGCATGGTGGGCGTCTTTGACCGCTCCCACTACGAGGACGTCCTGATCCACCGCGTCCACCGCTGGGCGGATCCGAAGGAACTGGAGCGCCGCTACATCGCTATTAACGAATTCGAAGCGAGGCAGGCGGCTTCCGGCACCAAGATCGTCAAAGTCATGCTCCACATCAGTCGGGACGAACAGAAGGAACGGCTGCTCGCGCGGCTGGACGATCCGGCGAAGCTCTGGAAATACAGCAGCAACGATTTGAAGGAACGCGCGTTCTGGAACGACTACATGGACGCCTACCAGAAGGCCTTCGAAAAGACGGGCACCGACGCCGCCCCGTGGCACGTAGTCCCGGCCAACAAAAAGTGGTACGCCCGGATCGCCGTGCAGCAACTCCTGCTCGACGCGCTGGACGGCCTCAAACTCCAGTGGCCGGTTCCGGACCTGGACGTCGCGATGGAACGGGAACTGGTCGAGCGTTCCTGACCCGCCCGCGCCCGCTAGCCGGCCTGGGTGGGCTGGTCGCGCGCCGCGGCCAGGCGCTTGCGGGCACCCTCGAGCCACTGTTCGCAGCGCTTGGCCAGCGCTTCGCCGCGTTCCCAGAGCGCCAGCGACTCCTCAAGGCTCGCCCCGCCGGCCTCGAGCCTGGTCACGATGCCCACAAGCTGCTCCCGGGCTTCCTCGTAGCTGAGGCCCTCGATGTCGGCGTGGGGCTGTGTTTCTGCTGTCATGGTGTGCTGCTCCTTGTTGTGTCCCGCAGGACGGTCCGTTCGGGTGAATGTCGGGTCAGTCCTCGGCGGCTTCCTGGCCGCCCGTCGACTCCGCAGTGAACCGGCCTCCGGCCACGCGGACGGCCAGCGGGGTGCCCACCGGGGCCTGGTCAGGATGCCGCACAACGTCCCGGCGGGTGCCGGGAGCCGAGCCGCCGTCGGCAAGCTGCACGACGGCGTAGCCCCGGTCCAGGGTCTTCTGCGGCGAGAGAGCCCGGACCTGGGCCTTGAGGTGGACCAGCTGGTCGGCGGCCCGGACGACGGCGGTGGTCACCGCCGACTGCGAGCGGCCCTTGAGCCGTTCGACGTCGTCGTGGCGGATGCTGACCATGACTTCGGGGGAGGCCAGCACGGGTCGGGAGCGCAGTGAGGCAAGCCTGTCCGTCTCACGTTCGACCAAGCGGGTGACACCACGCCGGAGCTGGTCCCGGGCCTGACGCACGCGGGCGAGCTCTTCGACAACGTCCGGGACGATCCGCTTGGCGGCGTCGGTCGGCGTGGAGGCGCGCAAATCCGCGACATCGTCAAGGATCGGCCGGTCCGCTTCGTGGCCGATCGCACTGACCACCGGCGTGGACGCGTCCGACACTGCCCGGATGAGTTCCTCGTTGCTGAAAGGCAGCAGATCCTCCAGGGCGCCGCCGCCGCGGGCGATGACGATCACGTCCACCTCGGGATGCGCATCCAGCTCGCGCAGCGCGGCGATGACCTGCGCGACAGCGGTGTTGCCCTGAACGGCGACTTCGCGGATCTCGAATTCGACGGCGGGCCAGCGCAGCGCCGCGTTGCGCAGCACGTCCTTCTTGGCGTCCGAGTTCCGGCCGGTAATCAGGCCGATCCGGTGGGGGAGCAGGGGCAGGCGCTTCTTGCGGGCGTCGGAGAACAGCCCTTCCGCGGCGAGGGCATGGCGCAGGCGCTCGATCCTGGCGAGCAGATCCCCGAGGCCCACCGGCCGGATGTCCTTCACGGACATGTTCAGCCGCCCCGTCTTGAGCCAGAATTCGGCCTTGAGCAGGGCCACCACGCGGGAGCCGCGCTCCAGCGGCGTTTCCTGGCGGTCAAGCACATTGGTCCAGACGGACGCAGGGAGAGAAATCTCAGCGTCGATGTCCCGCAGCGTCAGGTAGGCGTTGGTGCCGCGCCGGTTCAGTTCGATGACCTGGCCTTCGACCCAGGCGGCCGGGGCCCGGTCGATGTGCATCTTGAGTTTCTGGGACAGCAACTGCAGGGGCCAGGGGTTGTCCGGGCTGGTTTCCGCTGCGGAGGCAGGAACCGTAGTGGCCGCCGCGACGTCCTCAGACATTCCGGTATCCCGGGGCGGAGATGGCCTGATGCATATGCGTGGGTGTCCTTTGCCGGGGCGGGGCCGTCAGCAGGTGCGTCCCCGGCGATTGCGCGTCAGGAAGGGTCACCGGCCGACAACTCGAACTTGTCGGTTTCAACTCTATCCATAGCTCTATCATCGGGGCCTGACTTTTATCGTTCCGCAGGCCGCCCCGTAGGATGGCACTACCCCTCAAGCGACTAGGAATTCTCGTGCGCACTTTTGTCTCGGCCGTAGCGGTACTGATCGGGCTTGTCCTGGCGGCTGCCGCTGTTCCCGCCATGTGGGTGGACCGGAACATCGTCCAGCAGGACGGCTTCGTGGCGTTCACCGCCCCGCTCGGCAAGGACCCTGTATTCCAGGAGCGGCTGGCCGCGGCCGCTGTCGGCAGTCTCAGTGCGGAACAGATCCCGGAAGAGCTCAGCGGACTGGTCACGCCGATCCTGGAGAGCGCGGCCCAGTCGCTGACGGGCGTGCCCGGCTACCCCGAGGCCTGGACCGAAACGCTGCGCAAGAGCCATCAGCTTAATTTCGCCGACCCCAGCGCTCCGCCAGCCGAGGCCGACGGCGGGACGTCCCTGACCCTGGACCTGGCGCCCCTGGTCGGTCTGGTAGCGAAGCAGTTGGCGGACGCCACCACCCTGCCGTTGGAGGCCCCGGAGCAGCTGCTGATCACGATCGGGCAGCCCGAGCACCGGCAGCTCCTCGACCGGGTGTCCGCCTTCGCGCCGATGGGCTACGCCCTGGCCGTCGGCGCCCTCATCGCCTTCGCGCTGGCGTTTGTGGCCGCCCGGCGGCGCGGGACTGTCCTGGCCGGCATTGGCCTCGGAGGCCTTGTGCTGGCCGGTGCCTGGAAGCTGGCCGCCGACGCCGTCGGTGGTTCCGTCACGGCAACGAGCAGCGGCAACGAGGTCGCGGAGATCTTCAAGAGCGAGTTCGTCGCGGCCGCCAGCTCCAGTTTCGGACAGTGGATCCTGGTCACCGCCGTGGTCGGCGGCGTCCTGCTGGCCCTTGGACTCGTGGTGCGCGTCGTCGGCGGGCGCCGCCGCGCCTGAGCGCCGGGCGCCTGCGGCCGCGGCCAGATCGGCGGACCGTCCAACACCGGTAGCATTGGGGCATGACTTCCACTGCTGTTTCCATTCCGATGCCAACCGTTCCGCGCCGGCGGCGTACGCCGGAAGAAGTCCTGGCTGCAGCCCCCGTGGCCGGCCCGAAAAAGGTCCTGCTCGCGGCCCCGCGCGGCTACTGCGCCGGCGTCGACCGTGCGGTCATTGCCGTGGAAAAAGCGCTGGAGCACTACGGCCCGCCGGTCTACGTCCGCAAACAGATCGTCCACAACGTGCACGTCGTCAGCTCCCTGGAGGAAAAGGGCGCCATCTTCGTTGACGAGACCGACGAGGTCCCCGAGGGCGCCCTGGTGATCTTCTCCGCCCACGGCGTCTCACCCGCCGTGGTCCAGTCTGCCGAGGACCGGGGGCTGCGGACCATCGATGCCACCTGCCCCCTCGTGACCAAGGTGCATAAAGAGGCGGTCCGCTTCGCGAAGGACGACTTCGACATCCTGCTGATCGGCCATGACGGCCATGAGGAGGTCGAAGGGACCGCGGGGGAGGCCCCTGAGCACATTCAGATTATTAACGGCCCGCACGAGGTCGACAAGGTCACGGTCCGGGACCCGGAGAAGGTTATCTGGCTCTCACAGACCACCCTCAGCGTGGACGAAACCATGGAAACGGTCCGCCTGCTCAAGGAACGGTTCCCCACCCTGCAGGACCCGCCCAGCGACGACATCTGCTACGCGACCACCAACCGCCAGGTGGCCATCAAGAAGATCTCACCCCAGGCCGAGCTCGTGATTGTCGTCGGATCGGCCAACTCCTCGAACTCGGTCCGGCTCGTGGAAGTGGCGCTGGAATACGGAGCGAAAGCCTCGTACCGCGTGGACTTCGCCAACGAGGTGGACGAGTCCTGGTTCGAGGGTGTGTCCACGGTCGGTGTGACCTCGGGCGCCTCGGTCCCTGAAGTCCTGGTCAAGGATGTCCTGCGCCTGCTCGCCGACTACGGCTACGGCTCGGTCGAGGAAGTCGTCACGGCCGAGGAAGATCTGCTCTTCTCGCTGCCGAAGGAGCTCCGGGCGACCTTGAAGCAGGCCGGCGATGTCACCCGCGCCCTCGGCGGCCGCGGGACTCGCCCGGCCCAGACCTCCTAGGCCCGCTGCGCAACGTTCTTCCTAGGCGGCGGACTCCTGGTCTTCTTCGCGCGCATCGTTAGGGGCTTCGTCCGCTGCCCGCCCCGATCCGGGTTCCGGCCCGTTCCCGGGCTGGAGTTCGGGGGCAGCCACGGACCGCGGCGTCACCTCGACCGCAGCGGGCGTGGCCAGCCCTGCCGCGTCCAAGGCATTGAGCTTCCGGGCGGTCGGCAGCACCCGGGCCTCCAGGGTGCCCACCATGGAGTTGTAGCGGTCCACGGACGTTTTAAGTGAGGCGCCGAGCTTGGTGACGTTCTCGCCGAGCGTTCCCATCCGCTCATAGAGCTGGTGGGCCAGTTCGAAGAGCTCCCGCGCGCTGTCCGTCAGGACGTCTTGGCGCCAGGTGAAGGCAACGGACTTCAGGACCGCCAGCAGGGTTGAGGGCGAGGCCAGCACCACATTTCTGGACAGCGCGTAGTCAAGCAGCGCCGGGTCCGCCGAGAGTGCGGCGGCCAGGATTGATTCGGCCGGCAGGAAGCAGACCACAAGCTCCGGGGAGTTGCCCGGGATGTCCCAGTACTTCTTGTTGCTCAGCGCGTCCACGTGGGCCTTCAGGGCCTTGGCATGGGCCAGCAGATGGGCCTGCTGCCCGCTGAGCGACTGCGAGTGCGGCGGCCCGGGGGCGGACGCTCCAAGTTCCTGCGCGGCAAGGTAGGCAGAGAGCGGCACCTTGGCATCGACCACGAGCTGTTTCTGGCCGGGAAGCTGCACGACGAGGTCAGGCCGGACACTGCTCTCCGCCGCGGCACCGTGCTGCTGTCCGCTGTGAACCTGCTCATGGAAATCGACATGGCGCAGCATCCCTGCGGCCTCGACCACACGGCGCAACTGGACTTCGCCCCACTGGCCGCGGGCGCTGTTGGAGCGCAGCGCGGATTCCAGGGCATGGGTGGAGCGCAGCAGCTGTTCGTCGGACAACCGGGCTTCCTGCAACTGTTGGGCCAGCTGTCCGTACTGTTCCAGGCGGTCGCGCTCCAGCAGCGACACCTGATGCTGCACCGCGGTGAGCTTCTCCGCCACCGGTGCCAGGGCCCGCAGCACGCTGCCGTCCTGGTTCCGGGACTCGCCAAGGTCCCGGTTCTGGGCCGCCAGCAGGCGCCTCTCCGCGTCGGCCGCGGCGAACTGCGCGCTGACCTCGGAGAGCCGGGCCGACACGGCGTCGAAGTCCTGCTCCACTGCGAGGGTGCGGCGCCGGGTCAACAGAAAGACCACGGCGGCGCCGGCGACGGCGCCGACGAGCAGCATGAGCAGGGCAAGAATCAGTGCAAAAGCGTCCATGTCTTCACTTTGGCATGCCCCTGCGACAGTTTCCCGCCGACGCCCTGCCGGCGGCCCCACGTCGCCCGGCCGGCGGCGAATGCGGCGGGCAACCCAACCGGCGAGCCAGCCAGCGAACCAGCCTGTCGCAGGGGACACCGGCCGCAGCAGGTAGAATTAGTCCTCGTGGCTCTTACTATCGGCATCGTCGGACTGCCCAACGTCGGCAAATCAACTCTTTTCAACGCACTGACCCGCAACCAGGTGCTCGCAGCGAACTACCCGTTCGCCACGATCGAGCCAAACGTCGGTGTGGTCAACCTGCCGGACCCGAGGCTTGCCAAGCTGGCCGCCGTCTTCGGATCGCAGCGCCTGCTGCCTGCCCCGGTGTCCTTCGTGGATATCGCCGGGATCGTCAAGGGTGCGTCCGAGGGCGAAGGCCTGGGCAATAAGTTCCTCGCCAACATCCGCGAGGCCGAGGCCATCGCCCAGGTTATCCGCGTGTTCGATGACCCCGACGTCATCCACGTCGACGGCAAGGTTGATCCCCGTTCGGACATGGAGATCATCAACACCGAGCTGATCCTGGCTGACCTTCAGACCATTGAAAACGCCATTCCCCGGATCGAAAAAGAAGTCAAGATCAAGAAGCGGGACGCCGCCGAGCTGGCTGCCATCAAGGCGGCCCAGACGGTGCTCGAGCGTGGCGACACCATTTTCGCCTCGGTCAAGACCGACAAGCTGGAGATGGAGCACCTCAGGGAGCTCAGCCTCCTGACCGCCAAGCCCATCATCTACGTCTTCAACTCGGACGAGGGCATTCTGGGCAGCCCGGAGAAGCAGGAAGAACTGCGCGCCATGGTAGCCCCGGCGGACGCCATCTTCCTCGACGCCAAGCTCGAATCGGACCTCGTGGAACTGGACGAGGAAGAGGCCCGCGAAATGCTGGAGATGAACGGCCAGGACGAATCCGGCCTGGACCAGCTGGCCCGGGTCGGCTTCCACACCCTCGGGCTGCAGACCTACCTGACCGCAGGACCCAAGGAAACCCGGGCGTGGACCATCCACCAGGGTGACACGGCCCCGCAGGCGGCCGGTGTCATCCACTCCGATTTCCAGCGCGGTTTCATCAAGGCCGAGGTTGTCTCCTTCGACGATCTGATCGAAGCCGGGTCCATGGCGGAGGCGAAGTCCCGCGGCAAGGTTCGCATCGAAGGCAAGGAATACGTCATGGTCGACGGCGACGTCGTTGAATTTAGGTTCAACGTGTAGCTCACAGAATTTTGAGACGGCCCCATCTGCTTCGGCATATGGGGCCGTTTCTGTTGGTGCGATTTGAGCATCCGCTCAACAAACCGACTTGCGCTGGGCTACCTGCCGCACGTGATTTAGGATCTACCCATGACGACTCTTCAGGGTGCGGTTGTTCTGGTGGTCGGCGCCACCGGCGGGCTCGGCTCGCGCATCGCCGCTCAGCTGGAGAGTAACGGCGCCATCGTTGTCCGGTCGTCAAAGTCTGCTGGGCACGATCTGCGCGCACCCTCTGTGATCCGGGAGGTGCTGGATGCCACGAATGTGCAGCACGGACGTCTCGACGGGCTAGTGGTTGCGTCCGGGGTCGTCGCCTTCGGCGCTGCATCAGACCTTGAACCCGCCACGGTGGACGAACTATTCGCTGTGAACACCACCAGTGCGATCCATCTCATTACCCAGAGCCAGCCCTACCTCGCGGCCTCGGCACAAGACGGCCGGGAGCCCTTCGTGGTAACACTGAGCGGCGTTGTCGCTGAGACACCCGTCGCCGGTCTGGCAGCATACTCGGCGTCGAAAGCTGGGCTCGCGGCCTTCGTTGTCGCAGCGGCGCGCGAGTATCGTCGCGCGGGCATCCGAATCGTGGACGCCCGCCCAGGCCACACTGGCACCGCGCTGTCCGAGCATCCGATCGCCGGGTCAGCGCCGCGATTCGGAGCGGCGCTGGATCCAGACCTGGTTGCAGCGCGGATCATCACCGCGATCGTCGATGGCGAGAAGGATCTGCCCAGCACCGCCTTCTAGGCTCGGTCGACCGTGGACACCGCCTCGCAGCGCTGGTGCACCGTCCCGGATTTCGACCAGAACACCAGGTTCTAACCCATGGTCGAAACAACGAAGCTAAATGGAGCCCGCGGGCGGCACGCTTATTGGGCCACGGAACGTGGTGGAGTTCCGCTTCAACGTCTGACGGATTGATGAATTCATCAAGTAATTAAGGATTAACTCGAGAAGCCCCGATTTGAGAATCGGGGCTTCTCCTGTGTCCGGGTAGGTTAGCCGGGGTCGTCCGGGACGTCAATAGGCCTCGACGAATTTTTCCAGCGAGAAGGCGTCCAATGTTGCAGCTCTGTAACGAACTTTACAGTGGGTCAACTTTCTTCGCCCGGCGCTGAATTTGGGGTTTACGCTACATCCCATGTGAGACGGACCACACTGCCGCTGGGGGAGTGTGGACGTCTGCCCGGTGCCTACGGCCTCGGTCTCATCCACACCACAGAAACAAGGAGGCGGAATGCGCTTCGGTCGTATTTCCAAAGCAGTGGGCGTGGCAGCAGCAGCTGCCCTGGCCCTCAGCGCCTGCGCAGGCAACAGCGGCGGGACAACCCCGACCACTGCTGCGGCAGCAAGCAAATCAGGGGGATCTGCAACAGTCGTGGAGGTGAACGCCTTCAACACGTTCAATCCCAACACGGCTGATGGCAACACAGACATCAACTCGAAGATCAGCTACGCCACCCACTCGGGCTTCTTCTACATCGACAACAAACTGAACGTTGTCCGCAACGAGAAGTTCGGCAAGATGGAAAAGGTCTCGGACAACCCGTTGACGGTGAAGTACACCATCAACGAAGGCGTGAAGTGGTCGGACGGCACTCCCGTGACCGCAGCCGACCTCGTCCTGCAGTGGGCCGCCTTCTCCGGCTACTACGATGATGCCGACGCAGAGGCAAAGACCGGCACGTCCTACTTCTCCTACGCCGGTGACCCCACAGGCATCGCCCTGACGGATTTCCCGGAACTTGGCGAAGACGGCCGCTCCATGACCCTGACGTACTCCAAGCCGTTTGCTGACTGGGAAATCGCCATTGGCGGCCCCGGCATTGACATCCCGGCCCACGTCCTGGCCAAGAAGGCAGGCCTGGCGGATGCCAAGGCATTCGTTGACCTGGTTAAGGAAATGCCGCGCGGCGACGCCACGGCACCCCAGCCGGCCAACGCCCAGCTCCAGGCCATGGCGGAGATGTGGAACACCGGCTTCGACTCCAAGACCCTGCCGGCTGACCCGGACCTGTACCTCTCCAACGGCCCCTACATTGTCAAGGGTGTCGACCAGGACCAGTCCCTGACCATGGTCAAGAACAAGGACTACAACTGGGGTCCGGAAGCCAAGCTGGACGAAATCACCGTCCGCTACATCGGCTCCGCTCCTGCCCAGGTGCAGGCACTCAAGAACGGCGAAGCCGACATCATTGCACCGCAGGCTTCGGCTGACACGGTGGAACAGCTCACGGCCCTCGAAAGCCAGGGCGTCACGGTCGAGGTCGGAAACCAGCTCTCCTACGACCACATCGACCTCAACTACAGCGGCGTTTTTGCTGAGAAGAGTGTCCGCGAAGCGTTCATGAAGAGCGTTCCGCGCAAGGACATCGTCGACAAGATCGTCAAGAAGCTGGACCCGGAGGCTGCACCGCTCGACTCGCAGCTGTTCGTGCCGGACCAGGCCCTCTACGCCGACTCTGTCAAGGCAAACGGATCCTCCGCCTTCCAGGATGTCGACATCGAAGGTGCAAAGTCGCTCCTCGCCGGTGCCACGCCGGAAGTCCGCATCATGTACAACAAGGACAACCCCAACCGTGCGGACATGTTCGCCCTGATCAGCGAATCGGCCACCAAGGCAGGGTTCAAGATCGTCGACGGCGGCCTCGGCAAGTCGGACTGGGGCAAGGCCCTGGGTGACGGCAGCTACGATGCCACCATCTTCGGCTGGATCAACTCCGGTGTCGGCGTCTCCGGCGTTCCGCAGATCTTCAAGTCGGGCAACGACTCCAACTTCAACCAGTTCAGCGATCCGGAAGCCGACAAGCTCATGGACGAACTCATTGTCACCACCGACAAGGGCAAGCAGGATGAGCTGATCAAGCAGATCGACCAGAAGATCTGGGCTTCTGCCTACGGCCTCCCGCTGTTCCAGGCAGTTGGCGTGGACGCGTACAGCGACCGCATCACCGGCGTGAAGTACATGCCGAACCAGACCGGTGTCTGGTGGAACTTCTGGGAGTGGGCACAGAAGTAGCCGACGACCGCAAGTGACACTTGCTAGCTAAAGGCGTCGGGACCGGGCATTTTGGTCCCGACGCCTTTCTAGCGAAAACCCCTGTAGATGCCGGGTCCTGCCCCAACATCCGCGGGGAAACGGCCAAACTCTGCGACCGGTCCGGGCAACCCCTGGGCCCGAATACCGAGGTTCTATCCCATGGTGACCTACATAGTCCGGCGGCTCATCACTGCCGCCCTCATACTTCTCGGCGCATCCTTCCTGGTGTATCTCCTGACAGCGGCGTCAGGGGATCCCCTGGAGGAATTCCGCGCCAGCAGCGCCCCCAACAAACAGCAGCTCATGGACGCACGCACCGAGCTGCTGCAACTGGACACACCTGCCCCCATCCGGTATTTCCACTGGCTCGGCGGTGCGGCGCAGTGCCTCATCCCGTTCGCTAACTCCTGCGACCTGGGCAAGAACATCGCGGGCCAGCCCATCACCGATGCCCTGGGCCACGCGCTGGTCCAGACCCTGACCCTGGTCACCGGGGCCACTGTGCTGGCGATTCTGATCGGCATCACGCTCGGCATCATCACCGCCCTGCGCCAGTACAGCACACTGGACTACGGTGTGACGTTCATGGCCTTCCTGTTCTTCTCCCTCCCGATCTTCTGGGTCGCGGTGCTCCTGAAGGAGTACGGCGCCATCGGGTTCAACAACTTCCTTCGGAATCCCGAGATACCGATACCGGCAGCGCTCGCCATCGGCGCCGTCCTGGGTGTCCTGACGGCTGTGACCGTCGGCGGCGAGATGAAACGCAGGCTGCTCATCGGCGGCGTCGCCTTCCTGTTCGCGGCGGCCGTGCTGATGTATTTCTCCGCCACCGAGTGGTTCAAAACCCCGGGTCTGGGCCCGGTCGTCATCGCGATTGCCGGCGTCGGCATTGCGTTCGCCGTGACCCTGCTCTCGGCAGGGCTCAAGAACCGCAAGGCGCTGCAGTCAGCCCTGATCGCCGTCGGGGTTGGACTGGTGGTCTACTTCGTCATCCAGCCGCTGCTCAACGAGGCAACCATCCTGATGATCGTGCTCCTCGCGGTCGCAGCGGTCCTTGTCGGGCTGGGCATCGGCTACCTGATGGGCGGCTACGACCGCGGACAGTCCATGCGGGCCGCAGCGCTCACCTCGTTCCTGGTCGGGTTCCTGATCCTGCTGGACCGCTACATGCAGGCGTGGCCCACCTACTTCAACAACAGCCGGGTCCGGGGCCGCCCCATCGCCACCATCGGCGCCAGCACCCCGAACATCGAGGGTGATTTCTGGATCCTGAGCCTGGACTCCTTCACGCACCTGATCCTGCCGACCATGGCACTGATCCTGATTTCACTGGCCGGCTACACGCGCTTCACCCGGGCCTCGATGCTGGAAATCATGAACATGGACTACATCCGGACCGCCCGGGCCAAGGGCCTGTCCGAACGGACCGTCGTCATGCGCCATGCCTTCCGCAACGCGCTGATCCCGATCGCCACCATTGTGGCCTTCGACATCGGCGGGCTGATCGGCGGCGCCGTCATCACCGAAACGGTCTTCTCCGTCCGCGGAATGGGCTTCCTGTTCCTGGACGGCATCTCGCATGTCGATCCCAACCCCGTGATGGGCGTCTTCATCTGTGTCGCCATCACAGCCATGGGTTTCAACCTCATTGCGGACCTTGCGTACTCCGCACTTGATCCGCGCGTAAGGGTAAAAGCATGAGCCAGCCAAGTCAGCAGGACGAAATCATGGCCGAAGAGGCCGGGCTGCCGCCGGTCGGCATCGAGCCGGTCCTGGAGGCCAAGGGCTTGAGCCAGGGTCAGATCGTCCGGAAACGGTTCCTGGGCCACTCCGGGGCCATCGTCGGGCTCGTCGTCTTCGCCATCATCTTTGTCACAGCCTTCACCTCCGTGGGTTACTGGGGCATTCCCGGGTGGTGGAAATACAGCCACGACCAGGTCACCCCCTTGGTCAACGACGGCGTGCCCACCGCCTCGCTCTGGCCGCTGGCCTGGGGCGAACACCCCTTCGGCCAGGACCGGATCGGCCGCGACCTCTTCGCCATGACCATGCGCGGCGCCCAGCAGTCCATCACCGTCATGTTGGTGATCGGGCTCATCGCCGGCCTGGTCGGCGTCGTGGTCGGGGCCCTGTCCGGCTACTTCCGCGGCTGGACGGAAGCGGTGCTGATGCGCCTCACCGACGTCATCATCATCATTCCGGGGCTGCTGCTCGCCGCCGTGATGGCACAGATGGCCGGCCGGCGGGACTCCGGCAGCTGGTTCGCCTCCTTCGCCAGCAGCAACGGCATCCTGGCGCTGGGTATCTTCCTCGGCCTGATCACCTGGGTGGGACTTGCCCGGTTGATGCGCGGGGAATTCCTCTCGCTGCGCGAGCGCGAATTCGTCGACGCGGCCCGGATCTCCGGGGCCAGCAACGCCCGGATCATCTTCAAGCACATCCTGCCGAACGCCGTCGGTGTGCTGATCGTCAACGTCACGCTGACCATGTCCGCCGCGATCCTCACCGAGACCGCCCTGAGCTACCTCGGCGTCGGCGTCAAGGCGCCGGACACGTCGCTCGGGCTGCTCATTTCGCAGAACCAGGAGGCTTTCGCCACCCGGCCGTGGCTGTTCTGGTATCCCGGCCTGTTCATCGTGCTGATCTGCCTGAGCATCAACTTCATCGGCGACGGCCTGCGGGATGCGTTCGATCCGCGCCAGAAGAAGTTCAACGCCAAGAAAGCCAAAGACACCGGCCGGCATCCCCTCGAAGCGGCTCCCGTCACCGCGTTCAAAGAAACCAAGGGTGACTAGATGCCGGCCCCCTGCAGTGACCGCACGGCCGGGCTACCGGGCGGCGATCGACCAGTAGCTGGCCACCAGCAACAGGACGACGACGGCGGCCGGCGCCCAGCGGTAGGTCACTTTCACCGGTGTGGTGGCGGCATCGCCGGCGGCCAGTTCGCCGCTTTCCACCAGCTCATTCCAGCGCGCCCGCACCATCCGGGCAGCCTGGCCGGAGTCCGTGGTCTTCAGGTCCCCGGGCCGCACGGACTGGCCGGGACCGTAGGTTGTTGCCGGCAGGCCGCGGAGGTCCTCCGGGCGGGCATTGCGCCCGCCCCAGATGCCCGGCGCCGGTGCGGCCCAGGCCACGTAGCTTTTGCGGGCTGTGACCAGGGTGAGGGCAAAACGGGTATCGACATGAACCAGGGCCTCCCAGGGCACATGGATCGACCGGAACGGGTTCTCCAGGGTGACGCCGTCGTCGTGCACCACAACGGCGGGCATCCAGAACAGCTGCCAGCCCAGGAACGCGACCAGCAGCAGCGGTGCCGTTCCGGCCAGCGCCGCCGGGCCGGCGGTGATCGCCGTGACGGCGATGCCGAGGGCGGCCACGGTCCAGGACAGCCAGGCGAACCACGCGTTCGTTCGGGCCTTGAAGATTTCAACGGTACCGGCATGCGGCGCAGAGCTCATGCCCCCAATATTTCAGTATTCCGAGCCGCAGCACTAATCCCCGGTGGACCGGCGGCCCGGGTGGAAGGAAAGCCCCATCATGACTGACTTCATCACCCTCGATCCGGCCGTTACCCCGGCGCCGGGCAAGAGCGAACCCGTACTGGAAGTCCGCGGCCTCAGCGTGGACTTCGGTGTGGACAAAAAGTGGGTGCCTGCCGCCATTGGGTTGAACTACGAGGTACGCGCGGGTGAAGTGCTCGCGATCGTGGGGGAGTCCGGCTCGGGCAAGAGTGCCAGTTCGATGGCCCTGCTGGGCCTGCTGCCGTCCAACAGCCGGGTGACCGGAAGTGTGAAGCTCGCCGGGAAGGAGCTGCTGGGGACGGACGAGGCCAACATCCGGGCCGTCCGCGGCAAGGAGGTGGCCGTGATCTTCCAGGAGCCCATGACCGCCCTGAACCCGGTGTACACCGTAGGCGCACAGATTGTGGAGACTGTCCGGCTGCACAGCGAGGTTTCACCCGACGAGGCCCGGCTGCGCGCCCTGCGCATGCTCGAGCTCGTCGAGCTGCCGGACCCGGAGAAGGCGTTCCGGTCCTATCCCCACCAGCTTTCCGGTGGCCAGCGGCAGCGCGCCATGATCGCCCAGTCCCTGTCCTGCGATCCCAAGCTGCTGATCGCCGACGAGCCCACAACGGCGCTCGACGTGACAGTCCAGGCGGAAATCCTGGACCTTATGCGCAACCTGCGGAACAAGCTGGACAGCGCGATCGTCCTGATCACCCACGACATGGGCGTGGTTGCCGACCTGGCGGACCGGATCGCCGTGATGCGCCGCGGCGTGATCGTGGAAACGGGGACGGCCGCCGAGATCTTCCACAATCCCCAGCACGAATACACGAAGGCCCTGCTGGCCGCCGTTCCGCATCTCGGCCAGGGCGGCGCGGATGCGGCCGTGGAAGTGGACGTCACCGCAGCCCTCGCCGCCGCCACGCACGCCGAACTGAGCTCCATCCCGGAAGAGCAGCTGCGCCGCCGCGAGCGGGAAAACGCCGCGGCCCTGGCAGCCGCAGGAGCCGCCACGCCGCAGGGACAGCCGGTGCTGGAGCTGACCGACGTGGCAATCGAATACCCCAAGCAGGGACGCGTGCCCGCGTTCCGCGCCGTGGAAGGCGCCAACCTGGTGATCTATCCGGGGCAGGTTGTCGGGCTGGTGGGGGAGTCCGGTTCCGGCAAGACGACCATCGGCCGCGCCGCCGTCGGGCTGCTGCCGGTTGCGGCCGGCACCATGAAAGTCGTCGGCCAGGACATTTCCGCCGCCAAGCGGAACGGCCGGCAGCTTCACGAGATGCGCCGCCATGTTGGCATGGTGTTCCAGGACCCGTCGTCGTCGCTGAACCCGAGGCTTCCGATTGGCGAGAGCATTGGTGAGCCGATGTTCCTGGCCGGGGTCGCGAAGGGCGCCGAGCTGCAGCAACGGATCGAGGCGCTGCTGGACCAGGTGGAGCTGCCGCGGAATTACCGCAACCGCTACCCGCACGAGCTCTCCGGCGGACAAAAGCAGCGGGTCGGCATTGCCCGGGCGCTTTCGCTCAAGCCGAAACTGATGGTCGCCGATGAGCCCACCTCGGCCCTGGACGTGTCCGTGCAGGCCAAGGTGCTCGACCTGTTCCAGAACCTGCAGAAGGAACTCGGGTTCGCCTGCCTCTTCGTCACCCACGACCTCGCGGTCGTCGACGTGCTGGCGGACCGGATCTGCGTGATGCAGCGCGGCCGCATCGTCGAGCAGGGCTCCCGGGACCAGATCCTGCGCAATCCGCAGGAGCCCTATACCCAGCGGCTCCTGGCGGCGGTGCCCCTGCCGGATCCGGAAAAGCAGCGGGAGCGCCGCGAGTTGCGGGCCCAGTTGCTGGCCGCCGGACCGAGTTAACCCTCCGTAACCGGGATCGCCCGGCAGCGAATACTACCAGCCGGTAGCGTGTGACTTGAAATACATCGCACTTGACGCTAACAGTCACGCTTTTGGTGGGTCACGGTTTGGCAACAGAGTTCCACCATCTGGACACTCTGGGGTTAGGCTACTCGTATATGTAGGCCACGTCACAGGGGATACCCCTGTGCCTGCCTGCGGGGAAGCATAAGTTTTTCCCCTACGAACTCCCACAACTCTTAGGAGGCGGAATGCGTTTTTCGCGCACTTCCAAAGCACTGGGCATGGTGGCCATCGCCGCTCTCGCCCTGACCGGATGCGGCGCCGGAGGCGGTACCTCAAACGGTGCCAGCCAGGCTGCCGGCGACCCCAACAAGGTCATCACCGCGTACAGCAACGAACCGCAGAACCCCCTGATGCCCGCCAACACCGGTGAAGTCTATGGCGGCCGCGTTGTCGAGCTCCTCTTCGAGGGTCTGACCAGCTACGACCCCAGTGGCAAGTCAGTCAACGCCCTGGCCGAGTCCATCGAATCCCCGGACGGCCAGAACTACACGATCAAGGTCAAGAAGGGCACCAAGTTCACCAACGGCGAGGACGTCACCGCCAAGAGCTTCGTTGATGCCTGGAACTTTGCCGCGCTGAGCACCAACGCGCAGGGCAACAGCAGCTTCTTTGAATCGGTCGAAGGCTACGACGCCGTCAGTGCCACGTCGAAGCAGACGGGAGCGGACGGCAAGGAAACCGAGGTTCCCGCCCCCACCGCCGAGACCCTCTCCGGCCTGGTGCTGACGGATGATTCCACGATCACGGTCAAGCTGACGCAGCCGGAAGCCGACTGGCCGCTGCGCCTGGGCTACTCGGCCTTCATGCCGCTGCCCGCCGACGCCATCAAGGACCCGAAGACGTTCGGCGAGAACCCGGTCGGCAACGGCCCGTACAAGATGGAGAAGGAAGGCGCCTGGCAGCACGACAGCCAGATCGCCCTGGTCAAGAACCCTGACTACAAGGGTGCGCGCGAAGCCAGGAACGGCGGCGTGACCTTCAAGTTCTACACCGATCCGGCCCCGGCCTACACGGACATCCAGGCCAACAACCTGGACGTCACGGACGTTCTGCCCACGAACGCCCTGACGACCTACACAATGGACTTCCCGGAGAACAACCTGAACAAGCCGTACGCCGGCAACTCCACCCTGAACATCCCGGGCTACCTGCCCGAGTTCCAGGGCGAAGCGGGCCAGCTGCGCCGCCAGGCGCTCTCCATGGCGATCAACCGCGAGGAGATCACCAAGGTCATCTTCTCCGGCACCCGCATCCCGGCCAAGGACTTCACCTCCCCGGCTGTTGACGGCTACAACGACAACGTGGCCGGCTCCGAGGTCCTGAAGTTCGACGCCGCCAAGGCGAAGGACCTCTGGACCCAGGCTGACGCCATCAGCCCGTGGCCCGCAGACAAGACCCTGCAGCTCGCGTACAACACTGACGGTGGCAACAAGGAATGGATCGACGCCGTTGCCAACAACTTCAAGAACAACCTGGGAATCAAGGCCGAAGGCCAGCCGTTCGCCAAGTTCGCCGAAATCCTGAAGCTGCGTTCCTCCAAAGAGCTGCCTGGCCTGACCCGCGCCGGCTGGCAGGCAGACTACCCGTCGCTGTACAACTTCCTGGGCCCGCTCCTGAAGACCGGTTCCAGCGCCAACTACGAGGGCTACTCGAACCCCGAGTTCGACCAGCTCCTCACCGAAGGCCTGGGCGCCCAGTCCACCGACGACGCCAACAAGAAGTTCACCGCGGCGCAGGAGATCCTGTTCAAGGACCTCCCCAACCTGCCGCTGTGGTACTCCGCACGCCAGGCTGTCTGGAGCCAGAATGTCAGCAACGTTGATTCCGGCTGGAACGGCGTTCTGCAGTACTGGGCCATCACGGCCAAGTAGTTCCTGAGTTCTGCGGAACTCATTTCCACATCACTAAAGCTTGGGGGTCCGGCCTAGCCGGGCCCCCACATGCTTGAAACCGGCAGGAAGCTGTCCCCATGATTCCCCTTCGTTCCACCATCTCACCGGAGGCGCTGCTGTGATCCAGTTCATCCTCCGGCGCCTGCTGCAGGTCATTCCGGTATTCCTCGGAACCACCCTGCTCGTCTACTTCATGGTCTTTGCCCTTCCGGGCGACCCCATCCGCGCGCTCTTCGGCGACCGCCCGCCGAGCGAGGCGGTCATTGCGCAGCTGCGCCAGCAGTACAACCTGGACGAGCCGTTCTGGGTCCAGTACGGTTTGTTCCTGAAAAACCTCTTCACCTTCAACCTCGGCGTCGACTTCACCGGCCAGCCGATTGCCGACACCCTGGCGCGCGTCTTCCCCGTCACGGCGATGCTCGCCATCGAGGCCCTCATCATCCAGGGCGTCTTCGGCATCGCCTTCGGCCTGGTCGCCGGCCTGCGCAAGGGCGGCATCTTCGACAGCACGGTCCTCGTGCTGTCGCTGGTGGTGATCGCCATTCCGACCTTCGTGCTCGGCTTCGCGCTGCAGCTGCTGGTCGGTGTCCAGCTGGGGTGGGCCAAACCCACGGTCGGCTCGAATGTCACGTGGGGAAGCCTGATCCTTCCCGCGGTGGTCCTCGGCATGGTGTCCTTCGCCTACGTCCTGCGCCTGACGCGTGCCTCCGTCATCGAGAACATGAACGCCGACTATGTCCGCACCGCCACCGCCAAGGGACTGGCCCGCCGCCAGGTCGTGACCACCCACGTCCTGCGCAACTCGCTGATCCCCGTCATCACCTACCTCGGCGCGAGCCTGGGCGGCCTGATGGGCGGCGCGATCGTGACGGAAGCCATCTTCAATGTCCCCGGCGTTGGCCAGAAGCTCTACCAGGCCATTCTCCGAAGTGAAGGCCCCACCGTGGTCGCCATTGTGAGCGTCCTGGTGCTGGTCTTCGTTCTCGCCAACCTGTTGGTCGATCTGCTGTACGCCTGGCTTGACCCGAGGATCCGCTATGAAAACTAACCGAAATTATGAGCACTTTGTTGCCCCGGTCGAGGAAACCCCTCTGCTGGCAACGGATGCGGTCAAGGTCGACGACGCCCCGCTGAGCCTGTGGGCAGACGCCTGGCGCAAGCTCCGCCGTCGTCCGCTCTTCATCATTTCCGCGGTCATGATCGCGCTGATCATCGTGGTGGCGCTCTTCCCCGGGCTGTTCACGCAGGTGGCCCCGGATAACGGCTGCGTGCTGTCGAACTCCAACGGCGCGCCCACCGAGGGACACCCGCTGGGCTTCACCTTCCAGGGCTGCGACATCTATTCGCGCATCATCCACGGCACCCAGGCCTCGCTGATGGTCGGTGTGTTCTCGGTGATCTCCGTCCTGATCATCGGCGTCACCCTTGGCGCCCTGGCCGGCTTCTTCGGCGGCTGGGTGGATACCGTGATCGCCCGCCTCGGCGACATCTTCTTCGCCCTGCCGATCGTCCTCGGTGCCCTGGTCCTCACCCAGCTTCCGCTGATGCGTGAAAACCGCGGAGTCGGAACCGTGGTCCTGGTCCTCGTGGTGCTCGGCTGGCCACAGATGGCCCGCATCACCCGCGGCGCCGTCATCGAGGTGCGCAACGCCGACTTCGTGACCGCCGCCCGCTCGCTTGGTGTCTCCCGGCTGGGATCCCTGGTCAGCCATGTGCTCCCGAACGCGCTGGCGCCGATCATTGTGCTCGCGACCATGGAACTCGGCGTCTTCATCGTCGCCGAGGCCACGCTCTCGTTCCTCGGAATCGGCATGCCCGGCTCCGTGATGTCCTGGGGCAACGATATTTCCGCCGCGCAGGCGTCCATCCGCACCAACCCGGCTGTCCTGCTCTACCCGGCGACAGCCCTGTCCATCACCGTGTTGAGCTTCATCATGCTGGGCGACGCCCTCCGTGATGCCCTCGACCCCAAGAGCCGTCAGCGATGAAGGAGGCACACATGACAACTTCCGACGTCACGATTCTCGAGGCCGGAACCCCGGCCGACCGGCCCCTGCTGGAAATCCGCGATCTCGCGATCTCCTTCAAGACCGGCAGCGGCGAGGTCCAGGCCGTGCGCAACGCGCACCTGACCATCATGCCCGGCGAAACCGTCGCCATTGTGGGCGAGTCCGGATCCGGCAAGTCGACGACGGCGCTGGCCGCGATCGGTCTCCTGCCCGGCAACGGCCGTGTTGCCGGCGGGCAGATCCTGCTCGACGGCGAGGACATTTCGCACGCGTCCGAGAAGCGCATGATCGAACTGCGCGGCAACATCATTGGTATGGTCCCGCAGGACCCGATGTCCAACCTGAACCCGGTCTGGAAGATCGGCGACCAGGTCAAGGAGACGCTGAAGGCCAACGGCCGACCCAGCGGCCCGGACGACGTCGCCAAGGTCCTGGCGCAGGCCGGGCTGCCGGACGCCGCCCGGCGGGCCAAGCAGTACCCGCACGAGTTCTCCGGCGGCATGCGCCAGCGCGCGCTGATTGCCATCGGCCTGTCCTGCCAGCCGCGCCTGCTCATCGCCGATGAGCCGACGTCGGCACTGGACGTCACCGTGCAGCGCCAGATCCTGGACCACCTCGAAAAGATGACCTCGGAACTGGGCACCTCCGTACTGCTCATCACCCACGACCTCGGCCTCGCGGCCGAGCGTGCCGACAAGGTCGTGGTCATGTACCGCGGCAACGTCGTCGAGGCCGGTCCGTCCCTGGAGCTGCTGCAGAACCCGCAGCACCCGTACACGCAGCGGCTGGTGGCCTCGGCGCCGTCGCTGGCGTCGCGGCGGATCCAGGTGGCCAAGGAACTTGGCGTCTCGACGAACGAGGTGCTGGTCCCCGCCGGGGCCGCTGCCGTGGAACCGGCTTTGTCGGAAGACGTGCTGCAGATCCAGAACTTGAGCAAGGTCTTCAAGCTGCGCTCCGGGTTCGGCAGATCGACCGACTTCACCGCCGTCGACGACGTCTCCTTCAGCGTCAAGCGCGGAACCACGACGGCGATCGTGGGCGAGTCGGGTTCCGGCAAATCCACCGTGGCGCAGATGGTGCTGAACCTGCTGGAGCCGACCTCCGGAAAGATCATCTTCGACGGCGTGGACACCTCCGCGCTGAACAGCAAGGAGATCTTCGCTTTCCGCCGCCGGGTGCAGCCGATCTTCCAGGACCCGTACGGCTCCCTCGACCCGATGTACAACATCTACCGGACCATCGAGGAACCGCTGCGGGTCCACAAGATCGGGGACAAGGCCAGCCGCGAGAAGAAGGTCCGCGAGCTGCTGGACCAGGTGTCGCTGCCGCAGTCCACCATGCAGCGGTACCCGAACGAGCTCTCGGGCGGCCAGCGCCAGCGCGTCGCGATCGCGCGGGCCCTGGCTCTGGATCCTGAGGTCATCATCTGCGACGAGGCCGTGTCCGCGCTGGACGTCCTGGTGCAGGCGCAGGTGCTGAACCTGCTCGCGGAACTGCAGTCCCGGCTGGGCCTGACCTACCTGTTCATCACCCACGACCTCGCGGTGGTCCGGCAGATTGCCGACCACGTGTGTGTCATGGAGAAGGGCAAACTGGTGGAGACCGGCTCGACCGACGACGTCTTCGACGCGCCGCGGCAGGACTACACCAAGGCGCTGCTGCACGCCATCCCGGGTGCGCGGCTGATGCTGCCGCCGGAAGTGGCCTGAGCTGCCTGAACCTGGCTGAATGAACCCAGCCGACAAGACACCGGAGCCGGTGTCCGCCCCCGGGGTGGACGCCGGCTCCGGTCGTTTAAGGCCGGGACGCTCAGCGGCTTGAGCTGGCCTCCGCTGGCCCGGGTGCCGGGGCCCGGAAGCCGAAATCGCCCAGCCGCCGGGCGAGCAGCTCACCCAGGGCGGCATGCCCTTTGGGGCCCATGTGCACGCCGTCGGCCATCAGTTTGGTGAGGTTATGGCGCGTCAGCCAGTCGCCGACGCCCACAAACGGAATCGAATGCCGGGCTGCGACCGTGCCCAGCAGCGCGTCCACCTCGGTGCGGCGCCCGCCGCCGTGGGCGGCACCGCGGGCGAGGGTCCCGACCATGGCCAGCCGGGCCCCGGGGTAGCGCTGCCGGACGCTGGCGATCAGCCGCTCGGCGTTGGCTGAGATCTGCTGGTCGGTGGCGCCGCGGGAGGCGTCGTTTCCGCCGCCTTCGATGACCACGAGGGGCGGCGAGCCGTAGGGGAGCAGCCAGTCGCCGCGCTGCAAAGCGTCGATGTAGTTGCCGGTCGTGCCGTTGGAGGTAACAAATCCGGTGCCGCCCCGGCCGCAGAAGTGGACTTGATAGCCCAGACTGGCCAGTGCCGTCCGGGGCCACGAAAAAGAGGGTTCCGACTGGGAATCGCCGATCAGCACGGCGGTCCGGGCGATGTCCCGCACTACCACTTCGTTGCGGCCGTTGGCGGGATTCCGGTAAATGCTGCCCGCCGGCATGCTTTCCGGCGTCGCCCGGGTTAGTTGCCGGTTGCCGTTCGCGCCCGCAGTCATCGGCTCACCGGGAACCCCGCCGGGTGCGGGAACGCTCTGGCCGTAGAGACCGCCCCCGTGGGTGGCGCCGTCGTCCGCGGTGCGGGCGGGGGGTGTCTGTCCGCAGCCGGCAACCAGGATGCCTACGGCGATCAGCGGTGCGACCAAGCGGGACAGAGCCGAGGTGCTGCGCATTGATGTCTCCGTGCTGGCTGCTGCTGTCAGAGCAATGATGGGGCATGGGGGCCGGAATATCCAGTGACTTTACTCACATCCGGCGCGCCGATTTCCCGTCCTGACTACTCCTGACCACCCGGCGGGTCCACCGGGAATGAGGGTTTTTAGGCCAATAAATGCCCTAGCGTTTAGAATGGATGAAGGTGCCCTGTGCCAAAGGGGCGCATCCGTCGTGCGTTCCGGTTGGAAATGTCGCGATACAACAGCTGACTTCACCACTGAATCGAGCAATAACGCATGTCTGAAACCACCACCAACACCGCGGTAGCCACTGCATCGCGCAGTGACCTGCGCAACGTCGCGATCGTGGCCCACGTTGACCACGGCAAGACCACCCTGGTCGACGCCATGCTCAAGCAGACCAACTCCTTTGCCGCCCACAACCACCTCGAAGACCGGGTCATGGACTCCGGCGACCTTGAGCGTGAAAAGGGCATCACCATCCTGGCCAAGAACACCACGGTGGCCTACAACGGACCGTCCTCCAAGGGCGAGACCATCACCATCAACGTCATCGACACCCCCGGCCACGCCGACTTCGGTGGCGAGGTCGAGCGCGGCCTGTCCATGGTCGACGGCGTCGTCCTCCTCGTTGACGCCTCTGAGGGCCCGCTGCCCCAGACCCGCTTCGTCCTCCGCAAGGCCCTCGCCGCGCACCTGCCGGTGATCCTCCTGGTCAACAAGACGGACCGTCCTGACGCCCGGATCGAAGAAGTTGTGCACGAGTCCATGGACCTGCTCCTGGGCCTGGCCTCCGACCTCGCCGACGAAGTTCCGGACCTGGACCTGGACAAGATCCTCAACGTCCCGGTCGTCTACGCCGCCGCCAAGGTCGGCCGTGCATCCCTCGAGCAGCCCGCCGACGGCTCCGCTCCCGAGAACGAGGACCTGGAACCGCTGTTCCAGGCCATCATCGAGCACATCCCGGCGCCGACCTACAACCCGAACGGCGTCCTCCAGGCCCACGTCACCAACCTGGACGCCTCCCCGTTCCTCGGCCGCCTGGCGCTGCTGCGCATCTACAACGGCACACTGCGTAAGGGCCAGACCGTTGCCTGGGCGCGTGCCAACGGTGAAATGAAGAACGTCAAGATCACCGAACTGCTGGCCACCAAGGCGCTGGACCGCGTCCCCACCGAGTCCGCCGGCCCCGGCGAGATCGTCGCCGTCGCCGGCATCGAAGAAATCACCATCGGTGAGACCCTGACCGACGTCGACAACCCGCAGCCGCTGCCGCTGATCACCGTTGACGATCCGGCCATCTCCATGACCATCGGTATCAACACCTCGCCGCTGGCCGGCCGGGTCAAGGGTGCCAAGGTCACGGCCCGCCAGGTCAAGGACCGCCTGGACAAGGAACTGATCGGTAACGTCTCCATCAAGGTGCTCCCGACCGAGCGCCCGGATGCCTGGGAAGTCCAGGGACGTGGCGAGCTCGCGCTGGCCATCCTGGTTGAGCAGATGCGCCGCGAAGGCTTCGAGCTGACCGTTGGCAAGCCGCAGGTTGTCACCAAGCTCGTCGACGGCAAGGTCCACGAGCCGATGGAGCACATGACCATCGACGTGCCGGAAGAGTACCTGGGCGCCGTCACGCAGCTCATGGCTGCCCGCAAGGGCCGCATGACCAACATGGCCAACCACGGCACCGGCTGGTGCCGCATGGAGTTCATCGTTCCGGCCCGTGGCCTGATCGGTTTCCGCACCAAGTTCCTCACGGACACCCGCGGCGCTGGCATTGCAGCGTCCATCTCCGAGGGCTACGAGCCGTGGGCCGGCCCGATCGAATACCGCACCAACGGTTCGATGATCGCCGACCGCGCCGGTGTTGTGACGCCGTTCGCCATGATCAACCTGCAGGAACGCGGATCCTTCTTCGTCCGCCCCACCTCCGAGGTCTACGAGGGCCAGATCGTCGGCGAGAACTCCCGCGCCGACGACATGGACGTCAACATCACCAAGGAAAAGAAGCTCACCAACATGCGTGCCGCTTCCTCCGACACCTTCGAGAACCTGACGCCCCCGCGCGACCTGACCCTCGAAGAGTCGCTCGAGTTCGCCCGCGAAGACGAGTGCGTCGAGGTCACCCCGGAATCCATCCGCATCCGGAAGCTCATCCTGGACGTCAACCAGCGCGCCAAGTCCAACCGCGCCCGCGCGAAGGTCTAGTTTTCGCGTTCTCCGCTGAAACAACGGATCGTTTGTGAATAAGAGAGCTGCCGGCATGGCAGGCGGTATTGCCGCCGCCGTGCCGGCAGCTCTTTTTGCTGCCCTCGCAGGCACGATGCTGCACGGGCGGGACGTCCTGGTCGCAGGTGTAGAGGTGCCCTGGGGTGCTGCCGCCGCGCTGGTGCTGCTGGGAGCCATCGAACTGTGGCTCGGTGCCACATTCCGTTCCGCGCTCCCGACGGCGGTCTGCGGCGCGGTCTGCTACGCGCTGGCAGGCTGGTGGTCCACCCTGGAGAACGGAAAGCGCCTGATCATCGGCGACCTGGCCGGGAACCTCTGGATCTACGGCATCGCGGTGGTCACCATCGGCATGCTGGCCTGGTGCCGCCGCTACCGCCCAGCCCAAGCCTAGGCCCACTGCCGCCGCACACCCCCGCCCCGGGGGGACATGCCCATTTTTCGCCCTCCGCCCCGCAGGACATGCCCATTTTTCGCGGCCAAGGGTGAGCATAACGGCACTATGTCCATCCGCTGCACCCGCTGCGGAACATGCCTCTTCCTCGCGCTGCCCGCAGCCGGGGACATGTCCAGTCCTCGCGCGCAGCCCGCGGACATGCCCACCGCAGACCGCGGGCAAGCACCTTCCCGTCCACGGAGCATGTCCCCAAACGGCCCGGTGCGCAGCGCATGTCCTTTTCCACATAGCCGGACGAGGCACTGGTCCAGCGTGAGGCCTCGGCGCCACGCTGTCCGCATGGTCAATGTCACTGAAGTACTTTCAAACTACGACGGCGTCGCCCGCGCCAAACACCTCGCTGCCGCGGGCGTCTCGGACTTCCAGCTCAAGTCCGCCCTGGCCCGGGGCGCCGTGTCCCGGGTGGCCCGCGGCGTGTACGCCGTCCCCGGCGCCGATGCCCAGCTTGTCGCCATCCGCTCGCTTCCGGCCGAGCCCGCATGCGCCACAGCGGCGCAATTCCAGGGCCTCTGGGTGCTCGAACCACCCGGGCAACCCCACATTGCGATCACCCACAGCCGCAGCTATCCCGGCTTCATTTGCCACCGGTCCGCCGCGCCGCCCACGCTGCTGGACACGGTCGTCCAAAGCCTGCGATGCCTGCCCGAACTCGACGGCCTCGTCATTGCTGAATCCGCCGTCGTCGTCAAAGGCCTAAGTCTCTCGGGGTTGCGGCAGCGGCTGGCTGGCCGCAACGACGCGAGGGAGCGCCGGCTGATGGACAGGATCGTCCCGCAGTCCCAGTCCATCATTGAGTGCATGGCCCGGTACTGGCTGCGGAGGGCCGGGTTCCATGTGGAGTCCCAGGTCAACATCCCCGGCATGGGCCACATCGATCTCATGGTCGACGGCAGGCTCGGCATTGAGACCGACGGAGCAGGTTTCCACATGGACCGGCCAAGCTTCGAGGAGGACCGGCGACGGTGGAACGTCACAACCCGCCTTGGCATCCCGACGCTTGTGGTCAGCTACCCGCTACTGCTGAACCGGCCCCACGAGTTCATCGCTATGGTCCGCGACGCGCTTAACACGATCTCCGCTGCGGCCTAGCCCTGGACATGTCCTCCGGGATTGCGGTTCACTCTCTGCCCCGGTCCAGCGTTCACAGTTGCGGCTGGACATGTCCAGCGTCCGCGGACCGGACCACGTGGACATGCCCAACGTGTGCGCCCATGAATGGACATAGTGGCCATATGTCCATTGGCAGAGGCCGGGGGAGGGCATGTCCACCGGGCCGGGGACGGGGTGCCTACTGCTGCTGGCGCGGGGCGCGGCGTGGCGGTGGGGGCGGGACCTGCTTGGCGGCCACCACCAGCGGCAGCGGGATCACGACGTCGGAGTGCCGGGTGCGGATGGTGCAGCCGTCTTCGGTGCGTGCCACCAGTTCGCCCAGGGCGTCCGTTAGCCCGTTCGCAATCCGGTACCTGACCACCACGCGGGTGCCGGGCTCGGCGGCAGCCAGGAACTCTTGGGGCGAAGGTTTTGAGGGACTCACCCGTTCATACTAGGTCCGTTGGATTCCTGAGTGCGGACCCGTGTGACGCCCGGCTAGGTTCGCGGGAACCGGCTGGGAGATAATAGGCTCAGAAGTCAGCAGCCCGGCGCTCAGGCCGGGAGCAGTGATCCGGCACCCGCCGGAACCAACGTGGAGAGGCCAGGGACGTGACGTACGTAATCGCGCAGCCGTGTGTAGATGTCAAGGACAAGGCATGTATTGAAGAGTGCCCCGTCGATTGCATTTACGAGGGTGAGCGTTCCCTGTACATCCACCCCGACGAGTGTGTGGACTGCGGGGCCTGCGAGCCGGTCTGCCCCGTCGAAGCCATCTACTACGAAGATGACACCCCCGAGGAATGGGCCGACTACTACAAGGCCAACGTTGAATTCTTCGATGACCTGGGGTCCCCGGGCGGGGCCGCGAAGGTCGGCAACACCCACACCGACCACCCGATGATCGCCGCCCTGCCGCCGCAGAACCAAGAGAACTGAGGCGGGCGCCGGTGACTTCCGCGCTGCGCAGCTTCGGCCTCAACCTGCCCGACTACCCGTGGGAAGCCCTGGCGCCGTATATCGCCCGGGCTGCCGAACACCCCGGGGGCGTCGCGAACCTGTCCATCGGCACCCCGGTGGACGCCACCCCCGCAATGGTGCAGGATGCCCTGCGCGCAGCGGCGAACGCCCCCGGCTACCCTACGGTTCACGGCACGGCCGGGCTCCGGGAAGCCGTCGCGGCCTGGTTTGAGCGCCGCCGTGGGGTGCCCGGGCTGGATCCGCAGGACATTATGCCCACCGTGGGTTCGAAGGAGCTCGTGGCCTGGCTTCCGTTCCTGCTCGGCCTCAAACCGGACGACGTCGTCGTCCGGCCCACGGTCGCCTACCCCACCTACGACATCGGCGCCACGTTCGCCGGTGCCGAGCACATCGCCGCGGATGACCTGGACGAGCTCGACGCCGCCACCCGCGCCCGGGTGCGCCTGGTCTGGATCAACTCCCCTGCCAACCCCACCGGCAGCGTGCGCGACGCCGAATCGCTGCGCCGGATCGTCCGGCAGGCCCGCGAGCTCGGCGCCGTCGTGGCCTCCGACGAGTGCTATGCCGAACTCGGCTGGGGCGAATGGGACCTCCAGCGCGGCGGCTCCCCGGTGCCCAGCATCCTGGACCCGCAGGTCGCGGAGGGCTCTCATGAGGGCCTTCTGGCCGTGTACTCGCTGAGCAAGCAGTCCAACCTGGCCGGCTACCGCGCCGCCTTCGTCGCCGGGGACCCCGCCATCATGGCGAACCTGGTCAACAGCCGCAAACACGCGGGCATGATCGTTCCGTACCCGGTCCAGGAAGCCATGCGGGTTGCCCTCGGCGACGATGCCCACGTCCAGGCGCAGAAGGACCTGTACCGCGGGCGCCGGGAACGGATCGTGCCGGCGCTGGAGCGCTTCGGTCTGACCATCCACGAATCCCGGGCCGGGCTCTACCTCTGGGCCACCGCTGGTGAAGCCACCTGGGACACAGTCGGCCGTCTCGCGGACCGCGGCATTGTCGTCGGCCCGGGCGTGTTCTACGGCGACGCCGGCAACGGATTCATCCGCGTCGCGCTCACCGCCAGCGATGAGCGGATCGACGCTGCAGCCTCCCGTCTGGCCACAGGGGCGTAACAATGCTGTGACACGTGCCACAACTGGCGCGTTTTGGGCGGTTCCGGATGGCGGCGGATTAGTGCCACCTGGAAACTGGCGGTAGTTTTTAACTGACTATCAATGGTGGCTTTCCACAAGAAGGCAGCGCAGCCGTTGGAATCCGTGGCTAAAACAGGTTCCGTGGGCGGCTTCACCAAAAGTTGGACCAGCTTTCTACAGAGGCCCTTACGCCTCAGAGGAGACTCCATGACTGAGACCACCAGCGCAACCCTGCGCCATGCCGGCGGCGAGCTCGAACTCCCGCGCATCCAGGTTGTAGAAGGAAACGAAGGCTACGACGTTTCCAGGCTGCTCAAGCAGACCGGTGCCGTTGCCTTCGACCCCGGCTTTATGAACACCGCAGCAACCACCTCCGCCATCACCTACATCGACGGCGACGCCGGTGTCCTGCGGTACCGCGGCTACCCGATCGAGCAGCTCGCCCAGCACTCAAGCTTCCTGGAAGTTTCCTACCTGCTGATTTACGGCAACCTGCCGACCGCCACGGAGCTGGAAGCGTTCGACCAGCGGATCCGCCACCACACCCTGCTGCACGAGGAGCTCAAGGGCTTCTTCAGCGGCTTCCCGCGCGACGCCCACCCGATGCCGGTGCTGTCCTCGGCCGTGTCCGCGCTGTCCACGTTCTACCAGGACTCGCTGGATCCGTTCAACGCCGAACAGGTGGAAGTCTCCACCTACCGGCTGCTGGCCAAGATGCCGGTCATCGCGGCGTACGCCCTGAAGAAGAGCATCGGTCAGCCCATGCTCTACCCGGACAACTCCCACAACCTCGTGGAGAACTTCCTGCGCCTGAGCTTCGGCCTCCCGGCCGAGCAGTACGAGGTTGACCCGGTCGTCGCCAAGGCGCTGGACCTGCTCCTCATCCTGCACGCCGACCATGAGCAGAACTGCTCGACCTCCACGGTCCGGCTGGTTGGTTCCTCCAACGCGAACCTCTTCGCCTCCGTGTCCGCCGGCATCAACGCCCTCTTCGGACCCGCCCACGGCGGCGCCAACGAGGCCGTGCTGAAGATGCTGCGCCAGATCCAGGCCGACGGCACCAAGCCCGAGGACTACATGGAGAAGGTCAAGAACAAGGAGGACGGCGTCCGGCTCATGGGCTTCGGACACCGCGTCTACAAGAATTACGACCCGCGCGCCAAGATCGTGAAGGCCACGGCCCACGAGATCCTCACGAAGCTCGGCGGCAACGACGAACTCCTGGAGATCGCACTGCGCCTTGAGGAGAAGGCCCTGAATGATGACTACTTCATCCAGCGCAAGCTCTACCCGAACGTGGACTTCTACACCGGACTGATCTACAAGGCGATGGGCTTCCCGGAGAAGATGTTCACCGTGCTCTTCGCGATCGGCCGCCTTCCGGGCTGGATCGCGCAGTGGCGCGAGATGATCAGCGACCCGAACACCAAAATCGGCCGCCCGCGGCAGCTTTACATCGGCGAGCCGGAGCGCAACTACCCTTCGGTGTAGCTCACCAGGACCACCCGTACGACGTCGGCCGCTCACCCCACAGGGTGCGCGGCCGGCGTCGTTTGCTTGCGGGGACGGTGCCCGAGCGGGCGGATGAACGCGCGGCCGGTCCGTCGCCGTGGCGGGGAGACGGCCCTCCGGTGTGGCCCGCCGCCGTTCGGGCACATCTGTGCTAAAAAAGACGAATGCCCAAATTTGTCGACGCCGCTTTGCGGCGCCAGGAAGTGGTCGAAGCGGTCTTCCGGATCGTCGCAGCAGACGGCCTCGAAAGGGCCTCGCTCCGCGAAGTCGCCGACGAGGCGGAGCTGGCGGTCGGATCGGTCCGGCACTACTTCGCCAGCAGCGACGAGCTTCTGGCCCATTCCTTCGGGGTCGTCGTGGACCGGATCGTCCGCCGGCTGACGGCGGCCGACGAGCGCCTCACGGAGGTCCAGCCGGGGACCCCGGAACACCACCAGGGCGTGTTAACCCTGCTGGGTGAGTTTCTCCCCCTGGATGAGGAGCGCGCCGTCGACGCCTGCGTCTGGATGGCCTTCAAAAGCGCGGCCAGGACCAAGCCGTTCCTCGCCCCGGAAGCGGACCGGAGCCACCGCGCCGTGGCCGCGATCGTCGGGCGGCTCGTGCTGGAACTGTCCTCCGGGGTCGGGCCGGATGCGGCCGCCACCGCCACAGGCGCCGACAACGACGGCGCCGCCACGGGCGCCGACGACGACGGCGCCGCCGACGCGGCCCCGGACCAGCAGCGCCTGGTTACCGAGGCGGAACGGCTGCTGGCCACCCTGGACGGGCTCACCCTGCACGCCCTGCTGCAGCCGGAATGGATGACCGCGCAGATGTGCAGCGACGTGTTGGAGTCCCACCTCAACGGACTGGGCAGCTACGCTGGCAGGCATTAACGTGCGTTAACTTGAGGAATACACTGGAAACGTACGTCTTGCCAAGGAGGCAATTGGATGCACCACACAGGCGGGCCGGGCTGGCGGATCACCATGGACACTTCGGGTCCCATGCTCATTGCACTGTACGTTCGCGACGCCACCGGCCTGGACAGCGCGGGGCATCCGGTCCTATGCCACGCCGCACCCAAGATCCGGCCCGCGGACCACACCCACCTCATTGCGGAAGTGGGTGGACTCAGCGCGCTGAAAACCGAATGGGAAGCCTGGTGGGAGCAGCTCCTCAAGGCGCATCCCGAGATGTCGCCGGAACTGGGTCCGCCCGGATTCCGCGACTTCAGTAATTCACCGGCCCTGCGGCGCGTGCTGCAGGCCCATTTTGGTGCGGCGCTCTCCTGGGCCCGGGAACGCCGTGGCGAGTACCTGGCCCTGGAGGCGGAGCGAGAAGCTGCCGGCGGGGTGCAACTGCTGCAGGACATGGTGGACGACCGGCTGCTGGAGGTGGGCCGCGCCGCCAATGATTTCAGCTTGACCATCATCGAACTGCCGTTGGCTGAGCCGCGGGCCTGGTATCTGGAGCCGGACAAGATCATTATGAGCTCCGATCTGCTGTCCCAGCCGGAATTGTTCCGCAGCTATGTGCAGCCGGTGGTGGACCTACTGGTCTGAATCCGCCCGGAAACGAGCTGGTACACGAGTCGGTAAACGAGCCCGGACACGCACCGGGGCTTTCTACTGCGCCGGGGCCCCGGCGACGGTGACCCTGACCTGTCCCGCCGGCACTTCGGAGGGTTGCCAGCCATTGCGGTCCTGCCGGGTCCAGCTGCGACCCTCCGCCTGGACTTCCGTGATGGAGAGGGCCTTGGCGTTGGCAACCGCCCATTGCGCCACGGCCCACGCCCGGTCGCCCTCGGCTTCCAGCACGAGGGTGCCGCCCTCCGCGGACGCCGTCACGGCGCCGAAGTCCAAGCTGAGGCGCTCCTGCACGGTCGCCGGGTCGCCGGCCGCGTCAGGGTCGCGCAACGTGCAATCGAGTCCCGCGGCCGTCTGGCCGGTCAGCGACGAGGCGAAGGCGCGGCCCATCACCTCGTGCTGGGCATAGGCTTCGGGGTAAGCGGAACGCTGGACCCGCTGCGCGGCGTCAGTGATTTCCAGCGTCTGGTAGCCCGGGACCTTCACGAGGGCATCGTAGAAGGCGTTGCTCGCGTGGTACGGGTCCATCACCTGCTCCGTGGTGCCCCAGCCCTGCGAGGGGCGCTGCTGGAAGAGCCCGCGGGAGTCCGGGCCGGCCTGGTCCCCGTGGCCGATGTTCCGGATCTTGGACTCCTGCATGGCCGTGGCCAGCGCGATGCTGGCGGCCCGGGCCGGTAGTCCGCGGCGGACCGCGACGGCCGTAATGAGGCCGGCATTGGCCGCCTGGTCCGTGGCAAGCTGGGCGCTGCCGCCGCCCACCGCCGTGCAGCGTTCGGTGATGAGGACTTCCGAGCGCTGTACGAACGCCACCGCCGTGTAAATACCGCCCGCCACCATGACCAGGGTCAGCAGCAGCACAATCCAACGGCGTAAGCTGCCTCTGCGTGCCACGAAACTACTCCCTCAGGCCCGTCCGGGGCCGGTACATGCAACTAACGGTTGGCTGTCCGCACCCAACCTTAGTTGGCGTGCAGGGCCTCGTTGAGTTCGACGGTCTGGCCCTTGCGCGGCAGGACTTCAACCTCGCCGGTGGAGGAGTTGCGGCGGAAGAGCAGGTTCGGGACGCCGGAGAGCTCCACGGCCTTGACGATCCGGCTGGTGTCCTCGCCGTCGGCGTCTTTGGCTCCGACCACGCGGACGCGGGTTCCGGCCGTGACGTAGAGGCCGGCCTCGACGACGGAGTCGTCGCCGATGCTGATGCCCACGCCGGAGTTGGCGCCCAGCAGCACACGCTCGCCCAGGGAGATCTTTTCCTTGCCGCCGCCGGACAGGGTCCCCATGATCGAGGCGCCGCCGCCGACGTCGGACCCGTCGCCGGCGACGACACCGGCGGAGATGCGGCCTTCCACCATGGACGTGCCCAGGGTGCCGGCGTTGAAGTTGACGAAGCCCTCGTGCATGACCGTGGTGCCCTCGGCCAGGTGCGCGCCGAGGCGGACCCGGTCGGCGTCGGCGATGCGCACGCCGGAGGGTATGACGTAGTCGACCATGCGGGGGAACTTGTCCACGCCGTAGACGGTGACGGCGCCGCGTTTGCGCAGCCGGGCGCGGGTGAGTTCGAAGCCCTCGACGGCGGCGGGCCCGAAGTTGGTCCACACCACGTTGGGGAGTTTGCCGAAGATGCCGTCCAGGTTGATGCTGTTCGGCTGGACCAGGCGGTGCGAGAGCAGGTGCAGGCGCAGGTAAGCGTCGGCGGTGTCGGCCGGGGCCTCGTCGAGGTGGATCTGGGCGAACACGACCTTCTGCTCGGTACCGCGGTCGGCGTCGGCCCCGGTCGCGGCGATGTCCAGCAGCGACTGGTCCGCGTTCGCCACGTCGCGGAGGCTCTCCGTCGCGGTGCCGAGGGCCGGTGCCGGGAACCAGACGTCCAGCACGGTGGCGCCACCGTTGCCGGTGGCGATAGTGGCGACGCCGTAACCATAGGCGGAGCGGGCGTCTGCGGGCACAGCGGAAGAAGCGGTTTCAGTCATGCCCCCAAGTCTATAGACGGCGCCCGCCCTCCCCGAAACCCACGACAGTCCAGCCGGCGCGCACAGCGGATAAAGTGGGACGGTGACTGCCCCGGACCTGAACTCACGACCGAACACCCGCCCCCACGCCGCTGCCCGCCTGGACCTGCGCCAGGACGTGGCGCTGCTGACCGCCAGGCTCATCGACATCCACAGCGTCTCCGGTGAGGAGAAGGAACTGGCCGACGCCGTGGAGCATGCCCTCCGCTCCATCCCGCAGCTGGAGCTGGTCCGCGACGGCGACTCGATCATTGCCCGCACCAACCTCGGCCGCACCGAACGGGTCATCCTGGCCGGGCACCTGGACACGGTGCCCCTGCCGACCACGGAGGGCTCCCTCGGGACCGTCCCGTCCTACTGGCCCTCCGGCTCGCCCGGCGAGGGCATCCTGTATGGGCGTGGTGCCACCGACATGAAGGGCGGCGTCGCGGTCCAGCTGGCGCTGGCCGCCGGGCTGTTCGACGGCGGCGCGGAGCCGGAGAAGGACGTCACCTTTGTCTTCTACGACCACGAGGAAGTCGAGGCCGTCAAGAGCGGGCTCGGCCGGCTGGTGCGGAACCACGGCCACCTGCTGGGCGGGGACTTCGCGATCCTGCTCGAGCCCACCAATGGGACCGTGGAGGGCGGGTGCAACGGCACGATCCGCTTCGAGGCGACCACGGTCGGCGAAGCCGCGCATTCCGCCCGGGCCTGGATGGGCAGCAACGCGATCCACGCCGCCGCGCCGATCCTGGCCCGGCTCGCGGCCTACGAGCCCCGGACCATCACCGTGGACGGACTGGACTACCGGGAAAGCCTTAACGCCGTAAAGGTCAACGGCGGGACTGCCGGCAACGTCATTCCGGACCGGTGCGTCGTGGAGATCAACTACCGCTTCGCACCGGACAAGACTCCGGATGAGGCGGAGCAGCATGTGCGGGACCTGCTGGCGGGATTCGACGTCGTCCGGACGGATAGCGCCGCCGGTGCCCGGCCGGGCCTTAACCACCCGGCCGCAGCGTCCTTTGTCGCCGCTGTCGGTGCCGCGCCGAAGCCCAAATACGGCTGGACCGACGTCGCGCGTTTCAGCGAACTGGGCATCCCGGCGGTGAACTTCGGGCCCGGCGACGCGCTGCTGGCGCACAAGGACAACGAACATGTCGAGGCCGACGCGATCCGCGAATGCCTGCGGGCGCTGCGGAGCTGGCTCACGGCCTAACGCCGCAGGCGCCACCCCGGTCGGTACCCCCCGGGCGGGACCGCTGCGGAACCGCTGCGGAACCGCGCCAAGATACAGGCAACAGAAAGGGTCCGGAACCCCTCGCGGGATTCCGGACCTTTCTTCGTGCGGGGCGGCCGGGAGCAGGCCGCGGGCCGGGGACCTACTTGGTGGCCGGGATGCCTGCGACCGGTACGTGCACGACGCCGCCGGCGGCCTTCTTGGAACCGCGCTTCTCGATCCAGATCGCGAGCCGGGAAACGGAGAAGTTGATGGCGATGTAGATGGCTGCCGCCACGAAGAACACCGGGAACAGGTAGTCCGGGCCGAGGAAGTCGGCCATGATCTGCACTTTGCGCAGCAGCTCCTCGTAGGACACGATGTAGCCCAGCGAGGTGTCCTTCAGCAGCACCACAAGCTGCGCCACGAGGGACGGCAGCATGCGACGGATCGCCTGGGGCAGTTCGATGCTGCGCCGGGAGGCGAAGCTGGTGAGGCCGATGGCCAGACCGGCTTCGCGCTGGCCCTTCGGCAGGGACTGGATGCCGGCGCGGATGATCTCGGCGAAAATTGCCGCGTTGTAGAGCACCAGGCCGGCGACGACGGCGACGAACGACCCGGTCGCGAACACCAGCAGCACGAAGAACATCATCAGGACCACGGGCATGCCGCGCAGGAATTCCAGCACGATCCGGGTGGGAATGCGGATCCAGGCGACATCGGAGATGCGCATGAGGCACAGCACGAGCCCCAGCGGGAACGCGATCACCGCAGCGACCGCCGCGGCGGTGAGGGTGGCTACGATACCGTTGCCGATCAGCGCCCAGACATCGGGTATCTGGAAGACGGCCCAGCGTTCGGCCTCGAAAATGCCCTGCTGCGCGAGGATGGAGATGGCCCACCAGAGCAGCCCGGCAATCGCCACGGTGCCGATGATGGAACCGATCAGGGAGACGCGGCGGGCCTTGGGGCCGGGGACGTCGTAAAGGACCGAGCTCATCGGGCGATCGCCACCTTTCGTTCAACCAGGTTGGCGAAATAGCCAAGCGGGACGGTTATCAGCAGGTAGAAGAACGCGACGCCGATGAGGACCCACAGCACGGCGTCGCCGTTGGCGTTGGCGAGCTGACGGCCGTAGCCGAAGAGCTCCAGGACGAAGAAGGCGCCGGCCACGGAGGAATTTTTCACCAAGGCGATGAGGATGTTGATCATGGGCGGGATCACCGTGCGCAGGGCCTGCGGCAGGATGATCAGGGTGAGGACCTGGCTGAACTTCATGCCGATGCTGCGGGCGGCCTCGGCCTGGCCGACCGGGACGCTGTTGACACCGGAGCGCACCGCTTCGGCGATGAAGGCCGAGGTGTAGGCGCTCAGGGCGATGATGGCGGCGACCTCGAATTGCTGGAACGTCACCCCGAGCCGGGGCAGGACCACGGCGGCGAAGAAGAACGCGATGGTCAGCGGGGTGTTCCGGACGATCTCCACGTACGTCATGCTGAAGCCGCGCAGGGCGGCGATGGGCGAGACACGGGCCGCTGCAAGCAACGTGCCGAAAATCAGTGCGAAGATCCCCGAGACCACGGACAGGAAGAGGGTTCTGAGAAAACCGTCCACATACGCGGGAAGGTTTTCAATGATGACGTCCATAGGTTCCTTAGGCTGCCTTGAGGGAAGTGGGGCGGGAGACAGGAATGGCGGTTACCGGAGCCGCGTCGGGCGCGCGCCCCGGCAACCGCCACACCGGACTAGTAGCGGTCGATCGTGGGCAGTGCAGGAGCGGTCTTGATGACCGTGCCGGCGGTGTCTTCCCAGGCCTTCTTGTAGGAACCGTCCTTGTCGAAGGCTTCCAGCTGGTCGTTGATCCACGTGCGGAAGGCGGCGTCGTCCTTCTTCAGGCCGATGCCGTAGGGCTCCTTGGTGAAGGTCTCATCCGAGGCCAGCTTGAAGGCGTCCGGCTCCTTGGCCACGAAACCGGCCAGGATGACGTTGTCGGTGGTGATCGCTTCGACCTGTTTGTTGCGCAGCGGCTCGAGGCAGGCGGAGTAGGTGGCTGCCGGGACGAGGACTGCTCCGTACTCCTCGACGATCGTGCCGGCCGGCGTGGAACCGGTCACGGAGCAGACGTTCTTGCCCTTGACGTCTTCGGGCTTGGTGATGGACGTGTTGTCCTTGTTGACCATCAGTGCCTGGCCGGCCTCGTAGTACGGGCCGGCGAAGTCGACTTCGGTCTTGCGCTTGTCGTTGATCGTGTAGGTGGCGACGATGATGTCGACCTTGCCCTGCTTGAGGAACTGCTCGCGGTTGGCGGAGACGGTCTCCACCCACTCAATCTTGTCGGCAGGGATGCCGAGCTTGCCGGCGATCAGCTTGCCCATTTCGACGTCGAACCCGACCGGCTTGCCGTCGAGGCCCTTCTGGCCGAACAGCGGCTGGTCGAACTTGGTGCCGATGACGATCTTGCCGGCGGACGAAAGCTTGGCCATGGTGGTATCGGCAGCGAAGCTCGGCTTCTCGGCAACAGGCGGGTTGGAAGTGGAGGTGCTGCCACCGCAGGCGCTCAGGCTGAGGGCCAGAGCTGCTGATGCGGCAACCAGAAGGGATTTCCTTCGGGTCAAAAATGCCATCATGACATTCCTTTCATTGGACGGCCGCCTCGCGGCGGCCAGGGTGAGAACTCGTCAGGGTTCAGTGGGTGAGCAGCTTGGAGAGGAAGTCCTTGGCCCGGCTGCTCTTGGGGTTGGTGAAGAACTCTTCGGGGGTGGCGTCCTCGACGATCTGTCCGCCGTCCATGAACACCACGCGGTCCGCGGCCTTGCGGGCAAAGCCCATCTCGTGGGTGACCACGATCATGGTCATGCCCTCCTTGGCCAGCTGGATCATGACGTCGAGGACTTCGTTGATCATTTCCGGGTCCAGCGCGGAGGTGGGCTCGTCAAAGAGCATGACCTTCGGCTTCATGGCCAGGGCGCGGGCGATCGCGACGCGCTGCTGCTGGCCACCGGAGAGCTGGGCCGGAAGTTTGGGCGCCTGGTGCCCGACGCCGACGCGCTCCAGCAGGGCCATGGCGTCCTTGTCGGCTTCGGACTTGGAGAGGCCCTTGACCTTGATCGGGCCGAGCGTGACGTTCTCGAGGATCGTCTTGTGGGCGAAGAGGTTGAACGACTGGAAGACCATGCCAACGTCGGCGCGCAGCTTGGCGAGTTCCTTGCCCTCTTCGGGCAGCACCTTGCCATCGATCGTGATGACGCCGTCGTCGATCGTCTCGAGGCGGTTGATGGCACGGCAAAGCGTTGACTTGCCGGAACCCGACGGTCCGATGACGACAACAACCTCGCCCTTGCGAACATTCAGGTTGATGTCCTTCAGGACGTGCAACTGGCCGTAGTGCTTATTGACGGCATTCAGGGAGACGAGGGCATCGCCGGGCACTTGAGTAGTCATAAGAAGAATCTAGCGAACATCGGCGGATTATGACTGCAATCACTCCGACTTCCTACAGATCGTGATTCAAGAGATACCTGCAGGTCAGGCTGCCTGCGGCGTCCTCCGGTATTCTGCGGGGCTGGCCGGGGGCTTTTACGCGGGCGCCATCCGTCCGCGCCGTGCCGGACTGGCGCGGACGGGTATCCGCGCTAACCTGTGGGCATGAGTACCGATCCGCAGCACGTGGAAGACCCGGCCGTGGCCGGACAAACAGCCGGAAAAACAGCCGGAAAAACAGCCGGGAAGGCAGCCGGAAACAGTGCGGCCGAGACCGCCGGCGGAGACCGCGACATTCCGGCCCCGGCCGGGATCCGGCATAAGGGTCCCTTGGAGCTGCGGCGCAAAGCCGCCAGGGTCACGATGTCGGACCGGACCCTGCTGGACACGAAGGGACCCGGACAGTTCGTCCACACCGACCCGTGGCGCGTGCTCAGGATCCAGAGCGAGTTCGTGGAAGGCTTCGGAGCGCTGGCCGACCTGGGCCCGGCGGTCAGCGTCTTCGGCTCGGCGCGGACCGTGCCCGGCAGCCCCAACTATGAACTCGCCGTCGAGGTGGGACGCCAACTGGCCGAAGCCGGGCTGGCAGTGATCACCGGCGGAGGTCCCGGCTCAATGGAGGCAGCCAACAAGGGCGCCGTCCAGGGCAGCGGGGTGTCCGTGGGACTCGGCATCGAACTGCCCTTTGAGCAGGGGATGAACCAGTGGGTGGACCTGGGGATCAACTTCCGCTATTTCTTCGCCCGCAAGACCATGTTCGTGAAGTACGCCCAGGGGTTCATCGTGCTGCCGGGCGGCCTCGGCACGCTGGACGAACTCTTCGAAGCGATGGTCCTGGTCCAGACCCGGAAGGTGACCTCCTTTCCGATTGTCCTGATCGGAACAGCGTTCTGGAGCCCCATGGTGGAGTGGATCCAGACCACGCTGGTGGCCGAGGGAATGATGTCCGAGGAGGATCTGGATCTGCTGCAGGTCGTGGACGATCCGGCGCTCGCCGTGGAGCTCGTGGTGGAAGGTGCCGCCCGGCACCGGAACCCCAACGGCAGCACCACCGGCAACGGTTCCGGTACCGGGGGCGCCGGCGGCACGCGGGGCTGACAGGCCCGCCCGTCGGACCCTCCGCCGTCTGGCACGATGGGGGAGTGAGCTACTTCCTGGTCTTCCTGGCGATTGCGCTCGTCGGCGCCGCGTTCCTCCTCGGCACCGGCCGGGCGTCCAGCATCTTCCGCGGCCGCCGCGGGGAGAACGCGGGCGCACCGCGCGCCCTCGACGACGGGTTCGACCAGCCGGTCGCTAACCTCCCGCCGGTGCTGCTGCCGGCCGAGGCGGAGCCGGCCGACGTCGACCGTCTCCGATTCGCCGTGGGCCTGCGGGGCTACCGGATGGACCAGGTGGACCAGGTGCTGGACGAACTGCGGGACCAGCTCGCCACCAAAGACCGGAAAATCGCGGACCTCGGGGCCCAACTGGGACGCCGCCGGCAGGAACCGGGCCGGACCCCGTGAGCAGCGACCCCCCACAGGCGCAGAGTCCGGCGGCGGAGCAGCGGCGCAGCCGCGGGGATTCCGCGGGCGGAACCGGGAGCCACGGGCCGCGGGACCTGACCGCCGCGGCCTTCAGCGGCGTCGCAGCAGCGGCGGCCAGGGCGGCGCGCTGGCCCTGGTGGGTCCAGGTAGGCGGCCTTTACGTCGCGGCCCGGCTTGTCAGTGCCTGCATTTTCATGGCCGCCGCCCTGCACCAGGGCATCAACCCCTGGTTTCCTGCCAAGCCGGACTATTGGTCCTTCGTCAATATCTGGGATGCCCGCTGGTACGGCGAGATCCTCCGGAACGGCTACCCGGAAGTCCTGCCGACCGATGACGCCGGAAACGTCCAGGAGAACGCCTGGGCGTTCTATGCGCTCTTTCCCGTACTCGGCCGGGTGGTCGCGGGGATAACCGGACTGCCCCCGGCATTCAGCCTGACGCTCATCGCCATGGTCTGCGGGCTGGGCGCGGCACTGGTCATCTACAGGCTGTTCCGGCACAGGGCCTCGCACCGGACTGCGCTCTGGGGAACGGTGTTCGTGTCCACCTTCCCGGTATCCCCGGTGCTCCAGGTGCCCTACGCCGAGTCGCTTAACCTGCTCCTCTTGGCCACGGCCCTGCTGCTGGTGGTATCACGCCGCTACCTGTGGGCCCTGCCCGTCGTCGTGCTGATGTGCCTGTCCCGGCCGACCGGCGTGCCGTTCGCGGCGATGGTGGGGCTGCTGTTCCTCCACCGGGGGTGGCAGCACTACGCGGCGTCCCGCCGCCTGGCACGCGGGGACGACCCCGGTGCGGCGGGCGGCGGGGCGCCCGGCGTCGTGCCGCATACCGGCAGCCAGGTGTGGGCCCTCGCCGGGCTGACGGCGGTAAGCGGCATGGCCGCCCTGATGTGGCCGGGGATCGCCTGGGCTGTCACCGGGGACATCCGCGCCTACACCAAGACCGAAACCGTCTGGCGCGGCCACGACCTGGTGCCGTTCAAACCCTGGTTCGACACGGGCATCCTGCTCTTCGGGCCGGTGCTGGGTGTACTGGCGCCTTTCATTTTCGTGGCGCTGTTCGCCCTGCTCATGATGAGCCGCCCGGTGCGGGCGCTGGGCACGGAACTGCGGTTGTGGTGCGCCTGCTACATGGGCTATCTGCTGCTGTTCCTGCACCCTCAGACGAGCACTTTCCGGATGCTGCTTCCGCTGTTCCCGCTGGCCCTCAGCGCCGCCCTCATCTCCCGGTCCCGCGCCTACCGCGGCACGGTGGTGGTCATGTTCGTGCTGCTGCAGATTGTTTGGATCGTGTGGCTGTGGGCCTGGGCTCCGCTGCCCGGCGGAGGGGACTATCCGCCGTGACGCACAGCACCTTTGGCGGCTGCCGGCCCGGCAGGACGCGGCGCGTCGGAAAGTCCAACGATTAGCTACAGCCGCGTTGTTACGCGATAATAGTTGGTAAGCAAGGACAAGAAGCAAACTGAGTATATGGCCCTGATGTCACCCATCACGGCCTCCGGGCAGCTTGATTGACTAAGCGGACGCAGCCCGGCCGGGCTGGTATGTCACTGGACTAATGGAGGGGATATTCCTTATGGCGGCAATGAAACCACGCACCGGCGACGGCCCGATGGAAGTTACCAAAGAAGGACGAAGCTTGATCATGCGTGTTCCGCTCGAAGGCGGCGGACGGCTCGTGGTCGAACTCAATTCCGCCGAAGCTGCCAACCTGAAGGAATGCCTCGTCGGCGTTACCGAATAGCTTCACAGAACTCTTAGACAGCGGGCGGGGCCCGCAGCCGAACGGCTGCGGACCCCGCCCGCTTCTTGCTGTCCGTTGGCGGAGGTGCCCGCTGCCCTGGACCGGGAGGTCCCGAGGGCTACTTTTGGACGGCTACTTTTGGACGGTTACTTTTTGACAGTTACTTTTTGACGGCGACCAGCAGGCCGTCGCCGGTGGGCAGCATCGCCGACGCGAGGCGGTCGTCGTCGCGGATGGCCCTGCCCACCTGGCGCAGGATCACGGTGGTGGCCTCCCGCGCGGCCGGGTTGGCGACGCGGTCCTTGTCCAGCGCATCGTTGACGATCAGCAGGCCGCCGGATTTGAGCAGGCGGATGGCCTGTTCCACGTAGTCGGGGTAGCTCGGCTTGTCCGCGTCGATGAAGACCAGGTCGTAGGCGGCGTCCGTCAGCCGGGGGAGGACGTCGCGGGCCCGGCCGGAAATGGTCCGTGTGCGGTTGGCAGGGCTGCCGGCTTCCTGGAACGCCTCCCGTGCGGCTTTTAGGTGTTCGACGTCGACGTCGATGGTGGTCAGTACGGCATGCGGACCCAGGCCGCGCAGGATGCAGACACCGGAGACGCCCGCGCCGGTGCCGATTTCGACGGCGGTCTGGGCTTTTGAAGCGGCGGCCAGCACGGTCAGCACCGCTCCGACGCCCGGGCCGACCGGGGTGACGCCCAGCTCGAAGGACCGTTCGCGCGCGTGCAACAGGACCTCATCCTCGGCAGGCAGATCTTCTGCGTAGGACCAGCTCGTGGACTTATCGGCGCTCATGGATTTCGCTTTCTGGGCGGCAGGGGGTTGTTCCCTCCAGCGTACTGTGTCAGGCGGTGACCCGCCGGGAGGCGCCCCTGCTGCGGCGGTCACAGTGCGGCCCGCGCCGGGCCCCGCCCGCGGCGTGATGCCACGGCATCGGCGGCCGGTTCCGCCTTGGGCGGAAGGCCCCCCGGCGTCAGGAAATTCCCAGCTTGTTTTGAAATGATGGATGTCCGCTCATCCGCGAGGTGATCGGCGCCGAATTAAGGATGCAGGAGCTTGCAGCCGCAAGCACCGTCCACGGCGTAAGCACCATCCACGAGGGGAGCGGACAATGTCGGTAGTGGCAGCTGTCCCTGCATCTGAAGAGTCCCAGCCTCCGGCGGAGGCGGAGTGGGTCCGGCCCACCTGGGAGGAAGTGGTGACCAACCACTCCGCGAAGGTGTACCGCCTCGCGTACCGGCTCACCGGCAACAAGTACGACGCCGAGGACCTCACCCAGGAAGTGTTCGTCCGTGTCTTCCGTTCGCTCGAGAACTTCAAGCCGGGAACGCTCGACGGGTGGCTGCACCGGATCACCACCAATCTCTTTTTGGACCAGGCGCGGCGCAAGAGCCGGATCCGCTTCGACGCACTGGCCGACGACGCCGAATCCCGTCTGCCCGGACGCGAACCCGGCCCGGAACAGAGCTTCGAATTCAACAACCTTGACATCGACGTGCAGGCCGCGCTGGAGGAACTTCCCCCGGACTTCCGCGCCGCCGTCGTCCTGTGCGACCTTGAAGGGCTCTCCTACGACGAGGTCGCCGTCGCGCTTGGCATCAAGCTCGGCACCGTCCGCTCGAGGATCCACCGCGGCCGCACCATGCTGCGGGAGAAGCTTGCGCACCGCGACCCGCGGCCGCAGCAACCCGCCAAGGCCTCACTGAAACCGCGGCTGACGATGCCGCGCATCGCCGGTCTCCTCTGAACCAGGCGATGCGTCTGCTGAAACGTCTGCTCGGCGGCCGCCATGAACGGCGGCCCCGGCACCTGGAATCGTGTGCGGAATGCCGGCTGAAGCAGCGCCGGGAACGCCAGTACCTGGAGCGGCTGCGCGGCGCTGAGGTGCCCGTGGCGAGCACTGACTTGACCGCCCGGCTGTTGGCCCGCACCGCGGAACTGGCCCGGAATGAACAGCCGGCACCCCGCCCGGACACGACCCGCGGAGTCCGTCCGGTCTTCCGGGCAGCCGTGCTCGTGGCCGGGACGGCGGCCGCTGCCACCGCGCTGCTCGGCGGATCGGCCTACCTGATGGGTGCAGACCCCGCCCCCACGGCTGGCGGAGCGCCGGCCTCCGTTTTCCTGCAGCGGGACCTCGCTGCCTCTGGGGCTGCTGCCGCCATCGAGGCCGGAGCCGGGACGCCCACCGGTTGGAGCCTCACCGGTGAACCCGATTTCACCCCGGACGGAGCCCTCACGGCAGTCCAGCTCGCCTCCCTGCGCTCCGAAGGCTGGACCTGCCCCGAGCTCCGCGATCTCGGCTACCACCTCGTCTGGGCCAGGGCCGGGGTACTGGCCGGCGGCGACATCCTGGAACTGCGTCTCACCGACGGCCGGCATTTCGCCACCGTCTTCGAACAGCACAATGGCGCACAGGATCGTGGCGCACAGCGCGGTGCTGAGCCCGTGCAATCCGGCATCCCGGACGGCAAGCCGCAACCCGTCCCGCCGGTCCCGGTCAACGTGCTCACCGGCCACCCGGCGACGTCGGACGGCTTCACCTCCGCACCGCTGCCGGCGGGGAGCGCTGCGACGGGCGACGGGTCGGGCCGCGGGACTCTGTGGGTCAACCATGCTGCACCCTTCGCCGCCATCTACCAGGCAGGCGATGTCACTTTCACGTATGTGTCGGACCAGCCGGCGGAGCAGGACGACGACGGCGTGGCCGCCCTGGTGCGGGCCCGCATCGCGGCAGCGGCGACGGCCGGCGACGGGGCCCCCGGGCAGGCCGGAACCGACGGCGCCGGGGCGGCCTCCGGGGCCGGGGCAGGGTCCGGCGCCGGGAACGATGTCACCGCGCGGCTGGAACGCGGCCTGGGCAGGATTCTGGAGCTGCTGGCCCCGTGACGGGCGGATCAGCCGGGGGCCGGGACCTTGTGTCACGGCCGAATCGTCCCAGCTCCGATTGAGAGGGTAATCTTCCTACAGTGCTTGGAATCAATGGACCGGAGTTCTTACTTCTGCTGATCATCGGCCTTCTGGTGATTGGTCCCAGTAGGCTGCCCGAATACACCCAGAAACTTGCCAACATCGTCAAGGAAGTCCGCCGGATGGCGTCGGGCGCGCGGGAACAGATCAAGGAAGAAGTCGGCATCGACATCGATGACGTCGACTGGAAGAAGTACGACCCGCGGCAGTACGATCCGCGCCGGATCATCAAGGAAGCACTGCTGGACGATGAGACCAAACCGGTCAGCGCCGGTGCTCCGGCGGCGGTAGCCACCGTGGCGGCGGCCTCCGCGGCTGCCGCGGGACGCTCGCCGGCCCGCACGGTCGAACGGCTGCCGGACGGCGAGCCGGCGCCCTTCGACTCCGAAGCGACCTAGCTGGGCTGCAGGCCCAGCGGCTTTCCGCTCAGCCCGCGCGGGACCGAGGTGAGCCTCCCGGCAATGTCCAGCAGCGCCACGGCTGCCGGGGTTTCGGGACGGCCCAGTACCAGGGGAACCCCGGAGTCGCCGCCTTCCCGCAGCAGGATATCCAGCGGGATCTGACCCAGCAGCGGAACGTCGGTGCCCACCGTGGCGGACAGCCGCTCGGCGAGCACAGCGCCGCCGCCACTTCCGAACAGCTCCATCCGGCCGCCGTCGGGCATTTCCAGGTACGACATGTTTTCCACGACGCCGGCGACGCTCTGGCCGGTCTGGGTCGCGATGGCACCGGCCCGCTCGGCCACGTCCGCGGCAGCAGCCTGGGGGGTGGTCACGACGAGGATCTGGGCCTTGGGCAGCAGCTGGGCCACGGAGATGGCGATGTCGCCGGTACCGGGCGGAAGGTCCAGGAACAGGGCGTCGAGATCGCCGAAGTAGACGTCGGTGAGGAACTGCTCCAGCGCACGGTGCAGCATGGGCCCGCGCCACGCGACCGGCTGGTTGCCGGTGACGAACATGCCGATCGAGATGACTTTGACCCCGTACGCCACGGGCGGCAGGATCATGTCATCCACCCGGGTGGGGGCCTGGGTGATGCCCATGAGCGCCGGGACGGAGAAGCCGTAAACGTCCGCGTCAACGATCCCCACGCGCAGCCCCTGGGCGGCCAGCGCGCAGGCGAGGTTCACTGTCACGGAGGACTTGCCCACGCCGCCCTTGCCGCTCGCGACGGCGTAGACCCTGGTCAGCGAGCCGGGGTCGTTGAAGGGGATCCCGCGCTGCCCGCCGGGGCCGCGCAGCTGCTCCTTGAGGGCGTCGCGCTGCTCCTGCGTCATGACCTTCAGTTCGACCTCGACGCCGGTGACTCCGGGTACGGCGGACAGCGCCGCCTCGCAGTCGGCGGTGATGGTTCCGCGCAGCGGGCAGCCGGCAATCGTCAGGAGCACCGAGACCCGCACCCGGCCATCGTCGGAAACCGTTACAGCGTCCACCATGCCGAGCTCGGTGATGGGACGGCGGAGTTCGGGATCGATCACGGTGGCGAGGGCGGCGTGCACAGGCCCGTCCAGAGGGGAGGCCGGGGCAAGGCCCTGGGTGGTGCTGTCCTGGCTGGGGAACATGGGATGAAGGCTCAGTTCTCGGGGGTGGCGGGGTGCGCCGGCGCGCCGGCGTTGTCAGGTCCGGCGCCTTGCAGCGTGTCCGGCGCGGTGTCGGGATTCTTGGCGGGTCTGGGCTCGTGCCTGCTGCCGGACTTGACCCGGGGGATCTGCTGGGTCCGGGGGCTGCGCTGCTTGTCGCGGCGTTCCTTCAGCTTTTCCTTGACCTTGTCCCGCGGCGACTCGTGGACCCCGGCGGAAGGATCGTGGGTGCGCAGTTCCTCCTGTGCTTCCAGCATGTCCTCGAGCAGGCTGCGCAGTTCGGCCCGGACGTAGTCGCGGGTGGCGACTTCCCGCAGGGCGATCCGCAGCGAGGCGAGTTCCCGGGTCAGGTATTCGGTGTCGGAGAGGTTGCGTTCCGCGCGCTGGCGGTCCTGCTGGAGGGAGACCCGGTCACGGTCGTCCTGCCGGTTCTGGGCCAGGAGCAGCAGCGGCGCGGCGTAGGAGGCCTGCAGCGAGAGCATCAGGGTCAGCAGGGTGTAGCCGAGCGCCCGGGAATCGAACTGCCACTCCACCGGTGCGAAGGTGTTCCAGGCCAGCCAGACGACGACGAACACCGTCATGTAGACCAGGAACTGCGGCGTGCCCATAAAGCGGGCAAAGCCTTCCGTGGTCTGGCCGAAAGCGTCCGGGTTGGGGGAGAACTTCGGCAGGATCCGCTGGCGGCCGCTCAGGGGTGTATCGAGGCCTCCCTTGGCCGCTTTGCTGCCCGGCCGGACATGGGGGTTCCGTGATGTGCTGTTATCAGCCAATGCGGCCTCCAAGCTTCCTTATCGGGACATCGTCCTCGTGGGCGCGCCAGTCATCGGGCAGCAGATGATCCAGCACATCGTCAACAGTCACCGCCCCCACAAGCCGACCGTCGCTGTTGACGACGGGGAGCGAGTTGAGGTTGTAGGTGGCCAGCGTGCGGGCCACCTCGCTGATGTGGGCCTGGTCAGACACCGGCTCCAGGGTCTTGTCCACCAGGTTGCCCAGCGGCTCGGGCGGCGGGAAGCGCAGCAGCTGCTGGATGTGGACCACGCCGAGGAACCGGCCCGTGGGCGTCTCCAGCGGCGGCCGGGCAATGAAGATCGAGGACGCGAGGGCGGGGGAGAGCTCTTCACGGCGGACATGGGCCAGGGCTTCGGCGACGGTGGCTTCCGGGGGCAGGATGACCGGGACAGGGGTCATCAGGCCGCCGGCGGTGTCCTCGTCATATTCCAGCAGCCGGCGGACGTCGTCGGCGCCTTCTGGTTCCATCAGCTGGAGCAGTTCCTCGGCCTGGGCGCTGGGCAGTTCCGCGAGGAGGTCGGCGGCGTCGTCCGGGTCCATTTCCTCCAGCACGTCCGCGGCGCGGTTCACGTCGAGGGCGGAAAGGATCTCCACCTGGTCGCCTTCGGGCATCTCCTGCAGCACGTCGGCAAGGCGTTCGTCCTGCAGCTCGCTCGCGACCTCGAAGCGGCGCTTGTCGCTCATCTCCTGCAGGGCCTCGGCGAAGTCCGCAGGCTTGAGGTCCTCGTGGGTCGCGACGAACTGGGTGGCGGCCTGGGGCTCGGTGCGCGCGCCCTGCTGCGCGTCCGCCCAGTCAATGATCAGGGTCTCGTTGCGGCGCAGCCTGCTCAGCGGGGAGAGGGAATGGCCGCGGCGGACGAAGAGCTTGCTGACAAACCAGTCGCCGGAGCGGTGCTTGTCCATCGCAATGTCCTCGATCGTGGCGTCCCCGCTGCCGTCGGCGAGCGTGACACGGCGGTCGAACATCTCGGCCACAACGAGGGTTTCCGCGCCGCGCTGTTCGAAGCGCCGCAGGTTCACCAGCCCGGTGCAGATGATCTGGGTCTGGTCGATCGAGGTGATCCGGGTCATCGGCACGAAAACGCGCTTCTTCCCGGGAACCTCGACGACGATGCCCACCACGTGCGGGGCGCCCCGGGTTCCGCGGGAGAGCACGACGACGTCGCGCAGCCGGCCCAGACGGTCGCCCAGTGGGTCAAAGACGTCAAGTCCGAGGAGGCGCGCAACAAACACCCGCGAAAGATTTGTGCTCACGTGTACAGGCTACCGAGTCCGCTCTCTTTTAGCTGAATTTACAGCCGGTGCCCAGCCGGATAGGTAAGAATAGGCGTATGTCAAACATTTTTGGTGCTCCCAGGGCTGGCGCGCCCAACGGCCCGGACGAGGCCCGCACTGTCCCCAAGGGCGACACTGTTGGTTCCTATAACTCCTACCTGGATGCCCAGAAGGCGGTGGACTACCTCGCGGACCAGCAGTTTCCCGTGCAGATGGTCTCGATCGTCGGTAACGAGCTGAAGATGGTGGAGCGGGTTACCGGCCGGTTGACCTACCCAAGGGTTGCCCTGTCGGGTGCGCTGAGCGGCATGTGGTTCGGCCTGTTCGTGGGCATCATGCTCTCCTTCTTCTCCACGACCGACGGTGCCTTCTCGATTGTGACGTCGGTGCTGATGGGCGCGGCCTTCTTTATGCTGTTCGGCATCGTCACTTATGCCATGCAGAAGGGCAAGCGCGACTTCACCTCCACGAGCCAGGTGGTGGCAACCAACTATGACGTTGTGGTGTCCTTTGAGGCGGCGAACGAGGCGCGGCGGCTGCTCCACCAGCTTCCGATGACCCAGCATGACGCTTCGGCGTCCGCCGGATCAGCCGGTTACTCCCAGCGCGACTACCAGCATCAGCCGTATCAGCCGGGTCCCGGGCAGGATGCCCAGCAGCCGGGCCCGCAGGGCCACGCCCCGCAGCGCCCCGCGGCGTGGAACGACCCCTACGGCCAGCGGAGCCCCGACGCCGGCGGACAGCAGCCCGGCGGACAGCCGGGTGCACACCAGCCCGGTGCGCAGCCGGCCGCCGGCCAGCACGCTGAACCGTCCCGGCAGCCGGCAGCCTCTGCTGATGCCGGGCCGGGCCCGGAAGAGGCCCCCAAGTCCGCCGGGTTCGCCTACCCGGACCTGCCGGACGGCCGCCCGCAATACGGGGTCCGCGTCACCGATGAGCCCAAGCAGGGTCCCGACGAGGGCAGTTCGCAGCACTAACCGGCAACGCAGAAGGCCTCCACCCGGAAAGATCCGGGCGGAGGCCTTCTTCGTGTCAGCAGCGCTGCGGGTCAGCGGAAGTGACGGCCAAGGTGAGAACCGTCAGGAACAGGACTACGCCGACGGGCCGTCAACTTCCTGGTAGATCCCCGCCATCCAGGACTCGACGTCGTCGGCCTTGCGGGGCAGGGCCGCGCTGAGGTTGACCGGGCCGTCGGCGGTCATCAGGATGTCGTCCTCGATGCGGACGCCGATTCCGCGGTATTCCGCCGGAATCGCGAGATCCTCGTCCTTGAAGTACAGCCCGGGTTCGATCGTGAAGACCATGCCGGGGGTGAGGACGCCGTCGAGGTACAGTTCGCGCTTGGCCTGGGCGCAGTCGTGCACGTCGAGGCCGAGGTGGTGGCTCGTGCCGTGCGGCATCCAGCGTCGGTGCTGCTGGCCCTCGGCGCTGATGGCTTCCTCCACGGAGACCGGCAGCAGGCCCCAGGCGGCGAGCCGTTCCGCCAGCACAGTCGTAGCAGCGGTGTGGATGTCGCGGAACCGGGTACCGGGCTGGGCGGCGGCAAATCCGGCGTCGGCGGCGTCCAGCACAGCCTCGTAGACCTTGCGCTGGACCTCGGAGAAGGTGCCGTTGGCCGGCAGGGTGCGCGTGATGTCCGCGGTGTAGAGCGAATCCGCCTCCACCCCGGCGTCGAGCAGCAGCAGTTCGCCGGCGTTGACCTTGCCAGTGTTCCGGGTCCAGTGCAGCACCGTGGCGTTGTTGCCGGAGGCCGCGATGGTGTCATAGCCGAGCTCGTTGCCTTCCTCCCGGGCACGCGCGAAGAACGCGCCCTCCACAACCCGCTCGCCGCGCTGGTGGGTGAGTGCCCGCGGCAGGATCTTGACGACCTCGGTGAAGCCCTGCACCGTGGCGGCAACGGCGGTCTTCATCTGTTCGATTTCCCACTCATCCTTGAGCAGGCGCAGTTCGGAGAGGGCCTCGGAGAGCTTCTCGTCCAGGGCGTCCAGGATGCCCAAGTCCAGGTTCTCCGGGTCCTTGGCGGTGTTGTAGCGGGCGGTATCCACCAGGGCGTCGATGTTCTCGTCCACCTTCCGGACCAGCCGGATGGAGATCCCGCCGATTTCGGGGGCGCCCACGTTCTTGGTGATCCCCAGTTCGAGTTCGCTGATGTCCGCGGTGTCCAGGCCCAGGCGGGCTTTGAACTCGGCCAGGCTGGGACGGGCGCCGATCCAGAATTCGCCGGAACGGGAGTCGGCATAGAACTGCTCGGTGTCGCGGCCGGCCAGCGGGCGGAAGTACAGCGTCGCGTGGTGGTGGCCGCCGTCGTCGCCCTTGCCTGCCTCCACGGGTTCCAGGATGAGCACGGCGTCGGGCTCGTGGTCCAGGCCCAGTCCGGTGAGGTGCGCGAAGCCGGAGTGCGGGCGGAAGCGGTAGTCGCAGTCGTTCGAGCGGACCTTCAGCGGACCGGCGGGGATGACCAGGCGTTCGCCTTTGAACTGCTCTGAGATGGCGCGCCGGCGGGTGGCGGCGTGGCCGGCGACGGCGTCGCGTTCCGGGAGCTGCTCGCGGGACGGGGCCCAGTTGCTGGCCATAAACGCCTTGAAAGCGTCGGAGCTGGGCCGCTGCGAGCGGTTGTTGACGCGCTCATCGAGGGGCTGGGAAGCGGAGACTTGGGTGTTATCTGCATCTTTCACCGTCCCATAGTCTCACCAGCGCAGCGGCTTAGGCCAACAGGCCGCGGCGTCCAGCCCGGGGCGCCGCGGCGGCGATCTACTAGGCTGGTGAGGTGAGGATCGACCTGCATACCCACTCGAATGTATCCGACGGCACCCAGGCGCCCGGCGCGGTGATGGCTTCAGCGGCGGAGGCGGGGCTCGACGTCGTCGCCCTGACCGACCATGACTCCACCGACGGCTGGGCCGAGGCCACCCTCGCCGCCCGCGCGCACGGCGTGGCGCTGGTTCCCGGGATGGAGATTTCCTGCCGGACGATGGAGGGGATCAGCGTGCACCTTCTCTGCTACCTGCACGACCCGGCGCACCCCGGGCTGCTGGAGGAGATCACCAAGGCCAAGGATGCCCGCTTCACCCGGGCCGAGCGGATGGTCAGCCTGCTCGCCGAGGATTACCCGCTGAGCTGGGACGACGTCATCCACCATGTGGCTCCCGGCGCGACCCTGGGCCGCCCGCACATCGCCGACGCCCTCGTCGCCGCGGGCGTGGTGGCGGACCGCACCGAGGCGTTCGATTCCATCCTGACCTCACGCTCACGCTACTTCGTGCAGCACTACGCGCCGGACCCGGCGTTCGCCGTCGAACTGGTCCGCGCCGCCGGCGGGGTGCCGGTGTTCGCCCACCCGGTGGCATCCGCCCGCGGGCGGATCGTGGGGGAGAGCATCTACCAGGAAATGATCGACGCCGGCCTGGCCGGGCTGGAAATCAACCACCGCGACAATCCCGAGGAGGGCCGGGCGTTCCTGCGCAAGCTCGCGGACCGGCACGGGCTGCTGGTCACAGGGTCCTCCGACTACCACGGGGCCGGGAAGCCGAACCGGCTGGGCGAGAACCTGACCTCGCCCGAAGTGTTTGCCCGGATCGAGGAACTGGGAACCGGCACCCCGGTGGTGCGCTGACTGACCCGTTGACCTATCAGTCCTGGTCCCCATCAGGCCGGAATGGCCACCAAAAGGGATAGCGCAACGGGCTACCGTGGAAAGACAGTGAAGGCGGCATGCGGGGCGAGCCGCTTGGCCATGACGTCGATGGCCGGCTGGTTCTGGTCCACGCAGACAAACCTGCGGTCGAGCTTCGCGGCGACGGCGCCGAGGGTGCCCGAGCCGGCGAAGAAGTCCAGGCACCAGTCCCCGGGGCGGCTGGAGGCAGCCACCACGCGGCGGATCAGCCCTTCGGGCTTCTGCGTCGGGTAACCGGTCTTTTCCTTGCCGGTGGGGGAGACGATGGTGTGCCACCAGACGTCGGTGGGCAGCTTGCCGAGTTCGCGTTTGGCCGGAGTCACGAGTCCGGGCGCCATGTAGGGCTCCCGGTCCACTTCGGCACTGTCGAAGTGGTATTTCGCCGGGTTCTTGACGTACACGAGGATGTTGTCGTGCTTGGTGGGCCAGCGGTACTTGGCGCGGGCGCCGTAGTCGTAGGCCCAGATGATCTCGTTCAGGAAGCACTCGCGGCCGAAGATGGCGTCGAGCATGACCTTGGCGTAGTGCACCTCACGGTAGTCCAGGTGCAGGTAGAGGGTGCCGTCATCGGCGAGCAGCCGCCAGGCCTCGACGAGGCGCGGTTCCAGGAAGGTCCAGTAGTCGCTGAACGCATCGTCGTACTTGTGCAGCGCGCCCTTGATCGTGTCATAGGAGCGGCCCTTGAACCCCACCCGGTCGCCGTCGCCGCCGGCGTTGAGCACCATCCTGGTTTCCTGGCGCTTCTGGACCCGGCCGGTGTTGAAGGGCGGATCCACGTAAATGAGTGTGAAGGCGCCGTCCGGCAGCGTCGGGAGGTACGCCGCGTTGTCCGCGTGTACCACCAAATTGCTGCCGTCCGGCGCCCAGACGGTGTCAGTCATGAGGGGGTTTAGGCCTCGGTGCTGCCTGCCGGAGCCCCGGCCTGTGCCTCGCCGGCAACCACTTCGCCGTTGTGGCGGCGGGTGCGCGTGCGACGGCGTGCGCGGGTGGCGCGGTCGACCTCGGTCGGCGCAGCCGCGGCGGACCTGGCCGGCGCCTCGGCGGCGGGGCCGGTGCTGGCTTCAGCCTCGGCCGGACGACGACGGCGGTCACCGGAGCGTCCGCTGTCCTTGCCGGCGGTGGCGCCGCCGCTGCGGCGGGTGTCGCGGCTGCCGCCGGCGGTGCGGCCGCCGGCGGTGCGGCCGCCGTCACGACCGCCGGCGGTGGCGCCGGCGTCGCGTCCGCCGGTGCGGGCGCTGTCGCGTCCGCCGGTGCTCTGTCCCGTGCGGGGGGCGTTCTTCTTGCCGGTCTCGCCCAGGTCCTCCAGGACCTCGGCGTCGACGCCGGCCAGCACGCGCTTGTCGCGGGGCAGCCGGCCCTTGGTGCCCTCGGGGATGTCGAGCTCCTCGAAGAGGTGCGGCGAGGAGGAGTAGGTTTCCACGGGCTCCGGAACGCTCAGGCCCAAGGCCTTGTTAATCAGGCCCCAGCGGGGCATGTCGTCCCAGTCAACGAAGGTCACGGCCGTGCCCTTGTTGCCGGCGCGGCCGGTGCGGCCCACGCGGTGCAGGTAGATCTTTTCGTCTTCAACGCACTGGTAGTTGATGACGTGGGTGACGTCGTCGACGTCGATGCCGCGGGCGGCAACGTCGGTGGCAACGAGGACGTCCACCTTGTTGTTGCGGAAGGCGCGCAGGGCCTGCTCGCGGGCGCCCTGGCCGAGGTCGCCGTGGATGGCGGCCGCCGCGAAGCCGCGGTCCACGAGTTCCTCGGCAACCTTGGCGGCGGTGCGCTTGGTTTTGGTGAAGATGATGGTGCGGCCGCGGCCGCGGGCCTGCAGGATGCGGGCGACGACCTCGATCTTGTCCATGCTGTGGGCACGGTAGATCAGCTGGCGGATGTCGCGCTTGGTGAGGCCCTCGTCGTCCGGGTCGGCGGCGCGGATGTGGGTCGGCTTGGTCATGTAGCGGCGCGCCATGGCGACGACCGGGCCGGGCATGGTGGCCGAGAACAGCAGGGTCTGGCGGACCGGCGGGGTGCCGGCGATGAGGGTCTCGACGTCGGGCAGGAAGCCGAGGTCCAGCATTTCGTCGGCCTCGTCAAGGATGACCATCTTGACGTTCTTCAGCACGAGGTGCTTCTGCTTGTACAGGTCGATGAGGCGGCCGGGGGTGCCGACGACGACCTCGACGCCCTTCTGCAGGGCCTCGACCTGCGGCTCGTAGGCACGGCCGCCGTAGATCGTGGTGATGCGGGCGTTGCGCTTGCGGGCGGCGTTCTGCAGGTCATTGGCAACCTGGACGGCGAGTTCGCGGGTCGGCACGATCACGAGGGCCTGCGGGGCGCCGGGTGCGGCCAGCGAGTCATAGCCTGCATCGTCCGGTCCAACGACGCGCTGCAGCGCCGGGATGCCGAAGCCGAGGGTCTTGCCGGTGCCGGTCTTGGCCTGGCCGATGATGTCGTGGCCGCTGAGGGCGACCGGCAGGGTCATGGCCTGGATCGGGAAGGGGTGGGTGATGCCGGCGTCGGCCAGCGACTCCACGATGTCGGCGCGGACGTTGAAGTCAGCGAAGGTTTTCTCGGCGATCTCGTGCGGCTTCTCGTCCGAGATGATGGTCTCTTCCGGCTCGAGCGTTTCCGTTCCGGATTCGTCGGTCAGAAGCTGGTGCGTGTGCAATTCACTCAACTGGGAGTTTCCTTATTCATTTTGGGCTGCGCTGCTTGCTCAACGGGGCCGGCCGGGTGGCCGTTCCGGAGCACGCTCAGGCACGCAAGCAATTCCAGTGGAAGCCGATCGCGGGCTATCTAAATGCTGGCACTGGGGACCAGCGGGTCTATCTCAAGATCGCGTAGGGGCGGGCTTGTTGAGTTCGAAAATCAAGGAAATCAACGACCGGGCATCCATATCTACCCTTCCAGTCTAGCCGCACGCAGCCAGGATCCTCGACTGACACCGCAGGCGGCGCGCGGGAGCGCAACCGATCGCTTAGCCCACCAGCTCCAGCCGGACCTCGCGGGTGGCAATGTCCGAGGACACGATCCGCACCCGGACCTGGGTGCCGGGTTCCAGTTCGCCGGGGCAGCGGGCGGTGACCGCGGGCTCGGCGATCTGCACAATCCCGGAGGGTCCGTTGCCGTTTCCCGGCTTGGTGCCGCCTCCTCCGTTGCCGTTCTTTCCGTTCGCGTTTTTCCCGTTCCTGTTCTTTCCGTTCCCGGCGGGTTTGGAACCGGAAATGACGACGGCGTCGAACTCCTGCCCGACGTGGTTCACCAGGAGCGCCGCCTCGACGGTATCGAGGGAGAGCCGCTCCAGTTTGGCGGCCAGTTGGTCCGAGGTCGCCATGATCGACGGAAGGGAGGGAAGGGCCTCCCGGGCCCAGTCCGGGACAGCCGCGCCGTTGCTCAGCGCCTCGCAGATCACCAGGACGAACCGGTCGATCAGCCGGCGCAGCGGGGCGGTGGAGTGGGCATAGGCAGCGCCGATGGCGGCCTGGGTGGCGGCCTCGGGCACGGTCCCGTCGAAGGGGGTGTAACCGGCGCCGCGGAATAGCATGCCGGCCGAGTGCACGATCGCCAGCTGCCTGGGGTCCGTCGGATCGAGGGTGCGCAGGTACTCGCCGTAGCTGACTTCGCCGTCCCAGGGCTTGCCCAGGGCGCGGGTCTGGCGGTGGAAATGCGCCAGCGAGGCCTCATCCGGGGCCGGCATGGTGCGCAGGATGCCGACCTTGCCCGCCAGCATGATCTCCGCGGCGGCCATCCCCGTCATCAGGGAGATCTGGGCGTTCCAGTCCTCCACGGGCAGCGGCGGCGCGGCGGCGATCCGGTAGCCGCCGTCGGGCAGCTGTTCGATTTCCTGTTCCGGCATGTTCAGGCTGGCGCCGCCGCGGAGCCGTTCCAGCTCAACCCGCTTTATCCCGACTTCCTTGAGCAGCTGCAGCACGGGCGCGGCGGTGCCGGCGTCGAGCTCGGCCTGCACCCCGCGGTAGTTGAGCTTCGCCTGGCTGCGGACGGTTGCACGGCGGACCAGCACCGCGGACACCTCGGCCGCGGCATCCAGCTCGAATTCCCAGACAAACGCAGCGCAGTGCTGGCCGGCCAGCAGGCTGCCGGCTTCTTCGCTGATGATTTCCGGATGCAGTGGAATCCGGCCGTCCGGAGTGTAGAAGGTCTGGCCGCGGCGGCGGGTTTCCGCGTCGAGGGCCCCGCCAGGGGCCACGAAGGAGGGGACGTCGGCGATCGCGTAGAAGACCTTATAGCCCTCACCGGAACGGTCAATGAAGAGGGCCTGGTCCAGGTCGGTGGAGGACGCCGGATCGATGGTCACAAACGCGATGTGCGTGAAGTCCAGCTCCGGCAGCTCATGCCCGGCGACTGCCTCCTTGGCTTCCCGGAGTGCGTCCTCAGGGAAGGGGCCCGGCAGCTCCAGCGTCGTGCGCAGCGCGTTGAGCGCCTCGGCCAGTTGGTTCTTCTGCTGGTGGACACTGGGGGTCAAGCGATGATGGGACACGAAAATCAGATTAGCTTCATTTACGCCATTAGTCTTGGATCATGAGCACATCCCCGGCCGATCCTGCCCGTTACAACAGCTTCCTGATGGATCTGCTCGGCGTGATGGCCTACGGCGAGCTTTCCGCCTTCGAACGACTCTCCTCCGATGCACGGTATTCACCCACCCTGCACGACCGTGCGGTGCTCGGCCGGCTCGCCGTGATCGAGTTCCAGCACTATGAGCTGGTGAGCGCCAAACTCGACGCCATGGGCTTGGACGCGGAGGCCGCCATGCTGCCGTTCCAACCGTCCGTGGACCACTTCCACGAACGCACCCGGCCGGCGGACTGGTACGAATGCCTGATGAAGGCGTACGTCATAGACACCCTCTCCGTCGATTTCTACCGCGCCATTTCCCGCTACGTCGACGCCGGAACCCGGCCCCTGGTGGAGCAGATCCAGTCCGATGGGGGATCGACGGCGGTGCTGCGGGAGCGGATCAAGACAGCCCTTGCCGACGACCCACGGCTCGCCTCGCGGCTGGCGCTGTGGGCGAGGCGGCTGCTCGGGGAAGCACTGACCCAGGCGCAGCGGGTGAGTTTTGAGCACGCCTTCATCGGGGGCCTGATCGGCGCGGACGAGGACCGGTCCAAGGAACTGGTCCGCGAGTTGATGGGGGGACTGGCGGCGAACCACTCACGCCGGATGACCGAGCTCGGCCTGGCCGGCTGAACGGACGGCCCGGACCGGCTTCAGTTTCCCTCGCTCAGTTCTCCGCGGCGTCGAGTGCCGCGAGCAGGGCCCGGGCAGCGTCCGCGGGATTGTCGGCTTCGGTGATGGCGCGGACCACCACGATTCTCCGCGCGCCCGCCTCCACCACCTGCTCCACATTTCCAAGGTCAATGCCGCCGATCGCGAACCACGGCACCTCGCCCGCGACTTCGCGCTCGACTTCGCCATCGACCAGGGCCGATGCCCGGCGGGTCGCGTCGGCCGCGTAGCGCACCAGGTCAAGTCCGACGGCGGCGCGCCCCGGCTTGGTGGGTGTGGCCCACACCGGCCCGGCACAGAAGTAGTCCAGGCCATGGGGGCCGGTGGAGGCGGCAATGGCTGTGTCCACCTGGTCCGGGCTGTGGGTGGAGAGCCCGATCGCGGTGTCCTCGCCCAGGAAGTCCCGGGCAGCCCCGAGGGGGATGTCCTTTTGCCCGATGTGGAACACCGGCGCCCCGGAGAGCGAGGCGAGGTCCGCCCGGTCGTTGACGGCCCAGAGACGGTCGTGTCGGCGGGCCGCCTGGTGCAAAACCTCCAGGAGTTCCAGCTCCTCGGCTGCCTCCAGGGACTTGTCGCGCAGCTGGATGATGTCAACGCCGCCGGCAAAGGCCGCGTCCACGAAGTCCGCAAAGTCGCCCCGGTCCTGGCGGGCCCCGGTGCAGAGGTAAAGGCGGGCAGTGGCGTGGGCGGCATCCTGGCTCATGCTTTCAGCCTAGTTCCTCTAAACTGGGCGAATACCGCGGGAGCCCGCCGCAGCCGATCACGCCACAGGCGTCCGGCGCGGGCGGGCTGAGAGGGCGTCAGAGCCGACCGCTTGACCTGATCCGGTTAGTACCGGCGTAGGGAAGGAATCCTTCATGTGCCCCACATCCGCCCGCGGCACGCCCGCGGGACCTAAAGCAGCGCTGGCCGATGACGCCCAAACCCCGGAATGTTACGACGTTGCCGTGATCGGCGGCGGAGTCGTCGGCCACGGGATCGCCTGGGTAGCGCGACTCTCGGGCCGGTCGGTCGCCCTGATCGACGACGCCCCCGGAAGCGGCGCCAGCTGGGCGGCCGCCGGCATGCTCGCCCCGGTGAGTGAACTGCACTACCAGGAGGAAGCCCTCCTCGAACTCATGCTGGAATCCTCCCGCCTTTGGCCGGCTTTCGCCGCCGGACTGGACGCCGGAGCGGATGGTGGAGCCGGGCGTGCCGGGACGGACACCGGCACGGGTTACCTCACGACGCCGACCCTCGCCGTCGGGGCCGACGCCGCCGACCGCCGGGCGCTCGCGGACCTGCGCGCCGTCCAGCAGGCGTACGGCCTCGCTGTCGAGCCGCTGACCGTCCGCGAGGCGCGACTGCGTGAGCCGCTCCTGAGCCCGGGCATCTCCTGCGCTTTCGACATTCCCGCCGACCACCAGGTGGACCCCCGCCGCCTGCTCGCCCGGATCGGCGGGCTCCTGGCCGCCGACAGCCGCTGCCGGATCATCAGCCGGCGCGCTTCCGGGCTGCTCTGGGCGGACGGACGGGTGGCGGGTGCCAGCTTGGTCGGCGGCGGTACGGTCCGGGCCAAAGAAACCATTGTGGCCAACGGCCTGGGCGCCGCCGCACTCAAGGGCCTGCCCGCCGGACTCCGGTTGCCGCTGCGGCCGGTCCACGGCGACATCCTCCGGCTCCGGGTGCCGGAAAAACTGCGGCCGCTGCTGACCTCAACGGTGCGGGGACTGGTCCGTGGGGTGCCGGTCTACCTCGTTCCCCGGCAGGACGGCACCGTGGTGATCGGAGCCACCCAGCGGGAAGATGACCTCGGATCCGACAGCCAGACGGAAGCCTCGGACCGCGGCAACCCGGCTGGCGGTAACGCTGCTGGCGGCAACCCCTCTGGCGGCAACGCGGCTGGCGGCAACCCCTCCGGCGGCGCCGTGTCCGCGGGCGGCGTCTACCAGCTGCTGCGCGACGCGCAGCAGCTGGTCCCCGCCGTCGCCGAACTGGAACTGCTCGAGGCCACGGCGCGGGCCCGGCCCGGGACCCCGGACAATGCGCCGCTGCTGGGCCGGGTCGCTGATCCGCAGCACGGGGACGTTGCGGGGCTCATCATCGCCACCGGGTTCTTCCGGCACGGCATCCTGCTTACCCCCGCTGCCGCGGAGATCTGCCGGCAACTGCTGGACGGCGTCGCGGACCCCCGCTGGGCGCACTTCCGGCCTGACAGATTCGCCACCGGCACGCCGGTCACCGGACCGCCGGAAACAGCCCACCGGGACACCACCCACCTCGACACCACCCCTGAGCACAGCAAGGAAACGGTATGCGCATCAGACTGAACGGAACAGAGCACTCGCTCGCCGACGGCGCCTCGGTCAGCACCCTCGTCAGCCAGGTCACCGGCCGGTCGCTGGCCCCGAACGGCCAATCTGCGGACGGCGGCAAACTTGGGGTCGCCGTGGCCCGCAACGCGGAGGTGGTTCCCCGCAGCCAATGGCACGGCACCGCGCTCGCCGACGGCGACGACATCGAGCTGGTCACGGCGGTACAGGGAGGATGAGCAACATGGCGGAAACCACACGGGTCACGGTCCAAGCGGTCTCACCGGCGGCGACAGATCCCTTTACGGTCGACGGCGTGCAGCTGGGGTCGCGGCTGATCATGGGCACCGGCGGGGCGCCGAGCCTGGACGGTCTGGGGGCCGCGCTGCTGGCCTCCGGCACCGAGCTGACCACCGTCGCGATGCGGCGCTACTCGCCCGCGGAAGCCGGGTCGCTGTTCCAGCTGCTGCTGGACCACAACATCCGGGTGCTGCCCAATACCGCGGGCTGCTTCACCGCCAAGGACGCCGTGCTGACGGCCGAACTGGCCCGCGAAGCCCTCGAAACGGACTGGGTGAAGCTGGAAGTCATAGCGGACGAGCACACCCTGCTGCCGGATGCCGTGGAACTCGTCGAGGCCACCGAACTGCTCGTGGGCCGCGGGTTCAAGGTCTTTGCCTACACCAATGACGACCCGGTGCTGGCCCTGCGGCTGGAAAACCTTGGCGCCGCCGCGGTGATGCCCCTGGGCGCGCCGATCGGTACCGGCCTGGGCATCCTGAATCCGCACAACATCGAGCTGATCGTTTCGCGGGCCTCCGTGCCCGTGGTCCTGGACGCCGGGATCGGCACCGCCTCCGACGCCGCCCTGGCCATGGAGCTTGGCTGCGACGCCGTGCTGCTGGCCACGGCCGTGACCCGCGCGCAGAATCCGGTGCTGATGGGGGAGGCCTTCAAGCACGCGGTGATCGCCGGTAGGCTGGCCAAAAGGGCCGGCAGGATCCCGCGCCGGGAGCACGCTCTGGCGTCCTCGGCAATGGAGGGCCGGGCCGAATTCCTCTAGGGCCGGACCAGCCCAGCCCGCACACCCTGCGGTCGGGGCCATGCAGCGGAAGGCCCGGCCCGACGCAGCAAAGGAGCCCGCCATGGCAACCCCCGACGACATCCTCAACGAGAGCCAGGTCGACGCCGCCCTGGCAGAGCTGCCGGACTGGAGATACCGGCTCGGTGGTCTCGTCACGGCCTACAAGGCACCGACGGCGGCCGCGGCGCTGGAGCTGATTGCCGCCGTCGGACGCTTGGCCGAGGAGCAGAACCACCACCCGGACCTGGATTGGCGCTACAACCGGGTCTTCCTGCGTTACAGCTCCCACGACGCCGGGGACGAGGTCACACGGCGGGACGTCGCGGCCGCAGCTGCCGCCGGTGCGGCAGCAGCCGGAGTCGGCGCCACCGCGGAACCGGGCCTGTACCGGACTGTGGAGGTGGCCATCGACTCCGAGGATCCGGCCGCCATCGCGGAGGTCTGGCGGGTGGCCCTCGGCTACCGCCGGGGCGGCGCGAATGACCTGGTGGACCCGTTCGGGCGTGGCCCTACGCTCTGGTTCCAGGAGACATCCACTCCCAGCCCCAACCGGGTGCACCTGGATATTCACCGAAGCAGGGCCGAGTCGGGGCCCGTGCTGGCGAAAACTGCGGCCGCCGGGGCGTTAATGAACCGTGACCACGCACCCAACTGGGTGGTGGTCACGGATGCGCAGGGAAACCAGCTGTGCCTGTGCACCGAAGCCGGCCACGGAGCCGGTGTGCCGGAGGCATGAGCTCCGGCAACCGGCCCGCTGCCCGGCGGGCTAGTAGCGCAGGATGGCGGTGAGCCGGGCGGTGTCGCGGCTGGTGCGGGTTTTGCCGAGGTACAGCACGGCCGCCACGGAGGCGGCGGCGCCCAGGACCATGGGCAGCACCCATGGAATCCAGGTCAGCCCCGGCTGGTAGCCGAGCCCGGCGGCCATGAAGGCGATCCAGCTCAGCATCCCGACGGTTAGTGATACCCCGGCCGGCACGGCGATGCCGTACTTGGCGTGGCGCTTGTCGTTGGCCCACACCACAAAGCCCGCGGCCACGGTTACCAGGGCGACCACAATCAGGGAAAGCACGTCGGGACTCCTTGCGGATCGGGGGACCGGCCGGCAGCGGTGCTGCCGGCGCGCAGGTGGGGCTGGTGGTTAGAGCGCGCCGAAACCGACGCGGCGTGTTTCCTCGGCGCCGATTTCAACATAGCCCAGGACGTTCGCGGGAATGATGATCTGGCGGCCCTTTTCGTCGGTCAGGCGCAGCTCCGTGCCCTTCGCGATGGCCTCGCCTACCACTTTGGCAACGGCGTCGGCCTCTTGGGCCGATTCCAGGACAATTTCGCGGCCGATGTTCTGTATGCCGATCTTTACTTCCACAGCAAGGCCTCCCAGCCAATCAAAGTTCGTCTCTTCGGTGTTATCTCTATTTGTAGTCTAGGTTTCCTTGGGGAAGCGGGAGATTCCGCGCCAAGCTAAACGGTAGATGAGATCGCTGGCCACATCGAGGTCAAGATTCCCGTCGGTTTCCAGCCAGTACCGGGCGCTGACCTGAGCCATTCCGGCGAGACCGCGGCCCAGCAGCTGGGATTCCAGTTCGGGCAGCTTGGTGTCCTCGGCGATGACCCGGGCGACGGCGTCGGCGAAGGTTTTGTTGAAGGCTTCCAGCCGTGCACTGACATCGGCGTCATTGACGAGGTCGGATTCGAAAACGAGGCGGTGGGCCTGGTCGTCGCTGGCGATGAAGCGGAAGTAGGCCCGCATGACCGCCTGGACGCGCTCATCGTTGTCCGTAGTGGAATTCAGGGCCCCGAGCAGCAGCCCGATCAGTTTGCTCAGCTGGCTGTCCAGCAGGGCCATATACAGCTCGCGTTTGGACGGGAAGTGCTGGTACAGCACCGGCTTGCTGACGTGGGCGGTCTCGGCTATTTCGTCCATCGCGGCCCCGTGGTAGCCGTTGGCAACGAACACTTCCTGGGCCGCCGCGAGCAGCTGTGCCCGGCGCTCATCGCGGGGTAGCCGCGCCGATCGCTGTCCGCTGCGTGCCGGGACGTCCGGTGACTTTCCGGCATGACCCCGCTCAACCGGTGCCTGATGAACCACTGTGGGCCTTCTTTCCTTGCTGTTACGTCCACTTTACGTGCCGGTAATATGACCTGGCGGCATCTTCGGGCATAGATTGAAGTATGGCCTCCAAGTTCACCCCCAGCCCAGCCTCCGCAGCTCCGGAAACAGTATCCGGGGCGCCCGGACCGCTGGTGGAACCGGCCGACGGCTTGAGCCCGGATGAGGTGGAGCGCTACTCCCGGCACCTGATTATTCCGGAGATCGGGTCGATCGGGCAGCTCCGCCTGAAGAACGCCAAGGTCCTTGTGATCGGCGCCGGCGGCCTGGGCTCTCCCGCGCTGCTGTACCTGGCGGCTGCAGGGGTGGGAACGCTGGGAATCGTCGACGACGACACCGTGGACCTGAGCAACCTCCAGCGCCAGGTGATCCACGGCGTGGCGGACGTGGGCCGGCCCAAGATCGAGTCGGCGCGCGACGCCATTGCGGCCCTGAACCCGCTCGTGGAGGTCCGGCTGCACAATGTCCGGCTGGACGCCTCCAACGCCCTGGAACTGTTTGCCGGCTACGACCTCATCCTTGACGGCGCCGACAACTTCGCCACCCGCTACCTCGTGAACGACGCCGCGGCGATCCTCGGCAAACCCTACGTCTGGGGTTCGATTTTCCGCTTCGACGGGCAGGTCAGCGTCTTCTGGGAACAATTCGGCCCCACTTACCGGGACCTGTACCCGGAGGCGCCGCCCGCGGGCTCGGTGCCGTCCTGCGGGGAAGGCGGTGTGTTCGGGATGCTCTGCGCCGCCGTGGGTTCGCTCATGGTGACGGAGGCCGTCAAACTGATCACCGGGGTCGGGCGTTCCCTGCTGGGCCGCGTGGCGCTTTTCGACGCCCTTGGCGGGACCTGGCGCGAAATCAGGGTCTCCCGGGATCCGGAAGCGGAGCGGATCACGGAACTGACCGACTATGAGGCTTTCTGCGGTATCACCCCGGCCGCGGAGGCGGGCACCGAACACACCGTGACGGCAACGCAACTGGCCACGATGCTGGCCTCCCGCACGGCCGGACTCAAGGACTTCCACCTCGTCGATGTGCGGGAAACGGGGGAGTACGACATCGTCCGGATCGACGGGGCCGTGCTGATCCCGCAGGGCCGGATCCTGGCCGGCGAGGCCTGGCACGAGCTGCCGCAGGACTCGGACATCGTGTTCCACTGCAAGGCCGGGACCCGGTCCGCGGCCGTCCTCGCCGCCGCCCGGGCGGCCGGCTATGAGCGCGTCAGCCACCTCGACGGCGGAATCCTGGCCTGGGTGCGGGACGTGGAACCGGACAAGCCGGTCTACTGACCAGGTCAGCTTGAAGTGAAGCCGATGAGTTGCGGCCAGTGAAATTAGCCATGACCCGGACTCCGCCGTCTGGAGACAAACGCTACGCAGGGGCACTGTCGGTAGCCCTGCGTGGTCGGCCGCCACGGTCCTTTCCGGCTTCGCTGCGGGAATATAGCGATTGGTCGGCATCAATAGGGATGGATTCGTCGAGCCCACCCGATTCCTCGCCCATAAGAGCAAGGCCGCTGACAAGGCGTGAGCGGCTCAGCTCGAGTCGCATGCCCTGCGGTACTGATAGCGGCATTTGGTGCCCAGGAAAGTCGCGCGGCACCGGAGTGAAAGGGATCTCGAAGTCAGTGTCATGAGAGGTCATGACGGTATTCTCGCGGCGTTGACCGCACGGAAGCACCACCAACGCGGACGGGTTTCGCTCAGGGGTCCCCTAACGAACCATGCGGATGGCTTCAGTGCTGGTAAGTCTCTTGGTCGTCGTCTTCGTGTACCCTCGTGGAATCGATAGCCGGGGGGCAGCGACATGACACGTTATCCATTTCCGGTTATTGCCGCCGTGGTCGGCGCAGCACTGCTGCTGGGCGGCTGCTCGGGCCAAGCCGGGCTAAAGGCCTTGGACCGTGCCGCGACGCCGGAAGACAAGCTGCCGCCAGGCGTCACCCTCCAACACAACGTGAGGGCGGACAGCGCCCGCCTGCTCGCCACCCGGGATGGTGTCAGGTACTTTGCCGCTGAAAATGACGATGCCACGGTGGCCTGCGTGGCCGTTGTCCCGCCAGGTGAGGATCCCCGGTGGATTGCCGGCTGCAGCAGATCGAACACCATCGGCCGGATCGTCGAGGTCTCGAGTGGGCAGTGCATCGTCCACCATGCTGATCACGGACGGCTTCGACACCCGCAAACTGGAATCGGAAGGGTGGTCCAAGGTCACCGAGAACATTCTCGTCTCAGGTCGTTAGCGATCAGTGCCCCGGACTCCCGCTTGGGGAACGCTCAGTGCAACAGATTTTCTCGAATCTCTGTGCCGGCATCGCACCGGCGGGCCGCGCCGGTGCAGTAGGGAGCGGCACGTGGTTCCTGGAATCTTTGATGGTTGGAATAGCTTCTCTGCCGGGCTCAGCATTCGCTCGCTCACGCGAGCGGCATCACAACAACCATGTCGGCTACTCTTCCCGCTCCTCCTAATTGCCCAACGCGTAGTCCAGAGAAGGTACCTCACCGACAATCGCGCGGTCATCGCCAGTCCATCAAAACTGTCGTAGCCATCTTCTAGTCTGGATTCATGGAAAGAACGGTTTGGAGTGCGGAGGCCAGGGAGGCGCTGGCGGCTGTCGCGGCGTCCGTTGCTGCGCTGGCTGTTTTCGCTTCGGGCGGGGACGGCGCTGATCGGTCCGGCGCAGATCCGCTTCGGGGTGCCGAGTCTGATCCGTTGTGTGCCGATCCGTTGCGGGCTGATCCGTTGCGGGAGCTGGCGGATGGTTGCCTGGACGGTATGACCGGCGTGGCGCGGGTGGAGGCCGGGATGGCCGCGCTGAAGGTTTGGCTGACCGCGGACTACGCGGAGGCGGCCCGGGCGCTGGCGTCCCCGGCAGCGTCCCTGCGGGACCACACTGTCCAGGAGATGGCTTTGGTGGCCGAGGTCGCGGGTGTCCTGACGGTCGGTGAACACGCCGCCGGTGCCCTGCTGGGTGAGAGCCAGGCTCTGACGACGTCGCTGCCCTTGACCCTGGGAGCTTTGCAGGCCGGGACGATCTCCTGGGCCCACGCACGGATCATGGTGGACGAAGCCAGCAACCTGGATCCGGCCGGCGCGGCCGCATTGGAGGCGCACTTTCTGGACCCCTCCGAGCCCAACCCGGCCCGGGGGTGCCCGGCCGGGGACCTCGTGCCGGGACGGTTCCGCGCCAAGGCCCGCGCCTGGCGGGAACGCCACCACCCGGTCAGTATCGAAAAACGGCACACCAGGTGCGCTGCGGACCGGCGGGTCGAATACTGCCCGGACCGGGACGGGATGGCCTGGCTCTCGGCGTACCTCCCGGCCGACACCGCTGCGGGGATCTGGGAACGGACCACCGCCGCGGCCCGGGCCCTGCAGGGCCCGGAGGAGCCCCGCACTCTGACCCAGCTCCGCGCCGACATCGCCGCCACCTTGCTCCTCACCAGCAACACCACCGGCGCCACCACCGGCACTTCGGGCGGACCGGCAGACAGTGCTATTGCCGGCGGCGGCACCGGGACCGACGGAGGCAACAGCGCCGACGGAGGGGGCTGCGGGGGCGCATGCGGGGGTGTGCCGGTCCCGCGGGCGCAGGTCCTGGTCACCGTCCCGGTCCTGTCCCTCCTCGGTGCCGGGGAGGAACCGGCGACCCTCGACGGGTACGGGCCGATTCCGCCGTCGATGGCCCGCCGCCTGGTCGCCGACGGTGCGGGTTCCTTCTACCGGGTCCTGACGGATCCGCGGGACGGGGCGCCGCTGGAAATCGGCCGGACCAGCTACCGGCTCACCAAAGCTATGCGCCACTGGCTCCGGCTCCGCGACGGCAAATGCCCCTTCCCGGGCTGCAACAACCACTCGTTGGACAACGACGCCGACCACCTTCTGGCCTGGGCCGACGGCGGCACCACCGGAATCTCCAACCTCGGACAGCCCTGCCACAAGCACCACCGGCTGAAACACGGCTCCGGCTGGACACCATCCGGGGCCAGCAATCACAGCCCGCCGGGCTGGACTTCACCCTCAGGCCGGCACTATCCCAGCGAACAGCAGGACTGGGAACCACCCGACTGGCCACCCGGCATCCCGGCCACCGACACACTCCCGGACCCAGGACTGGACGAAAGTCTGCCCGCGGATCCAGGCTGGGATCCCGATCTGGACCTGCCCGCTGAGCCGGGCCGGGATCCAAACCTGGAACTGCCCGCGGAGCCGGGTTGGGATCCCGATTTGGACCTGCCCGCTGAGCCGGGCCGGGATCCAAACCTGGAACTGCCGCCGGATCTCTTCACAGACTGGTACTTATGCACGGCCGGGCACCCGTGGCCGCCGTAGACTCCGGCCGCCAGGGCCTGTCTCTGAATTAACGCGTGCCGGGTTGGCGTGGAGGACCATGTCGCCGACTGTCGTCTGGCCGATGCCCAAGAGCTCGGATCGAATCCTTGATGCCGAGTTTCGACGGGAAGCCGTCGCGGCAGGGTCGTTCTCGGCGTTCGTTTTCCGCGTCAGGCAACAGGCTAGCGCCGTCGGGCGGTTCAGCCTGCGAGAAGCGTCGCTTAGGCGATTTCCCGCACGCCGCCCGGTGCGGGACGGTCCTGGTGTTCAACAGGGCATTCGGCGGCAGCTTTGGCCACGGGCGGTTCAACCGTGATTCCGTACAGCGCCTCAAGGGCGGCCACGTAGTCTTCCTGCTGACCGTTGGCGGCGAGCTCGCGGGCCCGGACCGTGGGGACGTGCAGCAGCTGCTTGACCATCCGGCGGAGCGCGAACTCGACTTCCTCCGCCGCGGCGGTGCAGCCGTGGCGGGCCCGGACCTTTTCCATCTCCGCGTCAAGCACGTTCATGGTGTGCCGGCGCAGGGCGACAATGGCCGAGTCCACCGAGCGGGCCTCGCGTTCCTGTTCGAACGCGCTGGCCGCACCGGCAACAATGCTGCTCGCCTGGGCCAGCGACTCGGCCTGCTCCTGCGGGGCGGCCAGGCGGACCGATTCCAGCGTGAGCAGCTCGACGCCGTCGAGTCCGCCGACGGCGGGATCGAAATCGTGCGTGAGGGCCAGATCGATGGCGATCAGCGGCTGGGGCGAGAACGCCCGGACCCTGGCCAGCTCTGACGCTTCCACGCGGGTGTCCGCCCCGCTGCAGCCGATCATGACGTCGGCGGCGGCGACGGCGGCCGGGAGGCTGTCGCCGTCGAGTGCGGTCCCGCCGCGGGTGGCGACGAAACCGGCGGCACGGCCGGAGGAGGAGTAGACGGAGACATCCGTGCAGCCGCGCTCACGCAGCAGCGACATGGTGGCGCCGGCATAGGCGCCGGTGCCGAACACCACGACCTTTTTCGTGGACCAGTCGGGGACTTCGGACAACTCGGTCGCGAGGTCCAGGGCCACGGAGACCACCGAGAGGCCGCGGGCGCCGAGGGCGGTCTGGGCCCCGACGTCCTTGGCGGTTTTCGACGCCGCCTGGAAGAGCCTGACGAGGCCGGCGCTGGCCGTGCCTTGGTGCTGGGCCGTAATCAGGGCCCGGCGGACCTGGCCGGCGATTTCGCGTTCGCCGACGACGGCGGAGTCCAGCCCGGAGCTGACGGAGAAGAGGTGCCGGGTGACGTCCGAGCCCGTGCGGGTGCTGAAGGAGCGCGCCACGAGCTGTTCGTTGAGTCCGGTGGAGCCGCTGAGCTGGGCGATGAGAGCCAGGCGGGCGTCTTCGACGTCGTCGTGCCGGGGCGCTTCACCGTAGATTTCGAAGCGGTTGCACGTGGCAAGGACAATGGCACCCGCCACGGCCGGCGACCCGGCGAGGGCGGATGTGGCGAGCTCGGAAGCACCGGTGCTCAATTGAGCAACGGTCTCGAGGTCGATGTCGGCGTGGGTCGCCACCAGAGAAAAAAGAACCACAGCATCACAATCATAGCTTTTTCGTTCCGGTGTAGAACAACAGCCCGGCGTGCGACTGCACACGCGGGGCTGTGATTCGCGCCACGGCCGGGGCGCAGCCCGGGTCACTGTCCGTGTCGGTGACAGGCTGTCGTTATCTTTTGGGGCTGATTTTCGGCACAATCGAAGGCATGACTCCTCGCGCTGCGGCAACTCCTGAACTCTCCGGCCTTGACGCCGGGCACCCTCTGATGGACGGCCGCACCGCGGACTCCCCGCTGATCACCGCTTACCGCGGCGGGAAGCCCTCCCGCCGTCCGGTGTGGTTCATGCGGCAGGCCGGCCGCTCGCTGCCCGAATACCTCAAGCTGCGCGAGGGGGTCGCCATGCTGGACTCCTGCCTGCGCCCCGAACTGGCCTCCGAGATCACGCTGCAGCCGGTCCGCCGCCACGACGTCGACGCCGCCATCTTCTTCTCGGACATCGTCATTCCGCTTAAGCTGGCCGGAGTCGGCGTGGATATCGTCCCCGGCGTCGGACCCGTGCTGGAGAAGCCGGTCCGCACCGCGGCCGATGTCGCCGCCCTGCCCCAGCTCACCTGGGAAGCCCTCGAGCCCATCCGCGAGGCCGTCCGCCTCACCGTGGCCCAGCTGGGGAAGACCCCGCTGATCGGATTCGCCGGCGCACCGTTCACGCTCGCGGCGTACATGGTGGAAGGGAAGCCTTCCCGCGACCACCTCGGCCCGCGCACCATGATGCACGCCGACCCGGAGACCTGGACCGCGCTGGCCAACTGGGCCGCGGACGCCTCCGGCATGTTCCTCCGCGCCCAGCTGGAAGCGGGTGCCTCCGCGGGCCAGCTCTTCGACTCCTGGGCAGGCTCCCTCGGCCTGGCCGACTACAAACGCTTCGTCGCCCCGGCCTCCTCCCGCGCCCTGGACCACGTGCGTGACCTCGGCGCCCCGCTGATCCACTTCGGCACCGGCACCTCGGAGCTGCTCGTCGCTATGCGCGACGTCGGCGTCGACGTCGTCGGGGTGGACTACCGGCTGCCGATGGACGAAGCCAACCGCCGGCTGGGCGGCACGGTGCCGCTGCAGGGCAACATCGACCCCGCCCTGCTGTCCGCGCCGTGGGAGGTGCTGGAAGCCCACGTCCGCGAAGTCATCGCCGCCGGCGCCTCAGCCCCCGGCCACGTGCTGAACCTCGGCCACGGCGTGCCGCCGGACACCGATCCCGATGTGTTGACGCGCGTCGTTAAACTCATCCACTCGATCTCCCCGGAGTAAGCGCGTGGAGGCTGCCCGCACCGACCGGGATACCGCAGCGCCCACCGCCGTGGTGGTGGGCGGCGGGATCTCCGGCCTGTTGGCCGCGCGGGAACTGGCCCGCGCCGGCGTCCGCACCACGGTCCTGGAGGCCTCCGGCGCGTGGGGCGGCTGCGTCGGCAGCCATGTGGTGGCCGGCCTGACCCTTGACAGCGGCGCCGAGTCCTTCGCCACACGCTCCTCCGCCGTGGCGGATCTCGCCGCCGAACTGGACCTGGCCGGAATGATCGTCGCCCCGCAGCCGGGCGGGGCGTGGGTCCAGTTGCCGGACGGCCCGCGCGAACTTCCCCGCACCGGCGTCCTGGGCATCCCCGCCAACCCCTGGGACCCTGAAGTCCGCCGCACCCTCGGCCTCCTCGGTTCGCTCCGGGCCTCGCTCGACAAGCTCCTGCCCGCCTCGCTGGGTACCCGGGCCGAGGCCACGAGCGTCTCGGCGCTGGTCCGTGCACGGATGGGGCGGCGCGTGCTCCAACGGCTTGTGGCGCCCGTCGTCGGCGGAGTCCACTCCGCGGACCCGGATGTCCTCGACATCGACATGGTGGCCCCCGGACTGCGCGCCGGGATCCGGGACCACGGCTCCCTCGCCGCCGCCGTTGGGGCGCAACGCCGTGGGACCCCGGCTGGGGGAGCGGCGGTCCCCGGGGCGGCGTCGTCCGGGGTGCAGAAGGCGGGATCAGCCGTCGCAGGGTTGCGTGGCGGGATGCACACTCTGATCCCGGCTCTGCTGTCCGATCTGCGCAGCCTGGGCGTGACGCTGCTTGGTGGCACCCGGGCCGGCGCCGTGGAGCGCACGGCCGACGGCTGGCGGGTTTCCGCGGGTGGCACCGCCTACGACGCCGGGCTCCTGGTCGTCGCCGTGGAGGGCCCTGCCGCCATCGAACTGCTCGCCGGCGCCCTGCCGGAGCTGGCCGGCCGCCGCCCCGAGCCCGGCCCCGACGTCAGCCTGGTCACACTCGTGGTGGACCTGCCCCGGCTCGACGCCCGCCCGCGGGGAACCGGAATCCTGGTCGCGCCGCAGAGCCCCGGAGTCCAGGCCAAGGCACTCACCCACGCCACCGCCAAATGGGAGTGGCTGGCAGCGCAGACCGGCCCCGGTACCCACGTCGTCCGGCTGTCCTACGGGCGCGGTGACACCCGGCACGGGGCCACGGTCCGCCCGGAACCCGGCACCGACAGTGAGCTGTTCGAGGCTGCCCTAAACGACGCCTCCATGCTGCTGTCCGTTCCGGTCACCGCCGGCGACGTGGTCGACTGGGACGTTGTCCGCTGGGGCGGCGCGCTGCCCTTCGCTTCGCTCGGACACAAGCGCCGCGTCGCGGACGTGCGCAGCATCTGCGCGGCGGACGGCACCCTGGCGGTGGTGGGCGGCTGGCTCTCCGGCAACGGCCTGGCGGCGATCGTGGCCGACACACCGAAGCAGGTCCGCCAGCTGCTGTCCTGAGCGGCGCCGGAGCCCGTCATCCGGGCGCCCTGCAGGCGGCCCGGAGACCCACAACCGGGTAGCCACAAACAGGCGGAAACGGCAAATTTTCCCCCGTGTCCGCTGACAGCTAAGGTCGGTGACCATGGTTACTCACAGGTCCAATGTCCAAAAAACGCGGGCCGGTCACCATGGGGGACTTCGGGGCGGCACGGCAGCTGCTGCGCTCGGAGTGGTGCTGGCTCTTTCCGCAGGTGCGCCTGCCGCGCAAGCGGCCACGGGCGTCTCCGCTTCCGCCTCAGTTCCCGCCGCGACGGACCTGCGGTCCCTTGACCTCGCCGGCGTGGTTGACGGCCTGCTGGCGCCGTCGAAGCACCCCACACCCAGCCCCTCGCCCTCGAGTCCCTCGCCGCAGCCGACCTCCTCCGAGGAGCCGGACGAGCCGGAGCCAAGCCGCAGCCCGAGGCCGACGCCCACGCGGACCGTCACTCCGCAGCCCGTGGCACCGGCCGTGCCGGCTGTGCCAGCGTTGCCGGCGGTGCCGCAGCCCGCCACTCCTGCTCCTGCCCCGCCTGCGGTTCCCGTCCCGGGCCGGTCCGTTGCGGAACCGGTACCGGCCGCCGAAGTTCCCGCCGAAACCGAGGCCCCCACCGAAACCCCGGCATCGCCGTCGAACACGGCCGCTGCATCTGCGACAGCCACGGCATCCACCGCGACACCGCCGGCCACGCCCCGCTCCGGGAGCACCTCGATGGAGGCGACATCGACCCGGGAACCTGCCGGACCCTCGCCCCTGCTCGGCCTGGGCATCGGCCTCGTGGCACTGTCCGGGATCGCCGGCGTCGTGGTCCTGCGGTTGCGCCGGGTCTGACGTCCCGAACGCGTCCCCGCACCGGGTGCGGAATCCGGCGCCGGAATCCCCAACGATGTGAAATAAAGCACTTCTACGCACTGTAGAAGTGCTTTATTTCGACTTCATTGGGGGTAGGGGGCAGACTGGTATCCATGAGCCACACTTCTGCCGAAACTGTCACTAAAACTGAATCAGCCAGCGAAGAATCAGCCGAGCAGTTCTTCACCCTCTGGACGGTTTTCAAGCGCTCCGCCGACGTCCTCCGCAGCGGCGATGCTGCCGGGGAATATGACGCCCTCACCGCACGGCTGGCCGGGGCCGGCGTGGTCCACCGCGGCAGCTACGACGTTTCAGCGATGCGCGCAGACGCCGACATCATGGTCTGGCTGCACGGCCCCCAGCCGGAGGCCCTGCAGCGCGCGGTCCGCGACATCCGCCGCAGCGAGCTGTTCCGCGGCACCGAGATCGCCTGGTCCGCGATGGGGGTGCACCGGGAGGCCGAGTTCGCCAAGAACCACACTCCCGCGTTTTCCCGCGGGGTGGAGCCGGCAGAGTGGCTCTGCGTCTACCCCTTCGTCCGCTCCTACGAGTGGTACCTGCTGCCGGACGCCGAACGCGGCGCGATGCTGCGTGACCACGGTCTGCTGGGCCGGGACTTCCCCCAGGTCATCTCCAACACGGTGTCCTCCTTCGCCCTCGGCGACTGGGAATGGATCCTGGGCCTGGAAGCCCCCGAACTGGTGGACCTTGTGGACCTGATGCGCCACCTGCGCGCCACCGAAGCCCGCCACCACGTCCGCGAAGAGATCCCGTTCTACACCGGCCGCCGGGTAAGCGCCGCCGAGATTGCCGAGGTACTTTCATGAGCCCGCTCGATCCCCAGGACGCTGCCGCAGCAGACACCACCATCAACGAGGTGACCGAAGCCGGCAGGATGGCCCCCAAGGACTACGACGCCGTGCTGCTCGCCTCCTTCGGTGGCCCCGAAGGCCAGGATGACGTCCTGCCGTTCCTGCGCAACGTCACCCGCGGCCGCGGCATCCCGGACGAGCGCCTCGAAGAGGTCTCGCACCACTACCGCGCCAACGGCGGCATCAGCCCCATCAACCAACAGAACCGCGAGCTCAAGGCCGGCATCGAGGCCGAACTCGCCACCCGCGGCATCGACCTGCCCGTCTTCTGGGGCAACCGCAACTGGGCCCCCTACATCCCGCAGACCCTCCAGGACATCTACGACGCCGGGCACCGCAAGGTCCTGATGGTGACCACCAGCGCCTACTCCTGCTACTCCAGCTGCCGCCAGTATCGGGAGGACATCGGCATCGCGCTGACCGAAACCGGCCTCGACGGTAAGCTCGCGGTCGACAAGGTCCGCCAGTACTTCGACCACCCCGGTTTCGTCGAGCCGTTCGTTGAAGGCACCGCCGCCGGCCTTGCCGACGTCCGCGCCCAGCTGGCCGCGGCCGGCACCCCGGACGCGCCGGTCCACATCCTGTTCGCCACGCACTCCATCCCCACCCGTGACGCCGAAGCAGCGGGCCGCTCCGACGCCGAACCGCGCCACTTCGAGGAAGACTCCGCCTACGTCGCACAGCATCTTGCCTCCGGCACCGAGGTCATCCGCCGGGTGGAGGCCGCGACCGGCGACACGGCCCCCTGGTCCCTCGTTTACCAGTCCCGCTCCGGGGCCCCGCACGTGCCGTGGCTGGAACCGGACATCAACGACGCCATCGAGGAACTCGCCGGACAGGGCGTCAAGGGCATCGTGATCGTGCCGCTCGGCTTCGTCAGCGACCACATGGAAGTTGTCTGGGACCTCGACACCGAAGCCCTGGAAACCTGCGCCAAGCTGGACCTGGCCGCAACGCGGGTCCCCACGCCCGGGACGCACCGCAAATTCGTTGGCGGGATCGTGGACCTGATCTGCGAGCGGACCGCCGCCAACAACATCGCCGACCGCCCGCACCTGACAAAGCTCGGCCCCTGGTACGACGTCTGCCGTCCGGGCTGCTGCGCCAACTTCCGCGGCGAAAAGCCGACCATCTCGGGCGCCGACACCACCGTCGGCACCGGACACGACCCCTACCCGGCCGCCGCCGGCACACCCGCCCCGGCGGCGGATCAGGTCGCACCGTGACCGTCCGGATCGGAACCCGCGCCAGCAAACTGGCCCTCACCCAGACGCAGCAGACCGCGGACCAGCTGGCCGCCGTGGGCGGCTTCCCGGTCGAGCTGGTCCACATCCGCACCGAGGGAGACGTCCTCACCGGGTCGCTGTCCCAGATGGGCGGCACCGGCGTCTTCGTCGCTGCCCTGCGCGATGCCCTGCTGCAGGACCGCTGCGACGTGGCGGTGCACTCGCTCAAGGACCTTCCCACCGGGGCAGCCCTCGGGCTGACGCTCGCGGCGACGCCGAAACGCGCCGACGTCCGCGATGTGCTCTGCGCCCGCGACGGGCTCAAGCTCGCCGACCTGCCCACCGGCGCCACGGTTGGCACGGGCTCGCCGCGGCGCGCAGCCCAGCTGCGGGCCGCCCGCCCGGACCTGGACATCCGCGACATCCGCGGCAACGTGGACACCCGGCTCGGCCGTGTCCCCGGGCTGCCGGGCAACAGCACCGATGCTGTGGTGGAAGGCAAGAGCTGCGATCTCGACGCCGTCGTGCTCGCCGCCGCCGGACTGCACCGGATCGGCCGGCTCGACGCCGTCAGCGAGTACCTCGAGACCGAGGTGATGCTGCCCGCCGCCGGGCAGGGTTCCCTCGCGATCGAATGCCGCACCGCTGATGCACCCCGCAAGGCGGGATCCACCGAAGGCTCGCAGGGCGTGCTGGCACAGGCCCTCGCCGCCCTCGACGACCCCGACACCCGGCTTGCCGTCACCGCCGAACGGGCGCTCCTGGCCCGCCTCGAAGCCGGCTGCGCCGCGCCGGTGGGCGCCTACGCCTTCCGCAAGGGCAGCCTGCTGCACCTTGAGGCCGTGGTTTGCGCCGTCGACGGAACAGCCACGGTCCGGGACAAAAAAGCCACCGACGGACTGACCGAGGTCGGGGCCACCCTGCTCGGGATCGAGCTCGCCGAAGTCCTGCTGGCCCGCGGCGCCGCTGACATCGCGGACCTGGCCGCATCCTGAACGGCGGATTCCATCAGGTCATGGGACGGCGCGGCGGCCGCAACGACACGGACGGGCAAGTTGGGATGAGGGTGCCCGAGGGCGCCCGGGTTCTCGTCGCGCGCAGCCCGGACCGTGCAGGGGACCTGGTTGCGGCGCTGCGCAAGGTGGGCGCCGATCCGATGCTGCTGCCGCTCATCGACTTTGAGCTCGCCAGTGACCAGCACTCCCTGGATGTTGCCTTCGACGCCCTCGGCGCCGGTGCCTACGCGTGGCTCGTGGTCAGCAGCGTGACCACGGTCCAGGCGCTCGAGGCCAAGGCCACCGAGCGGGGAACCACGCTCAGCAGCTGGCTGCCAGGCAGTCTCCTCGTGGCCACGATCGGGCCCGCGACACGCCGTTCCCTCGAGTCCCGGGGAGTTGCCGTCGATCTGGCGCCCACGGGGCAGCAGTCCGGCGCGGGACTGCTCGATATCTGGCCCGAACACCAGGGCAGCGTCCTGCTGCCGCAGGCCGATATCGCCGACCCCCGGCTCCGCCGCGGGCTGGAAGCCCGGGGTGCCTTCGTGCAGGCCGTGACCGCGTACCGCACCGTGGATTACCCGGCCGACCCGGGCCGGAGCCTCGCCGCGTACCAGCCCGCCATGCCCCACGGGCACAATGCAGCCGCCGGCGCGCACGGGGACCAAGCAGCCGCCGTGCTCACCCCGGACCAGGCGAAAACTGAAATCAGCGCCGGCCGGCTCGACGCCGTCGTCGCCGCTTCCCCGAGCGCGGCCCGGCGCATCCACGAGGACCTCGCCCCGCTGGGTGGCTGCCGCTTCGTCGCAATCGGACGGTCGACCGCCGCCGAGGCGGAACTCCTCGGCCTTACCGTCGCCGCTGTCGCCGAGGAACCCACCGCCTCCGGACTGGTCGCCGCCGTCGTCCGGTCCCTGGCAAGCCAGCCCCAGCCGTCCCCGCCACATCAGCCAGTCGCAGAGCCCACCGCAAAGGACACCGTATGAGCTTCCCGACCCACCGCCCCCGCCGGCTCCGCACCACCCCGGCCATGCGCCGGCTGACCGCCGAACACCGCCTCTCGGCCTCGGAACTCATCCTGCCCGCCTTCATCCGGGAAGGCCTGGCCGAGCCGAACCCCATCGCCTCGATGCCCGGCGTCCAGCAGCACACCACGGACACGCTGAAGCGCGCCGCGGCCGAAGCCGTGCAGCTCGGCGTCGGCGGCATCATGCTCTTCGGGATCCCCGCCGTCCGCGACGCCGCCGGCACCGCCTCCCTGGACCCCGACGGCGTGCTGAACAAGGCCATCCGGGACGTCCGCGCCGAGGTCGGGGACGACCTCGTCATCATGAGCGACGTCTGCCTGGACGAATTCACCGACCACGGGCACTGCGGGGTCCTCGACGCCCACGGCTACGTGGACAACGACGCCACGCTGGAAATTTACGGCCGGATGGCCGTGGCCCAGGCGGACGCCGGCGCCCACGTCCTGGGCCCGTCCGGGATGATGGACGGCCAGGTCGGCGTGATCCGGCAGGCCCTCGAGGATGCCGGCCACGTCAATACCGCGGTCGTCGCTTACGCCGCGAAATACGCGTCGGCGTTCTACGGGCCGTTCCGCGAAGCCGTGGATTCCCAGCTCAAGGGCGACCGCCGCACCTACCAGATGGACGCCGCGAACCGCCGCGAGGCGATCCTCGAAGTCGAACTGGACCTCGCCGAGGGCGCCGACATGGTCATGGTCAAGCCCGCCATGAGCTACCTCGACATCCTCGCCGACGTCGCCGCCATGAGTCCCGTGCCGGTCGCCGCCTACCAGATCTCCGGCGAGTACTCGATGATCGAGGCCGCCGCCGCCAACGGCTGGATCGACCGCCGGGCCGCGATCACCGAATCCGTGCTGGGCATCAAACGCGCCGGGGCCAACATGGTCCTGACGTACTGGGCAAGCGAACTCGCCGGCTGGCTGAAGGAGTCCTGATGAGCGCATCGACCGGCCCGGCCTCCGGGTCCAACCCCACCGCCCCGGTGGGCCCGGGCCGGGTCCTGCTGGGCCTCAACACGTTCGGCGACGTCGGGGTCTTCCCCGACGGCAACCCCGTCCCGCATGCCCAGGTGCTGCGCCAGCTGCTGGAACAGGCCGAACTCGCGGACGAAGTGGGACTCCATGCCTTCGGCGTGGGGGAGCACCACCGCCGCGACTTCGCGGTGTCCGCCCCCGAGGTGTTCCTCGCCGCGGCGGCCGCCCGGACCAAGAGAATCCGGCTCGGCTCCGCCGTCACCGTCCTGAGCTCCGATGACCCCCTCCGCGTGTTCCAGCGTTTCTCCACCGTCGACGCCCTCTCCAACGGCCGGGCCGAGGTCATGCTGGGCCGCGGCTCCTTCATCGAGTCCTTCCCGCTCTTCGGCCTCGACCTGGCCGACTACGAGGTCCTGTTCGAGGAGAAGCTTGAGCTCTTCGACAAGGCCCGCGCCCAGAAGCCCATCCACTGGGAGGGCCGCACCCGTCCGGCCATCAACGGGCTGAGCGCCTACCCGCCGCTTGAACACCACCTGCTGCCCGCCTGGATCGGGGTCGGCGGTACGCCCGAATCGGTGCTCCGCTGCGCCGAGTACGGTTACCCGATCATCTTCGCGATCATCGGCGGACAGCCCCGGTCCTTCGCGCCGCTGGCGAACCTCTACCGTGAGGCGATGGCGAAATACGGCCACCCGATGCAGCAGATGGCCACGCATTCACCCGGCCACGTTGCCGAGACCGACGAGGAGGCGCGGGAGGAGTTCTTCCCGCACTGGCTTAGCCAGCGCAACCTGATCGGCGCCGAGCGCGGCTGGGGCCCGGGCAACCGGGCAGAGTTCGACGCCATGTGCACCCCCGAGGGCGCCCTGTACGTCGGATCCCCGGACACCGTGGCCGCGAAGATCGCGCTGCTCAAGAAGAATCTGGCCGTGGACCGCTTCGACCTCAAATACAGCAACGGCACTCTGCCGCACAAGGCGATGATGCGCTCGATCGAGCTGTTCGGCACCGAGGTGGCCCCCCGGGTGGCCACCCGGCTGGCCGCGGCCTCCCCGCTGAATTGAACTGAAAGAATAGGACTCATGACTTCCAGCCACCCTCGCAACGAGGAACTCTTCAACCGCGCCCGCCAGCTGATGCCCGGCGGCGTGAACTCGCCCGTCCGCGCCTTCGGCTCCGTCGGCGGGACGCCGCGTTTTATGGTCTCCGCCAAGGGCCCCTACTTGACCGATGCCGACGGCGCTGAATACGTCGACCTGGTCTGTTCCTGGGGCCCGGCGCTGCTGGGACATGCCCATCCGGCGGTCCTCGCCGCCGTGCACGCCGCGGTGGACCGCGGACTGTCCTTCGGGGCGTCCACCCCGGACGAGGCGAACCTCGCCGCGATCGTCCAGGAACGCGTCCCCGCCGCCGAGCGCGTCCGGATGGTCTCCACCGGCACCGAGGCGACCATGACCGCCGTCCGGCTGGCCCGCGGCTTCACCGGCCGTGACCTCATCATCAAGTTTGCCGGCTGCTACCACGGCCACCTCGACGGGCTGCTCGCCGCGGCCGGCTCCGGGCTCGCCACCCTGGCGCTGCCGGGCTCCGCCGGCGTCACGGCCGCCACCGCCGCCGAGACCCTCGTGCTGCCCTACAACGACCTCGCCGCCGTCGAGGCCGCGTTCGCCAAGCACGGCGACAACATCGCCGCCGTCATCACCGAAGCGGCCCCTGCCAACATGGGTGTTGTCACCCCGGGTGAGGGCTTCAACGCGGGCCTGGCCCGGATCACGCGCGAACACGGTGCCCTGCTGATCCTCGACGAGGTCCTCACCGGCTTCCGGACCGGATACTCCGGCTACTGGGGACTCACCGGCGGCGCGGCCGACGCTGCCCAGCCGTGGACCCCGGACCTGCTCACTTTCGGCAAGGTCATCGGCGGCGGGATGCCGACGGCGGCCCTCGCCGGCCGCGCCGAGGTCATGGACTACCTCGCGCCGCTGGGCCCGGTGTACCAGGCGGGCACGCTGTCCGGAAACCCGGTGGCGATGGCTGCCGGCGTCGCGACCCTGACGCACGCGACCCCCGAGGTCTACTCCTTTGTGGACGCCCGCTCGCTGGAGCTCTCCGCGGCCCTGTCGGCGGCCCTGGAGACGGCAGGGGTGGACCACTCGATCCAGCGTGCCGGGAACCTGTTCTCGGTGGCCTTCGGCACGTCCGCCCGGGGAGTGCACAACTACGACGACGCCCAGGGCCAGGAAGCGTTCCGCTACGCGCCGTTCTTCCACTCCATGCTGGACTCCGGGGTGTACCTGCCGCCGTCGGTCTTCGAAGCCTGGTTCCTGTCCGCCGCGCACGACGACGCCGCGATGAACCGGATCTTCGACGCCCTGCCGGCCGCAGCCAAGGCCGCGGCCGCCGCGAAGGCCTAGCCCGATAGTTGCCTAGCCCCGAAGGCTGTACAGCAGCGGCCGCCGGTCCCGGGCGTGGTTAAACACTTGAGGCACCCGCCGCGGCGGGTGCCTCAAGTGTTTAAGCTGCAGTTCTGCGGATTACAGGACGTCCGAGAGGAAGCCCTGGAGCCGTTCCGTCTGTGGGTTCGTGAAGAGCTGTTCCGGCGGACCGGATTCCACGACGACACCGGCGTCCATAAAGGTGACGGTGTCCGAGACGTTGCGGGAGAAGCCCATCTCATGCGTCACAACAACCATGGTCATGCCGCCCTTGGCGAGGTCGGCCATCAAAGCCAGCACGCCCTTGACGAGCTCCGGGTCGAGGGCAGAGGTGGCCTCGTCGAAGAACATCACTTCCGGTTTCATGGCCAGCGCCCGCGCGATCGCCACCCGCTGCTGCTGCCCGCCGGACAGGTTGGCCGGACGGGCGTCCGCCTTGTGCTTGAGGCCGACGAGGTCGAGCTGCTCGAGGGCTTCGGCCCGCGCCTGATCGGCCGGGAGTTTGCGCAGCTTGCGCAGCGCGAGGGAGACGTTGTCCACCACGGTCTTGTGCGGGAACAGGTTGAACTGCTGGAACACCATTCCGATGCGCTGGCGCAGTTCATCCGGATTGTCTTTGAGCACTGACCGCCCGTCCAGCAGGATGTCGCCCTGGTCCGGTTCGATCAGGCGGTTCATCACCCGCAGGAGAGTGGACTTGCCGGAACCGGACGGGCCGATCACCGACGCGGTGGTGCCCTTCTCGACGTGCAGGTCAATGCCGCGGAGAACGTGGTTGGAGCCGAAGGACAGGTGCAGGTTCTTGCCGGTCAGCGAGCCGGAGGCGAATTCGCTCATGGCTGTGCTCCCTTCCCGATCAGGGCCGCGGCGTCGTCCGGCTGCTTCTTCTCCGGACGGCCGGTGCGCAGGCGGTTGTCGATGTAATTGACCAAGTGGGTGAGGGGAACGGTCAGCACGAGGTACAACGCAGCTGCAGCGATCAGGGGGGAGAGGTTCCCCGTGTTGGCTGCCGCGTCGTTGCCGATGCGGAAGATCTCCCGCTGGCTCGCGAGAAGACCCAGCAGATAGATCAGGGACGAGTCCTTGATCAGCGAAATGAACTGGTTCACGAGGGCCGGCAGCACGCGGCGGACGCCCTGCGGGATCACGACAAGACTCATCGAGGAGTTGTAGCTGAACCCCAGCGCCCGTGACGCTTCGAGCTGGCCCTTTTCCACGCTCTGGATGCCGGAGCGGAAGATCTCACCGATGTAGGCCGACGCCATGAGGGTCAGGGCCAGGATGCCGAGCGGGAACGGGTTCGTGGATCCGGTCAGCTGCCGGATGATGGGCCCGAGCCCGATTCCGATGAGCAGGATGACCACAATGGCCGGTACGCCGCGGAAGACGTCCGTGTAGATCCTGGACAGCCAGCGCAGCACAGTGTTGCGGGACGTGCCCATGATGGCCAGGATCATGCCCAGGATGCACCCGAGCACGCCCGAGGAAACCGCCAGGATCAGGGTGTTGGGCAGACCGACCGTGAGCATGGACGGTACGACAGCTGCCATCGCCTCCCAGTCAAAGAAGGTCTTTGCGAGTTGATCGAGTGCATCCATGGACTAGGACTTCGGGACGATGACAGCCTTGGAACCCGGGGACCACGTGTCCGGGGTTTCGCGGTCCGGGTACCATTCCTTGGTCAGCTTGGACCAGGTGCCATCGGCAATCACGGCGTCGAGGCCCGAGTTGAGGGCATCAACGAGTGCCTGGTTGTCCGAGTTCACGGCGTAGGCGGTGAAGTTCTGGGTGTTCACCACGGACTCGGCGATGACTGTGCCGTCGCCTTCCTTGACCTGGCCGGTGGCCTGCTGGGACGGAGCGACCCAGGCGTCCACCTGGCCGTTCTTCAGGTTGGCGTAGGCAGTGTTGTAGTCCTCAAAGCGGACCGGCTCGATCTGCAGGGTGTTGGTGACGTAGTCATCCTGCACCGTGCCCTGGACGACCGCGATGCGGGTGTCCTTGGTCAGGTCCTTGAAGCCCTTGACCTTGTCATCCTCCTTGGCGACAACGGCCATGTAGCCGAAGTCGTAGCCGTTGGTGAATCCGACCGTCTTGCGCCGGGCGTCCGTGGTGGAGATCGAGGAGGATCCGAGGTCGAACTGCTTGTTCTGGACCTGGGAGAGCAGCGACGCGAAGCCGGTGGACTTGAACTCAACCTCGAGGTCAAGCTTCGCCGCGATCGCGCGCAGCAGCTCGTTGTCGTAGCCGGTGAACTTGCCGGACTCGTCGATGAAGATATTCGGCGGGGCGTCCGAGAGGGTTCCGACGGTGAGGGTTCCCTCGCTCAGCAGGCCGAGCTGGGACTTGTCGATCTGGTCCAGGGGGGTGACGTCCGCGGTTGTGTACTTGTCCAGGGAAGTCTGGTCGCTGCCGGCGAGGGCATCGGTGGGCGTTCCGCTCGGGGCGGCCGCTCCGCCGCCGCACGCGGCCAGCGAGACGGCAACGGCGATCGCCACAGGAACCGTAGTCAGCCACTTCATGGCTTTGTTTTTCATCACGCAATCACTTTCATCGGACGACAGTGGGAGTCGGGGGTCGCGCAACGCCCCGGGCCTCGGCGCTTCGGCGCAGGCAGGGGCAGGCAAGCCTGCGAAATATAATTGTTTCACTTGGCACCATGGGTGCATGAATCCGAATTAGTGCGCGGTGCGGTCCGTCGCCACCGAATCCGCTTCAAGCGTGCGGTCAATCGTCGGCGATCTGGGCACCGCAGGACGGGCGGGGCGGAATGATTGCCGGAGGTGGCCATGGCCGCCGGCATGACCCGGATATGTGAGTTCCGTCGCAAACGCTGGAAATGCAGGCCGTGGAGGCTTATTCACAGGCCCAAAGTGCCCGAACGTTTCGTTTTAAGAAGCCGGGCCGCCCTAGAAGTCCCCGCGGCTGGCGTCCTCGGGCGGCAGCACCGGCCAGTCGCCTTCGATCACGGCGGCGGGCTTGGTCTTGCGCAGGTAGCTCTGGAAATCGGAGGCCTGGGCGGAGGCCCATTCGATCTGGAGCTGGTGCAGGTGGCTGGCCGGCATCCGGAGCTTGGGGAACTTCCCTGCCATGGCATCGAGCATGCGCAGGGTGGCCAGGGCGTCGGCTGCCGAGGTGTGGGCGTTGTCCAGGTTCACCCCGTACTCCTCGCAGAGGGCGGTCAGGGTCCGCTTGCCCTTGCGGTACCGGTCCACCTGCTTGTTCATGATGTACGGATCCAGTACCGGGAAGCGGGACAGCTGCGGCACACCGTAACGGGCCGACTCGGCGGCGAGCACGGTGAAGTCGTAGCTGGCGTTAAAGGCGATGACCGGCACTCCGGTGTCGAAGAGTTCTTGGAGCGCAGCGGCGACCTCCCGCGTCACGTCCGCGGCAGGACGGCCTTCGCTGCGGGCCCGCTCCGTCGTGACGCCGTGGATGTCGCTGGCCTCGGTCGGAATCTCAACCCCCGGATCCGCCATCCACTCGTGTTCCTTGACGATCCCGCCGTCGGCATCCACCACGGTGATGGACGCCGTGACGATCCGCGCGGAGCGGGAGTTCCGTCCGGTGGTTTCAAGGTCGAAGGCTGCGCGGGGGAGGGTGTTCCAAGTGCTCATGCTTCAACGCTACCTGCTGCCTCCGACAGAAATGCGCCACCACCCCGCGCCCCGGTCCGGTGTCACCGCACCGCGCCAAAGAATGCCCGGAAGGCCGACGGCGGCGCGCGCTCCGGCCGCCCGCTTGGAGCCCCGGCCGCTAGGCTGGTGTCATGCGGATGGAGTATGTGGAGGCGGTGCTGGATGTGGTGGCATTGATCCCCGCCGGCGCCGCGGTGGCGTACGGTGACGTCGCCGAACTCCTCGGCTCCGGCGGCGCCCGGCAGATCGGCTCCGTCATGAGCCACCACGGCAGCTCCGTGCCCTGGTGGCGGGTCCTGAAGGCCAGCGGTGACGCGCCCCCGGGGCACGAACGTGAGGCCCTCACCCTGTACATCCTGGAAGGGACCCCGCTGCTGGGAAATTATGCGGAGTACCTCCGAACCGGAGAGGGACGCTGGCGCGTGGACCTGATGGCGGCCCGCTGGGCACCGAGCGACGGTGATTTCGACCGGGTTGACGCCGTGGCCGAGCGGCTGGAGCGGTCCTTGCGCAAACTGTCGGCCCCGAATGATGAAATGACTGTGTGAGCATCCCGAGCAGCAACCCCGAGTCCCTCCAGCCCACATCGACACAGCCCACATCGACACAGCCAACATCGACACAGCCAACATCGACACAGCCCGCACCACCACAGCCCGCCACGGGGAGGCCCGCCAAGGCCGGGCAGCGCCCCGCCAGGCCGGGGGCCTCCGGATCCGCACTTCGCCTGCTGCCCCCGCGCACGATGCACAACGCGGTGCCTGTGCTGACGGCGGACCAGCTCGCCGCCGTCGACGTACCGCACGGCTCCGGTCCGGTCCTGGTCCCCGGAGCGCCGGGGACCGGCAAATCGACGGTGCTCGTCGAGGCCGCCGTCCGGCGCGCGCAGCGGGACGGCATCGATCCCGAACGGATGCTCATCCTCGCCCCGGGACGCCTCGCCGCCGACTCGCTCCGGGACCGCTTCACCGCCCGGCTGGACCGCAGTCTGAGCACGACGCCGGCCCGCACCTGGGCGTCGTACGCCTTCGACCTGATCCGGCGCGCCAAGGCCGAAGGGATCCTGCCGCTGCCGCGCCCGCCGAAACTCCTCTCCGGCCCGGAACAGGACCTGATCATCAAGGAGCTCCTCGAAGGCCACGCGCAGCCCGGACTCGAACTGCCCTGGCCGGAGGATCTGGGCGCTGCCCTGCAGACCCGCGGGTTCCGGCAGGAAGTCCGCCAGCTCTTTGACCGGATCATCGAATCCGGGCGGACCGCCGAGGACCTTGTGGTCCTCGCCCGGCGCTGCCACCGGCCGGACTGGGTGGCTGCGGCCGCGCTGTATGCGGAGTACCGCGACGTCCTGGACCTGCGTATGCCCGAGTCCTTTGACCCGGCCGGCATCATCACCGCAGCCCGGCAGATCTTCCAGGACGAACCTGACTTCCTCGCCGCCGAACGCGACAGGCTCCAGCTGGTGCTGGTGGACGACATGCAGGAAGCCAACCCTGCCGTGTTCGAACTGCTCGCGGACATCGCCGCGGGCAAGGAAGCCCTCATCACCTCATCGCCGGACACCGTGGTCCAGGGGTTCCGCGGCGCGCGCCCGGACCTGGTGGCCGAGCTTCCCCGGCTGCTCGCCCCGGCCGGCGGCACCGTCCTCGAACGGCCGCTCTGGACCGCCCACCGCCACACCCCGGCGGTGGCGGACGCGTGGCTGTCCGTCGCCGGACGGATCTCCAGCCGCGCCGGCGGGCAGTCCGCGCGCCGGCTCGAACAGCCCCGGAACCCGGGCACCACCGCCGGCACTGTCGAAGCGCACCTGCTGCCCTCGCCGGTGCACGAACTGCGCTACGTGGCGCAACGGATCCTGGAAGCCCAGCTCAACGACGGCCGCGAACTCGGCGACATCGCCGTGATCGTCCGCAACGGCGGCCAGCTCAGCCAAATACAACGCTACCTCGCAGGCCAGGGCATCCCGGTCCGGATCCCGGTGGCCGAATCCGCGGTCCGGGACGAGGTCGCCGTCCGGCCCTTGCTGGATGCCTATGCCGTGGCGCTGGACCCGGCGGTGCTGACCCCCGAGGCGGCCGTGGCGCTGCTGACCTCACGGATCGGCGGATCCACCGCGATCGAGCTGCGGCGCCTGCGCCAGTCCCTGCGCCGTGAGGAAATCCTGGGCGGCGGTGGCCGCACGTCCGACGTACTCCTCGTCGAGGCGCTGCTGGAACGGGGCGCGCTGGGGACCCTTGGCATTGAAGGGCAGTCAGCGCGCCGGATCGCCCGGATGATCCAGGCCGGCCGGGACGCTGCCCAGGCTCCCGGGGGCAACGCCGAAACGGTGTTGTGGGCGCTCTGGAATTCCACCGGCCTCGCCGCGCGCTGGACCGAGGCGGCGCTGGCCGGGGGATCGGCCGGGGCCCGGGCGGACCGGGACCTCGACGCCATGATGGCCCTGTTCCACACCGCCGAGCGTTTTGTGGACCAGCTCCCCGGTTCAGGACCCGAGCAGTTCCTCGAGTACCTGCTCAGCCAGGAACTCCCGATGGACACCCTCGCCGCTCGGGCCCAGCTCGAGGACGCGGTGGAACTGATGACCCCGGCCAGCGCCGCCGGCCGGGAATGGCCCGTGGTCATCGTCCCCGGCCTGCAGGAGGGCGTGTGGCCCAACACCAGGCTCCGCGGCGAACTGCTCGGCAGCACACTGTTCGCGGACGCCGTCGAGCACGGCGTGGAATACGCCCTGCAGCTGGATCCCCTCAGCCGGCTGCGCGAAATCCGCTATGACGAGCTGCGCAGCTTCTCCACCGCGGTGTCGCGGGCACAGCAGGTGCTGATCTGTACCGCTGTGTCCTCGGAGGACGAACAGCCGTCCTCGTTCCTGGACTACGTCGCGCCGCTGGGCCCGGACCAGGACCGGCGCGGCTTCACCCCGGTGGAACGTCCGCTCACCCTGCGCGCCCTGGTCGCCGAGCTGCGCCAGTACGCCCAGCTCGATGCCGGGACTCCTGAAGCCCTGCAGGCCAGCGCCGTCCTCGGCGCCCTGGCCGCGGCCGAGCCGCCCGTGCCCGGAGCGCACCCCGCCAGCTGGTGGGGCCTTGCACCGCTGTCCACCGAGGAGCCTGTCGTTCCGCCCGGCGGCACCGTGTACGTCTCGCCGTCGAAGGTGGAGACCGTGCAGAAATCGCCGCTGGACTGGTTTGTCCAGGCCGCCGGCGGGGAGGCCGCCACCGACTTCGCCCGCAGCCTGGGCACCCTTGTCCACGCCATCGCGCAGGATCTCCCGGATGCCGCCGGCAGCGAATACGTGGCCGAACTCGTCCGACGCTGGCCGGCGCTGGGGATGAAGGACAACTGGGAGGGCAAGCTGGACTTCCAGCGCGCCGAAACCATGGTCCGGAAGCTCGCCCAGTACGTGCTGGTGATGCGCAGCGAAGGCCGGTCCCTGGTCGGCGTCGAGCTGGACTTCGAAGTCAAACTCCCGGACGTCGTGGCCCCGGCCGGAAACCCCGGTACTGACTCCAACCCTGACGCTGGCGCTGACGGCGACTCCTGGCCGGCCCGCCCGGCCGTGTTGCGCGGCCAGGTCGACCGGCTGGAGATCGACGCCGAGGGCCGGCTGGTCGTCGTGGACCTCAAGACCGGCAAGCGGCAGCTGGGCAAGGCCGACCTCGAGCGGCATCCGCAGCTGGGCGCCTATCAGGCCGCAGTGCTGGCCGGAGGCTTCGCCGGTCCCGACGACGGCCCGCCCCCCTTACCCGGCGGGGCCGTCCTGGCCCAGCTCGGCACCACCACCAAAAGCCCGGGCATCCAGGCCCAGGCTCCCCTTGACCCGACGGAGAACTGGGCCCTGGGCATGGTCGGCGATGCCGCCCGGGTGATGTCCGGGAGCACTTTCGAGGCCCGCCACGATCCGTCCAAGGGCGGCCACGGCGGCCACGGCTGCCGTCTTCCCGAAGTCTGCCCGCTGTGCCTGCGGGGAAAGCAGGTTACCGAATGAGCACCAGGACAACTGCCGTCGCCGCGGACGCGGACGCAGCCGTGCCCGCAGCCGTGCCCGCAGCCGTTCCCGCAGCCCTTCCCTCCCCGCGGTTTACCCCCGAGGAGCTCTCTTCCCTGCTGGGCGAGAGGAACAGCCCCACAGCCGAGCAGTCGCGCATTATTTCCTCGCCGCTGTCACCCCGGCTCGTTATTGCCGGCGCTGGTTCGGGCAAAACCGCCACCATGGCCGATCGCGTGGTGTGGCTCGTCGCCAACGGTTGGGTCCGGCCGGAGGAAGTGCTCGGCGTGACCTTCACCCGGAAGGCGGCCGGGGAGCTGGCCACCCGCATCCGCGCGAAGCTGGCCGCGCTCCAGCGCATCGCCGCGGAGGACACGCAGAACCGGGTGTTCCCTCCCGGGCTGCTGAGCACCGACTCGCTGGAACCCAAGGTTTCCACCTACCACTCGTACGCCAGCGGGATCGTGTCCGACTACGGGCTCCGGCTCGGTGTTGAGCGTGACGTCGTGCTGCTCGGCGGCGCCCAGTCCTTCCAGCTCGCCAGCGAGGTCGTGGAAGCCTTCGACGGCGAGTACGAGCACTTCCGTTCCGCCAAATCCACCCTGGTCAAGGCAGTCATCCAGCTCGCCGGCGAGTGCGCTGAGCATCTTCAGGACCCGGCCGGGGTCCGGGGCTGGCTGCTGGACCGGGTGTCCGAGTTCGAGGCGCTGCCCTACCTCGCCACCGCAAAAAAGAACCCCAGCCAGGCCGTGGGCGAGCTCAGCGGGCTGCTGCGCACGCGGGCCAGCGTCGCGGAGATGGTGGGACGCTACACGGACGCCAAGCGGGCCCGCGGCGCCCTCGACTTCGGCGACCTCGTGGCCCTCGCCGCCCGCGTCGCCAACGAGATCCCGGTCGCCGCGGAAACCGAACGCCAGCGCTACAAGGTGGTGCTGCTGGACGAGTTCCAGGACACGTCACACGCCCAGCTGGTGCTCTTTTCCCGGCTGTTCGGCGACGGCCACGCAGTCACCGCGGTGGGGGACCCCAACCAGTCCATCTACGGCTTCCGCGGCGCCTCCGCAGGCCAGCTCTTCCACTTTGTCCGGGAATTCCCGGTGCGGCTGGGGGCCCGCGACGGCGCCGCGGGCGCTGACAACGCTGCCGCCCCTACCGAAACTGCCGGTCCTGCCGGCCCTGATGACACTGCGCGCTTTGCCGTCGCCCCGACGTCGTACCTCACCACGGCGTGGCGCAACGGCCGGAACATCCTCTCCGCCGCCAACGTCATTTCGGCGCCGCTCAGCAAGGCCGCAGCCCAGACCGGCCCGGCCGGCGAGCGGGACACCGCCGGGGGTGTCGAGGTTCCGCCGCTGCAGCCCAGCCCGGCTGCGGTCCAGGGCCGTGTGGTGATGGGCCGTTTTGGCACCGACGAGGACGAGGCCGCGGCCATCGCGGGCGACGTTCTGAAGTTCCGGGTGACCGACTTTGACGGGTCGGCAACGGAGCCTGAGCCTCCCGCCATGGCGGTGCTGTGCCGCCGGCGCGCCCAGATGGAATGCGTCCGCCGGGAATTCGAGGTGCGCGGGATCCCGTACGAGATCGTCGGCCTCGGCGGTCTGCTGGATACCCCCGAGATCGTCGACCTGGTCGCGACCCTCCGGGTGCTGGCGGATCCGGGCCGCTCCGATTCGCTGATGCGGCTGCTCGCCGGTGCCCGCTGGCGGATCGGACCCGCGGACCTGATGGCACTGCGGGACTGGTCCAGCTTCCTCGCCCGGCGCCGCGGACGCTCCGGGACCCCGGACGACGACACCGACGACGGCGCGGAGGCGGCGGTGATCGAGGGCGACCTCACCGACGCCGCCAGCCTGGTCGAAGCCCTCGACTGGCTCCCGCGCGAAGGCTGGACCTCTGCGCACGGCCGCCAGCTCAGCGCCGAGGCGCTGGAGCGGCTCCACCGGCTCTCGACGGAACTCCGGCAGCTGCGTGGCTACATGGGCGATGATCTCACCACCCTGCTCGGCGAGGTGGAGCGGGCCATGCTGCTGGACATCGAGGTCTCGGCACGGCCCGGGATCAGCATTCATCAGGCCCGCCGCAACCTGGATGCCTTCCAGGACGCCGCCGCCGGGTTCCTGCACACCTCGCACCGGGTCGACGTTCTCGCCTTCCTGGCCTGGCTGGAGGCCGCGGCCGCCGAGGAGAACGGCCTGGACGCCGCCGCACCGGAAGTGAACCACGAAGCGGTGCAACTGCTGACCGTGCACGCCTCCAAGGGCCTGGAGTGGGATGTCGTCTTCGTGCCCGGGCTCAACGCCGGGGCCTTCCCCAGCAGCCGGGACTCACGCTGGAGCAGCGGCAGCGCCGCACTGCCCTGGCCGCTGCGCGGGGACCGCGCGGACCTGCCGCAATGGGACCTTGAACATCCCGACCAAAAAGGCTGGCTCGACGCCGAGAAGGAGTTTAAGTCCGCCGTGCAGGTTCACGGCGAGGCCGAAGAGCGGCGGCTGGCCTACGTGGCGTACACCCGCGCGAAACACGTGCTCTGGGTTTCCAGTGCAGCCTGGGTGGGCTCGCGCGCCGGGATGGCGGACATGTCGCCCTTCCTGGCCGGACTCGAGGTGCTGGTGGCGGACGGCGCCGCCACGATCCACCCGCAGTCCGTCAGCGAGGAATCACTGCCGGAGGAGAGCCCGCTGACCTCGGAACTGGAGGTCGCCGGCTGGCCGTATGACCCTCTTGAGGGGCCTCTCGATCCGCGCACCGGGTCCCGGCTGCGGCTGGTTCCCGGCCGGCGCGCGGCCATGCAGTCCGCGGCGGCACGGGTGCTGGCGTCCCTGGACTCCGACGTGCTGCAGGATGCCGCCGCCGGGCCCGGCGGCCCCGGATCGGACAAACGCCGGCCGTTGCGCGGGCCCGCCGGCGGCTGGGCTTACGAGGCCGCGACCCTGCTGGAACGCCGTTCCCGCCGGACCGCGGTCCACGACGTGCACCTGCCGGGCCACATCTCCGCGTCCACCCTGGTGGATCTGGAAGACGACGCAGGCTCCGTCGTCGCCCGGCTCCGCCGCCCGGTCCCGCGGGAACCGGGGATGTCGGCCCGCAAAGGCACCGCCTTCCATGCCTGGGTGGAGGAGTACTTCGGCGCCGCCGGCATGCTGGACCTCGGCGAGGCGGCCGGCTCCGACGACCACATCGACGCAGCGTACGGTCTGGACAGCATGGTGGAGACCTTCCGCCGGTCGGAGTGGGCCAACCGCGCCCCGGCCCACGTTGAGGTACCGGTGGAGACCCGGATTGGTGACGTCGTGGTCCGCGGCCGGATCGACGCCGTCTTCCGCGATGCCGACGGCAGCTGGGACCTGGTGGACTGGAAGACCGGCCGCCGTCCGTCCGCCGCGCAGCTGAAGACCAAGGCGGTCCAGCTGGCCGTGTACCGGCTGGCCTGGGCCCGGCTCAAGGACGTCCCGCTGGACCAGGTCCGGGCGGCGTTCTACTATGTGGCGGACAACCAGGTGGTCCGGCCGCACGATCTGGGCTCAGCGGAACGGCTCGAACAAATCGTGGCCACGGCCCTGGGGACCGGCTAGCGGGACTTCGCCTCGACCACCGTGAGAGCGGTCGTCGAGGTGTCGTCTGCCGGGTTCGCCGGGGCTGCCGCTTCGGCCGGGACCACGGTCTCGGTCCGGGCCTGCGCCCCTTCCTGGGCATCTGCCGGGATGACGGCGATCGACTGGGTTGAGGTGTCTTCCTCGGAGGATTCCTGGCCGGCCGGCGCGTCGTCGGGTATCGCGGTCACGGAGACACCGGAAACCTGTTTGGGCGCCGGCTCAGAGCCTTCGCCGGCTCTGTTGCGGTCAGCCGCGCTGCCATCCCCGGCCGCGCTGTCAGCCCGAGGCGCACTGTCATCTCCGGCCGCGCTGCCACCCCCGGCCACTTCGAGCGGGATGGGGGTCACGTGGACGGCAGGCATCGCGGTGCTGGAGGGAACGGCGGCAAGGCCGGAGACCGGGTCCGGGGCCAGCAGGGTCACCTTGCTCACGGCAGGCACCGGCGCATTGCCCGCAGCTGACGGCTGCGGCGCCTGGCCTGATGCGGCGCCGGGAGCAGGGGTGGACTGGGGGAGCGGTTCAACGCTGATCGGCTGCCCGCCGTGCTCAGCGACGTCCTCGGCTAGTGCGGTGAGCATGGACTCGGCCTCGTCGATCATGTCCTGGTTCCCGGTCGCGATGCCCTTGACGAGGTACTGCGCCAGGGCGAATTCGGCTGAGAGCGCCGCACGCCGCAGCAGATGGGCGTCCGGAACGTCGCGCCGGGACGAGGTGTAGTGCGCCAGGACGGCATCCACGAAGTCCTGGTCGTTGGACGCGACCAGCCAGGCCATGTCGTCGGCCGGGTCGCCGATCCGGAGATCGGTCCAACCCGTCACAGCCGTCACGCGGTCGCCGTCGACCAGCAGGTTGTCCTCATGAAGGTCCCCATGGACCACGCAGGGGTTGAAGCGCCAGAGGGAGACGTCCTCGAGGGCGTGTTCCCAGCGGCGAAGCAACAAGGGCGGAATCTTGCCGGTGGTGGCGGCCTGGTCCAGTTCGTTGAGGCGGCGCTGGCGGAACTCGTTGGGCGTATAGCTGGGCAAATCGGCATTGCTGACCAGCGAGTGGGGCAAGTCATGGATGGCTGCGAGGGCCGCGCCGATTTCGCGGGCCACAGCCGGCGATGCGGCGCCAAGCTCCTCCACCGAGCGGGTCGAGCCTGCCAGATGCGAGTAAACGAAAGTGCTGAGCGCGCCCTGACGCACGGTGCCGGCCACGGTGGGCATCAGGAAGGGCAGCTCTGCGCGGATGCCCGGGAGGAAGGCGCGCAGCACCAGGAATTCCGTTTCCAGCCGTGCGCTGGCCTCGGCGTGGCGCGGCGAGCGGACGCGCCAGCGCTTTCCCTCGGAGTCCAGGAGGAGGGCCGAGTCGAAGTCCGCCGGATCGTCGGGCGCTGAGCTGACGGCGGTCGGGGTCAGTCCGGGGACCGCCGCGGTTGCCACAGCTGCCAGTTCGATTGGTTTTCTTCTCACGCTTCCACGGTAGATTGAGCGGCGCCCAAGACGGCGATGCACCACGGCGAGTCTGAAAGTTCGGGAATAAATTGCCCACGGGGCTCCGTTCCTGCGCCGGACCCTGCCGCCACCGCAGGGCACGTGCGGATGCCCACATACGCGCGGGAGAAATGTCATTTGTCAGCGGGAGTCAGTACGGTGGGTACATGAGTCTTGCGGAGTCACCGGCGCCCAATAGCCAAGCCCAGGCGGGCACGCCAATCTCCCCGCACAACGGACTGGCCGCCAACCATCTCCTGGACACTGTCCTCCCGGTGCGTCCGGCGCTGATAGACCGGGGATCCGCCGCGCGGCTGAAGCCCGGGATGCTTGAGGAACTTATGGACTCCGGCGCTGCACGGGCCATGGTGCTGTCCGGCCGGCAGGCCCTCATCAACGGCAGCAGCCTGGTCCTGCTGGACGCCGTCGAACTCGCCCGGCACCTGCAGGACACGGCCTACGCCCCGGACCAGCTGATCTATCTGGGCTCCGCCCTGCCCGGCTCGGACCTTGTGGCGGGAACCGAACTGGTCCTCTTCATCCTGCCCCAGCAGTTCGAGGTCCAGGCCGAGGAATTCGAAGCCCACATTGCCGGCATCCCCGAGGGCGCGCAGTGGGCGGGGTTCCGTGACGTCGCGGCCTCGCTGAACCCCACGGACACCGCAATTTTCATCGAGGCCAGCGCCATCGCCAACTGGCACGCCACGCACACGCACTGCCCCCGCTGCGGCACCGCCACCGCGCCGGAAGCCGGAGGCTGGGTCCGCCGTTGCCCCGCGGACGGCTCCGAGCACTACCCGCGAACCGATCCGGCCATCATCGTTACGGTGGTGGGAGCGGACGGCCGTTTGCTGCTCGGCGGCGGCGGCCCCCTTGATGCGCGGAACTACTCCACCCTCGCCGGGTTCGTCGAACCGGGGGAGTCGCTGGAACAAGCAGTGGTCCGGGAGATCGGCGAGGAAGTCGGCGTGCGGGTCACCGCCTGCCAGTACCTCGGGTCCCAGCCATGGCCGTTCCCGGCCTCGCTGATGCTCGGTTTCACCGCCACAACCGCCGACACCGAAGCCACGCCCGACGGCGTCGAGGTCACGCGGGCGCGCTGGTTCAGCCGGAGCGACCTGCAGGAGGCAGTCCTTAGCGGTGAGATTGTCATCTCCAGCAGGCTGTCCATCGCCCGGGCCCTGATCGAGCACTGGTATGGCGGGGTCATCCGGGACCGCGCAGACAGCCCTTAACGTGCTCGTGACAACCCGCAGCGGCAACCCCGCGCCGCGGACCGGCCACCGCCGCGCATCCACCGCACACCCTCGAACGACTGAGCAGCAGACGTGAACACAGATATTTTCCAGTCCAGCGCATTTCCGACCGGCCCGTCCGACGAGGTTGCGCCGGACGCCGGCGCCGCGGCGCCGGACAACCGCTCCCTTGAGGAGCGCATCCTCGGTGGCCTCGACGCCGAACAGCGTGAAGTTGCCAGCACCCTGCAGGGCCCCATGTGTGTCCTCGCCGGCGCCGGCACCGGCAAGACCCGCGCCATCACGCACCGGATCGCCTACGGGGTGCACTCCGGCGTGTACAACCCGCAACGGCTCCTGGCCGTCACCTTCACGTCGCGGGCGGCGGCTGAAATGCGCAGCCGGCTCCGCGACCTCGGCGTCGGCAACGTCCAGGCCCGCACCTTCCACGCCGCAGCCCTGCGCCAGCTCCAGTTCTTCTGGCCCCAGGCCGTCGGCGGCGTCCTGCCCAACCTGCTGGACCACAAGGCCCAGATGATTGCCGAGGCGGCCCGGCGGCTGCGCCTCAGCACCGACCGGGCATCGATCCGCGATCTGGCCTCCGAAATCGAGTGGGCCAAAGTGTCCATGCTGACTCCGGCCAACTATCTGGAAAAAGCCCAGGGCCGCGGCGCCCCGGGTGGCTTTGACCTCACCGCCGTCGCCCGCGTTTTCCAGTCCTACGAGGACGTCAAGACGGACCGGAACGTGATCGACTTCGAGGACGTCCTGCTGATCACCGTGGGCATCCTGCAGGAGGACCCGAAGGTCGCCGCCACCGTCCGCGAGCAGTACCGCCACTTCGTCGTCGACGAATACCAGGACGTTTCGCCGCTGCAGCAGCGGCTGCTGGAACTGTGGCTCGGCGGACGCGATGAGCTCTGCGTCGTCGGAGACGCCAGCCAGACCATCTACTCCTTCACGGGAGCCTCGCCGAAGCACCTGCTCGGCTTCAAGGCCCAGTACCCCGAGGCCACAGTCGTCAAGCTGATCCGCGACTACCGCTCCACCCCGCAGGTGGTGAGGCTGGCCAATGAACTGCTGGCCGGACGCCGCAGCGGTGGCCCCGTCGCCGACGCCGCCTGGGCCACGCCGCTGCAGCTCGTGGCACAGCGCCCGCCCGGTCCGGTGCCGCAATTCACCGAATGCTCCGACGACGAGGCCGAGGCCGCCACCGTGGCGGTCAAGGTGCGTGAGCTCCTCGACGCCGGCACGCCGGCCAGCCAGGTCGCCGTGCTGTTCCGCACCAACGGACAATCCGAGGCCTATGAGCAGGCCCTGGCCTCGGCGGGGATCGGCTACCAGCTGCGCGGCGGGGAACGGTTCTTCGCCCGCAAAGAAGTCCGGGACTCCATCCTGCAGTTGCGGGCCGCCACCCGGGCCGTCGCCGAAACCGCCAGCCCCGAACCGCTGGGCCAGCTGGTCCGTGACATCGTCGCCTCGCTGGGCTACACCGACGCCGCCCCGCACAGCGGCGGCGCGCTCCGGGAACGCTGGGAATCCCTCGCCGCGCTCGTCGCACTGGCCGACGAACTCGTGATCAGCCGCGGCGCGCAGTTCACCCTCGCGGACTTCGTCAACGAACTTCAGGAACGCTCCCTGGCCCAGCACGCCCCGACCGTCCAGGGAGTCACCCTGGCCTCGCTGCACGCCGCCAAGGGCCTCGAATGGGACGCCGTGTTCCTCGTCGGGCTCAGCGAGGGCCTGATGCCGATCTCCTTCGCCGACAGCCCCGAGTCCGTGGACGAGGAACGCCGTCTGCTGTACGTGGGGATCACCCGGGCCAGGGAACACCTGTTCCTGTCCTGGTCCACCGCACGGACGCCGGGCGGGCGCGCCAACCGTAAGCCCTCGCGCTTCCTGGATGGGCTGCGCCCGGACTCCGTGGCCAGCTCCTCGGTCCGGGGCAAGGGTGCAGCCCCGCGCCGCAAAGCCGCTGTGCCGGCCACCTGCCGGGTCTGCAGCACCATGCTCACCTCCGGCGCCGAACGCAAGGTGGGCCGCTGCAACCAGTGCCCGCCCAGCTACGAGGAGCAGACCTTCGACGCGCTCCGGCAGTGGCGCAAGGACACTGCTCTGGAAGCCGACGTCCCCGCCTTCGTGGTCTTCACCGATGCCACCCTGACCGCGATTGCCGAAGCCCGGCCCGAATCCCTCGAACAGCTCGCCAAACTTCCCGGGGTGGGGCCGTCCAAACTGGAGAAATACGGCGAAGCAGTGCTGGCAGTGCTGGTCGAAAGCACCACCCTCTGATGGCCGGCCGTCCCACAGCTGCCGCAGCCACGCCGCTGACCACCGCCGACGGCGCCCCGGTGGAAGTGCGGCGCTCCGCCCGGCGCCGCCGGACCGTGGCGGCGTTCTGGGAGAACGGCACCGCCGTCGTCGCCATTCCTGCCTCCTTCAGCCGGGCCCAGGAACGCGAGTGGGTGCACCGGATGCTCGAGAAGCTGCGGCTCCAGGGGGAGCGGGGAACCCGCGGCGCCGGCCGGCACCGTCCGCGCAGCGATGCCGCCCTCGCGGCGCACGCCGCCGAGCTCTCCGCGAAGTACCTCGGTGGCCGGGCAGTCCCGACCTCGGTCCGCTGGGTGGGCAACCAGAACTCCCGCTGGGGTTCCGCTACGCCGTCGGAGGGGACCATCCGGCTGTCGGAGAAGCTGCAGCCCATGCCGCAGTGGGTCATCGACTACGTGCTGCTGCACGAGCTGGCGCACCTGCTGGTGGCTGGCCACAACGCCGCGTTCTGGCGGCTGCTCGAGGCCTACCCGGACACCGCCCGGGCCAAAGCCTTCCTTGAGGGAGTCTCCTTCGCCACGTCCCGAGGCCTCACCCCGGGCGCCGGGGACGATGACGTGGACGGCGTCGATGCGGACCCACTGACCGTCTGACGTTCCCACCTGCGCGTGAGGCCTACGACCGACCTTTCCGGCCGGCGCAGCCGCCCGCGACGCGCCGGCGCGGGTGGCCGTGGCATAGAGAAGCCCCGGCCGGAACCGAAGTTCCAGCCGGGGCCGGTGAGCAATCAGCTAGGACTTGGGATTCTCACCATTGTCCGGGGCGTCGCCAGTTCCGGTCCCGCCGGTGTCTTCGCCGTTTTCTTCCACGGCTTCACCCGTGTCGCCGTCGGCCGCCGGGGCGTCCTCCTGCTCGTCGAATCCGCCGCTGAGCAGCTTCTGCAGGGCGTCGTCAACCTCGGAGTCGCTGGCCTCGGCCAGCTTCCGGCGTTCGCTGAAGCCTTTCGGGTCTTCCAGGTCTTCGGCGGTGGGCAACAGATCGGGGTGCTGCCAGATCGCGTCGCGGCCGTCGACTCCGCGTTCGTCCTTCAGCGCGGCCCAGAGGGCGGCGGCTTCACGGAGCCGGCGCGGCCGCAGTTCCAGTCCCACGAGGGAGGAGAACGCGTGTTCGGCCGGCCCGCCGGTGGCGCGGCGGCGCCGCACCGTCTCACGCAGCGCCGCGGCCGAGGGCAACAGCTTCTCCGTGGCCGCCCAGCTCAGCTCATCGACCCAGCCCTCCACGAGAGCGAGGGCCGTCTCCAGCTTCTCCAGCGCCTGATCCTGCGCGGGCGTGCGCTGCGGCATAAAGACCCCTTGGGACAGGGCGTCCTGGATGCCCTCCGGGTTGCCCGGATCGAGTTCACGGGCGAGTTCCTCGATCTTTGAGGTGTCGATGTGGATGCCGCGGGCGTACGCCTCGATGGCGCCCAGGAGGTGCCCACGCAACCAGGGGACCTGCACGAACAGCCGGGCGTGGGCTGCTTCGCGGACGGCCAGGAACAGCCGGATATCGTTCTCCGGCAGACTGAGGCCCTCGCCGAACTTCGCCACATTGGAGGGCAGCAGCGCCATCTCGAGGTCGGCGAGCGGGACGCCGATGTCCGTGGAGCTGACCACCTCGGCCGACAGGGCGCCGATTGCCTGGCCCAGTTGCATGCCGAAGATCGCCCCGCCCATGTTCTGCAGCATTGAGGACGCGCCGCCCATCATGGACTTCATTTCCTCCGGCATCTGCTCGGTCATCGCGGTGGACAGTGCATTCGCGATGCTGTTGGCGACCGGTTCGGTCAGTCGCTTCCAGGTGCCAAGCGTTTCCTCGACCCACTCGGCCCGTGACCAGGCGCGGCCGATCAGGCCCGTGGCCGGCAGGCCGGTGACCTGGTCCAGCCACAGTTCGGCGAGCCGGAGGGCTTCATCGACTTCGCGGGACTGCTGCGCCGTGACGGACGGGTCGGAGCCGCTGGCGGCCACGCGCCGCGCGTTTTCGTGCGCCAACTGCCAGTTCACGGGGCCTTCCGAGGAGGCACTCATCATGGCCTGGACCTGGGAGAACATCTGGGCGAGGAGGTTCGGGTCATCCGGGAGGCCGGCGGCCTTTGCCAGTTCCGCAGGGTCGATGTTCCCCATACCCTGGCCGCCCATCAGGTTCTTCAGCATCTCTGCCAGCGGATCCTTGGGTTCCTCGTCGCCATTGGACGGATTTAGTGGATTGGAGGTCATGATCCCGCCGATCGTCGGTGTGGCTGCTTCTGAAGTTCACGCTACCCCGCAGCCAGCGGGCTGTCTGCTGAAACCCCGCCACGTTCGCTCTAGGCAAAGAGCCCAGCCAGCAGCTGAGCGCGTAGTGTTAGAAACTGGAATATTGGCAGGCAGCAGCCGCGGCTCAGGACGCGGGCGCGGTGGGCTGACCAGGGGGTCCGCAGGGTCCCCGGGCGCCGGCACGGAGAGGTCCTTCATTGACGATTACGCAGGGTGAGCAGCCCGCCGGCGAGCCGGCGGCCGGCCAGTCCCGGGGCCGCAGGGCCCTCGTCCCCGGATCACGATCCGGTCAGAAGCGGGACAACCGCTCATCAGCCATGCTCGTCTCGGGACTGCTGGCCCTGGCGCTGGGCGTCACGGCCATGAGCCTGCCTGTCCCGTATGTCGTGGAATCACCGGGTCCGACCTTCAACACCCTGGGCAATGACAACGGCAATCCGGTCATCAGCGTCACAGGCCGGGAGACCTTTCCCGCCAAGGGCAACCTGGACCTGACCACGGTCTACGTCGACGGCGGCCCCAACGGGCCGGTGACCGTCTTCGAGGCGTTCTCGGCCTGGCTCAGCGGCGCGAAAGCCGTCTATCCGGAGGAACTCGTCTTCCCCACCGGCGTGACCAAGGAACAGTCCCAGCAGGAAAGCGCCGTCGCGATGACCACGTCGCAGGAGAACGCCGTTGCCTCAGCCCTCCGGGAACTGGGGATCGCGTTCGAGCAGAAAATGCAGATCGCGGGCATCCCGGAGGGGTCCGCCTCCGCGGGCAAGCTCCAGGAAAACGACGTGCTGCTGTCCATCAACGGCAAGACGGCGACCGCGCTGAGCGTCGTCCAGGCTGAGCTGGCCGCCGGCAACGGCGCCCCGGTGGAGGTCGTCGTCGACCGTGATGGCAGCAACGTGAGCACCAGTATCACGCCAGCCAGGACCGAGGCCGGGCGGTTCATCCTCGGCGTCCTGCTGCAGTACCAGTTCAAATTCCCCTTCGACGTCAAGATCTCACTGGAGAAGGTCGGCGGCCCCAGTGCCGGGATGATGTTCGCCCTGGGCATCGTGGACACCGTCACCCCCGGCGACCTGACGGGCGGCAAGCATGTCGCGGGCACCGGAACCATCACCCCCGAGGGCCTTGTTGGGCCGATTGGCGGCATCAGCCAGAAGATGCACGGTGCGCGCTCCGGCGGGGCCACCCTGTTCCTGGCCCCGGCCGCAAACTGTGACGACGTCGTCGGTCATATTCCGGACGGTCTGCAGGTGGTTCGGGTCGAGAATCTGGCCGAGGCACGGAAAGCGGTCGAACTGGCCGGGTCCGGGGCCGACATATCCGGGCTTCCGGTTTGCTCCAGCAACTAGACTGGCGGCGGAACTAAGATCCGCCGCCACTCGTGGCACTTACGACGGCTTCGCCGCCCTGTTGGGGCGGTGCCGGCGGTCGCTGCGATGCAGCACTCCGTGTTCCTGCATCCAAGCACCGCACAGATAACTAAAAACCAGTAACTGACTACCAGCTATGAGGTACCGAGTTTGTCCCGTCCCGCCAGCACAGTCCCGCCCGGACGACCCCAGCAACAACGAAGCGCATTGACGCCGACGTTGATTGTTGTGGCCTTGATCGTCGTGGGCTTCATCTTCTTCGCCAATGTCTGGACGGACGTCCTTTGGTACCAGCAGTTGGGCTTCTTCGAAGTCTTCCTGACCGAGAACCTGGCACGGATCGCCATCTTCCTGGCCGGCTTCGCCCTGATGTTCGCCGCCGTCTTTTTCGCCATCCGGATTGCCTACCACGCCCGCCCCGTGTACGCCCCGGACTCGGACATCCGGGATAACCTGAACCGCTATCAGGTCCAGCTGGAACCGGTCCGCCGCGTCGTTATGATCGGCCTGCCCGTCCTCTTCGGCCTGTTCGCCGGCAGCGCCGCGGCCAGCCAGTGGCAGAAGGTACTCCTGTTCCTGAACCAGGAATCCTTTGGCCAGGACGACCCGCTGTTCGGACTCGACATCAGTTTCTACCTGATGACCCTTCCCTTTCTGGGTTTCGTCACCGGCTTCCTGATCAGCGTGACCATCATCGCCGGCATCGCCGGCATCCTCACGCATTACCTCTACGGCAGCATCCGGATCATGGAACGCGGGATCTTCACCAGCCGTGCGGCGCAGATCCACCTTGCCGTCTCCGGTGCAGCCTTCCTGCTGCTGATGGGCGCCAATTTCTGGCTGGACCGCTACGCCGCCGTGCAGAACAACGGCGGCCGCTGGGCCGGTGCGCTGTACACGGACGTCAACGCGGTCATCCCCACCAAAGCCATCCTGGCCGTGGCCGCGGTCCTCGTCGCCGTTCTGTTCGTCATCGCTGCCGTGATCGGCAAGTGGCGGCTGCCCGTTATCGGTCTGGCGATGCTTGTTATCACCTCCATCCTGGCCGGCGGTGTCTACCCCTGGGTGATCCAGCAGTTCCAGGTCCGGCCCTCGGAGCAGACGCTGGAGAAGCAGTTCATCGAACGCAACATCAACATGACCCGCTCGGCGTACGGCCTGGACAAGATCCAGGAGACCCGGTACAACGCCACCACCAACCCCACCACGGGCGCCCTGGCCCCCGACGCGCAGACCACGGCCAACATCCGGCTGCTGGACCCCAACCTGATCTCGGACGCGTTCTCCCAGCTTGAGCAGTACCGGCCCTACTACCAGTTCCCGCGTGCCCTGAATGTGGACCGCTACGAGATTGACGGGAAGATCCAGGACACCGTCATCGCGGTCCGCGAACTCAACCCGGACGGGCTGAGCGCCAACCAGCAGTCCTGGCTGAACCGCCACGTCGTCTACACCCACGGCTACGGCGTCGTCGCTGCCAAGGGCAACAAGTTCACCGTCGACGGCAAACCGGAGTTCCTGCAGGCCGGAATCCCGTCCACCGGCGTGCTCGGCGATGACTCCACTTACCAGCCGCGGATCTACTTCGGCGAGAACTCGGCAGACTACTCGGTCGTTGGCGCCCCCGAAGGCGCCCCGAACCGCGAGCAGGACCGGCCCGCCGCCAAGGAGGGTGACGGCGAAACGCAGTACACCTTCACCGGCGACGGCGGCCCGAACGTGGGCAGCTTCTTCAACAAGGTCCTCTACGCGATCAAGTTCCAGTCCTCGGACCTACTGCTCTCTGACGGTGTGAACCCCGAGTCCCAGATCCTTTACGACCGCAACCCCCGGGAGCGGGTCGAAAAGGTTGCCCCGTACCTCACTGTGGACGGCAACGCCTACCCGGCCGTCGTCGACGGCAGGGTGAAATGGATCGTGGACGGCTACACCACCAGCCCGTACTACCCGTACTCCCAGCAGGAACAGCTCTCCGCGGCCACCGCCGACTCGCAGACCACTGCGGGGCGGACGGCCTCCCTGCCGAACACCTCCGTCAACTACATCCGCAACTCGGTCAAGGCCACGGTGGACGCCTACGACGGAAAGGTGACGCTCTACGCCTGGGACGACCAGGACCCGGTGCTGAAGTCCTGGCAGAACATTTTCCCGACCTCGCTGAAGCCGTTCTCGGAAATGTCCGGAGCGCTCATGAGCCACGTCCGCTACCCGGAGGACCTGTTCAAGGTCCAGCGGGAACTCCTGGGCCGCTACCACGTCACCCAGCCGGACAACTTCTACACCAACAACGATGCCTGGAGCGTCCCGAACGATCCGACCGTGCAGGACGACGTGAAGCAGCCGCCGTACTACATGTCCCTGAAAATGCCTGACCAGGACAAGCCGGCCTTCCAGCTGACCTCCTCGTTCATCCCGCAGGTCGTCAACGGAAACGCCCGCAACGTGCTCTACGGCTTCCTGGCCGCGGACTCCGACGCCGGCAGTGAGAAGGGCGTGAAGGCCGAGAGCTACGGCCAACTCAGGCTCCTGCAGATTCCGCCGGAGTCCAACATCCCCGGCCCGGGCCAGGCGCAAAACAAGTTCAACTCGGACCCGACCGTCTCGCAGGCACTGAACCTGCTGCGCCAGGGTGCGTCGGCGGTGCTCAACGGCAACCTGCTGACGCTGCCGGTTGGCGGCGGCATGGCCTACGTCCAGCCCGTCTACCTGCGGTCCACTGGCGAGACGTCCTACCCGACGCTGCAGCGTGTCCTCGTGGCGTTTGGCGACAAGATCGGTTTCGCTCCGACCCTGGATGAGGCATTGAACCAGTTGTTCGGCGGTGAGTCGGGAGCCAGTGCCGGCGACTCGGCCAACAACGGGCAGACGCCCGGTACGCCCACGGCACCGGGCGAGACGCCGTCCGCTCCGGGCAGCACGGACGCCAAGGCAGAGCTGAAGGCGGCCCTGGATGCGGCGAATGCTGCCATCAAGGCCGGCCAGGAGGCCCTCGCGAGGGGCGACTTCGCTGCCTATGGCGAGGAGCAGAGGAAGCTCACCGCAGCCCTGCAGCGGGCCATCGACGCCGAGGCCAAGATCGCGGCGGAAACTCCGGTTCCCGCACCGGCGGCCACCCCGGCGCCGGATGCCACCACGCCGGAAGCCACCCCGGCCCCGACGCCGAGCAGCTGACACCGAGCAGCTGACGCCCGGCCCACCGAGGCGCGGCTGAAGGCCGGGTCCCCGCTCCACCGGAGCGGGGACCCGGCCTTTCCGTTTCCCTCCGGGCGTGGAAAGACCCGGGCGCCGGGCCGGGAGACGCACATCACGCCGTCTGGATTTGGCCTCAAGTTCACCGGCAGGTAGAGTTGATCTTGCGACGCGGGGTGGAGCAGTTCGGTAGCTCGCTGGGCTCATAACCCAGAGGTCACAGGTTCAAATCCTGTCCCCGCAACTGAAGGGAAGGTCCGGAACACTGGAAACAGTGTTCCGGACCTTCTGCTTTAAGCCGGCAATGTGGCTCGCGGGCCGCCGGCAGGACGGTGGTCCGGACGGTGGTCCGGGCGGCGCCAAAAGTAGGGTAGTGTTGATCAAGCGACGCGGGGTGGAGCAGTTCGGTAGCTCGCTGGGCTCATAACCCAGAGGTCACAGGTTCAAATCCTGTCCCCGCAACTGGAGAAGAAAAGAAAGGCCCGGATCAGCTGATCCGGGCCTTTCTTGTTGACCCGGGTTTCCGGTCATCCAGGTCCCTGCGGCCCGGGCAGGCCGCGGCCCGCCTAGCCGTCCTTGAGACGCTGGTAGGTCTCCAACGCGCGGGCACGGGACTCCGGCAGCCCGACGATCGGTCCAGGGTAGCCCGCAGCAGCACCTTCGGCCTTCCACGGTTCGTGGATCGCCTTGTCGTCCAGGCCGGACAGCTCCGGGAGATACTCGCGCAGGTAGCGGGCGCCGGCGTCGAATTTCTTGCTCTGGGTGACCGGGTTGAAGATCCGGAAGTACGGGGAGGCGTCGGCGCCGGATCCGGCCACCCACTGCCAGTTCGCCGGGTTGCTCGCGGCGTCGGCGTCCACCAAGGTGTCCCAGAACCAGGCCTCGCCGAGTCTCCAGTCGGCCAGCAGGTTCTTGACCAGGAAACTCGCGGCGGCCATCCGGACGCGGTTGTGCATCCAGCCGGTCTGCCACAGCTGGCGCATCCCGGCGTCGACCAGGGGATAGCCGGTGCGGCCCTGTTGCCAGGCTGCGAGTTCGGCGTCGGACGGTGTCTGCCAGGCGAAGTGGTCAAACTCGGGCCGGTAGTTCCGGGCGGCCAGTTGCGGGTTCTCGTAGAGCAGTTGCCAGCAAAACTCCCGCCAGCCGAGTTCAGAGCGGAAGATCCCGACGTCGGCCGGCGCAGCGTGCCCAAAGTGTTCGCGCAGTGCATGCCAGATGCGGAAGGGGCTGATCTCGCCGAACCGCAGATGCGCGGAGAGCCGGCTGGTGCCCTCGACTCCGGGGATGTCCCGGCCGGTGCCGTAGTCCTCTGCCGGGCCGTCGAGGAAGTCCTCAAGCCGCTGGTGGGCCCCGGCTTCCCCGGGCTGCCAGGTGCTGGCGAGGCCGGCACTCCAGTCCGGACGGCGGGGGAGCAGCCCCCAGCTGTCGAGCGGCTCGCCGGCCGGAAGCTTTCCCTCCGCGTCCACGGCCGGGGCAGGGAGGCGCTCCGGGGCGTCCAGGGGGAGCCGGGGCTCCGGAGCGTCGAGGCAGGCCCGCCAGAACGGCGTGAAGACCTTGTACGGCCCGCCCGCGCCGGTCCGCACCGTCCACGGCTCAAACATCAGGTTCGCCTGGAAGCTGGCAGCGGTGAGGCCCTGCTCCGCGGCCCAGGCCTTGACGCCTGCGTCCACTTGGCGTTCGGGGCCGCCGTAGCGGCGGTTCCAGAGCACTGTGCCGGCGCCGGTTTCCCGGGCGAGGTCCCGGATAACCTCCGCGGCCGGGCCGCGGCGCAGCAGCAGGCGCGATCCCGTGGCTTCAAGCCCGGCGGAGAGATCCGCCAGCGAATGGTGCAGCCACCATTTTGTGGCGCCGCCGAGGGGCCGCACGCCGGGGGAGGACTCGTCGAGGACATAGACCACGGTCAGTGGCTGTCCCAGTGACGCCGCTTCGCTCAGGGCCGGGTTGTCGTCCAGCCGGAGGTCGTCGCGGAGCCAGACAAGGGTCGAAGAAAGGGTTCCCGAAGACATGGGTCAACGGTACACGCGGGGCCCATTGCAGCCGCACCATTCGCCGCGCCACAGCCGCGCCACCGGGCATTGTCCGGGACAACGGAGGCCGGGCCCCGTGACCGTCGGTGAACGGTCCGGGCCCGGCCTCAGCAGATCCGGTGTCAGATTTTTCCGGCGGAAAACGCGCCGGGGGTGTGCCTACAGCTTGTCGAAGTCCGCCTCTTCGACGGTCGAACCGGAGGCACGGGTTTCGCCGGCGCCAATGGCGGCGGGGGAGCCGCCGGACTTCAGCGCGGCGAGCCGGGCCTCGATCTCGGTCTGCTCGCCGAGGTCCTCCAGCGAGTTGAACTGTGCGTCCAGGCTGGAAGCGGCGAGTTCCTGCTGGCCCCGTACCTTGGCTTCTTCGCGGCGGATCTTCTCTTCGAAGCGGCCCACCTCGGACGTGGGGTCCATGAAGTCGATGCTCTTCATGGCATCGTGCACCTGGGTCTGGGCCGCGGCGGTCTTCGAGCGGGCCACCAGCTCGTTGCGCTTGCTGGTGAGCTCGTTGAGCTTGCCCTTCATCTGCCCCAGGCCATGCTTGAGCTTGTCCACGACCTCGGTCTGGGATGCGATGCTCGGCTCGGCGGACTTTGCCTCGTTTTCGGCGGACATCTGGCGCTGCAGGGCCACCTTGGCGAGGTTGTCGAACTTCTCGGCGTCAACGGTGTCGCCCTTGGCCCGGTACTCGTCAGCTTTGCGGGACGCGGCGAGGGCCTTTTTGCCCCAGTCCTGGGCGTTCTTGATGTCCTCGTTGTAATCGTCCTGGAGCATACGCAGGTTGCCGATGGTCTGGGCGACGGCGGACTCCGCCTCGGCGATGTTGTTGGTGTAGTCCCGGACCATCTGGTCCAGCATCTTCTGCGGATCCTCGGCCTGGTCCAGCAGGGAGTTGATGTTGGCCTTCGCCAGCTGCGCCATGCGGCCGAAAATGGACTGCTTCATGGTGTTACCTTTCGTCCTGCTCAGTGGTTCCCACTGAATTTCGGTGAACAGTGAAATGTACCGCTTCTATCCGCCGGCGGGAGCGTGCCCGCCGGCGCCTAGTCTGTGTGTGCCCGGGATGCCGGCCATGATTTGGCCGAGGGCGCCTGCCTAGAAGTCGCCGCCGCCGCCGAAGTCGCCGCCCCAGCCTCCGCCGGAGTCGCCGCCGCCGCCCCAGCCGCCGCCGGAATCGCCGCCGCCGCCCCAGCCGCCGCCGCCACCGCCGCCGTGCAGGATGGAGTTGATCAGGATGCCGCCGAGGATGGCGCCGCCCAGGCCGCCGCCGCCGCCTCCGCCGAACATCCCGCCGCGGCCGTAACCCTGGTAGGCGTATCCGCCGAAGTGGTCAACGTCGGACTGGGCCTGCTGCGCCGCCTGCGCGGCCAGTGCGTGCGCCTGCTGGGCGTACTGAAGGGCGGTAACAGGGTCGGTGCGCGAGATGGACAGTGCGTAGTCGAGGTTCCGCTGGGCTTCGGCCAGGCGGGTCCGGGCCTCGGTGCCGACGCCGCCGCGGCGGGCGGTGATGTAGTCCGAGGTCGCGCTGATCTGCGCCTGCGCGGACATGATGCTTTGCTGCAGCGAGGCCTGCGCGCGGCGGGTTTGCTCCTGCTGGTCGCGGATGCCCGAGAGGGCCCCGTCCAGCGACTGGTGCGCCGTCTCAACCCGCTCCAGGGTGGCGATCGGATCGATCTTGCCGCCCTGGATTTCGGCCTTGACCTGCGCCAGTGCGGCTTCCACCGCGGCAACCGGCCCGGCAAGCTCGGGGTGCGCCCCGGACTGGATCAGGGCCCTGGCCTGGGCCAGGTCCTGGGAGGTGTCCACGACGGCGGACTCCAGGCCGCTGCGGGCGTCGTCAAGGTTCCCGGCGACCTTCGTGATGGCGCCGATCAGCACGTTCGTCTGGTGCAGGCTCTCTTCGGCCGCCCGGACGGCGACGGCGGCCAGGCTGCCTTCGCCGGCATTGAGCTTCTCCTGGGCAGTGACGGAGGCGTTCTGCACAAAGGCGAGCCGCTCCTTGGCCTGGTTGATGTTGTCGCCAACCTGGACCAGGGCACTCTCGGCGTATTTGGCGCGCAGCCCGGCGAGGGACCGCTCGGCGCTCGCGATTTTAGCTTCCGCCTCACTTGCGCCGGCGCTGACCGCGGCCAGGGCCTGCGGGGCATTCTTTTCAAGCTCGCGCAGTGAATCGAAATCGGCCTTCTGCTCCTGCAGCGAGGCCAGTGCGGCCTCGGAACGGCGGATGATCTCACCGAGCCAGGTCCGCTGCTGCTCTTCGGTATCAGGGATGTGGTCATCAAGCTGCTGCTGCAGTTTGAAGGACTCGGACATGTGGCCCTTGGCGTCCTGCAGGGCCTTCGTGAAGTTCCCGACGGCGGCGTCGCCGTACTGTGCCTGTGCGAAACCCAGCTCCTGCTCGCTGGACTTGATGGCGTCGTCGGCCTCGATCAGGAGAGATCCGCTCTTGCGGCGCAGTTCCTCGACGGTGAGTCCGGCCAGTGGATCCAGTTCGGCGCCCTGGGGGCCCATGCCTGCTCCCGCTTGCGCGGCAGCCTTTTTCCGGCGGTTGCGGAGGTACAGGTACGCGCCCGCGCCGCCGGCTGCAACGACGCCCACGCCTACGAGGACGCCACTGCCTGCGCCACCCTCGGACGGGACTGTGCCCTTGCCGCCCCCGGCGGCATCGCCGATGGCTGCGGCGCTGTCGATGGAGGCCTGGGCGTAGTCGCCGTTGCGCAGGTTCGGGTCAACCGCGCTGGACACGATGGTGTCGCGCTGGGCGTCCGTGATCTTGCTGTTGGACGGCTTGCTCAACTGGTACTGGCGGGTGTCCGTGGCAACCGTCAACATCATGGCGTTGGCGCCAAGGCTTGCCTTTTCCGCCACCTCGGTGGCCCAGGCAACACGGTCGGTGGGGTTCTCGAACTTCTTCACGTAGACGACGTGGTACGTCATCGCGTGGTCAGTGCCCAGCTGCTTGATGGCCTGTTCGACTTCGCCCCTCCGGTCGCCCAGGACCCCGGCGGAGTCAACGACCTTCGTGACGGGGTCGAGCGTTACCGGATCTTCGGCGAGGGCCGGAGCGGCGGGGAGCGCCAGCAGTCCGACGACGCCAAGAACGGCGAGGAGACGTTTATAGGTAGACCGCATGTGCAACCCTTCAGCACTTCTGCGACCAGTTCGGGCCGAACCGGTCGTCACAGAATGCAACAGCGCCCCCACGCAGATGCAAAGCCGCAGGTCGCTGTGGCGATTCCATTTGATTCTATGGTGCACCCAAAGGGCCGTCCACCGGCGGGAATATGCCACCAGCGAAAAGCGCTGAACCGGTCACGGCAACCCGGCCGCGGTGCTTCCGGCGTTCAGCAATCTCCCAGCAAACGTGCGCTCTAGTATCAGTGAAATCGTCCATAGTTAATACAGACGAGGATGAAAGGAAGTCTTATGACTGAGAACCCAGCGCAGGGCGCGTCACCAGAGAACCGGGAGCCGGCCACGCCTACTGAGGGCGCTTCCGGGTCCCCGCAGGCTGCCCCCGCGCCGGACTCAGCACACGAGAACCCGACCCTCCGGCTGGACCGGGCCGCGGACAACACCCCGCAGCCGGTCTACCCGCAGCACCAGCCCTCCTACGGCCGTCCGCCGGCACCGCAGACGCAGCAGTTCGGTGCCTCCCAGGAACACGCGCAGCAGAGCCACGCCCCAGGGCAGCCCAACCCTGGCCCCGGGTACGGCCAGCCGTCCGGCAACTCCGCCTTCGGCCAGTCCCGGCAGACGCGCGACGAGCACGGCTACGGTCAGCAAGGCCAGGGACCCTACGGCCAGCCCCAGTACGGCGGCTATGGGGGCAACCAGCCCGGGTCGCCGTATGCGTCCAACCCGGCCCACGCCCCGAAACGCAAGGCAGCCTTCGGTGTCCCCACCCTCGTGGCCAGCATCCTCGCTGCAGGCCTGGTGGGCGGCGGTGTGGTCGCAGGGACCACCCAATTGATGGGTGACCGGGCCATCACGTCCACGGGATCCGGCAGCAGCAGCCAGGCCGGCCCCGTCATCGTGAACAACAGGGAAGACGTCAACGCCATCACCGCCGCCGCTGTGAAGGCCACCCCCAGTGTCGTGACCATCAAGGCCTCGAGCGGCAGCGAAGGCGGCACGGGTTCCGGCATCATCCTCGACGGCGAAGGCCATGTCCTCACCAACACCCACGTCGTTACGCTTGACGGCACGGCGGCGAACGCCGCGATCGAAGTGCGTATGAGCGACGGCAAGGTCTACAGCGCCAAGATCGTCGGAACGGATCCGCTGTCCGACCTCGCCGTGGTGAAGATCCAGAATGGCTCCGGGCTGGTCCCGGCCGTCCTGGGCGACTCCAGCAAGCTGAACGTCGGCGATACCGCCGTCGCGATCGGCTCGCCCCTGGGCCTCACGGGAACCGTGACTGACGGGATCGTGTCGACCCTGAACCGCACCATCAGTGTGGCCTCCTCGGCCGCGCCCAAGGAAGGCGCGGATGACTCACAGGGCGGAGACCAGGGCTTCCAGTTCGCCCCGCCGGACGGTGGGCAGGGCCAGAGCACCGCCAACCAGGGAAGCATCTCGATCAACGTGATCCAGACCGACGCAGCCATCAACCCGGGCAACTCCGGCGGCGCCCTGGTCAACACCAAGGGTGAGATCATCGGCGTGAATGTCGCGATCGCCTCCGCCGGCGGGGACTCCGCAGGCAGCGGAAACATCGGTGTTGGCTTCAGCATCCCGATCAACCACGCCAAGCGCGTCGCCCAGGAGATCATCAGCACGGGCCAGGCCACCCACGGCCAGTTCGGCGTGAGCGTGAAGCAGAAGACCGCGAGTTCCGCGGCTTCCGGTTTCTCCATCGGGGCAGAGGTCGCCACGGTGGAACCCGGCTCCGCCGCAGACAAGGCCGGCGTCAAGGTCGGCGACGTCGTGACGAAGTTCCAGGAGCTCGCGATCAGCGACCCGAACCAGCTGACTGCCGCCGTGCGCGAGCAGCCCGCCGGGGCCTCGGTGAAGGTCACCGTCCTCCGCGGCGGCAAGGAACAACAGCTGGACGTGACCCTCGGCGCGGCCGCCGAGCAATAGGGGCTTTGCCCATCGTTCCAGCTGAGGACGGGCAGCACCACCGGGTGCTGTCCGGCCTTCGCTGTGCCGTCCCCGGCCCGGTCACAGGCCTTAACCCAGCAGTGCCCGCGCTCCCCGATATGGTTAGCTAGGAGCAACCCGGCACCCCGGGCGCTCCGTGGCCACGACCCCACCCGGCTGGCTGTCCACCCGCATGGAAGGCTGCTGTACACACAGTGGAAGAGACATTGAAGATCATCGTGCTGGTCAAGCACGTCCCTGACGCCCAGTTTGACAGACACCTCACCGGCGAGGGCAACACGACGGACCGCGCCGAGAGCATCCTGTCCGAACTGGATGAGTACGCCCTCGAAGCTGCACTCCAGCTGATCGAGGCCCGCGGCGGGGAAGCGGCCGGCAATAAAGTCATTGCCCTGAGCATGGGTCCTGCCGGTGCGGTCAACGCGGTGAAGAAGTCCCTGCAGATTGGCGCCACCGAGGGCGTCCACCTCAGCGACGACGCGCTGGCCGGGTCCGACGCTGCCGCCACCTCGCTGGCACTGGCCGCAGCCATCCGCCACCTCGGCGCTGACACCCCCGCAGACCTCATCATCACCGGGATGGCCTCCACCGACGGCGAAACGTCCCTGGTCCCTGCCCAGCTCGCGGAGCGACTCGACCTTCCGCAGGTCACCTTCGCGTCCTCCCTGGTGCTCGACGGCGGCAAACTCACCGCCCGCCGCGACGGCGACTCGCACGCGGACACTGTCGAGGCCCCGCTGCCCGCGCTCGTCTCGGTCACGGACCAGATCAACGACCCCCGCTACCCGAACTTCAAGGGCATCATGGCGGCGAAGAAGCGGACCATCACCACGTTGAGCCTTGCGGACATCGGCGTCGACCCCGTGCAGGTCGGACGGTCCGGATCCTGGACCGTCGTCGAATCCGCCGAGGCACGCCCGGCGCGCACCGCCGGCACCATCATCACCGACGAGGGCGACGCCGGCATCAAGCTGGTTGAGTTCCTGGCCGCCCAGAAGCTGCTCTAAGGGGATTCCCAGACATGGCAAAAGTGCTTGTATTCATTGACAACCCCGGCCAGGCCCTGAAGAAGGCCAGCCTGGAGCTGCTCACCATTGCCCGGTCCCTGGGCGAGCCGGCCGTCGCCTTCAACGGCGAGCTGCACGACGACGTCGCGTCGACGCTGGCGGCCTACGGCGCCCAGGCGCTCTACCGGCCCTCCGCAGCGGACCTCGACGACTACCTCGTCGGCCCCAAGGCCTCCTACCTGGCCGCCGCAGTGCAGACCGCCGGCGCCACGGTTGTGCTGACCGAGAACTCGGCGGAGGCCAGGGAAATCGCGGCGCGACTGGGCATCAAGCTCGGCGCCGGCGTCATCACCGACGTCGTTGCCGTGGACCCGGACGGAACCGCGCACAAGTCCGTGCTGGCCGGTTCGTACACCACCACGGCGAAGGCTTCAACGCCCGTCGCGGTCCTGACCGTTAAATCCAACAGCATCACCCCCGAACCCGCCGTCACCGGCACGGCGCCGGGAACCGTCACCGTGGAGGTGCCGGAGACCGCCACCGCGGCGTCGGCCAGGATCACGGCCCGCAGCGAGAAGGCCGCCAGTGGCCGTCCGGACCTTGCCGAGGCGCGGATTGTGGTGGCCGGCGGACGCGGGGTTGACGGCAACTTCGGCCCGGTGGAAGACCTGGCCGATGCCCTCGGTGCCGCCATCGGCGCCTCCCGCGCCGCAACGGACGCCGGCTGGATCGGCCACGACGCGCAGATCGGCCAGACCGGCAAGACGGTCTCGCCCCAGCTGTACATCTCGGCGGGTATCTCCGGGGCGATCCAGCAGAAAGCCGGCATGCAGACCGCCAAGGTGATTGTGGCCGTGAACAAGGATGCGGAGTCGCCTGTCTTCGAGATCGCCGACTTCGGCATCGTCGGGGACCTCTTCCAGGTCCTGCCGCAGGCAACCGCAGAAATCCAGAAGCGCAAGGGCTGATTCCTTGGACACCTCCGCCACCCAGGCGCGCAGCCCGTTCGATCCGGCACAGCACCGGGTCGAGCGGGTGCTTTGTTTCACCGCGCACCCCGACGACATCGACTTCGGCGCCGCCGGCACAATCGCGGCCTGGACCGCCGCCGGGGTGCAGGTCAGCTACTGCATCATGACCGACGGGGACGCCGGCGGCTTTGACCCGGGGCAACGGGATGAGATCGTCCGGCTGCGGAACGAGGAACAACGCCGGGCCGCCGCACTCGTCGGAGTGACCGACATCCATTACCTGCACGAGCGCGACGGCTACCTCGAGCCCTCGCACGGTGTGATCCGCGAAGTGGTGCGGCTGATCCGGCGGCTCCGCCCCGACGTCGTACTCTCGATGCATCCGGAACGGAACTGGAACCGCATCCAGAAGAGCCACCCCGACCATCTGGCCGTGGGGGAGGCTGTGACCCGGGCCGTGTATCCGGCGCTGGAGAACCCGTTCGCGTATCCCGAGTTGGCCGAGGCAGGGCTGGAGGCCTACAAACTGCCGTGGCTGTGGCTCTTCGCCGGGCCGGAGGAACGCGAAAACCACGTCGTCGACGTCACCGACCACGTCGAGGCCAAACTCGAGGCGGTCCATATCCACGTCAGCCAGCACCCCGACATCGAGGCCATGGACCGCACCGTCCGCGGGCTGATGCTCCGGACTGCGGACCGGGGCGGTCTTCCGGCCGGACGCAGCGCGGAGGCGTTCCACGTCGTCTCAGTCAACGGGGCAGGGACCATCGCCGGGTTCTAGTGTTGCCCCCGCGCGTACTCTCCCCTAAGCTGGCCTCTGTTTAAATCATATTTATTGAGGAAGGCAGGCTTTAATGGCGAAGACTGCGCAGCACCCTGTGCTCGTGATCATGGGAGTCTCGGGCTCGGGAAAGTCGACGGTGGCCGGCCTGCTGGCCAGCCGGCTGGGCTGGGACTTCGCGGAGGGCGATGATCTGCACCCCGAGGCGAACGTGGCGAAGATGCAGGCCGGGCAGCCCCTGACCGATGCGGACCGCGGGCCCTGGCTGGAAAGCATCGCCGGATGGATCCGGCAACACACAGAATCCGGCATTCCCGGTGTCGTCACCTGCTCGGCGCTCAAAAAGCGCTACCGGGATGTCCTGCGCGGCGACGGCGTAGTGTTCGTGTTCCTCGACGGGAGCAAGGACCGGATTTCGGACCGGCTGGCATCCCGGCACGGGCACTTCATGCCGCCGTCCCTGCTGGAGTCACAGTTCGAGGCGCTCGAAGCCCCCACCGGGGAGGAAAACTTCATCACCCTGAGCGTCAGTTCGGCGCCTGCGGACGAAGCGCAGGAAATCATCGACCGGCTCGACCTCCGTGTCGGCGAGGTCCGCGACTCGGACCGGCTGTAGCCGACCCGGCACAAAGCAGGGCAGGCCGTGAACCTTCAGTAGGTTCACGGCCTGCCCTGCATTATCGTGCGCTTAGTGGTGGAGGTCCCGACGCTAAACTCCCAGCGGGGCGGCGGCCACGGTCGGCATGGTCGGCGACGTCGACCCACCGGTCGGTTCCACCGTGATGCCGAGAGCTGCCGCAGTGCCGATGCCCTTGACCACGGCCGGCTTGGACAACGCCTCCGCGTCCATCAGGCCCTGCGAGACCGGGGCCGAGCCGTCCTTGGGAATCAGCCACATCTGGTAGACCTTGCCCGCCGGCGGAGCCGGGACGTCGTTCATCTTCACGACAACCGCGTCCTTCGACGTCGAGACGGACACGGTCGCCGTGCCGCCGCCGGCGACGTTGACGGTCGCCTGCCGCACATCGCCGGCCTGCAGGACCTGGTTCAGCGGGTCGTTCTGGTTCGCCACGTAAGCGCCGATGCCCACTCCGCCCAGGGCGATGATGGCTGCGGCCGCGACGCCGACGAGCCAGTTGCGCATTCCCTGCGGCCGGCGTCGTTCCTCCCGGCGCTTGCGGGCGGCGCCGAGTTCGTCGGTGGCCGACAGCCCGGAGGGCTCCCGGACGGGGTGGGCGATGACCGGCGGGACCGCTGACGGCGCCTGGGAGGGGTGGGCGTGCGGCGCGGCAATGGCGTCCTGGCCGGGCAGGGATGCCATGATCCGGTCCAGCAGGCCGGCCGGAGGTTCTTCCTCGGCGGCAAAGCTGGTCGCGAGCGTCTCCCGGGCCTGGCGGACGCGCTGGTCGAAGGCGGCGCGTTCGGCCTGCGGAGCCGAGAGGAGGTGACCCTCGATGGCGGCACGCTCGGCGTCGTCCACGGCGTTCAGGGCATACACCTCCGCGAGGTCTGCCGCGCGTCCCGAGGCGAGGTCCGTGGCGATCTCGGCGGCAAAGCCGCCGGAGGCGCGGCCGTCGTTCTGTGAGTTTATGTCGGTCATCTCAACTCACCCCCAGACAGGTCTTCAGTCGGATCAGTCCGTCGCGGATGCGGGACTTGATGGTGGGTACCGCAGCGTTGAGCTTCTCTGCAACTTCCCGGTAGGTAAGGCCGCCGTAGTAGGCAAGCCGCACGGACTCCTGTTGGGTGTCGGTCAACGTCCCGAGGCAGCGGACGACAGCCTCGGCCTCGAGCCGGCTGCCGACCTCGTCGGAGACCGAATCATGGTCGATGTCCTGGCTGCTGGCGCCGTATTTCGCTTCCCGGTCCGTGGAGGACTGGGAGGAACGGACCTTGTCCACGGCCCTGCGGTGCGAGATGGTCATGAGCCAGGCGAGCGGGCTTCCGGCCTCGGGGTTGAACTTGGAGGCGTTCTGCCAGACCTGGAGGAAGACCTCCTGCGTGGTGTCCTCACTGAGTTCCACATCGATCAGTACCCGCCGGGCCATGCCGAAGACGCGCCGGGACGTGAGTTCGTAGAACTCGGCGAAGGCTGCCTGGTCGCCGGCGGCAATCTGCTCCAGCAGTGCGCCGAGCCGGCGGTTCACATCGGCCGGCGTGCCGGGGGGAGCGGAAGCCGCGGGAATCGGGGCGTTGGGAGTGTCCATCACCTTCAAGCATAAGGTGCCCGCCGCCGATCGCGGGTCAGGATGGGCTGCTGCCGGGGCGTGGCCGCCCGCAACACGCCGGGCGGGACGTCTATCCACCTGCATAGTTGTCACCTGCGGCTCCTCGCTCCTTTCCTCGCTCCCTGCGTCCGTTGGTGGCACTGGGCTTCAGAAGTGATTCGGGACGGCCGGGCAATCGGATGGGCGGGCCGCTGGAAAAGTTGCGGTGCCTACAGCCTGGCGCCGGCGAATCCGTTCTGGCGCCACGCCTCATAGACTGCGATCGAGGCTGCGTTCGCAAGGTTCAGTGAGCGCAGCGCGGGGAGCATCGGCAGCCGGACGCGGGACGTGACATGGGGGTCGTGTTTGAGTTCCTCGGACAGGCCTACGGATTCCCGGCCGAACAGCAGCACGTCCCCGGGCCGGTAACTGATGTCCGTGTAGGAGGTCTCGCCGTCCGAGGTGAATGCGAAGACGCGCTCCGGGGCCAGGGCGGCCCAGGCGGCGTCGATGTCCGGGTGGACGGTCACGACGGCGAGGTCATGGTAGTCAAGGCCGGCCCGGCGCAGCTTTGCGTCGGAGAAGTCGAAGCCCAGGGGCTCGACCAGGTGCAGCTCGGCTCCGGTGATGGCGGCCAGCCGGATGGCGTTGCCTGTATTGCCGGGAATTTCTGGGGCGTGGAAGAGGATGCGGAACACGGTCCCATCCTAGCGAGCCTGCTAGTGCATCCCGCGCAGCAGCCGGGCGAGCACCGGAACGATCACGGTGTTGGGGGCCGGGCCGGAACTCAGGAACTGCTTGAGGCCCCGGGCCAGCCCGGCGGCATTGACCACCTGCACGGTCTCATGCGCCCCCGGGCGGCGGTGCCGGTCGATCACCGGTTCGTGCAGGTTGCCGTCAGTGCTGTGGACGACGGTCCAGCCGGTGACGTTGAGTTCCGGGAAGATGTCCTGCATGCGGCGCACCACGTGGGCCAGCTGGGGCGGCGCGATGGACCGGCCGCCGTGGGTCAGGGCGCTGCCGTTCCAGGCATAGGCTCCGGGCGGCAGCAGCATCGAGCCGATGATTGCCATGCGGTAGCCGGAAAGCACCACATGGTCGATGTGGCTGTTGTCCGCCGGGGACTGCAGCCCGTTAATGAGTCGTGCGGCCGGGATGGCAGGGAGGATCTGCCGGCTGATGAGCTGCACCGTCCGCATTTCCCGCTGGATCCGGGCCTCGGCCCCGAAGATCCCGCGTTTGCGGGGGAGACCGTGGACCTGTTGGCGGGCCAGGCTCTCCGGGATCAGCGGCACCTCGCCGGTCCCGGCGTACTGCTCGAAGGGAGGGATGTAGACCGGGGCGTCAGAGGCCGTGTTCCGTGGTGTGTTGGGGCGCCGGACATTGGCCGAGGCGCGGCTCCCGGCGGCCGGGGCGTCAAAGTGTGCCCCTTCGTCAGGGGCCGGTCCGGCGAAAGCGCCGCGGCCGGCGCCGTAGGACCGGTCGTAGTCGGCCCGGCTCTTGGCATCGATCAGCGTCTCGTAGGCGAGCGTGACGCGCCGGAACGCGGCCGGGTCGCCCCCGTGATCGGGGTGCGCGGTGCGGGCGGCCTTGCGGTAGGCCACTTTGATTTCCTTTTCCGTCGCCGTCACGGGGATCCGGAGGACCTGGTAATGCGAGCTGTTGCCCTGCGTCAAGCAAGAATCCTTTGCATCGATGGTGCCAGCCCATCCTGGACGTCCGGCCTGGCCAGTTTAACCGGCAAGTGGAAGAACGAGCGTACCGGCACGGAAGGTTCCCGGCGGCTGGCATAATTCAGCGCATGCTTATCGCCGTCGCCGTCAACCCGCGGGCATCCTTTGGCCGCGGGCGGCACGCCGGCGAGGAGGCCGCCGGGTTCTTCCGGGCCGCCGGGGCCGCGGTCCTGCTCCTTTGCGAGGACTCCTATGACGCGCTGGCACGGGCCGTGGACAGGGCCCTGGCCTCCGGAGCTGACGCCCTCGTGGTGGTGGGCGGCGACGGAATGGTCCACCTCGGCGTCAACGCGCTCGCCGGATCGGGGCTGCCCTACGGCACGGTCCCGCTGGGGATTGTCCCGACCGGCACCGGAAACGACGTGGCGCGGGCGCTCGGCGTCCCGACGCACGATGTCCCCGGTGCGTGCGCGGCGGTGCTCGCGGCCGTGGGCTCCGGGGGGCGGCTGATCGATGCCGGACGCCTCTCGTCGTCCGGGACGTCCCGCTGGTTTGCCGGGGTGCTGTCCGCGGGGTTCGACGCAGCCGTCAACGAACGGGCCAACGCCTGGCGCTGGCCCCGCGGCAAGGCCCGCTACCCCCTGGCCATGCTCCGCGAGCTCGCCTCGTTCCGGGCGATCAACTACACCGTGACGGCCGACGGCGAGCGCTGGCGGCAGGGCGCGATGCTGGTTTCGGTCGCCAACGGCCAGTCGATCGGCGGCGGCATGAAGGTCACCCCTGACGCCGTGCTCGACGACGGTTATCTGGACCTCTTTATTGTCAGCCCGCTGTCCCGGCTGGGCTTGCTGAAGGTCTTTCCGAAGGTCTTTTCCGGCGGCCACCTCGGGCATCCGGCCGTGCACATCCGCCGGGTCCGCAGGGTCGAGCTGTCCGCGGAGTCGGTGGTGGCCTATGCGGACGGGGAGCGGATCGGTCCGTTGCCCCTCACCATCGAGGTGGTTCCCGGGGCCGTGCGGGTCCTGGCCTAGCTTCCACTCCCTCAGTCCGGCCGCCCCGGCGCTCACCCCGGCCGTCTCCGGCGGATGGGCGGGGGCAACCCACGGCGGGGCCCCAACGGGGGGAGTCTAGAATCGTGCGGAGGCCCGGGCGGAAAGTGAACGGGGACAGCGAAATTGGGGCGGAGCATGGGAAGCACACGGAAATACGGGACCACGCCGGCGGCGGGCCTGTGCCCCCGTCCCCGCCGCGCGCCCCGTGGGTCCCTTCGGCCCCGGGGGAGGCGGGGGCGCGTCGCGTTCCTGGCGCTCGCCGTCGCGGCCACGCTGGCCGGCTGCAGCGTCGGCGTTCCGGACCCCTCTGCAGCCAAGGCGGCGCCGGCGGCCCCGACCCTCGCCACCCCCACCATCACCCCCGGCCACGACGCCGCCGCCGTCGCGGCGAAGGACATGCCTTTTGCCGCCGGGGACACCATGGCCGCCGGGGTGCCCGTCCAGCTTTCCGACGGGCTGCGTGACGTGCCGGGCTGGAAGCCCCGCACGGAGAACGTGGCCGGCACCAGTGAGTACCTCAAGGAGGACGGCTGTGTGGTCTCGGCAAGGGTGCGGACCAACCAGTGGGCCCTCGCCGTTTCCGGGGACGACCGGGCGTCCACCGAGTCGCTTTTCCACTACCTGGACGCCAGCATCCTTCCGGACTATCTGAAGTCCGGGACGCTGCGCTGGGGCGGAGAGCCCGGCGGGCCTGCTCCGCGAGTCGAGGTTCTGGTGTTCGCGGGCGGAGAGCGGGCCGGAGCCAGGGCGACCGCCATCTACGCCCGGCTGTTCGGCACGTCGGGCTCCTCCGTGTACCTGTCCGTATCCTGCCCCGATGCCGCAACTCTGGCGGCGGCACGGAGTGAGGCGGAAGCGCGGATCGCCGTCGTTCCTCCGTCCGGCTGACTCCGCAATCCGGGCGGGCAGTTAAGCAGCGGATCTTGTTTTTAGAGTTACCCTGATCCCATGACCCGGGCCCCCTGGAACCGCAGGATTGCGGCCGTCGCGTCCCTGCGGGACGAGAACCGCCGGAAGCTGTTCGATTTCGTCGCCTCGGCGGGGTGCGCCGTCAGCCGCGACGATGCCGCCGGCGCCCTCGGGCTGCCCAGAAGCACGGCGTCCTTCCAGCTGGACCGGCTGGTGCACGACGGGCTCCTGGCCGTGGAGTTCCGGAAACTGGGCGGCAGGGGAGGGCCCGGTTCGGGCCGCCCGGCCAAGCTGTATCTGGCAGCTCTCCGGGAGGTCGCGGCCTCAGTGCCGGACCGGAACTACGATCTGGCCGCCGAGCTGCTCGTCTCGGCCATCGAGGAGTCAACGGCCGGCGGCGGCAGCGCGCGCGACGCGCTGGTGCGCGTGGCCTACGCGCGGGGGGAAGCCGCCGCCCGGGCCGCGGGCGGGGCGGCGGGGCCGGCGGACCCCGGGGCACCAGCCGGGGGAACCGCGTTCGCCGGGTTCCTGGCCGCTGGGGGCTACCGTCCCGAGGACGACGACGCGGGCGGCCTGGTGTTGCTCAACTGTCCCTTCCACCGGATCGCCGAGGGCCACACCGACGTGGTCTGCGCCATGAACGGCGCTTTCCTGGCCGGGGCCGCGGCTGGGTGCGGGATTGACCCGGACCGGGTCCAGGCTCTTGCCATCAAAGACCTCCGCGCGCGGGGAACCGCGCAGCCGGCGCAGTGCTGCGCCCGGATCAGGCCCCAGGAGCCCGGACCCTAGACGGCACGGCTCGAGGTGGCACGGCTCGAGGTGGCGGCCGCCGCGGGCTTTGGCTGACCGTTCCGCCCGGTCAGCAGCACGCCGGCGATTACCAGGAGGCCGCCCACGATCTGGACGGGGGTGAGCGGCGTCCCCAGTGCCAGCGTGATCACCGCCGTAAACACCACAATCAGGTTGAGGTAGTTCCCCGCCGTCCCCGGCGGGGTGGTCTTCAGGGCGATGTTCCAGAACAGGTAGGCGCCCAGGGACGGGAAAACGACGATGTACGCCAGCGACCAGGCCTCGGACGGCGTCTCCGGAAGCCGCGCATCCAGGGCAAGGGCGAAGGGCGCCAAGGTGACGGCCGCCATCGCCACCTGCACGGCGGTGGCCGTGATGGCCGGGACACCCAGCCGGCGGGCGATGATCGTGTAGAGGCCCCAGACAATGATCGCGCCGATCATCATGACTTCACCGAGGTTGACGGAAAAACTCAACGCACGCTGCAGCTCGCCCCGGGTCAGCACCAGCAGCACGCCGAGCAGGCCGAGGCAGATGCCGAGCCAGCCCAGGCGCGTGGTCCTCTCGCCGAGCAGGACGATTGCCATCACAACGATCAGGGCCGGGTTGGCCGCCGTGATCAGGGCGGCGTTCACAGCGGAAGTGTGGCCGAGCGCCCCGTACAGCAGGAGGGTGTAAGCGCTCATGCCGAGCACGCTCAGGAGCAGGAGCACCGGCCAGCGGCGCAGTACCGCGTGCCAGTCTGGTTTCTCCACGAAGTGGGCCAGGAGCAGCAGCGGCACGGCGGCCAGCGTCCAGCGCCAGTACGTCAGGTCCAGTGCGGTCATCGAGGCGACAGCGGCCTGGCCGACGATGAAATTCCCGGACCAGAACAGGGTGGCCAGGACCAGGCAGAGGGACGCTTTCACCGCTCGAATCTACACCAGTGCCGTGCCCGGCCCGCAGGTAGAATTGCCCTGTGCCCGTCTACCTTGATCATGCTGCCACCACCACCCTCGCTCCGGAGGCCCTGGCTGCGCTGACCCGCGAACTGGCCCGGACCGGCAACCCGTCCTCGCTGCACGGATCGGGCCGCCGCGCCCGGCGTGCCGTCGAGGACGCCCGCGAGGTGCTGGCGGCCACGGCCGGGGCGCATCCCTCTGAAGTCATCTTCACCTCGGGCGGGACCGAAGCCGACAACCTTGCCGTCAAGGGACTGTACTGGGCCCGGCACTCCCAGGACCCCGCCCGCACCCGCATCCTGTGCTCCGCCGTCGAGCACCACGCCGTGCTGGACACGGTCGAATGGCTTGAGCGGCACGAGGGTGCCGAGGTCTGCTGGCTGCCGGTGGATGCAGACGGCGTCGTGGACCTGGCCGTGCTGGAGGCAGAGCTCTCCCGGGACCCGGCGTCGATTGCCCTGGCCACGGTGATGTGGGCCAACAACGAAGTCGGCACCATCCAGCCCGTGGCGGAGATCGTCGAACTGGCGCACCGGGCCGGCGTCCCGGTCCACTCCGATGCGGTGCAGGCGTTCGGTTCGGTGCCGGTGGATTTCCGTGCCAGCGGACTCGACGCCATGTCCCTCTCCGGGCACAAGATTGGCGGTCCGGTCGGCGTCGGGGCGCTGATGCTTGGCCGCGCAGTGAAACTGACGCCGGTCCAGCACGGCGGGGGACAGGAACGGGACGTCCGCTCCGGGACCCTCGACACCGCCTCCATCGCCGCGTTCGCCGCGGCGGCCGAAGCCGTCACGGCCAAACGTCCGGAGGAAGCGGCGCGCCTCGCCGCGCTCCGGGACCGGCTGATCGACGGCGTCCTGGCCGCGGTGCCCGACGCCGTGCTGCGCGGCGCTCCCGGCGCGGGACGGCTGCCGGGCAATGCCCACTTCACCTTCCCCGGCTGCGAAGGTGATTCGCTGCTTTTCCTGCTGGATCTGGCCGGGGTGGAATCCTCCACGGGGTCGGCCTGCACCGCGGGGGTTCCCCGGCCGTCCCATGTGCTGCTGGCGATGGGACTGGACGAGGACACCGCCCGGGGCGCCCAGCGCTTCAGCCTGGGGCATTCCTCCACCGAGGCCGACGTCGATGCGCTGCTGGCTGCCCTGCCCGGCGCCTTCGCCCGCGCGCGCCAGGCCGGCATGGCGGGACACGAGTCCAGCATCCAGACCGCCGGAACCGTCGCCCGGCAAACCGCCCGGCAAACCGCCCGGCAAACCGCGGAATCGGGCTAGGCACCATCTAGGCGTCGGGCAGGAGCCGGTCCAATGGGACGCCGGGGTCAGCGAGGACATCGGGGCTGACGGCGGTTTTCGCGGAAATGAGCTGCTTGATGGTTTTTTGGGGCTTGGCGGACCGGGGCCAGTTCACGCTCATTCCCGCGACGACCCGGCCGTCGCGCTGCCAGAAGGCGAGGAACTCCTTGTCCTCGAGCGAACCGCGGATCGTGGGCGGGCCCGCGATGAGTGTCGGGAAGCCGGAGTACTCCATGCTGACGTCGAACTGGTCGGTGTAGAAGTAGGGGACCGTGTCCAGCGCGGCGTCCAGGCCGAGCATTGCCCTTGCCGCGACCTTGCCGCCGTTGAGCGCATTGGACCAGTGCTCGCTGCGGTGGTGCCCGCCGGTGAAGGGGTGCAGGGCGTTGGCGACGTCCCCGGCCGCAAAGACTCCGGGCGCGGAGGTCCGCAGTGAAGGGTCCGTGAGGATGCCGTTCCGCACCGCGATGCCCGCCGCTTCGGCCAGCGATACCTCGGGGACCACGCCCACGGCGATCACCACCAGGTCCGCGGGCAGGGCCTCCCCGGCATCTGTGACCACTCCGGTGACCCGCCCCGACGTTCCCGTGATCCCGGCGGCCGAGGCGGGGAGCCGGAACCGGACGCCGTTCGCCTCGTGCAGCGACCGGAAGAAGCCGCCCAGTTCGGGCCCGATTGCCGCGCCCAGCGGCACGTCCTCCAGCCCCAGCAGGGTAACGGTGTTTCCGTAAGTGCTCGCCGCCGCGGCCAGTTCCATGCCGATCCAGCCCGAGCCGATCATCACCACGTTCCGGCCGCCGCCAGCCAGGCCGGCGCGCAGGTGATGGCTGTCATCGATTGTCCGGAACGTCCCGACTCCCGCCAGGTCGCTCCCGGGCAGCGGAAGGCGCCGGGGACGTGCCCCGGTGGCCAGCAGCAATGAGCCGTAGTCCAGCGTCTGACCGTTCCCGACGCTCACGGTGCGGGCGGCCGGATTGATCCCCGTGACGGGGGCGCCCAGCCGTAGTTCGACCCCGTTCTCCGCGTACCATCCGGCCGGAACCACGGGCAGGGCGTCGCCGTCGGCCTTGCCCAGCAGGTATTCCTTGGATAGGGGCGGGCGCAGGTACGGCCGGTGCCGCTCCTCTGCCAGCAGGATCACGGGCCCGCCATGCCCTTCGGCGCGGAGGGTCTTGGCGGCGGTGGCACCGGCCAGCCCTCCGCCGACGATCACGATGCTCTCGGTGGACATGATGCGCCTGGTTCCTGGAGCCGCCGGCACAACCGGGGCGCCGTGGTCCTCGTACTTAATCTAAAACCATTATTTTTGACTTTAGAAGCGGCGGGCCGGGCCGTCAAGGTCTTTTGGGTGAGAATTCGGCGTGGCGATAGACTGGTGCGGCGGGCACTGTGTTATTTCTGCCTCCAGCAGCAGCCGGTGCCGGCACCTACCCCCTGAACCCCAAAGAAAGTCAGTATGCGAGTTCTTGCAGCCATGAGCGGCGGCGTCGATTCCGCCGTCGCCGCAGCCCGCGCCGTTGAGGCGGGACACGACGTCGTCGGCGTCCACCTCGCGCTGTCCCGGATGCCGGGGACCCTGCGTACCGGCAGCCGCGGCTGCTGCACCATCGAGGACTCCCGCGACGCCTGGCGGGCCTGCGACGTGCTCGGTATTCCCTATTACGTCTGGGACTTCTCGGAGCGCTTCAAGGAGGATGTGGTCCAGGACTTCATCGACGAATACGCCGCGGGACGCACCCCCAACCCCTGCATGCGCTGCAATGAGCGGATCAAGTTCGCCGCGCTGCTGGAGAAGGCGATCGCCCTGGGGTTCGACGCCGTCTGCACCGGCCACTACGCCAAGGTGATCAACGACGCCGCGGGCAATCCCGAACTGCACCGTGCCGCGGACTGGGCCAAGGACCAGAGTTACGTGCTCGGCGTGCTCACGCACGAACAGCTCAAGCACTCCATGTTCCCGCTTGCGGACACGCCGTCCAAGGCCGAGGTGCGGGCCGAAGCGGAACGCCGCGGGCTGTCGGTGGCCAACAAGCCGGACAGCCACGACATCTGCTTCATCCCGGACGGCGACACCGCCGGCTGGCTGGCCGAGAAGATCGAGATGACCACCGGCGACATCGTGGACGAGTCCGGTGCGAAGGTCGGCGAGCACCCTGGCGCCAACGCGTTCACGGTCGGCCAGCGCCGCGGGCTGAAGCTGGGCACCCCGGCAGCTGACGGCAAGCCCCGCTTCGTCCTGGAAATCCGGCCGAAGGAGAACAGGGTCGTCGTGGGCCCGGAGGCACTCCTGGCCATCGATGAGATCCGTGGCATCAAGGTCTCGTGGGCGGGGCTGCCGATCGACGAAGTGGCCACCGGCGAAGAATTCGACTGCTATGCGCAGGTCCGCGCCCACGGCGACCCCGTGCCGGCCACCGCCCGGATGGGACGCCTGCCTGCGGACGTCGGGGTTCCGGCCGAAGGTCCGGACGCCGTGCCCGCCGACGCCGGTGCCGGCGGGCACGGCAGCCTCGTGGTCACACTGAAGGAGCCGCTGCGCGGTGTGGCGCCCGGCCAGACCGTGGTGCTGTACCAGGGCAGTCGTGTGCTGGGCCAGGCCACCATCGACGCCGCCCGATCGCTGCAGCGGGCCGCACTCTAGGCCACCCGGCAGCAGGGACGGCCGGCCGGTACCGGGTCAACCCGGGCCGGCGGCCGTTCCGGCCACCGGAAAGCCGCACACCGCTGGTGTGCGGCTTTTTTTGCCCTCATTTCACGGGGTCCGCCACTCCGGGCCTTCGCTCCGGCCGCCCTCCGATGTCGCGCCGGCCGCCCGCGCCCGCATCCTGCCGAAATTCAGCCGGGATTCCTGAAGATAATGACGAGTTCTGCCCGTTCGTGTAAATTTTGTGTCTCAACTCACAAGATGTAACGATTCACCTGTTGGTCGTCTGATTGAATCAGAGCATCAGGACAGTGTGCTGCCCCGGGGCGTGACCGACGTCCATTCCGGGCAACGCACTAGTACTCATCGAACAGAAAGTTCACAGATGGCAATGAACAAAAAGGCCCTGCAGAGCGCCATCGCGCTCGCCGGGGTATCAGCCTTCGCACTGACCGCCTGCACCGGCCCCTCCGGCGGCGGAACTGCGACCGGCAGCGCGGCCGGCGGAAGCACCATTACGTACGGCACGACCGACAAGGTCGTCACCCTGGACCCGGCCGGCTCCTACGACGCCGGCTCCTTCATGGTGATGAACCAGATTTACCCGTTCCTGCTCAACTCGAAGCCGGGAACCGCTGACTCCACACCCGACATTGCCGAGTCTGCCTCCTTCACCAGCCCCACCGAGTACACCGTCAAGCTCAAGCCCGGCCTGAAGTTCGCCAACGGCCACGCGCTGACGTCCTCCGACGTGAAGTTCTCGATCGACCGCGTCGTCAGCATCGCCGACGACAACGGCCCGGCGTCCCTCCTCGGCAACCTCGATTCGGTCACCGTCCAGGACGACACCACCGTGGTCTTCACGCTCAAGGCCGGCAACGACCAGGTCTTCCCGGGCGTCCTCGCCGCCAACGCGGGCCCGATCATCGACGAAGAGGTCTTCCCGGCGGACAAGCTGATGACCGACGACGAAATCGTCAAGGGCAAGCCGTTCGCCGGTCCCTACACGATCGAGAGCTACAAGAAGAACGAGCTCGTCAGCCTCAAGGCCAACCCGGACTATCAGGGCCTGCTGGGCAAGCCGGCCAACGGCGGCGCCACGATCAAGTACTACGCCGATTCGAACAACCTCAAGCTGGATGTCCAGCAGGGCAACATCGACGTCGCCGGCCGCAGCCTGACGGCGACCGACGCCGCTGACCTGGAAAAGGATTCCAAGGTTAAGGTCCACAAGGGCCCGGGTGGCGAGCTGCGCTACATCGTCTTCAACTTCGACACGATGCCTTTCGGGGCCAAGGCCGCCGATGCCGATCCCGCGAAGGCCCTTGCCGTCCGCCAGGCCATGGCCCACGTCGTCGACCGCGACGCGATCGCCAGCCAGGTCTACAAGGACACCTACCTGCCGGCCTACTCCGTCGTTCCCGACGGCTTCGTCGGCGCCATCCAGCCGCTGAAGGAAATGTACGGCGACGGCAGCGGCAAACCGAGCCTCGACAAGGCCAAGAAGGCTTTCGAGGACGCCGGCGTCACCGCACCGGTCACCATCAAGCTTCAGTACAACCCGGACCACTACGGCAAGTCCTCAGGCGACGAATACGCCATGATCAAGGAACAGCTCGAGAAATCCGGCCTGTTCACGGTTGAGCTGCAGTCCACCGAGTGGGTCACCTACTCCAAGGACCGCACCGCAGATGCCTACCCGGTCTACCAGCTCGGCTGGTTCCCGGACTACTCCGACGCCGACAACTACCTCACGCCGTTCTTCGTCCCCGGCAACTTCCTGAAGAACCACTACGAGAACCCCGCCGTCACGGAGCTGATCAGCAAGCAGCTGACGACTGTTGACAAGGCGGAACGCGAAAAGGTCATCGGTGAGGCCCAGACCGCCGTCGCCGAGGACCTGTCCACGCTGCCGCTGCTGCAGGGCGCCCAGCTTATGGTCGCCGGCAAGGACGTCAAGGGTGTCGACCAGACCCTGGACGCCTCCTTCAAGACCCGCCTTGGTGTTATTTCCAAGTAGGTCACTTTCCCCATCCGGTTCTAACCAGCCAACGAGGCGGGGCGCCCACACGGCGTCCCGCCTCTGGTGCTGATACGGGACAACCGATTCCGCAGCTCACGAGGCTCCCGGAACACACATTTAGGTACCAATGACAACACTTATCGAGGCGCCGCCGACCGACGGCGAAGGCCTTCTGCCGATAAAGAAAAAAACGTCCGGTGGGGGACTGGGCCGATACATCCTGATCAGGTTCTTCCTGATCTTCCCGACGATCCTCATCCTGGTCACCATGGTGTTTTTCCTCATGCGGACCACGGGCGATCCCATCACGGCCGCCCTGGGAGGCCGGCTTCCGCCGGAACAGCTCCAGGAGCGGATCACCGCCGCCGGCTACGACCGGCCCATCTTTGTGCAGTACTTCGAGTACCTGGCCCAGCTCATCACGGGCAACTTCGGCACCACCCTGTCCGACAACCGCCCGGTCGCGGAGATGCTCGCCACCTACGGGGCAGCCACCCTGGAGCTGACCATCAACGCCCTGCTGGTCGCCCTGATCGTGGGCATTCCGCTGGGGCTGATCGCCGCTCACCGGCGCGACAAGGGCCCGGACGCCGGGCTGCGCGTCTTCGCGATCCTCTGCTACGCCACGCCGGTCTTCTTCTCCGGGCTGCTCTTCAAGCTGACCTTCTCCGTCTGGCTGGGCTGGCTCCCGGTCGCAGGACGAGCGACGCCCGGCAATGAGCTTGCCCTGACCGCGCTCGAGGCGCCGACGGGCATTTATTGGCTGGACGCCATCCGCAGCGGCAATATGGCCGCCCTGGCTGACGTGATGGCTCACGCCGTCCTGCCCGCCCTGGCCCTTGGCCTGCTGACCGCCGGCATCTTCCTGCGCCTGGTCCGGACCAACGTGATCGGCACACTGGGCAAGGACTACGTCGAGGCCGGCCGCTCACGCGGTGTCAGCGAATACCGCCTCGTCACCAAGCACGCCTACAAGCCGGCCCTCATTCCCATCATCACCGTGATGGGCCTCCAGATCGCCGTGCTGCTGGGCGGCGCGGTCCTGACCGAAACCACCTTCGAGTGGAAGGGCCTCGGCTTCCAGCTCGCGACCTACCTGACGGCCCGCGACTTCGTGGCTGTCCAGGGCATCGTGGTCCTCCTCGCAGTGATCGTGGCCGTGACCAACTTCTTCGTGGACATTATCGCCGCGCTGATCGACCCCCGCGTGAGGTACTGATATGAGCACCACTGCCGCTATTGAACCCATCAAAGACCCGCGGGGACCGTGGTTCCGGCGCCTGCCGGTCATATCGCACTTCAACAAGTCCGTCGGCCTGCAGCGCGGCATGCTCGTGGCGGGGCTCGTCCTCACCGCGGCTTTCCTGCTGACCGCGATATTCGCGCCCCTGATCGCGCCCTTCGGCTTCTCCCAGATTTCCGACGCCGACGGCGGCTTCCCGGCGCAGCAAGCGCCCGGCGGAAAGCACCTGATGGGAACCACCGTCGGTGGCTACGACGTTTTCTCCCGCGTCGTCTGGGGAGCACAGACCGCCGTCCTGGTGATCATTGTTGCCGTGATCATGTCGATCTTCATCGGCGTGATCCTGGGCCTGCTCAGCGGTTACATCGGCGGCTGGCTGGACCGGACCCTCGTCGTGATTGCCGACGCCATCTACGCCTTCCCGCCGCTGCTCGTGGCCATCGTCATGGCGATCGCCATCAGCGGCGGCCGGTCCAGCCTCTGGGGCGGCATCCTCGCGGCGGCGATTTCCATTACCGTCGTCTTTATCCCGCAGTACTTCCGCGTCATCCGGGCCGAGACCATCCGGCTCAAGGCGGAACCGTTCGTGGAGTCCGCGAAGGTGGTGGGCGCCTCCAACATCCGGATTATGCGCCTGCACGTTTTCAAGAACGCCACGCGCACGCTGCCCCTGATCTTCACCCTCAACGCCTCCGAGGCCATCCTGACCCTCGCCGGCCTGGGCTTCCTGGGCTTCGGCATTGAGCCGACGTCGGCCGCCGAGTGGGGCTTCGACCTCAACAAGGCACTGGCGGACACCACCTCCGGTATCTGGTGGACGGGCGTGTACCCGGGCCTGGCGATCGTGCTCACCGTCCTGGGCCTGACGCTGGTCGGCGAGAGTATCAACGACCTCAACGACCCCCGCCTGCGGGGCCGCAAAAAGGCGGCCTCCGGCAAGGGCGGCCCGGATTCCACCACCGGCGGCCAGGCTGCACCCGAAGCAGAAGTGAGAAGTTCATGACCATCAACATCGACAAGCGCGACACGGCCGCCGGCCCGGTCCTCGACATCGACCACCTCAAGGTCACCTTCGCCACCGACGCCGGCGACGTGTACGCCGTCAAGGACGTCAGCCTTCAGGTCAACCCCGGGGAGGTCGTGGCGATCGTGGGCGAATCGGGCTCCGGCAAGACCGTCACCGCGAAGACCATCCTTGGCCTGCTGCCGGAGACCGCCATCAGCTCCGGGGCGGTGCTGATCAACGGCAACAACGTCATCAGCGTCGGCCCGGCGAAGCTGCGGGAGATCCGGGGCCGCGACGTGGCCATGGTCTTCCAGGAACCGTCCACCGCCCTTAACCCGGTCTTTACGGTCGGCTGGCAGATTGCCGAAGGCATCCGCTCCCATGCCGGCCACGGGGGAGGCGGACGGGTCAGCGCCAAGGAAGCCAAAACCCGCGCCATTGAGGCGCTCCGCAAGGTGGGCATCCCGGACCCGGAAACACGGGTCAACTACTACCCGCACCAGTTCTCCGGCGGACAGAAACAGCGCGTGGTCATCGCCGCCGCGCTGGCCCTGAACCCGGGGCTCATCGTCGCCGACGAGCCCACCACCGCGCTCGACGTCACCGTGCAGGCGGAAATCCTCGAGCTCCTGCGGGACCTCCGGGACCAGTACGGCACCTCGATCGTGCTCATCACCCACAACATGGGGGTGGTGGCGGACCTCGCCGACCGCGTCGTTGTGATGTACCAGGGCGACGTCGTCGAGGAGGCGCCCGCGCGGGTGCTCTTTGCCGAGCCGAAACAGGACTACACCAAGAAGCTCCTCGCCGCGGTACCGCACCTGGGCAGGAACTCCGCCTCCGAAGGCATGACGCAGCGGGCGCACCAGGGCGGCAAGGTGCTCGTCGAGGCCAGGAACCTGACGATCGAGTACCCCGGCCGGCTGGGAAGCCCCGCCTTCAAGGCGGTGGACGGGGTCAATTTCACCCTGTCCGAGGGCGAGGTCTTCGGCCTCGTGGGGGAGTCCGGGTCCGGCAAGACGACGATCGGGCGGGCCATAGCGGGCCTGAACCGCACCACCGGCGGCAGCCTGAAGGTGCTGGGCTACGAAATGCTCAACCTGAAGGAGCGCACCTTCAAGCCGTTGCGCAAGGAGATCGGGTTCGTGTTCCAGGACCCCGCCGCGTCCTTCAATCCACAGCTGACCATCGGGGACTGCATCGCCGAACCCCTGATCATCCACACCAAGCCGACCCCGGCCCAGGCCAGGCAACGGACCCGGGAGCTGCTGGAAGCCGTGCAGCTGCCGGCGGCCTACGCCGACCGGTTCCCGCATGAGCTCTCCGGCGGCCAGCGGCAGCGTGCCTCGCTGGCGAGGGCGCTGATCCTGAACCCGAAGCTGCTCATCGCCGACGAGCCGACGTCGGCCCTGGACGTGTCGGTGCAGGCCGTGGTGCTGGAACTGTTCAAGGACATCCAGGCCGAATTCGGCTTTGCCGCCCTGTTCATCAGCCACGACCTTGCCGTGGTGGACATCCTGTCCCACTGGGTGGGTGTGCTCTACAAGGGCAAAATGGTGGAGCAGGGGCTCGGGAACCAGGTCATGGGCAATCCGCAGCACGCCTACACGAAGAAGCTGATTGCCTCCCTGCCGGTCCCGGATCCGGATGAGCAGGCCCGGCGCCGGGAGGAATTCCGCGCCGTGCTTCACGGCTGAGCCGCACCGGCTCCAGCACCGAAGGGACATGCCCACCGTTCGCAGCGAACGGTGGGCATGTCCCTTCGTGCACCCGCGGACGATGCCTTCGACGGCGCACAGGAGGCCCGGGAGCAGGCCGTGCCGCCGGCGCTTAACAGCAGAAGTGATTAGCGCCGGTGCCCCTAATGGGGGTGTACCCGTAGGTCCTTTCGGGGGCATGCTGGGTATCCGAGCCGCTGGTGGGTGAGCACTTGACGCCCCCTGGTCACCCGGGCATCCGGGACCAAGCGCAGCGTGCTGGCCCGGCATGCCCGAAACCGGCGCCTGGCCGATGCCTTGGACCTGCAGGCCTTCGCCGCGCTCAGCGTCTCGCCCGGCGCACGCGCCTACTACGACGCCCGCCGCTCACGCGGCGCCACTCACCACCAGGCCCTCCGGGCCCTGGCCAACCGGCTCGTCGGGGTCCTCCACGGCTGCCTCCGCCACCACACCACCTACAACGAGGACACCGCGTGGCACACCACTACCCAAAACGTTGAACTCCGCGCCGCTTGACGGCTTAGCACCGTGGGGTATCTAGACTGGGTCAATGACCGAGCAGAACCAGACTCATCCCGACGCCGATTCCTATGACCCCGGGGCCAGCTCGCTGGCCGGTCAGGTGGATCCTGCGGTGATGGCGGAGCTGTTGTCGATCCGCTCCAGCATCGACAACATCGATGCCACCCTCGTCTACCTTCTCGCCGAGCGTTTTAAGGCCACGCAAAAGGTCGGATTCCTGAAGGCAACCCACAAGCTTCCCGCCGGAGACCCCGGCCGGGAGACGGCGCAGATCGCGCGGCTGCGGCGGCTCGCTGCGGAGGCCCACCTGGACCCGGCGTTCGCCGAGAAGTTCCTCAACTTCATCATCGGCGAGGTCATCCGGCACCACGAAGCCATTGCCGAAGACCACGAAGCCTCACTGGCGGCCGATGACCGGGCCGCTGATGCCGCGCGCTCCCGGTCCGCCGGCCAACTCCCCGGCGCCGCCGGCCCGGCCGTCTCCGCCACCGCTTAGCCGTGGCCACACCACTGGCTGCGGAGCCGGAACAGGTCACCGCCACCGCCCTGGGCACCTGGCCTGGCGAGGACCCGGTCGAGGCCGCGCGGATTATCCGCGGCGAGCTCGGCAGCCCGCACCTGCCTTTCCTGGCCGAGCTTCCCGATCGCGGCGTCGGCTCCGATGCGCTGGGCCGGACAGCCTCCTTGCTGGTGGACCTCTCCGTGGACGTCCAGCCCTACGGCTGGCGGATCGTGGACCGGCCCGGCAAAGACTTCAGGCGGGCGCGGTCCGCCCTGTCCACCGACATCAACATCCTCGCCGACGTGATCGGCGCCGAGGACACCCCGGCGCAGGACATCAAGGTTCAGCTGCGCGGCCCGCTCAGCCTCGCCGCGGGCCTGCACCTGCACAACGGGGAACGTGCCCTCATTGACCACGGCGCCCGGCGGGACCTCTCGGCCTCACTGGCGGCCGGTGCCGGCAGCTACCTCAGCCGGGTGGCTGCGGCGGCCCCGGGGGCGCGGATCGTGGTCCAGATCGACGAGCCGGAGATCGCCTCGGTGCTGGCCGGAACCATTCCCACCTCCAGCGGCTACCGGACGCTGCGCTCCGTGCCGGGCCGGGAAGCCACCGACGCCTGGCAGCTGCTTATCGATGCCCTGCGGGCGGCCGGCGCCGTCGAGGTCGTGGTCTGCGTCCCGGAAGTCGAGGCGCCTTTCGACCGGATCCTGGCCGCCGGGGCCGACGGGATTGCCGTGCCGTTGCGGGCCCTGACGTCCCGCCAGTGGGAACAGCTGGCCGGCGCCGTGGAGGCGGACAAACGGCTGTGGGCCGGCGCCCTTGACGTCTCCAACCCTGCCGCAGCGCTGCCCCGCGTCGCCGACGTCGTCGAAACCGTCTGGCGGCCGTGGCGCCAGCTGGGCCTCCCCGCCTCGACCCTCGGCGCCATTCGGGTCACGCCGTCGGAGGGCCTGGCCGGGCATTCGCCGTCGTCCGCGACGGGCGTGTTGACGCGGCTGACCCAAGTGGCCGACGGCCTTAACCAGCTCGCGCTCGGCTAGCGCCGGGACGCAGCACCGTCAGCTGCGGCCCTCCCAGCGGTCCGGCCTGGCATGGTCCGGAAGATAGCCCGGGGCCGCCACCCCGCCGGGGTACGGTTCCAGCCGGTAGTCGAAATGTCCGGCGTAGACCAGGACGAGCCCGAGCTGCGGCTGGATCACCTTCACCTGGATCCGGTGCTTCCCGGCCGGACCCTCCTCCGGAGCCCACCACTGTTGGGCGTATGCCTTGGCATCGAGGGCGGCGGGCAGGGGAATCCGCAGCGGTCCGAGGAACAGCCGTGATGCCTCCGAAACCCCGCGCAGCCGGCCCCCGGCGGTGACGCTGAGGTTGAGGTCCGTGACGAGCCGCCGGTACCGCCCGACGTAATCCACCAGCCCGTGCCGGCCGCCGGAATCATCGAAGCTTGTGGTGTCGTGGAACACGCGGGTGGTGCCGGGGAAAAAGATCTCGCGCCGGGCGGTGAGGCTGGAACGGCCGAACGGGTCCAGGTGGGCGTGGTTCTCGATCCGGAACCGGATGCCCTCCCCGTATTCAGGGAAAAACGATTCCTCTCCGCTGGCGAGGCGCAGCATGGGGCGGAGCCACTTCTGCCGGCAGCCGACCACCTCGAACACGCCGTCGCCGACGCCGTAGTGGCCGGAGCCGGGGGCGAGTGAGAAGTACTCCTGCAGCTCCGGCTGCAGCCGGGCAAAGTCGGTGCCGAGGGCGAGCCGGTAGATCGGGGTGCTCACAGAATCCTCCTGGGGGTTCCTGGCCGGTTGATGTGTTCCTGTCCACAGCATGCGGGACGGACCGGGGTTTGTCACAGTCGACCTGCCGCCGCCGGCCGCCCGGCTGCGGCGTGGATGTGCGGCCCGGGTGGCCGCGGCGCCATGCCGGGGCGCCGCCGAATACGACAAAGCCATTTCAATAGGGGAATATGTACATATGAAGGCACGCATTCTGGTAGTGGACGATGACGAGGCGCTGGCCGAGATGATCGGTATTGTGCTGCGCAATGACGGGTTCGAGCCCGTCTTCTGCGCTGACGGCGGGCAGGCGCTGGAGGTTTTCCGCTCCGCCAAGCCGGACCTCGTGCTGCTGGACCTCATGCTTCCGGGCATTGACGGCATTGAAGTCTGCCGCCAGATCCGGGCCGAGTCCGACGTGCCGATCGTGATGCTCACCGCCAAGGCCGACACCTCGGACGTGGTCCGCGGCCTGGAGTCCGGGGCCGACGACTACGTTCCGAAGCCCTTCAAGCCGGCCGAACTCGTCGCCCGTGTCCGGGCCCGGCTCCGGCCCGGCGACCAGAAGGCGCCCGAGACGCTGCGCATCGCCGATGTCACGATCGACGTGGCGGGACACCTCGTCAGCCGCGGCACCGAGCGCATCTCGCTGACGCCCCTGGAATTCGACCTGCTGGTCGCGCTGGCACGCAAGCCCTGGCAGGTCTTCACCCGGGAACTCCTCCTGGAACAGGTCTGGGGCTACCGGCACGCGGCCGACACGCGGCTGGTCAATGTCCACGTCCAGCGGCTGAGGTCCAAGATCGAACGCGATCCGGAAGCCCCCGAAGTTGTATTGACGGTCCGTGGTGTCGGCTACAAAGCAGGTTCCTGAACCGTCGGACGGCCGCCCAGCAGCCGGTCCGGTCAGCGCCCCGCGGGAACGGGGCGCTCGGGAAAACGTCGCCCGCACCTCAGTTGACCTCCACGAACCAGGTTTGACGGCGCCCGCTTCCGGCGGCCAGGAAGCAGGCACGCCCGCGGCCGGCCCGGCCGAGCCGGGCGACGTCGGACCCGGCACCGCCGCACCCCCTGCGGAGCCGGACGTCCGGCACCCCGCCGGACTGTCCGACGGTTGGCACGCCATACGCTTCCGCACCAGGATCTGGGTGAAGCGCGCCCGGATCGTGGGCGTGCGGGTGGCACGGCTGGTGAGCATCGGCGCTTCGCGCCTGCTTCCGGGCATCCGTTACCTGTTGCGCTCACTGCACCGCAAGTGGCGGCGGTCGCTGCAGTTCCGGACCGTCCTGACGACCCTCATGCTTGCGATCGCGTCCTTTGCCGTCGTCGGCGCGTACCTGTCCAACCAGATCGCCAACAACCTCTTCCAGGAACGGCTCGTCCAGGCCGAGTCCGAGACGCGCTACAACGTCAAGCAGGTACAGGACACGTTCGACGGCGCCCAGGTCACCGACCAGTCCAGCGTCATTACCCTGGTCTATGACACCCTGAACGCGGTCGAGGGCCGCGGCTCCGTGATCCAGCGGCGGTACGTCTTTGAAGCGATGCCCGAACAAACCAAGCCCCGCAACCGCTGGGTCGAATCGCGGGCGTCGGACCAGCTCACCATCAGCGTCATTCCGACCGAACTGCGCACGGCCGTGCAGGATTCCGGCAAGGAGCAGTTCTGGGCCTCCACGGAGTTCCCGGTGGGCACCGAGGACCGCCCCGGAATTGCCGTCGGCAACAAGGTCACCTTCAACGGCACGGTCTACGAGCTGTACCTGATCTATGACCTCAATACGGCGCAAAAGACCCTCGACGAGATCCAGAACGTGCTCCTGGCCGGCGGCGCGGTGCTGGCGCTGCTCATTGGTGCCGTGGCCTGGTACGTGACCCGCAACGTCGTCAGCCCGGTCAGCCACGCAGCGCTGGTCTCCGAGAAGCTCGCCGCGGGACAGCTGCAGGAACGCATGGTGGTCAAGGGCGAGGACGAGGTGGCCCGGCTCGGAGCTTCCTTCAACCACATGGCCGCCAGCCTCCAGGAGCAGATCACCCAGCTCGCCACCCTGTCCCAGATGCAGCAGCGGTTCGTTTCCGACGTCTCGCACGAACTGCGCACCCCGCTCACAACCGTGCGGATGGCCGCCGAGGTGCTGTACGACGCGCGCGGGGACTTCGACCCCATCAACAAACGCTCCGCGGAGCTGCTCTACAACCAGGTGGAGCGCTTCCAGTCCCTGCTGGCCGACCTGCTCGAGATCTCCCGCTTCGACGCCGGTGTGGCCACGCTCGACGCCGAACCGGGAGACATCGTGCAACTTGTTTCGCATGTGATGGAGGGCGTGGCCCCGGTGGCCGCCGAGTACGGTTCCGAGGTCACCCTCAACGCGCCCGCGGGCAGCATCATCGTGGACATGGATGACCGCCGGATCGACCGGATCCTGCGCAACCTCGTCCTGAATGCCCTGGAACACGGCGAGGGCCGCCCGGTGAACATCTCCGTGGCCGCCAACGACAACGCCGTCGCCGTCGCCGTCCGCGACCACGGCATCGGCATGACCCCCACGGAAGCGGCCCGCGTGTTCGACCGCTTCTGGCGTGCCGACCCGGCCAGGGCACGCACCACGGGAGGCAGCGGCCTCGGACTGTCCATCGCGGCCGAGGACGCGAAACTCCACAACGGCTGGCTCCACGCCTGGGGGAGGAAAGGCGGCGGCGCGAACTTCCGCCTCACCCTCGCGCTGCGCCAGGGCGAAACGATCACGAAGTCCCCCCTCCAGCTGGAGCCGGTCGACGTCGGACTCCAGGGTCCGGGCAGCGAACGGACCATGCTGCTGCTGGATCATTCGCCGGCGCCGCGCGACGACAGCGGGAACCAGGCCGCCGACGAATCCGACGGCGGGACGCGTGATGCCCGCACTCCCGATACCCGAGCCACAGTCCCCGGAACAGCGAAAACCGGACCAGCGGAAACCGGAACGAAGGACGGGTCATGAAAGGTTCAGCCCGGAATGCCACCCGCGCGGCAGCGGCGCTGCTGGCGATACTGCTGTTCCTGCTGACGTCGTGCGCCCAGATCCCCCGCTCGGGCCCGGTGGGGAAGAGCACCGACGAGAGCGCCGGGAACCCCAATAATGCGCCGGTTTTCTTTCCGTCCGCGCCCCGCGGGGGGGCCGGACCGGAAGCCGTGATCGAGGACTTCTACTTCGCCGGCAGCGGCTACGAGGACGACTACGCGGTGGCACGCCAATACCTGACCCAGGCGTCGTCGGTCACCTGGAAGCCGGATCAGCGGGTGCTGGTCTTCCGCGCCGCGCGCGTCGTGCCGACCGGCGTCGAAAACGTCTTCAACTACGAACTGGATGTGTCCTACTCCGTCGACGCGGACGGGGTGGCGACCCAGATGCCGGAGGGCACCATAGAGAACATCCCCGCCACCCTGACCCAGGTGGACGGTGAATGGCGGATCGCCGAACTCCCGGACGGCACGGCGATCCCCGAAGAAACATTCAAGGTGATCTACGGCGCCTATCCGATCTATTTCTATGACCCCACGTTCACCTACGCGGTGCCCGACGTCCGGTGGTTCATTAAGAAGAAGACGGTCAAGGCTATGACCAGCGCCCTTCTCGGCGGCCCGGCCCCGTACCTCAAGGGGGCCGTTGTCAGCGCCTTCCCCTCCGGCATCAAGCTGGCCCGCGAGTCGGTCCCGGTCGTGTCCGGCGCCGCGCAGGTGGACCTCACGGCGAAGGACCTCGTGGAGGCGTCCAACGAGGACCGGCTGCGGATGCAGACCCAGCTGGCCCTGACCTTCCGCAGCCAGCCCGATGTCATCAACGTTGAGCTCCGGGCCAACCAGGATCTGGTGCGGGTGGAGGACAACGGTTCGGTTCTCCCGCCGATCCGGGACAAGAACGTCCCGGCCCGTCAGATCGCCGTCAGCGACAACGATCTGGTCCGGTATGAGAACAACCGGATCTCGCCGCTTCCGGACATCCAGCCTGTCTCGGCCCTGGGGCCACGGGTCCCGGCGGAGTCTCCCGTCTCGCAGTCCGCGGCCTTCCTCAACACCGGCCGCGGCACGCTCTACTCCGTGGTGCCGGGGCAGCCCGCCAGGGCGTTGACCACCCGCTCCACCCTGTCCCGCCCGTCCTTCGACCGGTACGACTGGGTCTGGACGGCGGGGCCGGGTGCCAACGGTGCCACGGAAATCATTGCGCACCGGCCCGTCGGCGTGGCGGAAGGCTCAAGTGTCCCGGCGGTGTCGCTGTCCCCGGCCTGGCTCGCCGGACGGGCCGTCAAGGAGTTCCGGGTCTCCCGTGAGGGCACCCGTGCCCTCATCCTCACGGAGCAGAACGGCAAGACCAAGGTACAGATCGCGGGCATTGTCCGAGCCGCGGACGGCACGCCCAAAGACCTCACCGTGCCGATGACGCTGCTGGCGACGAACAATCCGGACCAGGGCGTGTGGGTGGATGACACTACAGTCGCCGTCATGAAGGGCTCACCGAGCGAGTCCGTCACTCCGGAACTGCTGTCCCTCGCATCGTCACAGCCGCTGCAGCTTGCGCCCTGGCCGGGACTGACCGCGCTCAGCGCCGGGAACGGCGGGGAGGAGATCTACGCCCAGTCCGCGGAAGGGATATTCCAGCGGCTTGGCAACGGCTGGTCGCCGCAGCTCAAGGGACCGATTGATCCGTCCTATCCGGGCTAGCGGTCAACGGCCGCCGGGATCCGGTGCGCTCGGATTCAACAACTCCGGCCGGGGAATATCCTGCCGGCGACGTGGCCGGTCCTGACCCGTGGCCGGTCCTGTCCCCGTGGCCGGGGCAGGTCCGGTTTCCGACGGAGACGGCGACTTTTCCACATGGCGTGCCACGGCACTGCTGTTACCTGCCGAGCGGGCGGAACCTAGTTCTGTGGGGACCCCCAGAGAACTCCGTGACCGCGACCGCCGTGCCAGTGCTGCCGCTGCCGGCGCAGACCCAGACGCAGACCCAGACGCCGCAGAAGCAGTCGCCGCCGGGGCTGCAGATACAGACGCCGCCGCCGCAGGCAGAGACGCCGCCGGGGCGAACGTCGACGCGGCCGCCCCCGGAGCAGGAGCAAACGGCGCGCTCGGGCGCAGCCTCGTCTGCATCCGCGCGGCACGGCGAACCCGGCGGCCGTTGGACCCTGACCTGGCTCCGGCGGCGACGGCCACGGCGAGACACCGCGGGGACTACCGCCGGTTACTGGCGCGGCTGGCGGACGGGGCCGCGGATGCAGCGGCCGAAGTGCTGGCCCTCGCCGCCCCAGTGGACTGCGTCTGCTGTGGCGCCGAGGATCTGGCGCTTTGCGCGGGCTGCGAACGGCAGATCCGGCTGCTGATGCGCTGTCCGTTCCGGGCAGAGGCCCAGGCACCCGCGCTGATGGACGTGGACGGCTCCGTGCTGCTTCCGGTTGTGGCCGCAGGGGCGTACCGCGCCGAGTTGGCACAGGCGGTCCTGTCCTTCAAGAGCCACGGCCAGGGACAGCTTGCGGAGGTGCTGTCGCAAGGCCTGGCCCGGGCCATTCGGGCTGCTGCCGGGGAAACCCCTGGGCTCCTGCTCGTCCCCATACCCACCAGCAGCAATGCGTACCGGAAACGGGGATTCAGCCCGGTCCACGTGCTGCTGGGCAGGGCACGGCGGATCCGGACCCCGGGGGGAGGGCCGCATTCCGGGTTCGCAACCGTCCGTGCCCTCCGGAAGACCGGGCCGAGGGCCGCTGTCACGATGACCGGGCAGAGCGCAGGGGAGCCGGTGCCCGGCCCGAATCAGGTGGCGTCCAACCAGGTGGCGTCCAACCAGGTGGCGTCCGGCCGCGGGCTGCCGGGCAGGGTGTCCCGGGCGTGGCCCGGGGCCGCGTACCGCCTCCCGGGAGTCCGGGGAGCACCCGGCGGACAAAAAGGGCTGGGCCGCGGGGACCGCGCCCAGCGCGTGCGGGGATCCATGCGGGTCCGCCGCGGGCTGTTCGCTCCGGAAGTGCACGGCCGGCCGTGCATCATCGTGGACGACGTACTCACAACCGGGGCCACCGTGGCCGAGGCGGCCCGGGCATTGCGGGCGGCCGGCGCCGTGGTGAGGGGCGCCGTCGTCGTCGCTGCGACACGCCCGCCCGTCACAATCGACTTCGGCGACGCGGGCCGCGCGTTGGCAGGGGAACCGGCCGTTAAGGAAAAAAATAAACCAAAAAAGGATGAATAAGAGGGGGCTATGAACTAACGTCGGAGATGGGTACCAAGAATAGATGTACCTGTCGATAGCGGCTCGGAAAGGGGCTCGACTGTCAGTCAGATCAGCCCCAGGAAGTGCCGCCGTCGTGTCACCGAAGTCATTTGGAGGGCACCATGGAGTTCATGATCAGCGGACGTAATTTGACGGTCTCCGACCGGTTCCGCGAGTACGCCGACGAGAAAATCTCGAAGATCGCGTCGCTGGGGGACAAGGTCCAGAGGGTGGACGCGAAGGTTTCCAAGGAGACCAAGGCCCGGCAGACCGACGAGATGCTCACGGTTGAGTTGACCGTCCTGGGACGGGGTCCCGTGATTCGTGCCGAAGCCAGCGCCGCGGACAAGTTTGCCGCGTTCGACCTCGCCTACAACAAGCTTCTTGAACGCCTGCGCCGGGCGAAGGACCGCAAGAAGGTCCACCACGGCAGGCACACCCCCAAGTCCGTCACCGAGGCGACGGCAACCCTGCCGCCGGCGAGCACCAGCGAGCCCATCTACGAAGAAGCAAACCACTGGCAGGAGCCCAAAGAAGCTCCCGCCGATAAATCGCCGTATGAGGTCGAGAACGATATCCCGGCCGGAGACTCGCCGGTGCTCATCCGCCGGAAGGTTTTCCCCGCAGCGTCCCTCACGCTCGACGACGCAGTCGACAACATGGAACTCGTGGGTCACGACTTCTACCTCTTCGTGGACAAGGAGACCAAGGCGCCGTCGGTCGTGTACCGCCGCGACGGGTGGACCTACGGAGTGATCTCCCTCAACCAGACCTGCGAGCCCGGTGAGGCCCCGCTGGAAGAGAAGATCATCGCTTACCGTTCCGAGGATGAGCCGGCCAGCGCCTAAGCTGGTGATGACCATCCAACGAAGGGACTGACGTGCAGGAATCGCTGAGCCTCCAGCAGGCCCGGCGGATCGCACTGGCAGCCCAGGGATTGGACAAAGTACGGCCCGCCGGACCCGTGACAGCACGGGCGGTGGGCCGTACGTTTGCCCGCCTCCAGCTGGTCCAGATCGACTCCGTCAACGTGTTGTCCCGGAGCCACTACCTGCCGTTCTTTTCCCGCCTCGGGAACTACGACCGTGCCATCCTGCAACGAATGGCGGGGCACCACCCGCGCCGCATGATGGAGTACTGGGCCCACGAGGCCAGCTTTATCCGGCCCGACCACTTCCAGGACCTGCTCCTGTGGCAGAGCCGGAAATGGGTGGGGGCCCACTCCATGGACCCTGAACTGCGCAACGGCGTCGCGGCCCGGGTACTTGAGGAGCTCGCCGCCGGCCGCCCGATGACCGCCGCGGAACTCACCGCCCGGCTGGGCCACGTGGAGGACCGGAACCAGGACAACTGGGGCTGGAACTGGAACGTCGTGAAGCGGGTCCTGGAGCACCTCTTCGAAGCGGGCCTCATTTCGGCCGCCTCCCGCACGGACTCTTTTGAACGGCGCTACACGCTCACCGCCCGGGTCCTGCCCGGCCGGCCGGGGGCGTCTGCCTCGGACACCGGGCCGGACCAGGAGGCTGCACTGGTCCGCCTGATCGAGGCCGCCGCCCGGGCCCACGGGATCGGCACGCTGCGGTGCTTTGCTGATTACTTCCGGACGCCCATGCGTGCCGCCGCCGCCGCCCTTGAACAACTCGTCGAAGCCGGCACGCTGCTGCCCGTCACCGTGCCCGGCTGGAACCTGTCTGTCTACCGTCACGTCGAGGCGAAACTGCCCCGCACGGCCACCGGCCGCGCGCTGCTGAGCCCTTTCGACTCACTGGTCTTTGAACGGCGGCGCCTTGAAGCCCTGTTCGGTTTCCACTACCGCATCGAGATCTACACCCCGGAGCCGAAGCGCCGCTATGGCTATTACGTGCTGCCATTCCTGCTGCGCGACGGGATCGTGGCCCGCGTCGACCTCAAAGCCGACCGGGCCAAAGGCCTCCTGCTGGCGAGGGCTGCCCATGCGGAGCCCGGCGCCCCCGCCGACACCGCCGTCGAACTCGCCGCGGAACTGCAGCTCATGGCAGAGTGGTTGGAACTGGACCGGGTGGTTGTCTCCCCGAAAGGGGACCTGGCGCCGGCGCTCGCGGACGCTGTGTCCGGGGCAGGGAGCGGTCTATCCGCTCAGAGGGAACAGGCGTAACCGGCCTGCGTCTCTCCCGTAGACTAAACACGCCAGAATTCGGCAGCTTGAGACTGGGAGCAACTTCACGTGGCATCACTTATCGAAAAACTTCTCCGCACGGGTGACAAAAAAACCCTGAGGCAACTGCGGAACTATGCCGATTCCATTAACGCCCTTGAAAGCTCCTTCCAGACCTTCACCGACGCCGAGCTGCGCGAGGAGACCGACCGTCTCCGTGCCCGCCACGTGGACGGCGAGAAGCTCGATGACCTCCTGCCCGAGGCGTTCGCCGCCGTCCGCGAAGCCTCCTCCCGCACGCTCGGCATGCGGCACTTCGACGTCCAGCTGATGGGCGGTGCCGCCCTGCACCTGGGCAATATCGCCGAAATGAAGACCGGTGAAGGAAAGACCCTCGTGGCGACCGCCCCGGCGTACCTCAACGCCCTTGCCGGCGGAGGTGTGCACGTGATCACCGTGAACGACTACCTCGCTGAATACCAGTCGGACCTCATGGGCCGTGTGTACCGGTTCCTTGGCCTGAGCAGCGGCTGCATCCTGTCCAACCAGGACCCCGCCGTGCGCCGCGAGCAGTATGCCGCGGATATCACCTACGGCACCAACAACGAATTCGGCTTCGACTACCTGCGCGACAACATGGCATGGGACAAGTCCGAGCTCGTCCAGCGCGGCCACCACTTCGCCATCGTCGATGAAGTTGACTCCATCCTGATCGATGAGGCACGGACCCCGCTTATCATCTCCGGCCCTGCGCAGGGCGACACCAACCGGTGGTACAGCGAGTTCGCCAAGGTCGTCACCCGGCTCAAACCGGAGGAGGACTATGAGGTCGACGAAAAGAAGCGCACGGTCGGTGTGCTCGAGGCCGGCATCGAAAAGGTCGAGGACTACCTCGGCATCCACAATCTCTACGAGTCCGCCAACACCCCGCTGATCGGCTTCCTGAACAACGCCATCAAGGCCAAGGAACTCTTCAAACGGGACAAGGACTATGTCATCCTCGACGGCGAGGTGCTGATCGTCGACGAGCACACCGGCCGTATCCTCGCGGGCCGGCGCTACAACGAAGGCATGCACCAGGCGATCGAGGCCAAGGAAGGCGTCGAGATCAAGGCAGAGAACCAGACGCTCGCCACGGTCACGCTGCAGAACTACTTCCGCATGTACGACAAGCTCGCTGGCATGACCGGTACCGCCGAGACCGAAGCCGCTGAGTTCATGAGCACCTACAAGCTCGGCGTCGTCGCGATCCCCACCAACCGAGACATGACGCGCATCGACCAGGCCGACCTCGTCTACAAGAACGAGGCCGTCAAGTTCGACGCCGTTGTCCAGGACATCGCCGAACGGCACGAAAAGGGCCAGCCGATCCTGGTTGGCACCACCAGCGTCGAGAAGAGCGAATACCTCTCCAGGCTGCTGGCCAAGGAAGGCGTACGGCACGAGGTCCTGAACGCGAAGAACCACGCCCGTGAGGCTGCGATCGTGGCCCAGGCCGGCCGGAAGGCTGCCGTGACCGTCGCGACCAACATGGCGGGCCGCGGCACCGACATCATGCTCGGCGGCAACGCCGAGTTCACCGCCGTCGCCGAACTCGAAAAGCGCGGCCTGGACCCGGAAGAAAACTCCGAAGAATACGAAGCGGCCTGGCCCGCAGCCTTCGAAGCGGCCAAGCAGTCGGTCAAGGACGAGCACGAGGAGGTCCTCAGCCTCGGCGGCCTCTACGTGCTGGGCACCGAACGGCACGAATCACGCCGGATCGACAACCAGCTGCGCGGACGCTCCGGACGCCAGGGCGACCCCGGTGAGTCCCGGTTCTACCTGTCGCTCACCGACGACCTGATGCGCCTGTTCAACTCGGGCGCGGCAGAACGGCTGATGAACAGCTCGGTGCCCGACGACGTCGCACTCGAATCCAAGCTCGTCTCGCGTGCCATCGCCTCGGCCCAGGGCCAGGTCGAAGGACGCAACGCCGAACAGCGGAAAAACGTCCTGAAGTACGACGACGTCCTGAACCGCCAGCGCGAGGCCATCTACGGCGACCGCCGCCGCATCCTCGAGGGCGGTGACCTTCATGAGAAGGTCCAGTTCTTCCTGGAAGACACGATCAACTCGTTCATCGAGGAAGCCACCGCGGAGGGCACCGGCGACGACTGGGACTTCAACCTGCTCTGGTCCAACCTCAAAACCCTCTACCCGGTGAGCGTCACCCCGCGCGACCTCATCGACGAGGCCGGCGGAAAGTCGCGGATCACGGTGGACTTCCTCAGGGAGGAGATTCTTTCCGACGCGCGGCTGGTCTACCAGGCACGCGAGGAAGCCATCGGCCATGAGAGCATGCGCGAACTCGAGCGCCGCGTTGTCCTGTCCGTGATCGGCCGCAAGTGGCAGGAACACCTCTATGAGATGGACTACCTGAAGGAAGGCATCGGCCTGCGTGCGATGGCCCAGCGCGATCCCCTGGTGGAATACCAGCGCGAGGGCTTCATGATGTTCCAGGCCATGATGGAGGCCATCCGGGAGGAAAGCGTCGGCTTCCTGTTCAACCTCGAGGTCGAGGTGACCCCCGCCGAGGACGTCGTCGTGGCGGACGCCGCGGGCCAGCACACTGAACACCACGAACCGCAGATCCGGGCAGCCGGGCTCGAGGCTCCCGAAAAGCCGGCCCAGCTGCAGTACACGGCACCCGGCGAGGACGGTTCGGCCCAGACGCGCGTCGAGGCCAAGACCTCCGGCCGCTCCGGCAACCCGGCCAAGGCTGCGCAGGACTCCCCGCGCCGCGCGAACAAGAAGAAGCGGCGCTAGCCGGCTGCCGGCTGAGCCTTAGCTGCCAGGCCGAACGGCGCAGGAACGACAAGAGGACCGGAGTACGCTCCGGTCCTCTTTCGTTGCTGCCTCCTCCTTTCCTCGGTTCCGTTAGCCGGCCCCCCCGCGTGTTTCGCAGACCAGGTGTGTCGGCTGTCAACCGATTTCCAGCACGGTGACCCGCCAGGCAAGCCTGCTCCGCTCGAGCCTCAGGGCAACCGCCCGGACCCGCAACTCCTCGACCACGACGGCGCTGGCCTCATACACGTCAGCGGAGACCCGGCAGGCCCGGACCGAGCGGACCGAGGGGTTGCGGTGCATCCGGCCGGCGGTCGGTGACGCTCCGCAGGGCACCCTCCGGGTCAGCGCGGCCCGGTGCTGCAGCGCCGCAAGGCAGCGCTCGTCGAGCCGCCGGGCGAGCTGCTGCGCCGGCCGGGTGCCGGCCAGGACCTCGATGGCGGCCTGAACCGTGCTGCGGCAGATCGCACAGATCTCCCGGTCCTCATCGGCCACACGGAGCGGTGGTGACGGACGGAGCGACGGTGCCGGAACGCCAGGACCGGACGGGATGGCGCCAGGTGCGCCTCCCGGGACCAGACGCAGTGGCGTGGCAGTGGAGGTGGGGGTTCCTGCGGCGGCGCGGGGGCCGGGCATGGCGCTCATGATGTTTCCTTTGCAGTTGGGCTGGCGGTTCGCGGATGGCTGGGCGATCGTTGTGCTGCTGGTGCTTGTTGACGGAACTGGGTGCGGCATACCGGGGCGGCCTCGGCGATTCGGCGCCTGCGGCTTCAGTGTGCGGGCGGAAGCTGGAGCACCTGGCCCGGCCGCAGGAGGTTGGGGTTCCCGCCGATAATGTCCCTGTTGGCCTGGTAGATCAGGGGCCAGTCCACCGCGATGTCGACGTCGGAGGCGTAGGGTCCCAGGCGGGCCGCCGACAGGCTCCACAATGAATCTCCGGGGCGGACGGTCACCTCCGTGGACGGGCCTCCGGGCTGGGGCGCACGCAGCCGGCCCCGCGCCAGCGGGCCGGGTTCGACAACCGGGCTGAGCGGCCGCCATTGCGGGTCGGCGATGGCCTGGGCGCCGGGCTGCGGCACCGGACCGGGCGTTGCGATCCCGGCGGGCGGCAGGGTCCCAGTCATCGCCGGGCCCGCCGTCGGCGTCCACGCGGCGGATGCTGCCGAGGTGGCTCCCGGGTATCCAGGGAGGGCCGGGGGCGGAGACGCTGTGGCCAAAGGTGCGGTGATCAGCTGGAGCCCGACCAGGGCCAGGGCGAGGCGGCGCATGAAGGCGGGGGTGAACTTTCCGGTCGCCGACGCGGCACGGATGTTCCCGCAGCGATCGAGGAGGGCCGCCGCGACAGCAATGACAAAAGACAGGGCCCACCACATGACCACGATCAGGCCGGCCATGTTGGCCGCAACGCCAAGCTGGTCTTCGAACCCGGGGGACGGCCGCCCTGCCGGGGAGGGCCAGCGCTGGACGATGCCGCCGCCGGTGGCGGCGAGGAGGAGCCCGAGCAGCAAAATGGCGGCGGTCATGGCCGCGTCGGCGTGGAGCCCGCGCCGGTGCCTCGAATCCGGGAAGTCTGCTGCCTTCATGTTCTGACCGCCTCTCGTGGAGTGACCGGCACTTGATGCCGTTTAGTGTTGTTTGATGTGTTTAGACACAGTTTGATCCTTGATCAAGGCATTTGTCTAGAGCTGATTCAAGAAGGCGTTGTTGACCGTTGCGGCATGGCGCGCCTACGCTGGCGCCATGCGCTGGGATGCCCTGTTTGAGGACCTGGAGACACAAATGGCCGCCAGTGAACGGCTGGATCTCGACGCGGAAATCGCGGAGCGGACCCGGGCGGAGGCGGCGGCGGTGGAACTCGCGGACCGATTGCGCGGCTCGCTGGGGATGCTGATTGTGGTTGAACTTGCGTCCGGATCGATGTTCGAAGGGACCCTGAGCCACGCCGGAAGCCAGGCGCTTGTGCTGGATGAACCCTTGCACCAGGTGCTGGTTCCCTACGCCTCGGCGGTACGTTACCTCGGGCTCTCGCGGCTCGCCGTCCCCGAGCCGTCCAAAGTCCGGCAGAGGCTGGGCCTGGCCAGCGCCCTGCGCGGGCTGGCACGGGACAGAACCGCCCTGGCCGTCCTGAGTTCGGGTGGCTCAACGGGTGAAAGGACGCTCCACGGGGTGATCGACAGGGTCGGCCGGGACTACCTTGACTTGGCGGTCACCGGCGACGGCGAGGACCGGCGAGCGGCCAACGTCCGGCAGCTGGCGACCATCCCCTTTGCCGCGCTGGCCGGGATCAGGTCGGCCCGGGCCCCGGGACACCAGGCAGGATAACGGGCCGGGCGCTGCTGCGCTCCCGGGACACCGGGCTCAGCGGGACTTGGACTTTGCCTCTTCGATCATCCGGCTTGCCTCCGCGTAACGCTCCTCGATGTACTGCTCAAGCATCTTCTCCTCGACCCGCCACTGGCCCCTTCCGCCCACCTGGATGGCCTTAAGCTCACCGCTGCGCACGAGCGCGTAGGCAGCCGGGGCATTGATCTGGAGCTGCTCTGCGACGTCGGCAAGGGTCAGGAATCGGGGCATGACTCCATTTTGCCACCAATGGCTTCGTCTGATGCCGATATCCACAGTTTGCCCTTCTTTGTTCCGGCATCTTCCGGTCAGGGCGCGAAGACGTAACAATGATGGTGCCCGGCCAGTGCCGGGGGGCGACTACGGGGGGAGCAGGCGCATGAGTGGGAGCACGGTAGCCGGCGGGGCGCGGCTGAAGAAACCATCCTGGAAAGATCCCAGGCTCCTCATCGGCATCCTTCTCGTCCTGGCCTCCGTCGCGGGGGTGATCTCCCTGGTGGGGGCTGCGGACCAGACAGCCGAGGCCTACACCGCCCGGGAGTCGATCGCCGTCGGCGAAAAACTGACCGTGGACAACCTGAACCGCGTCAAGGTCCGCCTGGGCGATGTCGAGCAGCACTATCTGACACCCGCGGGCGGCGTGCCGGACGGGCTCGTCGCCGTCCAGAGAATCGGCAAGGACGAACTGGTGCCGCGCGCGAGCTTCGGGCAGGTCGACAGCCTGGACCGGAAACCGGTCGCAGTCACTATTGATGAGGCCCTGCCGCCACAGGCGGTCGCCGGGTCACGGGTGGATGTCTGGGTTGCGCTGCCCGATGCCCGGAACGGGTTCACTGCGCCGACCCTGCTGCTGCCGGGAGCCGAAATCGCCCAGATCACCCAGGGCAGCACCGCGCTCGGGTCCGCGCGGTCCACCATTGTGATGGTGCTGGTGACGGACGAGCAGATGCCCAATCTGCTGGGCGCGCAGGCCAACAAGGCAAAGATCTCCGTGGTCTGGAACCCGCGTGGTGCAAACCGATGAGCATCCCGGTCGTCACTGTCGGGGACTCGCGCGAAGACCTGGTCGGCAGGCTGGAACGGCTTCATGGGCCGGTGTCCGTTGTCCGGCGGTGCAACGAACTGGCGGAACTGCTGGCGGCCTGCCAGGGTGGCCTGGCCCGGGCCGCCGTCGTGGCGCAGGGCAGCGAGGAGTTGACGGCGTCGCTGGTCGACCGGCTGTCCGCCGTCGGTGTGGCCGTCGTGGCCCTGACCGACAGCCCGGAGGAAAAGGCCCGGCTGCAGGGGATCGGCGTGGACGCCGAACTTACCGGGGTTGACGCCGCGGCCCTCTCCAGCAGCATCACGGGGGCTGTGGCACGCCTGTCCGGACCTGACCGGAGGCTTCGGCCGGGCGACGGCCCCGGACTTGCCGACGCCGGCCCGGTGCCCGGCCTCCCCGGTGCTGCCGCGAAGGGCCCGGAAGGATCCGGCACCGGAGAGATCATTGCGGTGTGGGGCCCGGCCGGTTCGCCGGGCCGGACCCTGCTCGCAGCGAACATGGCGGCGGAACTCGCTGCCGAGGGAAAATCGGTGTTGCTGGTGGATGCCGACAGCTACGGTGCCAGCGTCGCAGCGATGCTGGGACTCCTGGACGAATCCGCAGGGCTCGCGCAGGCCTGCCGTCTTGCGGACCAGGGTCTCCTCGATGCCGATGCGCTGCTCCGGATCGCCGCGCCGGTGGTGACCAGGGCGGGATCTTTCCGTGTGCTGACCGGAATCACCCGGGCGGACCGCTGGACTGAACTCCGCGCCGCCGCGCTGTCCCTCGTGCTGGCGCGCGCCCGGCAGGTCGCGGACGTCACCGTTGTCGACACGGGTTTCTGCCTTGAAAGCGACGAAGAGCTGAGTTTCGACACGATGGCGCCGCGCCGGAACGCCGCGACGCTGAGGAGCCTTGAACTGGCCGACACCGTGTTCGCCGTCGGGGCCGCTGATTCGATCGGCGTCCCGCGGCTGGTCCGGGGACTGGCCGAACTTGAATCAGCCGTCCCGCAGGCATCGCCGCGCGTGGTGCTGAACAAGGTCCGCCAGTCCGCGGTGGGACGCTCTCCGGAGCGGCAATTGCGCGACGCCTGGGATCGGTACGGTCCCGCCGCCCCGCTGGGGGCATTCCTGCCGGCGGATCCGGTCTCGAGTGACGCTGCCCTCCTTTCGGGGTCGCTGCTGCTCGAAGCGGCGCCCGATTCTCCGCTCCGGAAATCCATCGCCGCGCTCGTTTGTGCACCCGTCCAGCAAAACCGCCGATCCTCTGTATTTTCTTCCACAGCGAAGCGCCGGCTAAAGAGTTAGGCTCGCCATGAGGGCCGCAACGAAGCGGCCATGAACTTTCTTGATGGAGGCGTTTGTCGATGTCGTCTGGGTCCAGCGTGGAGGATCAACCCGTTTCGATCGGTGCCGGAGAAGGCTACCTGAGGGACTACTACGAGCACCTCGCCGGGGAAGACGCCCGGGCATATCCCGGGGAACTGCTCGCTGCACGGGCGCAGACGCACCGCCAGACGGCGGCGCGCAGAGTTCCGGGCAACGCCAACATCACCATCGCCGACGAAGCCGACCGCAGTGTCGTTTTCATCGTCACCGACGACATGCCTTTCCTTGTTGACTCGGTCAACGCCGAACTGGTCCGGCAGAACGCCCCCATCCACCTGGTGATGCATCCGCTGTTCGTCGTGACCCGCAACCGTGAGAGCGGTGAGCTGGTCCGGGTCGCACGGGTCCCCTCGCACCTGGGCATCTCCAGCGGCGACACGGCGGCAATGCCGAACCTGTCGCACCTGATCGCCCAGGGCGACAACGCCTCCCACATGGAGTCCTGGATCGCCGTCGAAATCGACCGCGTCGACGACGTGAAGCGCGCGGCGCTGACCGAGGGCATCGGACGGGTGCTCGACGATGTGCGTGCCGCCGTGGAGGACTGGCCGAAGATGCGGAACCGGGCCATCCAAATTGCCGGGGACCTGGACAAGCTCGCCAATCCGGCGCAGATCGCCGAACTCCGACAGGCCCAGGACCTGCTCCGCTGGCTGGACGACGGGAACTTCACCTTCCTCGGCTACCGCGAATATGACCTCAAGAACGAATCCGGCGAGGATGTCCTGGAACCCCGGGACGAGAGCGGCCTCGGGCTGTTGCGCGGCGGGGCCGACACCCCGCACCAGATCCAGCACCTCACCGAGACTGGCCGGAAGAAGGCCCGCGAAAAGCGTGCGCTCGTTATCACCAAGGCCAACTCCCGCTCCACCGTCCACCGCTCTGCGTACCTGGACTACATCGGAGTCAAGAGCTTCGATGCAGCCGGCAACGTCAACGGCGAACGCCGCTTCATCGGACTCTTCGCCACCACGGCCTATGCCGGATCCGTGCGCGAAATCCCGGTGGTCCGCGAGAAAGTCGCCGCGGTCCTGAGCGAGGCCGGCTTCCCGCCGGATTCCCACTCGGGCAAGGACCTCCTGGGCATCCTCGAAACCTACCCCCGCGACGAGCTCTTCCAGATCGAAATCCCCGATCTGGCCGCCATTGCGACCGGCATCCAGCGGCTGCAGGAACGGCGCCGGACCCGGCTGTTCCTCCGACCGGACATCTACGGGCGCTTTATGTCCGCCCTCGTCTACCTTCCTCGCGACCGGTACACCACGAACGTGCGCCTGCGCATCGAGCAGGAACTCCGTGAGACCTTCGACGCCGTGTCCATCGACTATGAAGCGCGGATGACCGAATCCGCCCTGGCCCGGCTCTTCTTCCGGATCAGGCTTCCGAAAAACGCCGATGTCAGCAACGTCAACAGCGACGATGTCGAGAAACGGCTGGTCCGCGCGGCCCGCTCGTGGAGCGAAGGCATCGCCGAGGTCCTGCGCGCCCGCGCCGATGGCCCCGGCGGCGCCAAGGACGACGGCGCCAAGGGACGTGCCGTGGTATGGGCCGAGGCCTTCCCCGCGGGCTACCGCGTCGATTACGAGGTGGAGGATGCCCTGGAGGACATCGCCCGCTTCGAGAAGTACGGTGCCGCGCCGGCGGCCGAAGCGGCCCAGGAACATCCCGGCGTCCATGTCTACCTCCCCGACGGCGCCGGCGCGACGCTTGAAGAGGACGCCCGCGTCAAGCTCTACATGCTCGAGCCCAAGAGCCTCAGCCAGATTCTGCCCTACTTCCACAACCTGGGCCTGGAAGTCCTGGACGAGCGCCCGTTCGAGATCGAAACCGCGGACCACCGTGACTTCTTCCTCTACGACCTGGGCCTGAAGTACCCGGCCGGGGTGGACCCGCTCAAGACCGGGCAGCTGCTCGCGGACTCCTTCGGTGCCGCGGTGTCCGGCGCGGTGGAATCGGACAGCTTCGACCGGCTGGTGCTGCGCGAGGGAATGCACTGGCGCCAGGTGGTCGTGCTGCGTGCTTACGCCAAGTACATGCGGCAGATGGGCAATACCAACTCCTACGGATTCCTGGCCGACACCCTGCTGGCCAACCCTGATGTCAACCGCGGACTCAGCGCCCTGTTCGAGGCCCGCTTCGACCCCTCGCTGGACGAGGAAGCACGCCGGCTCCGGCAGGACGAGGTCCTCACCGGACTGGACGCTGCGATCGAAAAGGTCGCGACCCTGGACGCCGACCGGGTGCTGCGGACCTTCAAGAACCTGATCCTGGCGACGCTGCGCACCAACTACTACCAGAACAAACCGCACCTCAGCTTCAAGCTGAACCCCTCCGCCATCGAGGGCCTGCCGTTCCCGCGGCCGATGTTCGAGATCTGGGTCTACTCGCCCCGGGTCGAGGGGGTGCACCTGCGCTTCGGCAAGGTCGCCCGCGGCGGGCTGCGCTGGTCGGACCGGCGCGAGGATTTCCGCACGGAGATCCTTGGCCTGGTCAAGGCCCAGACGGTCAAAAACGCAGTAATTGTGCCCACCGGTGCCAAGGGTGGGTTCTACGCCAAGCAACTCCCGGACCCGGCGGCGGACCGCACCGCCTGGATGGCGGAGGGCGTCGAAAGCTACAAGACGTTCATCCGCGGTCTCCTGGACGTCACGGACAACCTCGTCACGACGACGGAGGGTGAGCAGCTGGTGCCGCCGGCCGACGTCGTACGGCACGATGACGCCGATTCCTACCTTGTCGTCGCGGCTGACAAGGGAACGGCCTCCTTCTCCGACATCGCCAACGGCCTGGCCGCGGAATACGGTTTCTGGCTCGGTGACGCCTTCGCCTCCGGCGGCTCCGTCGGCTACGACCACAAGGCCATGGGCATCACCGCCCGCGGCGCCTGGGAATCGGTCAAGCGCCACTTCAGCGAGCTGGACCTGGACACGCAGTCCGAACCGTTCACGGTCGTCGGCGTCGGCGACATGTCCGGTGATGTGTTCGGCAACGGCATGCTGCTCTCCAAGCACATCCGGTTGCTTGCAGCCTTCGATCACCGGCATATCTTCCTCGATCCCACCCCGGATGAGGCTGTCTCCTTCGCCGAGCGCCAGCGGCTCTTCGAGCTGCCCCGTTCCTCCTGGGACGACTACAACAAGTCACTGATCAGCGAGGGCGGCGGTGTCTTTGCCCGCCAGGCCAAGTCCATCCCGGTCTCGGAGCAGGTCAGGTCCGCGCTCGGACTGCCCGACGGGACCACCCAGCTCAGCCCGCCCGAACTGCTGCGCGCGATCCTGCTCGCCCCGGCCGACCTGCTCTACAACGGCGGAATCGGCACCTACGTCAAGGCCAGCACCGAAACCAACGCCGAGGTGGGCGACAAAGCCAATGACTCCATCCGGGTCGACGGCCGCGACCTGCGCGTGAAGGTGGTCGGTGAAGGCGGAAACCTGGGCATGACCCAGCGTGGCCGAATTGAGGCGGCCCTCCAGGGAGTCATCCTGAACTCGGACGCGATCGACAACTCCGCCGGCGTGGACTGCTCCGACCACGAGGTCAACATCAAGATCTTCGTGGACCGGATGGTTGCCGCGGGGAAGCTGGATCCTGCGGAGCGTTCGGAGTTCCTGGCATCGATGACCGACGAGGTCGGCCGGCTCGTGCTGGAGGACAATATCGACCAGAACATCCTGCTGCTCAACGACCGGATGCGGGTTTCCGAATGGAGCCCCAGCTACGAGCGGCTGATGGACTGGCTGGAAAAGTCCGCCGATCTGAAGCGCGATCTGGAGGCGCTCCCGACCACGGAGACACTGCGCGAGCGGCTGGAACAGGGCCAGGGGCTGACCTCGCCCGAGCTGTCGGTGCTGGCGGCCTACGCCAAGATCGAACTTGCCTCGGCACTCCGGGACAGCGACCTGTCCGAGGACCCGTGGTTCCGGCAGACGCTGCGGGCCTACTTCCCGCAGCAGCTGCGCGACAGGTTCGACGCCGAGCTCGACACCCATCCGCTGCGGCGCGAAATCATCGCCACGGTGGTGGCGAACGACATGATCAACATGGGCGGCATCACCTTCGCATTCCGCGCCATGGAGGAGACCTCGGCCACCGAGGCCGCCGTCGCCAAGGCCTTCGTGGCGCTGCGCGAGGTCTACGAACTGGACATCATGGTCGGGGAACTCAACGAGCTGCCCGCGTCCTTCCCGACTGAGCACTGGAGCACCGTGCACCTGGACATCCGCCGGCTGCTGGACCGGGCCGTGCGGTGGGTCCTGAGCCAGGGCAACGCTTCCCGTCCCATTGCCGAGATCGTTGGCGAGTTCAAGCCGCTGATGGATCCGATGCGGGCACGCCTGCTGGACTACCTGCGCGGCGAAGACCGCGCCCGGGTGGCCGAATGGCTCGAGAAGGCGCGCGGCTGGGAACTGCCCGAGGACCTGGCGCACCGCTGGGCGGAACTGTTCGAGAGCTTCGTGCTGCTGGACATCGCCAAGATCGTCCACGCCAGCCCGGAACCCGTCGAGAACATCGCCCATGTCTACTACACGGTGTTCAACCGCTTCCACGCCGACTCGCTGCTCGAACGCATCACGAAACTGCCGCGGAGGGACCGCTGGCAGGCGCTGGCCCGGGCCGCCCTCCGTGACGACCTCTACTCGACCGTTTCAGACATGACGACGGCGGTGCTGGAGGCAACGTCTCCGGAAATGCCGGCGGAGGAGCGGCTGGAAGCCTGGGAGGGCCAGAATGTGGAGCAGCTGGACCGGGCGAGGAGCATGTTCGATGAGGTGAACGCCCTCGAGGCCGATGACATGGCCTCGCTGTCGGTAGCATTGAGGCTCTTGAGGTCAATCGTTCGACGCTAGGCAGCCGACACTGCCGGCGTCGCAAATGGAGGTGCTGTGGCAATCTTTACGGACCCTATCAGGGAGCATGCTGATTTCGGGCCGGGGGATGCTGAGTGGCTGCACCTCCTTGTCGGCGACTGGCAGATGGTCGCGGACCTGGCGTTCGCGGACCTGGCGCTGTGGTTTCCGCACCCTGAGTTCGGCTATGTGGCGCTGGCCCACGTCCGCCCCTCCACCACGCATACGGTGTTCCACGCCGACTTCGTGGGGGAGGGGATCAGGTCGGATCTGCAGCCGCTGGTCGACAAGGCCTGGGAGAGCCGCACCATCGAGCGCTCCAACGAGACCAACTGGAGCAGCGACATGGCCCTGCGGGTCGAGGCCGTGCCGATGGTCCGCAACGGCCGGACGCTGGCGATTGTCACGACCCACATGGACCTTTCCAGCTCCCGGATGCCGTCGCGGCTGGAGCTGACCTACCGGCAATGCGCCTACGATCTGCTGCGGATGGGGACGCTGGGACTGTGGCCGGACTTTGCCTCGCCCACCGGGTCCCGCCGCGGCGCCCCCCGCGTCGGTGACGGCCTGATCAGGCTCGACGCCGAAGGCATCGTCCAGTACGCGAGCCCCAACGGGGTCTCGGCGTTCCGCCGGCTCGGCGACGGCGAGTCCCTCGAGGGCAGGAGCCTGGCCGAGGTGACCGCGGGCCTGCTGAAGGACCGCCGCCTGGTGGACGAGACCCTCCCGCTGGTCGTCACCGGACGCATGCCGTGGCGCAGTGAAATCGAGTCCCGCGGGGTCAGCCTGTCGCTGCGGGCGATTCCCCTGCGCGACGAGCAGCAGCGCTTTGGTGCGCTGGTGCTCTGCCGCGACGTCTCCGAGTTGCGGCGGCGGGAGATGGAACTCGTGACGAAGGACGCCACGATCCGCGAGATCCACCACCGGGTAAAGAACAACCTGCAGACCGTGGCTGCGCTGTTGCGGATGCAGTCGCGGCGCATGGTCAGCGACGAGGCCAAACAGGGACTCGAGCAGGCGATGCGACGCGTGGCCACGATTGCGCTGGTGCATGAGACGCTCTCGCAGGGCCTGACCCAGAGCGTCGACTTCGATGAGCTCATTGGCCGCCAGTTCCGGCTCTCGGCAGAGGTGGCCTCCCCGTCCCAGCAAGTGAAGACGGAACGCTCCGGACTCTTCGGCGAGCTGCCGAGCGACTCTGCCACGCCGCTTGCCCTGGTGATCAACGAACTGGTGACGAACGCCGTCGAACACGGCCTGGAGGGCCGGACCGGCACCGTCTGGCTGATCGCGGACCGTTCCGAAAGCGAGGACGGCGAGGAGCTGCTCACCGTGACGGTCGCGGACGACGGGGTCGGCATCCCCGCCACCCCCTACGTGGAGGGACTCGGCCTGCAGATCGTGCGCACCCTGGTGACGAGCGAATTGGGCGGCAGCATCCAGTGGAAGGCGAGGGAGGGCGGCGGAACGGCTGTCCAGATTGTCCTGAGCCTGGCCAAAAGGTAGCCCCCCGGCCAGCGACGGTGACCCCACCCTGCGGCTCACCGGCCGGCCCGCCGGCCGTCAAATGGTCTGCTTAACGGGCAATGGCCGCAGACGGAGGTCTGCGGCCATTGCTGTCCTGTCGCTCACAGCGGATCGCCGGCGGGCCGGCTTCAGGACCCTGGTGTCAGGAGGCGCGGCGGGCGCGGGCCGCGCGGCGCTTCAGGGCGCGGCGCTCGTCCTCGCTCATGCCGCCCCAAACGCCGGCGTCCTGCCCGGACTCGAGGGCCCACTGCAGGCAGGTGTCGACGACAGGGCATCGCCGGCAAACACTTTTGGCTTCCTCGATCTGCAGGAGGGCGGGGCCGGTGTTTCCTACGGGGAAGAAAAGCTCCGGGTCCTTGTCAAGGCACGCTGCGCGGTTACGCCAATCCATGCTGATCAGTCACTCCATTTCCTGGTCACACATTAAAGGCCTTTGTGAAATTATTCACTAGAGGCTTCATAAGAAAGGGGCCCTCTGGGGCCCCCTCGGTCATCTGGATTAAGCGTGTCATGTTAATGCTGCGTAAACAAGGGGTACCTGGCTGCAAAATACCCCGGGATCGTGAGCGATGCATCACATTGGCTGGCGGTGTCCGCCCATCTGGCCGACTATGTCCGGTACTGTGCCAGTGTGTCAAGAGCCCCTGAAGACCCCTCCGAATCAGCCGACAGCCGCGACGCCGACCCCGCCGGGATACCGGCAGGTGGCGCCGGGACCGGCGCACCGGCACGGCCCGCAGGAATCATGGTGATCGCGGTCATCGTGGCCCTGGAGGCGACCGCGCTGCTGTTGACAGCCATCTGGTACGGCAGCCAACTGCTGACCGGCGCCCCGGTGCTCTCCTTCTGGGGGGCAGTCTTCACATTGGGGCTCCTGCTGGCCTTCTCCGCCTGGCTCTACGCGGTGTGCACTTTCCTGTTCCGCGGCTACCGGTGGCCGCGCGCGGGCGCCCTCGTGGCGCAGCTCTTCACGCTGACGATCGGCTTTCCAACAATGACGGGCGGGTACCCGCTGGCGGGCCTGGCCATGCTGGTGCCGGCGGTGCTCGCCATCGTTCTGCTGTTCGACAAGCGTGTCATCGCGTTCGCTTCAAGGGCCGGCGGGGCACCGCCGGCCCTGTAGCCCGGCCCTGTGGCCCGGGCCTATGGCCGGTGCTTACGGCACCCGGCCCCCGCACTGTGCCGCCGGATCGAACGCCAGCTGCACCGCCCGCGCCCGCCCGTCCGAAATCAGGACGGCGCGGCCCGGGGGAGGGTTCTGCTCCAGTTCGAACCTGACTCCGAACACGTCTCCGTCCATTAAGGCCCGCGGGGCGATCAGTACGCCCCGCCCGAGGCCCACCGCGTTCTGCATCAGCGGTACCCGTAGCCGAAGGTGCGGGCTGAAGCCGGCCGTCAGCACCACCCTCCAGCCCAGGGCGTTGAGCAGGATCAGCCGGTTGTTGGTTTCGGGCGACTGCAGATCGAGGTCGTCCACCAGGAGTATCTCGGCCGGGTCCAGGGCGCCGGCGAGCGCTGCCTCGTGGGTCCCGGTCCACCAGCGCTCCGGTTCCGTTGCCGCCGGGCCCCGCAGCCAGCTCGCGCCGGGATTGAGGCCCGGCAGGGCCGACAGCAGCGCGGTCTTCCCGGCAGCCTGGCCGCCGAGTACGGCCAGGACAGCGGCGGGAGGCAGCGGGACGTACGCCGGAAGAAGTTCATCGCCGCCGACTCCGAGGCACAGATGCCCTGGCGGCGGAGCAAGCCCAGGTGGGGTGCCGGCGGCGGACAGCGCGGCGCCTCCGCCGCGGGCCGCGCCGTGCCCGGCGCGGGACCGGACGTCAGCGACTGTCACCTGCCCGGGAAGTGGCTCGACGCGGAAAGGCCGGGACCGGGCGGCCAGTCCGGTCCCGCCCGGGGCTGCAGGCGCGCCTGGCCCGAGGGGCCCGAAGAGCTGCCCCACGTGACCGGACGGGGAGGATGCGACGCAGATCGGCCCAAATACCACCACCCGTCCGGCAGCCGCCCCGATGACCGGCAGCCGGGGCCAGGCAAGGCGCCCCTCTTCCGTGGAACCGGCGGGCAGGAAGATCCGGTTCGGTATGGCCGCAAAGAACCGTGACGTGACGAGTTCGCGTTCGCCCGAAACCAGCACGGTGATCCCCGCCCGTGCGCCGTCGCGGACAATGTCCTGGACCAGGTCTTCGGCCCACGCCAGCGGGCCGGCTCGAAACGCCGACACCCAGGATCCCCAGCCGCACAGAGCAAGGACGAGGGCAGGCCGGCCGGCCGTGCGGCCGTCGCCCAGCCGCCGGGTCATCTCTTCGGAGACGCGCTGCAACACCCGCGCGGACCGGCGGAGGTCGTCCAGTCCCACGACCGCCCCGGCCCTGGGGTGGGAGGCCGCTGCGCTGAAAGTACCGGCGGCATCCAAAAAATACACGTGCGATTCTTCATCGCAGTCGAGGAGCTGGCCCATAATGAGCCCCAGGGCTGTGTCGGCACCACCGGCGAGCCCCGAGACGAACCCCAGGTGGCTGTGCGTGCCCGGATCCCAGCCGAACTCGGCCACACGCTGTTCCTCGGGAAGATCCAGCAGCCCGAGCCTGATCCGGCTGCGGTTCCCGTCTACGGGGAACGGCACATGCCGGGGGAGGGGCGGTGCGACCGGACGCCGCGGTGGCGGACTGCCGGCTGCCGCCCAGGCTGCGGTCACCGCCTCCGCCAACTGGTCCGCCGCCGCCGTCGACGTCGGCGCGGCGCCGCCGCCCGCCCGGCCGGGGGACCGGACGGCTGCTGGACGCCCGAGGAGCTCCATCGCCTCCATCACGGTCGGGCTGCGGCGCGCCTCCGGAACGGGTGGCGTGAGGGTGGCCGACTGGAACTCCTCCGGCGCTGCGTTTCCGCGGACAAGATAAGCGCGGCCCGGACTCGTGACCGGGATGGCGGCCGCCAGCCGGGAATTGATGATGTCGAAGGATTCCAGCTCGGATTGAACCCGCAAGGCGATGCAGCTGGTCACGTTCGCGCGGATATCCGCGGAAACGGCCCCCTGCGGACGCTGGGTTGCCATGATGAGGTGTATGCCCAGTGAGCGGCCGATGGCAGCGATCCGCATCAGCTCGGCCAGCGCGTCCGGCGCCTCGTCAACCAGCATCCGGAATTCGTCAATGATGAGGACAAGATGGGGCAGCGGCGGTCCGTGCGGATCAAGTGCCTCGTACGCCGTGAGATCGGCGGCCTGATGCGAGGCGAGGAGCACCTCCCTGCGGCGGACTTCGGCACCCAGGGACACGAGTGCGCGCGCCACCTCATGAAGGTCGAGATCCGTGAGGAGACCGACGCAGTGGGCCAGGCCGGCCAGCGGCCGCAGAGCGGATCCGCCCTTGAAATCGATGAACAGCAGATTGACGCGGTCAGGGGGATGCGCGGCCGCCAACGCCGCTGCGAGGGTCCGGAGGAACTCCGATTTGCCGGATCCGGTGGTGCCCGCCACCAGGAAGTGGGGACCGTCGGCCTGGAGATCCAGCCGCACGGGGCCGGAGCTTCCGAGCCCGACCAGGACGGGAAGGCCGCCCGAGCCGGGGGACGCGGCCCAACGCGAGGACACGTCCTCCGCGGAGACCCGAAGCAGCCCGCCCAGGGAACAGGCCTCGGGGATGCCCGTCCGGGGAGCCGACACGGGGGCCCGTGCCCCCAGCTGGCGGCAGTTGCGGTCGAAAACACCGGAGGGAACCAGATCCGGAGTGAACTCCAGCGAGGAGCCGGCGGATGAAAGCCACGCAGAGCGCTCAGTGAGAACCAGGGACGCACCTGCAGCCGGGGCCGGATCGCCGGCGCAGTCGATCACCTGCCAGCCGCAGCTGACCGCCACTCCGCGCAGTCCGGCCGTTCGAGGGGCAGCGACGATGAGGAGCACCCCGCGCTCATAGTCCCGGCCCGGGCCAGCGGCCAGGGTCTCCAGCGTGGAAGCCTCATGAACGGAGAGAATCGCGGCCGGCAGGAAGCGGGCGGCAAGAAGCGGCGGGGTCGGACCGTGAATGAGGATCCTGGTCCGCCGGGCCGCGGGATAGCCGGCAAGCTGCAACACGAAGGATCTGACCAGCCCGGCCACAGCGGGTTCCGGGCCACGAAGGGCCGTCACCGCCGTCGAAGGATCAAGCGTCACCGGCATCCTGCCGAGGAACGGTGGCCGAAATCCGGGATCAGGCAGTTCCAACCGGATATTCGCACTCTGCGGAGCCTGGCCGAGCCGCAACCAGACCGGGCCCGTGCCGGCAGAAACCTTCAGGCGGCCGGGTTCCGCGGACGAAACTCCCAGGGACAGCTCCCCTAGGGACGGCGCGGCCCGCCGACGTCTTTCCTCGTCCTTGTGTGCTGCCGCGGTGACGGCAGCCCGGAGTTCGCGGCGCTGCCGTCTGCCCGCGACGACGGGCACGATCACCGATACGGCTGACACCGCCGTGAATGCCAGGAAAATCCACATTCCGGTCAGGACGGCCAGGCCAACTCCGATGGCCACAGGCAGCGCGGCAGCCACCAGCAGCGCCGCTCTGTTGCTGTTCGCCGCAGGGTTGCTGACCACTAATGGTGCCGTGACGTCGGACCCGGCAGAGGCCCGGCTGGCCGGATCCAGGGTGCCGCCAAAGACCAGGGACATCGACGAACCGCCGCAGCGGATCAAGGAATCCGTGGAGACGACCGCCCCGCGGACCCTCCTCCCGTCGACCCTGACACCGTTGACACTGCCGAGATCGGACAGGGTAACGGCGGAATCGGTCACATCCAGCCGCGCATGTTCGCGGGACAACTCGGCATCCGGAATGACGACCTCGGTTCCGCTCCGGCCGATCCGGAACCGCCCGCGCCGCAATGCAAAGACCAGGCCGGCGCCCGGCCCGCTGTGCACAACCAGGGCGAGCGGTGCCATCGTCCGGGCGGCGGCCGGGGCAGCGCCGTCCACCAGAACGGCACCATGGAGCAGGGGGCCCTCGCCGACAGTCAAGGCGGCCACCGGCACCCGGCCCACCGACAGTGCCCCGGTGCCGTAGCGCCGGGAGATCGCCGCCTGGAGATCAGCGCCGGGGCACCCGGCGGGCAGCTCGATGGCCAGTTCCACCGGCCCGGAGCGGAGGGCGGACCCGGGAGCCGCAACCAGGGTGCAGTGCAGCATCATCGAGGAAGAGTCCTTTCCCGCCGCGTCGTTTGGATCCCACGGTAGGCGCGGTTTCGCTGACGCGTGGCGGGGGATTCTGCCTATGTGGACGACGGCGTGCGTGGCCGATTCCGTTGGGCGCTCGGGTAGGCTAGAGCAGCAGACAATGCGCAACATTGCGCTGCCCGCATTCGAATCAGGAGAGTTTGTGACCGCTGACCTCGTCATCGTAGGGTCGGGCTTCTTCGGCCTGACAATCGCAGAACAGGCCGCCACGGAGCTGGGCTTGAAGGTCGTTGTCATCGACCGCCGCCATCACATCGGCGGCAACGCCTACAGCGAAAAGGAAGAGCAGACCGGCATCGAGGTGCACCGCTACGGTGCCCATCTTTTCCACACCTCCAATGAGCGCGTCTGGGAGTACGTGAACCGTTTTACGACGTTTAGCAACTACGTGCACAAGGTCTACGGCGTCCACAAGGGTGAGGTCTACTCCCTGCCGATCAACCTCGCCACCATCAACCAGTTCTTCCGCGCGAACCTGACGCCGGGGCAGGCGAAGGAACTGATCAAGGAGCAGGCCGGTGAGCTCGCCGGCACCGATCCGCAGAACCTGAACGACAAGGGCATCCAGCTCATCGGCCGCCCGCTGTACGAGGCGTTCATCAAGCACTACACCGGCAAGCAGTGGCAAACCGATCCGAAAGACCTGCCCGCGGGCATCATCTCCCGCCTCCCGGTGCGCTACAACTACGACAACCGGTATTTCAACGACACGTACGAGGGCCTGCCGACGAACGGCTACACCGCGTGGATCGAGAAGATGGCGGAACACCCGAACATCGAGGTCCGCCTCAACACCGACTTCTTTGACGAATCGCAGGAGTACAGCAAGAACAAGGTCGTCGGGAAGATCCCCGTGATCTACACCGGACCGGTTGACCGGTACTTCGACTTCGCCGAGGGCGATCTCTCCTGGCGCACCATCGACTTTGAGGAAGAAGTGCTCGACGTCGGCGATTTCCAGGGGACGTCGGTGGTCAACTACAACGACGCCGACGTTGCCTACACCCGGATCATCGAGCCCCGCCACTTCCACCCGGAGCGCGACTACCAGACGGAAAAGACCGTCATCATGCGCGAATTCTCCCGGGCTGCCGAAAAGGGCGACGAGCCCTACTACCCGATCAACACCGCCGCGGACCGTGAGCGCCTGCTCAAATACCGCGACCTGGCGGCGGCCGAGAAGGACGTCCTGTTCGGCGGACGGCTCGGCACCTACAAGTACCTTGACATGCACATGGCCATCGGCTCTGCCCTGACCATGTTCGATAACAAGATCCGGCCGCATTTCGAAGCCGGTGCCACGATTGAAAGCGGAGGAGTGGACGCATGAGCGCCGCCGAAGGAACCACAGCCTGGGCCACGATCCAGCGCGTCATCCTGCCCTCGACGGACCAGCCGGACACGGTTTCCCTGTATGCGGACGCGGGGACGGCCAGCGGCATCCGGCTGCGCGAGAACGATGAGCTGGCACGGACACCCAAGCTTCCCGAAGACAAACTGCAGATGTTCAGCTCCGGCAGCCAGCAGGCCCACTTCGAAGACCTCCTCACCCGGCATTCGATGCGTGTCCGGTCCGGTGAACAGATTTCTTTCGGCACCTACTTCAACGCGTTCGCGGCGAGCTACTGGCGGCGTTGGACGTCCGTCCGGGACATCCGGCTGGTCGTCCGGACGAGCGGCACAGGCACGGTCACCGTGTACAAGTCGAACGCCCGGGGCTCCGTCCAGCGCGTGGACGGTGTCCACGTCGACGGCGACACCACCTCGGCGTTCGAGCTTTCGCTGAAGCCGTTTGGCGACGGCGGGTGGTACTGGTTCGACCTCGCCGCCAGCGCGGACGGGCTGGTGCTCGAGAGCGCCCAGTGGGAGACCGCGGCAACCGACGGCCCCAAGGGGCAGGTGACCCTCGAAATCACGACCATGAACAAGCCTGATTTCTGCCTGAACAACGCCCGCATCCTGGCGGATAACCCGGACGTCCTGGAGAACGTCAAGGAAATCCTGATCGTGGACCAGGGCACGCAGAAAGTCGAGGACCAGGAGGGCTTCGCCGCTGTCCGGGATGCCCTCGGCGGCAAGCTCCGGATCATCAACCAGGCAAACCTTGGCGGATCCGGAGGCTTCGCGCGCGGCATGTTCGAGGCCGTCGAAAACGGCAGTGACTACGCCCTGCTGCTCGACGACGACATCGTCGTCGAACCCGAAAGCATCGCACGGCTCCTCACCTTCGCCGATCACTGCCGCAAGCCGACGATCGTCGGCGGCCACATGTTCGACCTCTACAACCGCAGCGTCCTGCACACGTTCGGTGAGGTCGTGGACCCCTTCCGGATCGTCCCTGCCCTGCCCCACGCCGACATGGAAACGCGGCACGATTTCAGCGTCGCGAACCTTCGCCAGACCCCATGGCTGCACCGCCGCGTGGACGTGGACTACAACGGCTGGTGGATGTGCCTGATCCCCACCAAGGTGATCCAGGAAATCGGGCTGTCGCTGCCGCTTTTCATCAAGTGGGACGACGCTGAGTACGGACTGCGCGCAAGGGAAGCCGGCTTCGCCACAGTCTCGATGCCCGGCGCTGCCGTCTGGCACGTGTCCTGGATCGACAAGGACGACCTGGTCGGCTGGCAGGCCTACTTCCATGCGCGCAACCGGCTGATCACTACCCTGATCCACAGCCCGTACCCCAAGGGCGGCCGGGTGCTGCGCGAATCTTTCCAGTCCGACGTCAAGCACCTCGTGTCGATGCAGTACTTCACCGAACATGGGCACATCGAAGCGCTGCGCGACCTCCTGAAGGGCCCCGACGACCTGCACCAGGTGCTCGGCACCAAACTGCCGGAAATCAACGCCCTGAAGGCCGACTACCCTGACGCCCAGCTGAAGGAGGACGTCGATGACTTCCCGGCGCCCAAGATCGGCCGTGGACCGATGGGCGGGACCGTTGTGGGGCTGCCCAGCAAGAAGCAGCTCATCCCGTGGGGCATCAAGACCGTCGCGCGGCAGCTGATCAAAGCACCCGGCCCTGAAAGTGCCGAAAGGCCGCAGGGTTATCTGGCCCACCGGGACAACCGCTGGTACAGGGTGGCCCACTATGACAGTGTCGTGGTGTCCAACGCCGAAGGCACCGGAGCGTCCTGGTACCAGCGGGACCCCAAGAGGCTGAAATCAATGCTGACCGAAACTACGCGGCTGCACCTGCAGCTCTTCCGCGACTGGGACAAGCTCGCCCAGCAGTACAGGTCCGCCGTGGCGGAGATCAGCTCCTTCGACGCGTGGAAAAAGACCTTCGAGGCGAACTCCAAGGACGGCGACTAGATGGCGGGTCAGACCGACCAGCTGGTGAAGCCCGGAAGCGGGCGGGGGCTCCTGGATGTCTACGGGGACCGTTTTCTCCTGAAGCTGCTGGTACGCAAGGAAATCAAGGTGCGGTACCGCGGCTCGGTCCTGGGGCTGCTGTGGTCGTACGTCAAGCCCCTTGTGCAGTTCCTGATTTACTTCGTGGCGCTGGGCGTCTTCCTGGACCTCCAGCGGGGCACGCCCAACTATGCGATCTATCTCTTCGCCGGCATCGTCCTGGTCAACTTCTTCACGGAATGCCTCTCCAACGCCACACGGTCGATCGTCGACAACCGGGATCTGATCCGGAAGATCTACCTGCCGCGGGAGCTCTTCCCGGTGGCCACGGTCTGGGTGTCCGCGGCGCACTTCCTGCCGCAACTCCTGGTGCTGGTCGGGGCCTGCCTCGTGGTGGGATGGACGCCGTCGATCCTCCAGGTGGCCGCCGCGGTCCTGATCTTCCTTATGGTTGCCGTGCTCGCCACCGGCCTGGGCCTGATCTTCGGTGCCATCAACGTCTACTTCCGCGATTCCGAAAATATCGTGGACATGATCGTCATGGTGGTGACGTGGGCGTCACCCGTCCTCTACGTGTGGACGATGGTCGAGAACGTTATGGGCTCCTGGTTCTGGGTTTACCAGCTCAACCCCATGACAGTCGCCGTCCAGGTCTTCCACTGGGTCTTCTGGGAACCGACGCTCAGCGCCGAACAATTGGTGATTGAAACCATTCCGCCGGGCCTGCTCACGGTCTGGCTTCCGATCGCAATGCTGATCTCCCTCGGCCTGCTGTTCCTCGGACAGCTGACGTTCCGCCGGCTCGCCGTCCACTTCGCACAGGAGCTCTGACATGACCTCGCATGGCCAGGTAGCCATTAGCTGCATCGACCTCCGGAAGCAGTTCGTCCTGCGCCACACCCGTTCCCTCAAAGAGGCCCTGGTCTGGCTGGTCAAGGGCCGGAAGGGGGACCTGTCGAAGAAATTCCTGGCACTCAACCACGTTTCGCTGGAGGTCAAACAGGGCGAAACCGTCGCGCTCATGGGCCTCAACGGCTCCGGAAAATCAACCCTCCTCAAGCTCATCTCCGGGGTCCTGCAGCCTGACGGCGGGACGGTACGCACGCGCGGCCGCGTGGCAGGCCTCATCGAAGTCGGCGCAGGCTTCCACCATGACCTCAGCGGGCGGGACAACGTCTACCTCAACGGCGCCATCCTCGGCATGACCGAGAAGCAGATCGATGAGAAGTTCGACTCGATTGTGGAATTCTCCGAAATCGGCGAGTTCATCGACACCGAGGTGAAGTTCTATTCCTCCGGCATGTACCTGCGGCTGGCGTTTTCCATCGCGGTGCACACGGATCCGGAGGTCTTCCTGATCGACGAAATTCTCGCCGTGGGGGATGAGCCCTTCCAGCGCAAGTGCATCGCGAAGATCAAGGAACTCTCGGAAATGGGGAAGACCCTGTTTGTGGTGAGCCATGACCTGGACCTGGTCGCCACCGTCTGTGAGCGCGGCGTCCTGCTCGAACACGGCAAGGTGGTCATGGACGGGGAAGTGCACGCCGTCGTGGCAGAGCTGCGGCGGCGTTCGGCGCACGCGGAGTCCGAGGACAGTTTGTGACCCACTTGCGCAAGCGCAGCGATCTCACCTGGCTGACGGCAACGGTGGTCGCTGCCTTCCTCGGTTCATTGATTCCGCTCATTACCAATAACAGGTTCTACTACTACGACGATACCCAGGCCGGGGCGTTCGGCATCTGGTTCGAAATTGGAACCAAACTCAGTGCAGGGGAGTGGCCGCTCTTCAGTGACAGCGCATGGGGGGCCGGCAACTATGCCGCCGAAGGGCAGTGGGGGATCTGGAACCCGCTCATCCTCCTCATCGGCTGGGTGGCAAGCCGCTCGGACAACATTGTCGTCTTCTCGACAATCCTTAAGATCAGTTTCCTTTGCGTGCTGGCTGCCGGCACGTTTCTGCTGGCCAGGAGCTACAAGGCCGGACCGGAATGGTCAGCCATCGCCGGGGTCGCCGTCACCCTGACCGGATTCACCGTGTACATCGACGCGGCATCGTGGGTCACCGGACTGATGGTGTTCAGCCTGCTGCCCCTCACCTGGTATGGACTGCGCCGGATGGCCTTCGACGACGGCAATCCGTTCTTCGCGCTGGCCCCGGCTTACGTGCTAATCACCGTCGGCTATGTGCACGGGACGCTGATGCTCGTCATCGTCTTCGCGGGCCTGCTGCTGGAGGGTTGGCTGCACGGGGGCCGCAGGGTTGCCCTCCGCCTGCTCCTCGCCGGGCTGGTGTGCGGATTGATAGCGACGGCGGTGTACCTCCCTGGTGTTCTTACCGCGCCCGTGACGGCACGCTCCGGCGGGATCGCGAACAGCGGATTCCTGACGCCCGACCTGACCGGGCTGTTCACTGCCTGGGTGCCGGGCAGCCTGCCTCAGGTCACCGGATGGTGGGGCGGGTTTGCGACGGTGCCACTGCTGTACGTGGCATGGTTCCTCCCGGTCCTCGCGATTGTGGACTACTCCAGGGTGAAGGCAGCCAGCAGGGAACTGGCAGCGCTCTGGGTTGTCGGGCTGGTGTCCTTGGCCCTCACGTTGGCGCCCAGCGACCTGGGGCCGCTCCGCTTCCCCATCCGGATCATGCCGTATGTCTCCCTGGCTGTCCTGCTGGCGCTGTCGGTTTTGGTCTCACGTTTCAGGGTGCCCGTCCTTAGCCGCGGACGCCTGATCGTCACGGCGGCGACGGTGCTCTCCGGACTGTATCTTGCCTGGAGCCAGTTCCCGTCCTTCCGCGTGGCGGCGCTCTTCGGGGTCCTGGCGGTCGCGGGAATCGCGGCACTCCTCTTCTTCCTGTATTCCCCCCGCCTGCCGTCCGCCTTCAAGGGGCCGGTGGTTTTGGCCGGCGGGGTGGTGCTCATGAGCATGGTCGTTGCCGCCGGACAGCACGTGGCCTTCAAGTCCTCGCCGTTGCCTGACTACCGGATGCCTGATGACCCGGGCAGTTACTCCCGCCAGCTTCCCGACGCCAAAGGCGGCACCTTCATCGTCGGCGATCCCACCAAGCTGGGACCGGAGATCTGGAACGAGACGCTGGCATCGAACGCCTGGTATTTGAATGCGGCCGAAGTCCAGAACCTGTATTCGCCCATCATGTTTGCCAAATACGCTGAAGACCTGTGCATCGCGAGCCACGGATGGACCTGCGCAGCGGCAGCCGGGAAGCTCTTCGAGACTGACACTACGACGGGCAAGGTTCTGGCGGATCTCCTGTCCATCGACACCGTCCAGCTCCTCCGCGATCCGGACCCCGGGTCCAACGGGGTGTTTAATGGCGCCCCTCCGAGCGGGTGGCACGAAGCCAGCAGGTCCGCGGACTCGGTCGTGTGGGTCCGGGACCAACCCCTGCTGAACACCGGGCAGCTCGTGTGGACTTCCGAGGGAACAGGGCTTTCACTGGTCTCGGAAAACAGCCAGGAGGTTGTGATCCGTGTGGACCGGATGGGCGATGCAACGGGCAAGGCCGTGCTCAGCCGGCTGGCGTGGCCCGGCTACGACGCCGACGCGGCAGCTGTCGCGGCGCCGCTCCGCGGTTACCTCCTCGCACTGGACATCCCCGCCGGTTCTGAAGGAACAACGATCACCGTGCGTTTCGATCCGCCCGGTTGGCCGGCTGTTGTCGCCTGCATCGTTCTGGCCGTGGGGGTGACCGCGGCGTGGAGTGTCGCAGAACTGGTTCTGCGTCGCCGGCGGAGGCGTTCCGCGCCCGCCGTGGGAGCCGGGAGCGCCGTGGCAGCAGAGAGTGTGGCCACCTAGACCGTCACCCCGGTGCGGCGCAAACCCCTGCCGGAGCAAAAAGCACTCCGGGGTGAATCACATCGTGATACGCCCCGGAGTGCTTTTTAGTGCGCTGCCGGCGTGGGTGGCAGGTGCCGGCCTAGACCGTGCTCTGCACGGCGTGCTGATGGCCCATACGCCGGTTCAGCCGGACATACGCGAGCCGGCGGGCGTACGACATGGCAATGGCCTTGGCATTGCCAATCGTGACGTCGACCCAGCTCAACAGCGACGGATCGTCCTTCCGGAGCTGGTTATGGAACGCAATCGCCTGATCGGACTGCTGGCGGGCCAGCCGGACACTCCACTGGCTTGCACTGATCCTGAAGGAGGCCAGGGTCTCCCGGAGGGCAACGAAGTCGCCGTGGCGGCAGATGCGCACCAGGGTCGCCTCATCAATGAGATAGGGGTGGGAGTTGTCCCACCACCCCTCCTTGGCCAGCAGCTCACGCTTGAACAGCGAGCAGGCGGGCTCACCAAAGATGTTGGACCCGGCGCGGACCGTCGCCCGAATGGCCTGGCGTCCGGTGACCCGCCCCTTGACGCCCTGCAGGCCGCGGCCCTTCAGGAACAGCCCGCCGTCGGCGTCGACGAGATCGCGGCGGGACGAAACCAGAACGGCGCCCGGGTTGTCATCAAGTGCCTTGACCTGCAGCTCCAGCGCATCGGGCGTGATCAGGTCATCGCCGCAGACCAGCTTGAGGTAGTCACCGGCAGCCGCCTGGCTGACGCGGTTCCAGTTCGCCTGGGCGCCGCCGCCGGTCGGCGTCGGCGTCAGGACACGAACCTTGGGGTTGTCCGCAAACCGGGCAATCACGTCTGCCGTGCCGTCGATCGACGAATGGTCGGCAATCACCACCTCGTAATCGTCGAAGGTCTGGTTCAACACCGAGTGGAGGGTCTCTTCGATGTACTGGACATTGTTGTACGCCGGAATGACGATCGAGACTTTGGGGCTCATGGTGTGCTTTCCTCGGTGGCTTTCTTGGGGGACACGGGTTCAGGGCTCCGCCGGAAGGAGAAGTATTTGTGGCCGAAATAGTTAATGATGACCGTCACGCAGGTAATGGCGATCTGGGCCGGAATCTTGGGGTATCCGAGTACCTCGTGGGCCACCAGCAGCAACGCCATGTTGGTGAAGAACATCGTGAGGTTGACCAGGGTGAACCTGCCCAGATCCAGCCAGAAGTGCCCTTTAACCCGGAAGACCAGCTTCCGGTAGACGAAGAATACGGCGACGAGGGAAATGACGAAGGCGATACTCAGAACCACCGGCGAGGGCAGGTCCGGATAGAACCACGCAACAGCGATGAAGAGGCCTGTACTGAAGGCGGTGTTGGCGCCGCCCACCAGCACAAACGCCACGCGCTGGTCCTTGATGAGCCTGAGCAGGGGACCGGGGGGACCGCCATGGATACCCTTAACAGCCTCCTCGGGGACAGCCTCCCCGGGCGTTTCGGGCTGCTTCATGGTACGCACCTATTCCTTGGACTCTTGGGGCCGATAACCGGCAAAGACACACTCTAGACTACCGAAGAGCGGCAACGCCGTGCCAACAGGGCGGTCTGGCCGGGCGTGGGGAAGACGTTTCGGGCGGGCTCAGAGTTGCCCCGAGAGGGCCAGCCGCTGGACCTCCTGCACCGTGGTGTTGATCCCCACCGCAAGCGGCGTCACGGGGTGCGCGTCGAGCTCAGGCCAGACGACGGATCTCAGGCGAAGGTCGTGCGCCTGGGCCTTCGCGAACGGGGAGGCACCCAGAATGATCAGCGGCCGGCGCTTGAAGATCGCACGGCAGGCACCGATGAGGTTGCCGATGGTGTCGGCCCGCTGGGAGGCCAGGATCTTCACGACCGTCTCACCCGGGTGGACGTCGGGGAGGACCAGGCGGTCCAGCCCGTCCGCGACCAGCCGGCTCGCATCGTCGACGAACAGATAGTCCCGCAGGGTGTCCAATGACACGTAGACCGAAACCGGCGCGCCCGTGAGGTGTGCCTTGGCGAACACCGAGATGAGACCCTGCGGCTTCTGCAGGTTTTGACCGGGGCCGTACAGGTTGCTGACCCTGCCGACGAGGGTCCGGACCCCGGTACGCCGCGCGAAGTCAGCTACCGTCGCTTCGGCCCGGAGTTTGGCGAAGCCGTAGGGCGCCAGGGGCTGAACAGGGCTGTGCTCTGTGAACGGGGGTGTGCTGGCGCCGGCGTAGACTCCGCCGGCGGAGGACGCCAGGAACATTGCCCCGTTTTCCCCGCCAGCGTCGCAGAGTATTTCTTCGAACACCCCAAGTGCCCGGGCGAACAGGGAGAGTTCTGCTTCGAGGGCCTCGAGCGACGTTCCGGTGACGCCTGCGCCTGCGCACCATGCGATCGTCCATGGCCCTGAACCCGCAGCTTCACGGAGACTTTCGGCACCCTCCCGGAACGCTGTGAGCGCAGACTCCGGATCGGACCATGGGATCGTGCTGGTCAGGACAGCGCCGCCGCGGGACTGGAGTTCTCTGACGACGGCTTTGCCGAGGAGTCCGCCGGCGCCGATCACCCAAGTGGGCCTAGCCTGCATCGGCCACCGGGCCGGAGGGCAACGTCGCCGGCGCTGCGTGCACGGTCTTGCCGAGCGGGCCTAACGCCGGATCGCTCACAATCAGGTAGGCAGGCTTCCCCATGGCCATATTAACGTTCACGCCCACGTATTCCGCGATGACCCCCAAAGCAAACAGGATGGCCCCGGTGCTGACGAGTAGGACCACCATGGTCGACGTCCAGCCCTGCTGTCCGGCTCCGTGGCCGGTCAGGTACGCGATCACGAAGTAGATGGCGAGTCCGATGCCCGCCAGCGCGAAGACGGCACCGATGAAACTCACCAGGCGAAGTCCACGTGTCCCGCTGGAGATCACCATGCGCCAGAAATGGGAGAGCAACGAGCGCAGGCGGTACCCGGAGCGGCGGTCGCCTTCCTCGCGCAGCATCACCGGGCAGGTCGCCGTCTTATCGGCAATCCAGCCCATAGCAACGTCGAGGTAGACCCCGTGGCCGGCGTAGGCGGCAACCGAGCGTGCGACTTCGCCGGTGACCAGACGGAAGCTCTGGTAGCTTGTGGCGTCGTCGCTGGAGAGCAGGAATCGGACGGTCCGCTTGGCACTCTTGGACGCCATGTTCCGGAGGAATCCATGCGGGGCGGGGTTGCTGGGCATCGCGTACGTGACAGACGCGTTCTCGGCCATGGCCGTGTCGAGCAGATCCCCGATGGCCGCGGGATCATGCTGCCCGTCCTCATCCATGGTGACCACCCAGTCGCCGCCGGCGGAGGCCATCCCGGCCAGGGTGGCCGCGTGCTGACCGAAGTTCCGGCTCAGCCAGACGCCACGGACGATGTCGATGGAAGTTGTCAGGGACCGGATAACGGCGGCTGAGTTGTCGGGTCCGTGATCGAAGACCAGCAGGACTTCCGAAATTACGTAATCGTGGCCGCCCTTGGTGGTGGACACGTCCCGGTAGGGGAGAAGTTCGTTGACCACTCCGACCAGAGTCTTTTCGCCTTGGTATACGGGTATGACCACTGATATGCGATGGGGCGTCGAGTTGGTCTCTGGTTGAGCGAGTGTCATATCAGGAGATTCTACCGGCTCCCGTCATCACCGGCGTCGCAGGGGCCTTCCGGCGGGGCCGGTCCGCGCCGTGCCGCGGCCGTTGTTTGGAGCCCGGGAAAGTCCACTCGGGTAATATGAACCTGTCCCTCGCGCGCCGTCCTGCGGTGGACGCATGCCCAAACTGAACGGATCGTGAATTGCAGCCTTCCCTATCGTCCTCGTCGAGCACCAGGAAATGGCTATTGTTGACCGCCGGATCAGTGTTGGTACTGAGTCTGATTCCCCTCGTATTCTACGGTCGCTTTTATTTTCAGGACGATACCGAAAATGGTGCTTACGGCGTCTGGTATCACCTCGGCGAAAGCCTGTTCCGGGGGGAAGTGCCGGTACTCAATCCTTCCGTCTGGTCCAGTGGCAATTACATTGCCGAGGGGCAATGGGGCACGTGGAACCCTTTGGTCATGCTTTTCGGCGCGCTCGCGTACCTCAGCCCGAACACGGTGGTCCTGACCACTGTCCTGAAGGTCGCCATGCTGGTGGCTGCCGGCATGGGAACCTTCGTCTTGGCACGGAGCTATTCGCTGTCCCCGGAGTGGGCGTTCATCGCCGGCATTGCCGTGCCGCTGAACGGTTTCACGATGTACTTTGATGCCCCTTCGTGGGTGACGGGCGCGCTGGTATGGGCCATCTTCCCCTTCTTCTGGGCCGAGCTGCGGCAGCTGATGGCCGGCAAGAAGAACCCGTTCTGGGCCTTTATCACCGGCTACCTGATTGTCACCGTGGGCTACGTGGCCGGCACTGTGGCGATCGGTTTCATCCTGCTGGCAGTTGGCATCGAGACGCTGATCCGCCGGGCATGGCGGCCTGCCATCCGCATTGCGGTGACCGGCGTTTCGATGGGGCTCGTGGCGGTTGTCGTGTTCCTGCCCGGCGTGCTGACCGCGGCGGTGACGACGCGCGGAACCACGGGTATCTGGAACGACGATTACATGAGTATCGATTTCAACAGCCTGCTGATGGCACCGATTGCCACCGCGTATCCGCAGCTGCTGTCGTGGTGGTGGGACGGGACTGGCGCCACGAGCCCCGCTGCGTACATCGCGTGGTTCCTGCCGGCTATCGCTTTCGTGAGCTGGAGCCGTTTCAAGAAGCTGACTCCCGAGCTGCGCGACCTCTTCTTTTTCCTGGCCGCGGCCGTCGCCTTCGTCCTGCTGCCGACGACCATCGGGCCCCTGCGGTACCCCGCACGGTTCATGCCGTACGTGGCAACCGGGGCGGTGCTGTTGGTGATCGTGTCACTGGCGCGCGCACGGCGGCCGCATATCGGGCGCCCTTCCCTGTACTTCGCGCTTGGCCTGGTGTTGCTCGGGTCCTACCTTGGCTGGGCTCAGGTCCCCTCGCGCTATTTCACAATTTTTGCCGCGGCCATGGTCGTCGCAGCAGCGCTCGTGGCGCTGTGGTGGCTCCTGAATCACCCTGAAGCGCAAGCTCACCGGTGGAACAAATACGGTCTGAGCGCGCTGTCGCTGATTGCCATCGGGGTGTTGTTGGCGACGGCCGCGACCACCGTGCTGCAGCACCGGACGTCCAACAAGAGTGGCCTCTCCATCGCCAACCAGCCGGCAGATGTCTCCACCTACAAAGGCGTGCTCGAGGGTGTCCAGAACGACGTGCTGGTTGTCGGCGACGCCCTGGACTACCCCCAGGAGAAGGAAACGTGGGAGCAGACGCTCATGGCCAATGCCTGGTACCTGAGCGACGCCAGCGTGATGAACCGATACCAGCTGGTGGGTTTTTCGAAGTTCAACGAGCTCCTGTGTTTGCGCTACCTGGGGGGCACCTGCCCGGAGCTGGCAGAGCGGCTCTTCAACCGCAGGGCAGAGACGGGCCTGATGCTCGTGGATGAGCTGCACATCGACAATGTGCAGATACTCAAGGAGTCCTTCAATAAGCCGCAGAGGGCCAAGGCGTCCAACAACTACGTAACGCGGGATGAAGAACTGGAGATCCCCGCTGTTCCTGCCGGATGGCACGTCGCGGCAGAGAGCGAAGGCACTGTGCTGTGGAGTAGGGACGTGCCGCTTGGCCCGGCCGGGGGCCTGAGCTGGAGCCAGCCCGGCACCCGCGTTACCGAGGTCTCAAGGGACGACACCAAAATCGTCCTGAAGGTCGATGAGGTCCCGGCAGGGGGCGGCCGCGTTGCCCTGAGCCGGCTGCCGTGGCCGGGCTACACCGTGGATGGGGCAGAATTGATGAAGCGTCCCGTGGGCGGGTACCTGCTCGGACTGGAAGTCCCGGCAGATGCCCAGGGCGAGCTCATCACCATCAGCTTTGAGCCGCCCGGCTGGCGGATCGGCATTCCCGTGTGGGCTGTTGCGGTCGCCGGCATGCTGGGCTGGAGCCTGGTGGCCATGCGGCGTTCACGCCGGGATCCGTCAGGGCAGCCGGAAAAAGTACACGAGGGGACGAAGTAGCAACATGACAGAAGTCGGGAGCAAAGTGCGTTTTCCAGCCGCGACCAAGGTCTTGGTGATCATGCCGGCGTGGAACGAACGGGCCTGTATTGGCAACACCGTCCGGGAAGTCATTGACCTCGGACGGAACTACGACGTTCTCGTCGTCGACGACGGCTCGGAAGACGGCACTCCGGAACTGGCCGAGGCTGCCGGGGCGCATGTTCTCCGGCTGCCCTTCAACCTCGGTGTCGGCGGTGCGATGCGGGCAGGGTTCAAATACGCGCACCGGATGGGCTATAACGCCGTCGTCCAGGTGGACGCGGACGGGCAGCACGACCCCAAGGACATTCCGTCGGTCATTGCCGGCCTTGAACACTCGGACATTTCGATCGGTGCCCGGTTCGCGGACAAGGGACAGTACACCGTCAGCGGCCCCAGGAAATGGGCGATGCGGCTGCTGGCGGCCGTGATCTCCCGCATCGCGGGGACAGAGCTGACGGATGTGACGTCAGGGTTCCGCGCCGGCAACGTCCGCGCCATTTCCCAGTACCTGAAGCACTATCCCGCCGAATACCTGGGCGACACCATCGACTCGCTCGTGGTGGCGATCCGCTCAGGGTGCGTGGTTTCGCAGACCGGAGTCGAGATGCGGCCCCGCCAGGGCGGGCAGCCCAGCCACAACCCGGCGAAGTCGGCAATCTACCTGGTCCGGTCGCTGTTGGCACTCCTGTTTGCCATGACCCGGGGCAAGGCCCGCACCTCTCACGAAAGCGACGTCTGACCGTGGAAAGCATTGCAGCCCTGATCTTCTCCCTGCTTGTCCTGGGCAGTGTCGTCTTCCTGCTGCGCGGCAAGGGCCTGCGCGAAAAGTACGCGTTCTTGTGGCTGTTGGTCGGCATCGCATGCCTGGTACTGACGGCCATCCCGGGCATGCTGCGCGGGGTTACTGCCCTGATCGGCGTGCAGGTGCCGTCCAATCTGCTCTTTGCCATGGGCATCATCTTCCTGACCGGCGTCGCCCTGCACCTTTCGTGGGAAGTCTCCGTCCTGGAGGAAGAAGCGCGCACCCTGTCCGAGGAGGCCGCCATTGGGCGTGTCCGGCTGGAAGAGCTCGAGCGTAAGGTTGAGGCTTTGTCGTCCGCGGTCGGCGAGGCCCGACGGGACGCGCCGGACGCGCCGTCGACCACGGCGGAATGGCATTCACAGCGGCCAACTGATTGATCTCCAGGATCCATGGAGGAACTAAGTTGAATACGCGATTTCCCACGCCTGTTGCCGAGGCAGGCCGCAGATTCCACCGTTGGGTTTGTGTCAATGACCGAGCGGCGCGCCTGATTACGGTGCTGGGCTTCGTGGTCCTCGTGCTGTTTGGGATTACGACGTCGAACGTCGGCATTTCCGACCTGCGGCAGGATCCCGCCAACCCGTTGGGCTGGCAGTTCGGCAAGTCCCGGCCGATCCGGTCTGATGAGATCCACGCTTTTTCGGCCATTGTCATCTCCATCCTGGCAACTCACGGCGCCCCGAGCCTCAGTCCGCTCGCCGCGCGGGCCGATCTGGTGCACCGGTTCCCGACCGACGGTTTCTTCGAGCAGTTCGTCTTTTTCGACTCGACCATGCTCCGCGCCGCGGCGGTCATTCCTGAGCACATGCTGTTCGCCGCGCACTGGTGGCTCCCGTCGCTGATCCTGCTGCTCGCCATGCCGACCTGGTTCCACCAGCTCGGTCGCTCCCGCCGGTTCGGCTGGTTCGCTGCGATCCTGATCGTGCTGTCCCCGTCGAGCGCGTGGTGGTCCCTGATGCCGGTGGCGCTGATCGCCTACACGCTCGGCGGCTGCGTCCTGATGATCGCCGCGTTCCAGCGGTTCCAAAGAGGGCAACGGCTCGCACCCGTGGCGATGGCGGTCCTCGGGGGCATCCTGATCGCGGGCCTTCCCAGCTTCTACGCGCCGTGGTCCCTGCTGCTCGGCCTCCCGGTCCTGATTGCCTCGACAGTGTGGATCCTGCTTCGAGGCGGCGGCTGGGCACCCCGGCTGAAGTCCGTCCTTATCACCGGCGGCACCGCCGTGGTCTTTGGCGTTGGAACGCTGCTTGAGAACAGGGAAGGGCTGCAGGCCCTGTTCAACACTGTCTATCCGGGCTCGCGGCGGGTGGAATCTGATCCCCAGCCCCTGGGTCGCCTTCTCGGGGCGCCAGCCCTCGGGCCGCTGCAGTACAGCGAACCTGTTGGCATCAACGCCAGCGAATTATCCTCCTCGTTCACCGTTTTTTTCGTGTGGATCCTCGTCATCCTCCTGGCTGCTCAATGGCGCCTGACCTTCCGGGACAACATCGTCGAATGGACGTTCGGCACCTGGTCCGCCTTGTGGATTGTCTGGATCACCCTGGACCTGGGCCCCATGAGCCAGAAGTTCCCGCTGCTCAACCTCGTCACGCCGCCGCGGGCAGGCCAGGTGGTGGGCGTGCTCGCGGTGATCCTCCTCGGCCTCCTGCTCAGTCGTTGGACCCCGCCTGCCTCGTGGCGCGTGCCGCTCGTGGCCGGTGCCGCGTGCGCCCTTGCCACCGGGTACGCGGCGTCGCTGCTGAAGGCGTCGGATTTGCCATCGCTGACCACAACGCTGATTCTCCTGGTGTCGGCAGCGGTCGGCGTGGCGGTTGCCGCCGTCACGAAGTATCCCCGGCGGCTGTGGCCCCTGGCGTTCTGCGTTGTCCTGGCAGCGCTGCCCGTGGCCCGGGCGAATCCGGTGCTGGCCGGGCTGGGCGATCTGCGGGCGTCGGACACTGCCAGGGCCGTGGCGGCCCAGGCTCCTGCGGCAAGGGCCGAGGGCAAACTCTGGGCGGCGGACACCCCGGCACTGAACACCCTGCTGCTGACCAACGGCATGCCGTCCCTCTCGGGCCTCCAGCGCTCCGGCCCGGATGTGGCGGCGTGGCAGAAGCTGGACCCTGAGTCGGCCTTTGCCAACAAGTGGAACCGCGGGGGCGGTTACATCTTCTTCGCCTGGACCCCCGGCCACCCGACGACCTATGTGACCAACGACTTCGACGCCGTGGGGGTGAGCATTGATCCCTGCACGCTCAAGAGTGCCTGGCAGAATCTGGACAAGATCGTCTCCTCGCTACCGCTCGAAGCAGCATGCCTGACCCTGGATGCTGAACTTCAGTGGGAGGGGAAACCCGCCTACGTCTACGCCGTCCGCTAAGGCCCGGCGGATTCACCGGACCGTCCTCCCCCGGCCGGAAGGCCGGGGGAGGGCCTCAGACCGTCGGCTCGATCGCGCGGCGCTCCGCGCGGACAGCACGGCGCAGCAGCCACAGCGCAACGAGCAGCACCACGGCGAAGCCGGCAAGGCTCAGCAGCGTTCCGCCCGGCGGCTGCCATGACGGTTCAGTGATCATCTCGAACCAGCGGCGGTCCACTGCCCACCCGGTGACATAGCGCCGCAGGGTGTGCGCGAAGGTCCAGAAGTGGAAGGCCGCAACGAGGATCGCCATGGCATTGAGGATCGCCGCGGCCTGCGGCGAGAAACCGCGCGCATCCATGCGGTCCAGGGCGAGGCCGCACACCATCAGCAGCGGGACGAAGACGGCGAGGATGTACCGGCCCTGCCAGACGATCCCGATTGTCCCGACGGCCTGGGCCTGGAGCAGCGGAGGAAGCAGCAGCAGGGCGGCGAGCAGGAAGACCGTTGCGGTCCGGCCGCGGCCCCTGGCCAGCACGACGGCGGCCATCACAAGCGCCGTGCCGAGCCCCAGCCAGAGCACAAACGCGCCCATCGGTGCCGGTACTTCCAGCCAGCCGAACTGTCCCACGTATCCGGTAGCGTAGTCGAACGTCCGGTCCAGCATGATCTCGGCTCCGGTGAGCGGGGAGGACCCTGCTGCCTCGAACGGATTGCTGGAGAGGCTGTCGTGCCGGGTGATCCAATAGAGGGCAAAGGCACAGGACAAGCCAATAGCCGCGGAGCCGGCCCACACCCAGGCGTTCCGGCTCAACGCCTTGATCTGCGGCCAGGTGCCAAGAAGGCCGGCTGTGACGGCCATGAGGGCCAGCCAGAGCAGGGACAAACCCTTGGTGTTGGCCAGCACGCAGGCCGCCGCTGTGATGACGGGGACATACCGCCGGTAGGCTCCCGGTTCAGCGGAGCGCTCCAGCAGCAACACCAGGTTGGCCAGCAGTGCGGCCGAGGTGGCGTACTCCAGGGAATTCGGGTTCACGGCCCCGTTGAGGAACAGAACCATCGGTGTCATGGCCGCGGCCGTGGCGGCCACGGCCCATTTCCGGCGCCGCAGCTGCGAAAGCGCCGAGAAGGCCGAGGCCAGGAACAGGCAGCTGAGCAGGGCGCTGACGAGGCGCATCCCGTACACGGCGGCGGCGCCGTTGTTGAGCAGGGACGGCAGCCCAACAACTGCATAGTAGATGGGATTGTAGTTGCCAGCAGAGGTCCGGGCGTCCACCAGGGCGCTCTGGTCGCCGCTGAAGGGCGGGACGCAGGACGGCGGAGTGTCCTTCTTCTGGGCGAAGCAGCCGAACGTGTCGAAGTAGCCGATGCCGGCCGGCACCGTCACCAGCTGGAACGCGCCGCCGTCGGGCATTTCACGGCCGGTCAATTCTCCGCGGACCACGGCGGCAGCCTTGATGACGTGGGCGGGTTCGTCCGGAACCCCCATCAGGGGCGTGGCGAAGGTCCAGGCGCTGGAAAGACCCATCAGCACCAGGAAAGCCCACCAGAACGTTCGACATCGGCCGGACCCGGTCATACGGTCAGCCGGGCGTTCGTCGCCTGCGCTGTCAAAGTCCTGTCGTCGACGCACCGGCGCCTGGATCAACGACCGTTTTCCAGCAGACCGAGGAGGTAGCTGCCGTACCCGCTCTTCATCAGCGGTTCGGCGCGCTGGCGGAGCTCATCGTCGCTGAGGAAGCCCAGGCGCCAGGAAATCTCTTCAGGGGCGCCGATCTTCAGTCCCTGCCGGTTTTCCGTGGTCCGGACGAAGTTGGATGCGTCGTTCAAGTCGTTGAACGTTCCGGTATCGAGCCAGGCCGTGCCGCGGGGAAGGATCTCAACGTGGAGCTTCTCGCGTTCGAGATAGGTTCGGTTGACGTCCGTGATCTCCAGCTCGCCGCGCGCGGAGGGCTTGAGGTTCCGGGCAATCTCGACGACGTCGTTGTCGTAGAAGTAGAGGCCGGGCACGGCGTAGTGGCTCTTGGGCTTCGCCGGCTTCTCCTCGAGGGAGATGGCCTTGCCGCTCGAATCGAACTCGACCACACCGTACGACTTGGGGTCCGACACCCAGTAGCCGAAGACGGCGCCGCCGTCGATGTTCTCGAAACGGCGCAGCTGGGTGCCCATCCCGGGGCCGTAGAAGATATTGTCACCAAGAACCAGCGCAACGGGTTCGTTGCCGATGTGCTCGGCTCCGAGCACGAAGGCCTGCGCGAGGCCGTCCGGGGAGGGCTGCTGCAGGTAACTGAGATTCACACCGAACTGCGAGCCGTCGCCCAGGAGGCGCTGGAATTGCTCGGCGTCGTGAGGGGTGGTGATGATCAGGATGTCCCGGATGCCAGCCAGGATCAGGGTGGAGAGCGGGTAGTAGATCATCGGCTTGTCGAAGACCGGCATCAGCTGCTTGCTGACGCCGAGTGTAATCGGATGGAGCCTAGAGCCGGTACCGCCGGCCAAAATGATTCCGCGCATACAGGCCATCTTTCCTGCTCACTCGTGTATCGGCCAAATCCGGTAACCTTTGAAACTATGCAGCGACTACTAGTAACCGGCGGCGCCGGCTTCATCGGCTCCAATTTTGTCCACTACGTCATGTCCACCACGGAGAACTTCGTGACTGTCCTCGACAAGATGACGTACGCGGGCAACCTGGAGTCGCTCAAGCATCTTCCGGCCGACCGGTTCCGGTTCGTCAAGGGGGACATCTGCGACCAGCCGCTGGTCGATGAACTGGTGGCCGCCCACGACGTTGTGGTGCATTACGCCGCGGAATCACACAATGACAACTCGTTGCAGGACCCGCGTCCGTTCCTGGACACCAACATCATCGGCACGTACACCCTCATCGAGGCGGCCCGTAAGCACAATAAGCGCTTCCACCACATCTCGACCGACGAGGTCTACGGGGACCTGGAACTGGACGATCCGGAGCGGTTCACCGAGAACACCCCGTACAACCCCTCCAGCCCTTATTCCTCCACCAAGGCCGGCTCGGACCTGCTGGTGCGGGCCTGGGTGCGGTCCTTCGGGCTGCAGGCGACGATCAGCAACTGCTCGAACAACTACGGCCCCTACCAGCACGTGGAGAAGTTCATTCCGCGCCAGATCACCAACGTGATCGACGGGATCCGCCCGAAGCTGTACGGCAAGGGCGAGAATGTCCGCGACTGGATCCACGCGAATGACCACTCCTCGGCCGTGCTGGCGATCATCGACAAGGGCCTGATCGGGGAAACGTACCTTATCGGCGCTGACGGCGAGAAGAACAACAAGGACGTGGTCGAACTCATCCTGGCGCACATGGGCCAGCCGCGGGACGCGTACGACCACGTGATCGACCGGCCCGGTCACGACCTGCGCTACGCGATCGACTCCACCAAGCTCCGCAGCGAGCTCGGCTGGCAGCCACAGTTCTCGAACTTCGACGCCGGCATTGAGGACACCATTGACTGGTACCGGGCCAACGAGGACTGGTGGCGGCCGCAGAAGGCTGCCACGGAAGCCAAGTACAAGGAGCAGGGCCAGTAGGAATGGAGTTTCAGAAAAAGCTCTCCGTCACGGAGACTCCCATCCCGGGGGTACTCCTCTTCGACCTTCCGGTCCACGGGGACAACCGCGGCTGGTTCAAAGAGAACTGGCAGCGCGAGAGAATGCTGGCCGCCGGTCTGCCCGATTTCGGGCCGGTCCAGAACAACATCTCCTTCAACGACAAGGCCGGAACCACCCGCGGCATCCATGCCGAGCCCTGGGACAAATTCGTCTCGGTGGCCTGCGGACGCATCTTCGGTGCCTGGGTGGACCTGCGGGAAGGCCCGAGCTTCGGGACGGTCTTCACCGCCGAACTGGACGCCAGCAAGGCGATCTACATTCCGCGCGGGGTCGCCAACTCCTACCAGACCCTGGAAGACGACACCTCCTACGTCTACCTGGTCAACGATCACTGGTCCGCGGACGCGGAATACACCTTCCTCAACCTCGCGGACGAGACCGCCGGCATCCCGTGGCCCATTCCCCTGGACCGGGCCGAGCTTTCGGACAAGGACAAGGCCCACCCGCGGCTGAAGGACGTCGTCCCGATGCCGCCCCGGCGCACGCTGGTGCTGGGAGCCGGCGGGCAGCTGGGCAAGGCCCTGCGGGGCGCCTATGCCGGCGACACGAGCGTGGAGTTCGCGGACCGCGGCGACTTCGATGTGGCCGATCCTGCGGCGTTTACCAGCCGTAACTGGCGGCGGTACTCCACCATCATCAACGCGGCTGCGTACACCGCGGTGGATGAGGCGGAAACGGACGAGGGACGGAGCGCGGCGTGGGCACTCAACGTCACAGCCGTCGCCGAACTGTCCAAAATTTCCGCACGCTACGGGCTCGTGCTGGTGCACATTTCCAGCGACTACGTTTTTGACGGTTCCATGAAGAGCCACCGTGAGGACGAGGGGCTGGCTCCGCTGGGGGTTTACGGCCAGACGAAGGCCGCAGGGGACGCCGTCGTCAGCGTTGTGCCCAGCCACTACATTGTCCGCACCAGTTGGGTCATTGGGGACGGCAACAACTTTGTCCGCACCATGGCGGCGCTGGCGGCCAGGGGAGTCACCCCGACGGTCGTCGATGACCAGGTGGGCAGGCTGACGTTTGCCGATGACCTTGCCGCGGGCATCAGGCACCTCCTGGAGGTCAAGGCGCCTTTTGGCACCTACAACCTGACCAACGACGGCGAACCCCAGTCCTGGGCCGACGTCGCCGCTGACGTCTTTGAACTGGCGGGGGCGGCCCGCGGGGATGTCACCGGGGTCTCCACCGAAGACTACTTCCGGGGGAAGGCAGCGGCACCCCGGCCGCTCAACAGCGTCCTGGAGCTGGACAAGATCAAGGCGACCGGGTTTGCCCCGGCCGCCGCCTCGCAGCGGCTGGCGGAATACCTGCGCAACCCCGCCTAGCGCGGCGGCGTCGGAAATGAGGAAGGCCCGGACTGGATCCCAGTCCGGGCCTTCCTCGTTGGGCCGCTGCTGCTACGAGGACTCGGGGCGGATCCGCTCCGGTTCCCCGGCGGACGTCGACTCCGCCGCGTCCGGTGCCAGGGACTGGGTGCCGTCAGCCTCCGCCAGCAGGTGCTTGTGCTCGTGGGCGCCGTGGTGCGCCGGCTTCTTCCCAAACACCCAATGCTGATACAGGAAGAAGTTCCAGACCGTCATGGCGGCCGTGGAGATGACCTTGCCGCCCATGTAGCCCAGGACCGTCGGTGTCAGCAGTTGCACGATGAGCACCGTGGCCAGGGTATTGGCCACCACCAGTATTCCGTAGCGGATCATGCTGACGTGGGTACGGTGCGCGGAGTCGAAGGAGAACTTCCGCTGCACCAGGAAGTTGAAGACGAGGCTGCTGAGGAAGGCCGTTGCGCTGGCGATCCCGACATCCCAGTGGAAAACCTCGCGCAGGAGAACGAGGAGGCCAAAATCGACGGCGAACGAGAGCCCGCCCACGATCAGGTAGCGGACGGCGCTGTGGCCGAAGAATTTCGCCAGCAGCCCCCGGGGCTTTTTCGCCGCCGTCGCGTCCGCGGGCGTCGCCCGGCTCACGGCTTGCCCAGCTTAACCGGCGCACGGTGTTCCCGCTCGCCGGCGGGGGACGCCGGGCCGGGGGACGCCGGGGCCGGGGCGTCGGGCAGGGTCGAGTCCGTGGCCGGAATGGTCGGGTCCGCCAGGACGGCGTCCGGGGTGGAACCCGCCGCCGCCACCGAGTTGGAGCGGACATGGCGCAGCATCAGGAACGCGCCGAGAAGCGTGCCGGCCGCAAAGATCGTCACGACGCCCAGGGTCCCCAGCGGCGGCTGCCACTGCGGGTTGCGGATCATTTCAACCCACCGGATGTCCATGGCGAGGCCGGTGACGTAGCGCCGCAGGACCCAGGTGAAGGTCAGGACGTGGCACACCGCGAGCAGGACAACGAGGGTGTTGAGTGCGGGCACGGCGCGAGCGCGCCACGGCCGGGGATTCGCGTGGTCCAGCGCGACGCCCGCGATCATGAGGCAGGGAACGAAAATCGCCAGGATGTACCGGCCCTGCCACACCATTCCCTGGTCCGTGATAATGACGGCCTGCAGCAAAATGGGGAGCAAGAGCAGGGCCGCGGAGACGAAAATGGTCGAGATGCGGTAGCGGCCCCTGCCGTAGATGATTCCCGCGAGGGCGGCTGAGAAGAAGACCGCAGTCCACAACGCCATGACGCCGGTGGGGGCGTCCAGCTCGAGCCAGCCGAACTGGCCGATGTAGCCGTGCATAAAGAGGAATGTCTTATCGACCATGATTTCAGCCCCGGCATCAAAACCCAGCCCGGCGCCGTCGAACGGCTTGCTGGCGAGACTGTTGTGGCTGGCGACCCACCAGAGCGCGTAGGCGCACGACGCCCCGATAACCGCGGCGCCGGCCCACACCGCTGGCCGGCGCAGCAGGGCCTTGAGCTCGGCCGCGGTGCCGAGGATAAGGACAGCGACCACGACGACGAGCAGCCAGAGCAGGGAGAGCGCCTTGGTATTGGCGAGCAGCGCTGCCGCGACCGTCGTGGCGACCACCGGCACCACGAGGGCCCGGCCCTGCAGGGACCCCTTCAGCAGGAGCAGCAGATTCGCCGCGATGGCTGCTGTGGTCCCGTATTCCAGGCTGTTCGGGTTGACGGAGCCGCTCAGGAAGAGAGTCATGGGGGTGACGGCGGCGGCCAGGGCAGTGATGGCCCACTTGTTCCGTGGCAGGCGGGACAATGCTGAAAACGCGAGCGCCAGGAAGATGCTGGTGAGGAGGGCGCTCACGAGCCGCATGCCGTAGACGGCCTTGAAGCCGCTGGCCAGCAGCGAGGGCCAGCCGACGGCGGCGTAGTAGACGGGGTTGTACAGGCCGGCGGTCGTCAGTCCCGACACCATTTCGGTAGGGTCGCCGGGGATTGGCGGGGAGCACTGCGGGGTGGCCGTGAGGTCCCTCACAAAGCACGTGATCTGGTTCGTGTGCTCAATAAAGCGGGGGACCTGGACCGCCAGGAGCGGACCGCCCTCACCTGCCTGGGTGCCGACCAGTTCGCCGCGGACCACCGCAGCAGCCTTGACGATGTGGGCCGGTTCGTCGGGGATGGATGAGACCGGCGACGCCAACGCCCATCCGGAGCTCATCACGAAGATGACCAGCAGCGGCCACCAGAACCATCGGGCACCGGGGCTGCGGTCCGGTGGACTCATGATGGCGTGCTTCAAGGTGCGGGCTCCTCAGGGAATGGCGGGCATCGTCCGTGCTGCTGACGGCTCTGCCTCAAGTCATGGCTCTATGTAGTCTAAGTCAGAGAACCATGGCCAGAATGCGGGGGAGGTAGCCCTCACTGGGCTTCATGCCCGTTCCTGAGTACGCCCAGAGGGAGCCGTCCGGCCGCCGTGCCACCAGATCCGGGTTCCCGTCGCTGTTGAGGTTCCAGCCGTTGAGAATCCTGTCGTAGACGTTCCAGCCGGTTCCGATCCGGATGGTGGCATCGGGCTTGCCGCTGCCGTCTCCGGGGTAAAGCCACAACGTGCCGTCGGGCCTGCGGGCGAGAAGGTCGTTCCTTCCGTCAGCGTTGAAGTCGCCGGCGCCCCAGAGCTGATCGAAGGCCTCCCAGCCGTAGTCACCGACCCTGACTGCACCCTGGTAGCCGCTGTTTGAGGCATCGACTTTCCCGGTGCCCTTGTAGAGCCACAAAGAGCCGTTGGGCTTGCGGGCGAGGAGGTCGTTCCGGCCGTCGCCATTGAGATCCCCGACCCCGGTGATTGTGTCGAAGACCTCCCAGCCGGCCAGGCCGATCCTGATGGCGCCGGCATAGCCGTTGCTGCCCGCATCCACGCGCCCTGTCCCCGGATACAGCCACAGCGTCCCGTCCGGTTTCCTCGCCACAAGGTCGTTCCTGCCGTCGCCATTGAAGTCCCCCACACCGGCAAAGGCATCGAAGGCGTCCCAGCCGTAGTCGCCGATCTTCTTCGGGGTTCCATAGGCTCCTGTCCCGTTGCCGGGGTAGAACCACAGGGTCCCGTCCGGCTTGCGGGCCAGCAGGTCGCCCTTTGCGTCCCCGTTGAAGTCCTGGACCGCCGTGAGCGCGTTGAAGGCACCCCAGCCGTACTCCCCGATTTTCCGGGCGGCCTGGTAGCCCTGGTCCTTCATGGCGGTTCCTGCGTAGAAGAAGACCGCCCCGGCGGGGTCACTGGCCACGAAGTCCGCCATCCGGTCGCCGTTGCCGTCCCCGGTCCCCACGATCTCGTCGTAGATTCCCCAGCCTGAACCTATCTGGCGTCCGTTGACCATGACGGCGCGGCCGGTGTTGGAGTAGAGCCACAAGGTGCCGTCGGACCGGCGGCCCGCGAGATCGTTGGTGCCGTCGCCGTCGAAGTCCTGGATGGAGATGAGCTGGTCAAAGATCTGCCAGCCGTAGTCGATCTTGCGTGCCGTTCCGGTCTGGCCGGCGCCGGTCCCGGAATAGAGATAGAGGCTGCCGTCCGGAGTACGTGCCGCGAGGTCGGGCTTTCCGTCGCCGTCGAAATCCCGGACGCCGAGGAGGCTGTCAAAGGCGTTCCAGCCGAATTCCCCGATCTTGACGACGGGGCGGTAGCCCTCGTCGGTTCCCGACACCCGTCCGGTGCCCGCGTAGAACCAGAGTGAACCGTCGAGCTTCCTCGCGACCAGGTCGTTCTTTCCGTCGGAGTTGTAGTCACCCACACCAAGGACCCGGTCATAGATTCCCCAGCCGGAGCCGATCCGCCGTCCGGCCAGATACTGTCCGGCGCCGTTGCCGGGGTAGAACCAGAGCTCGCCGTCGGCCCTGCGCTGGATCTTGTCGGCAAGACTGTCGCCGTCGAAATCTCCGGGTGAGACGAGCCGGCGGGTCGGGTCGGTCGGAACCGGCGGGGCGGGCGGGGCGGGCGGGGGCGGCGGGGGAGGCGGGGCACTTCCCGTGGCGAAACGCTGGAGCGAGGTGTAGTCCCCGTTCCAGACGTTGGAGTCGCCGCCGTTGGCAAAGGGGCCGGACTCGCTGTACTGCCAGAAGCTGAAGTTGGCCCAGCTGGAGGGCAGGGCGCCCGGGCTGTCGCTGGGAGAGCTGGGCCAGCGGGCGATCCACAGCGGCCAGTCGCCAAAGCCGGAGGGCGCGCCGACGCAGTAGTTCCACCACGTGGTGGTGGTGTACATGACCGGCAGCCGTCCGGTCAGTGCCAGCATGGTGTTGCCAAAGTCGCGGGCCCAGGACGTCAGCTGGGCGGGGGACATGTCGTAGCAGGTGTTGCCCTGGTAATAGCCGCCAATGGTCTGGCCGGCGTAGGGATTTCCCTCAAAGTCGAGCACGGGAGGCAGGGTATAGCCGTCGGCGCTCCAGCCGCCGCCGTTTCGAACGAAGATCCTGGCCTGGTCGGCGCCCGTGGAGGCCGCGGGGTTGGCGAAATGGTAGGCGCCGCGGATCATGCCAACGGCCCTGGATCCCAGGTACTGGTCGCTGAACGTGGTGCTGGTGTAGTAATTTCCTTCGGTGGCCTTGATGTAGGCGAAGCGGGCGCCCATGTTCCACTCGGTCTGCCAGTTGATTCCGGCCTGGTACTTGCTGACGTCGAGTCCCTGGACGCCGAAGCTGGGCATCCAGGTGCCTTCCGTGGCCAGTGCCTCGGTGGCTGCCGCCTTGTCCCCGTCCGGCGATGCGCCGGCTGCGCGCGTTCCCTGCCCCATCTCGGCCCCGCCGGCCTTGGTGGCCTCGGCCATGGCGCTCCGGTAAGCCTCCGATGATTTGTCAACCGTTACCGAAGTCGCTGTCGTTTCACCGGTTGCGGCAGGGGTTGCCGTAGGTGCCGGCTCGACGGCGGCTGCGGGCGTAGCCAGGCCGGGACCGGCGAGCAGGGAGACGGCCAGCAGCGCGGCCCCGACCCGGCTGCCGAGGTCTATGTTGGGGGGAAGGAAAGTCCGCTTCATTTGTCGCTCCGGAACAACACGCTCATGGCAGTGTCATAGTGATCTCGCGCCCGGTGGAGAGCAGACGAAGCTGCCCGGATGTGAGAATGTCTGACTTGTCGCGCTCACCCTAACACCGCCGGTTAAGCGGAACCAGAGTTCCTGGTGTTACTGGTGTGAAAATTGTTATGAACTCTGCCGTCGGTTTTCCACATGCGCCCCTGCGGGCCCTTGTCCGGCGGCCAGCCCACCCATAGCTTTAACCCAATTGCAGCGCCCGGGGGACAGGGCAAGCAGTCATATTGGGGGCCATTGTGGAGGCTGTACGCATTGTCGAGGACGAAGTCCGCGAGCTGATCCGCCGGCGCGGGCTCGACCCCCTGAGGCAGACCGGTGAAGTCCGCCGCCTCGTTGAGGCAGCGGTGCTGGATTACGACGAGCGGGCCCTGTTGGCGCCCCTCCCGCCGATCGGCCCGCTGGAAACCGCCCGAAGGTTCGTCTTCGACGCCGTGGCCGGATTCGGTGCCCTTCAGCCGCTGCTCGACGATCCGGCCATTGAGGAAATCTGGCTTAATGCTCCCAATGAGATCTATGTGGCACGGAACGGCGAATCCGAACTGACCTCGGTCTCGCTCACGGACCAGCAGGTCCGGGACCTCGTGGAACGGATGCTCAAGAGCTCGGGGCGCCGCCTCGACATGTCCTCCCCGTTCGTGGATGCCGCGCTGCCCGACGGCTCCCGGCTGCATGTTGTCATCCCGGACGTGACGCGGCGTCACTGGGCCATCAATATCCGCAAATTCGTGGTGAAGGCCAGCCGGCTCGAACACCTGGTGGAACTGGGCACGCTGACGCCGCAGGCAGCCCGGTTTCTCGGCGCCGCCGTGGCCAGCGGGCTGAACATCCTGGTCTCCGGTGCCACCCAGGCGGGCAAGACCACCATGCTCAATTGCCTCGCGGCGAGCATCGGAACCCGCGAGCGCGTCATCACCGTTGAGGAGATCTTCGAGCTGCAGTTCCCGCTGCGGGACGTCGTGGGGCTGCAGTGCCGGCAGCCAAACCTGGAGGGTGGAGGCGAAATCCCGATGCGCAGGCTGGTCAAGGAGGCCCTGCGCATGCGCCCCGACCGTTTGGTGGTGGGCGAGGTCCGGGAGGCCGAAAGCCTGGACATGCTGATCGCCCTGAATTCCGGGCTTCCCGGAATGTGCACCGTCCATGCGAATTCGGCCCGCGACGCGGTCACGAAGATCTGCACACTCCCGCTGCTGGCAGGGGAGAACATTTCCAGTGCGGACAATGTCAGGCACCTACCGTTGCACGTACACTCGAGGCATGACCCACGACGCCGCGCCCGCCGCAGCAATCTACGCCCGCATATCCTCAGACAAGACGGGGGCAGGCCTCGGCGTGGCGCGTCAGGAACAGGACTGCAGGGCCCTCGCTGACCGCCTAGGCTGGCGCGTGGCGCGGGTGCTCGTGGACAACGACGTCAGCGCCTACAGTGGGGCCCAGCGCAAAGCCTACGCCGAACTGCTGGAGCTCATGAGATCCGGGAGCATCGCCGGCGTGCTGACCTGGCACACTGACCGGTTGCACCGCTCGCCGCGTGAGTTGGAGACGTACATCGACGTGTCGGAGGCGCACGGCGTCACCACGCAGACAGCCAAGGCAGGGGAGATAGACCTCAGCACCCCGTCCGGCCGCGCCGTGGCCCGCACACTCGGTGCATGGGCCCGGTACGAGTCGGAGCACAAGAGCGAGCGCATCGTCAGGAAGAAGCTGGAGCTGGCCAAGGCGGGGAAGTTCAGCGGCGGGCCTGTGCCCTACGGCTGGCAGATGGTAGACGGGCACCCCGTCATTGTGGAGGTCGACGCCGCAGAGATCCGGAAGGCCACGACGGCGATACTCACCGGCCGCAGCATCGGAAGCGTGGTCGATGACTTGAACCGCCGCGGCATCACCACCAGGCGCGGCCAGGTGTGGACCAGCACTAGCCTCCGGAACGTCGTGTTCCGTGCCCGCAACGCCGGGCTGTCCATCTACAAGGGCGAAGTCATCGGTACCTCGGTGTTTCCGCCGATCATCAGCGAAGACGAGTATTGGGCGGTGAAGTCCCTCATGGAGAACCCGGCACGCCGCACCAACACCTCCAGCCGTGTCCGGCACCTGCTGGCCGGCATCGTGCGGTGCGGCGCGTGCGGCGCCCCCATGAAGTCATCAAGCCGCGGCAGGGGAGGCCGCGACACTGAGACCCGGCACTACTACAAGTGCCCGACGTCGGGGCCCGGCCACGTCTTCCAGACCATGGAGCCCCTCGAGGAACTCGTGGAACAGGTAGTCATCGGCCAGCTCTCCCACCCGGACGCCGGCAGACACTTCACGGTGGGGGCCGACGCGGCCGAGAGCGTGGAGCAGCTGCAGTCCGAATCCGAGGCGCTCAGGGCCCGCCTGGATGAGGCGGCCAACAGCTACGCCGACGGCGCCATCACCGCCCGGCAGCTCGAAACCATCACGGCCCGGGTAGGCGCGTTACTGACGGCGGCAGGGGACCGCCTCGCGGCCTTGCAGCGCTCCAGCCTCGCCGCCCTCCACTCCGGCACGCCGGAGACCGTCAGGGCATGGTGGGACGCCGCGGACATTGAGCAGCGCCGCGCCGTCATCGACTCCATGTTCACGATCTACGTGGACCCGGTAATCGTCAGCGCGCCCCGGCGGTTCGATCCGGAGCGCGTCAGGTTTGAAGCCAAGGGCCAGGACTGACCGGCCGTTCCGATCAACTCATCACCCGGTGCCCGTTTTGGCATTTTGATTGTTGGAAGAGTTCCGGGAATCTGACCGCCCCGGAATTCCGTGGATCTCGCCGCCGGCCGCCGGGCCGCTCTCACGCCGCCATCAAATGACCGTTTATGGGAGCCGCCCGCGACAATGCCGCGACACGCCCAAACCCGCCCCGGTGCGGAGAAAAACTTTTCGCGTTCCGAATGTTCCGCCCGCTGTCGACGCCCCCGGCGCGGAAAGTTACATCCACGGGCAGTCGCCCGCAGTCGGTGTTACAGCCGCCCCCAGTTAGGCGCAGTATCACGCAAAGTTCCGCAGTGTTCCGCGGTGTTCCGGGGCTGTAACGCTCCTCCGAAAACCCGGTTTCTCGCGGTCGAATCGCACCTAGTCTGGGGGCATATCGGCAATAAGAGCACTAGGAGGAAACATGACACAGCAAGAGTACGGAACCGCCCGCCAAGTGGCCGAGCGCTACAACACTTCCGCGTGGGTCATCCGGAAGCGGGTAGCGGAAGGCACGCTGCCGGCGGTGCGCGTTGGGCCCAGGAGCCTGCGCATCAACTGGGCAACCGCCGCCCGCGTGTTTGGAGACCACGCCCATGCATAGAAACCAGATAGCCAGCCCGACAAACAAAGACGGTATGAGCCAACTCGCCAAAGTCACAGCTCATACCGTCCGGAGATCCGCCTACAAGAGAGCAGGAGGAACACTTGAAGTCTACGCAATCAGTGCAGTCCGTTCTAGGTAGCCGCGCAGCACGCATAGCACCGAACCCGGCCATAGCCGCGCACGCCCGCAAGGTCGTGGCAGGACTGCCACCGGTCGCACCGGCTGTCCTGGAGCGCGTGGCCGTCATCCTCCGCCCATCGCACAGGCTCGCAGCATGATCGCCCCGGACAGCCTCGCCGCGGCCATGCTGACGGGCGTTCATGTAGTCGTAGTGGAGACACCAGAGGGCAAGTACCGCCGCCGCGTGTATTTCAACCTGCCAGGCGCACAAAAGGCAGCCGACCGGGCAATCATGGCCGGTCACCACGCATTCGTCGTCCTGTGCCAGCTCGTGCCCGTGAGGCCCAGTGATGCCGAGTGACCGATGACGAAATGGCCCAGTTCATGGCCGATGCGCCCGACGTCCGGACGACGATCCGCCGCGCAATCCAATTCATGGACGTACTCCTGGCACGCGCCGCGCCCGGCTCCTCCTACATTCCGATGGGACGTGGCCGCGCATGATCGGCAAGTTTGCGCCACTCACAGACGCCGAAATGGCCCAAGCAGGCCTAATCCCCGTCGGTGAAGTCGCTTCCGTCAGTCCCGTCGGTTGGTTTACGGACCCCCAAACCGTCGGTTCTGCCGGTTCCGGCGGTCCCGTCGGTTCATTTGAGAGGGTCCTAACCGACGTGCGGGCCTGGCTCGCCCGGTTTGTCTGCGTCATGGATGATCTTGACTTGGATCTGCTCACCTTGTGGGCAGCTCACACTCACGTGGCCTTCGAGACGTACACGACGCCGCGGCTTGTCCTGGACTCCTCCATGCCGGGATCCGGCAAGACGACGGTACTCGAACACCTGTCGCGGCTTTGCCTGAGCCCGATACAGGCCGCCTCGCTCTCATCCCCTGCACTGCTCACACGGATGCTGAACAAGTCCATGCGGACCATCCTCATAGATGAAGTGGACAGGTCACTGGATCCAAAGAAACCCGGCGTGGAAGACCTCATCGCCGTCCTGAACTCCGGATACAAGCGCGGAGCCACCCGCCCCGTGCTCGTGCCCGGCAAGGGCGGGGAATGGGACGTCAGCGAGATGTCCACATTCTCGCCGGTAGCAATGGCCGGCAACGCGCCGAACCTCCCGGACGACACCCGATCACGCTGCATCCGCGTCCTGCTCATGCCCGACCTCGAGGGCCGGGTGGAGTCATCGGACTGGGAAGAGATCGAGGAAGAAGCGCAGGATCTCGGGCGGCGCCTGGCGGAGGCCGCAGAGGAAGCACGGGAGTTTGTCCGAACCGTACGCCCGGAACTCCCGGCCGGATGCATCGGACGCATCAAAGAACGCTGGAACCCCATAAAGCGGGTTGCTGCAGCGGCAGGCGGGCACTGGACCGCGATTGCCGATGAACTCATCAAGCGCGACATAGCGGAGGCGGAAATGGACAAAGAAGACGGCATAACCCACCTGCCCCAGGCCGTGGTCCTACTCAAGGACGTACGGGACGTATGGGAGAGCGGAGACGCCTTCACGCCGTCCGCTGCGCTCATCCAGCGCCTGATTCAGCACAACCCTGCCATGTGGGGGCAGGCCAGCAGTTACGGCAAGGAACTGAACGCCCAGCGGCTCGGCCGGATGCTCGTGACCGCGTTCAAGCTCCACTCCACCAGGCAGGGAGATTCCAAGCGCGGATACTTCCGGGCCAACCTCGAAAACGTGTGGCGTCGGATGGGCATGGCACCCCTAAAAGTAACCGACGGGACTGACGAGACCGCCAAGACCGACGGGCATGCACCCCTGAATCAAACCGACGGGACCGCCGGAACCGGCAGAACCGACGTAGATGCCTGCCAGCTGCACCCAGTGCCCAAGCCGAGCGTTTGCTTCACCTGCAACGCCGCCCAGGACGCAGCATGACCGCCGAATCGTCAGCAGAACCATGCTGCCTCCCCAACGAAATCCTGAGCAACACAGCCGGCATCAGCTGGACCATCGAATCCGCCCACCACGTCGACTGCCCCAACACCCCCACACCCCGTCAGGAGAACAACTGATGCCCCGCCGCACACACCCCGCCACCCGCAGCTTGACCCGCCGCGAAGAACCCGCACCCGAGACCCGCGCCGTCAGCTACGAAAACATGGCCCGCTCCCTCGTGGAACGCGGCCTCGCATCAGCCCTCATCCTGGACCGCCCCGGGCAGCAGCCCATGAACAAGCGGCGGGAGTGGTGACCTCATGGAAGATTCGAGGCGGTGCCGGGGGAAGTCGAAGCAGTCCGGGGAGCGGTGCAAGAAGGCGGCCATCATCGGCGGGACCGTGTGCAGGATCCACGGCGGCGGCAGCCCGGCGGTAAAGGCAGCTGCACAGCGTAACGCTGAGCTTGAGGCCGCACGCGGGCAGCTCGCGGCGCTGGGGGAGCCGGAGAGCGTGGACCCCGCCCAGGCGTTGTTGCGGCTCATCTCGTGGAAGTACGGGGAAGTGCAGTGGTTGCGCGAGCAGGTCCGGAGCCAGCCGGCGGACAGCCTCACATGGGGCCGGGCTCAGACCGACGTCGGCGTAGGCCCGGAAGGACCGATCGACAAGGTTACGGAAAAGGCCGGGCCGTCCGCGTGGTGGACCCTGTTGCGGGCTGCTGAGGATCAGCTCGCGGACTACTCCACCAAGGCGCTGAAGGCCGGTATCGCGGAGCGCCAGGTGCGTCTGGCCGAGGGGCAGGGCCGGTTGGTCGCGGAAGTCGTCGCCCGGATCTACGCCCGCCTGAATCTCACACCGGAACAGATGGCAATGAAGGACGAGATTGCCCGGGAAGAGTTCATGCGCCTGGCGCAGGTACAGGTGAGTGCATGAGCTACCACCCGCCCCGATACGCGCTCCTGGCGGCGCCTGTCTCCGGGCTCAGCGCCAAGGCCTTCATAGCGTTCCTGCCCCGGTCCGTGGTGGAGTCCCGCACGGCAGCACTGCCCCCGGCTGACCGTGCGGAGATCCTGGCCACCTACGACACCATGTCCGCGGCCGCCATGTTGTGGGACAAGGGCCGCGGTGAAGCCGCCGGCAACACTGCACCGATACGGGAAGCCCCGCCCGCACCGGAACCGGCCGCCGGGAAAGGCCTGTCCGTTGCTGAGGCCGCCGACGTCATCGGCTGCACCACGGGCCGTGTCCGCCAGCTACTCCGGGCGGGAACGGTGCAAGGCAGTAAGGCCTTCCGTGACTGCTGGATAGTCGACGCCGATTCCGTGGAGGCTTTCCGGTTCGCCCGCCGGGCCGCCGCCTGATTACCGCGCACCGGTAGCACGGAAGCCCGTAAAGGACCCCGGCCCGGAAACTGGTAACGGACGGTTCCCCATGGAACCTAGCCGGGTTGCAGGAAACGCCCGGCCCGCTCATGGCAAGCGGGCCGGGCGCCACCGGACTCCACAAAGAATTCCAGCCCAGGGAGGGCCACCGTGACCACAGATAAAGACATCATCGCCGCACTGCATGGCATGCCTTCAGCAGCGGACCGCGAGACCACAGCAGCCATCGCCGAGACGTACGGGCGCCCTGCCGCCGCACGGGAAGACGCCGGCCAGCGCCGCGGCGACGCTTTCGAAGCCACCGCACTGTGGGCCGCGAAGGAGGCCACCGCCACCGCCACGGCCGCGCTGGCCCAGGCCCTCATGCGTTCCAACCCGGACACGGGCATCTACGCCGCTGAGGCCGACGCCAAGAAAATCGCGTTCGAGACCTACGAAGAGGTAGCCAAGGGCATCCCCTACGAAATCAACCGGCAGGAGGCCGTGGCCCGCGTCGTCACGAAGCTGGCGGAGCAGTTCGGCCGCCCCGCCGCGAAGCTGGCCCAGCCGGCGGCGAAGCGGGGCCCGCAGAAGGAATCCGCTCGACGGGCACCCGTCAGGGTCACCGAGATAGCCCGCCCCGGCAGCGTCAGAGTCATCAAGTAGACCCCCCCAACTTTCAAGGAGAAACAGCATGGCGCTTTTCAGCAAGAACATGGAGCAGGCAACCGCCGCCGCATCGAAGGCCGCCGACGTCGTGGCCGAGTGGGAAGCGAAGGCAGCCGCCGCACGCGCCGAGGCCGCACGGCTCGACGCCGAGTCCGGCGCCGCCATCCTCGAGGACGAGTCAGCGGCCGAACGCATCACCCTGAATGTCCAGACGTGGGAGCGCAAGGCCCGCGCCTACGACCAGGCCGCCGAAGAGGCCCGGCGTAAGCATGTCAGCGCTTACCGGGAAGCCCTCGAGGTGGAGGCCCGCGAAGAGGACAAGCAGGCCGCCGCCGCCGGTAAGACCGCCGCCGCGCTGACTGCCAAAGTCGCCGCACTCGTGGGGCAGCTCAAGGAGCTCGAAAACGTGGACTTCGCCGCCGTGCCGGTTTACGTGGGCAGCACGGGCAAAAACTACGCACTGCCCAACAGTGAGATCCTGCAGGCCACCACCCGCAGGCATGAAGTGCGGGCCGCGCTGATCCGCTACTACATCCAGACGGGCACCCTCACCAACGACGTACACGACCTGAACCAGCTGCTGGGGACCGCCCTCAAGGACAACGCCATCTCCATCGGCGGGGAGGGCATCGAAATCCCCGGGTCTTTGTTGGCCGCCCGTGACGCCGGCCTGTCCTTTGTGGGAGCGTAGGACCATGGCCGAGACACCGAAGCAACTGCAATGGCAGGAACTCGCCGCCCGCATCTTTGAGACGCCCGGCGCCAGCGAGACCCTGGCCACGGCTGACAGCCTCGACGCCGTCATCAAGTCCATTGACACCGATCCGGCCTACGCCAAGGATCTGAATGTCAGCAAGCACGGCCGGGCATTCCTGCTTGGAGCCTCCGCCGCGTTGCGGGCCGCCGTGTCAGCTCAGATCAACGCCGCAGACTATGCGCCGCCGGGACCGGGGGAGCCCGTCCCCGGCAGCTAAGCTAGGTAGTGAACGCCCGCCGTCATGTCCCCCCTTCATGACGGCGGGCTTTGTCATTCCCGGGCATTCCCAAAAACGAACGATTGCCGGGAGTCGTCGCGGCTTTTCCCGCAACTCACGACTTCATTGTGTTCTAGGCAAAGTTGCTATTCCCAAAACTCATGCCATAAGGTATTCTCAATACCAAGAGCAACGGATGAGTTTCTAGGAACGGGGACACCATGGCCAGCATCATCGGATACGCAAGAGTCAGCACCGCAGACCAGAACACGGAGCTGCAGCTCGACGCACTCGCAAAGGCCGGCGCCGCCAAGGTGTTCACCGATCACGGAGTGAGCGGCGCCAAGACCGAACGCCCCGAACTGGACAAGATGCTGGACTACCTCCGCAAGGGCGACACCCTGCTTGTCTGGCGACTGGACCGCCTCGGCCGCTCCATGCAGCACCTCGTGACCCTCGTGGCCGAACTCAAAGAGCGCGGGATCATCTTCCGCTCCATCCATGAAGGCATCGACACCAGTACCATCAACGGCGAACTCGTGTTCAACATCTTTGCCAGCCTCGCCACCTTCGAACGGGAACTCATCCGGGAACGCACCACCCACGGGCTCGCCGCAGCCAAGGCCCGCGGCCGCCTCGGTGGCCGCCCCAAGAAGTACGACGCCAAGAAGATCGCACTCATCAAGCGGCTGCACGCCGGCGGCGACATGAGCCCCCAGGAGATCGCCGACGCCGCCCAGGTCAGCGTCTCCAGCATGTACCGGCTGCTGAAGATGGAGACGCCAGCCTGAGCCCCAGCCCCCGCCGGTCATCACGGCTCGCGGGAGTCTCCCACGTCCGGGGGAGTGGCTGGCCGCTCACCGGCTCATGCTGGCCCCAGCGGCAGGCCGGGCACATCAAGCCCCCTACCGCGGCGCGGTACTCCGGAAACCTGCCACGTGCGCCGCCGTGCACACTGAAGCCAGCCATAGACGAAAGCAGGACACCATGCCCCAGCCAGGAATGCCATCCGCCCGCGGTGAGGACTACCTCATCCGCCGGCTGCAGGACCTTGAGCGGAAGGTGCAGGAGCTCGCGGCCGCCAACGTCTTCGGACTCACCGGCATCAAACCCCGGGACGGCGGAACCGAGTTCGACGGGTACGTGACGATCAACGGGGCCGCAAAAATCACCGGCACCCTGGATCTCCCCGCCGGGATCATCGGCAACGACGCACTGACCAACCCGGTGCAGATCGGCACCGCAAGCAACGGCCTCAGTAACTACGCGATCACCACATCATCGACGGTTCGGGCATCCGTGACGTTGACGGTCCCGGACGGATTCAGCCAGGCCGTCGTCATGGCGAACCCCACCGCTATGGGCCTGAACAGCACCGGGGCCGCTGACTACCTCTACGTCATGGCCGTGGTCCAAAATATCGGCGGCGGGGAACTCTACACCGCCGCCCCGGCCGCGTTGGGCGTCGGGCTCGCCGCACCATTCCACACGACCCTGACCGGGCTCACCGGTGGGGACCCCATTACCGTCAGCGTCGCCACCCGCACCAACACCAACCCGTGGGCGGCGTCGACCGCCAACCAGGCCAACATCTACGCCACCGCCATCTTCTTCCGCTAAGGATCCACACCATGGAAACCAAATCCGCACTCGTAGGAGCCGCCGGGATGCTCCTGGCCCTGGGCACCGCCTTCGGGCTCATCGCCACGGCCAACGCGCACGACGCGCCCGCCCCAAGACCCGCCACGACGTCCACCAGCCCCGCGCCATCCATAACGCCAAGCCAGGAGCCCACCTTGACCGCAGCAACCCCCGAACCGATCGCCAGCACACCAGCGGTTCAGCCGGCACCCGCACCCGTCGAGGTTCCGGCCCCGGCAATCGCAGCGCCGGCAGTCGCACCGCCGGCAGTCGCACCGCCGCCCGCCGTCGTCGTCCCACGGGCCCCCGCGCCCGTCGTCGTCGCCCCGGAGCCCGCGCAGACATTCCAGGCCCCACCAGCGCCGGGCCCCGGCATTCCCAACCCCATCCCGCGGGGCATCCCGTGGGGCGAGCCCATCACGCCGAGCAAGTAAACCAAAACCACCTGAGAGCAGGACCGATATGAGCACTGAACCGGCAAGCGGCACCGGCCGCGGAACTATCACCCGGGAGGACACGGCGCAAGCCATCGACGCCATTGGGACTTTCATAGGCCACCTGAAAGAGCACCCGGAGCACCAGACCCCTGAAATTCTGGACGCTCTGGAGCACGCCATCGACGTGCAGAAGCGGTGGCTGCAGGAGAACGGCGTGGACACCCCGCCCACGGCCAACGCGCACGACGCGCCCGCCCAAACCCTGACAGGAGCACCATGACCTACCCCCCGGGTGTGCAGCTCGCCACCCTGACCTTCTCCAACCCGTCCACGTTCCTCGGCAACGAGGCGACCCGCACCGAGGTCACGGTCCAGTCGACGGCGGGTGTGGTGTGGGCCGCGACCGGCCAGCCGATCGACGACTTCGAAGAGCTGGTGTCCCCGGCCGCAGGGATGCCTGGGTCACTGACCGTCCCGTTCGTGGATCAGGCAGGCTTCACAGATCAGGCCGGCAACGTCTTCACGATGTGGGCTTACGTGGTCACGCGCAAGACGTTCTTCGGCGGTCGCTCCAAGACGGTCCGGAAAAGCTGGCAGCCCCTCCTCGGCCAGTCCGAGCCCGTCGACTTCGACAACCTGCCCGGGGGTAGCGTCGGTCTGCCGGTGTCCGCTCCCGTCGTCCCCGTCACGTCCGTGGCAGGGCTGACGCTGGCTGTCGGCGCTGAAGACCTTGCCACGGAACTGTCGCCGTTCATGCCCGTGGGCGTGACGCCGGAGGACCTCGAGCTGAAGCAGGACGCGGCGGCCCTGGATGCGGCGACGGCCGCGCTCATCGGCGACCCGGCATCCGACGCGGCGGTGGTACTTTCTGCCACCTTTGTCCCGGCCGCCAAGGGCGCCACAACCCAGCGCCTGACGGACACGGGGCGCGGCGCCGTAGTCCTGACGATGGACGACGGCTACTCCGCAATGCGCACCGTTGCCGGATGGATGAACGCACGCGGGCAAAAGGGAACCTTCTGCATCACGCCCGACCTGATGAACGACGCGACGGGCGTGACCAAGATTCGGGACGCCGACATTTTGGCCCTCGCCGCATCAGGGCACGAAATCGCCGCACACTCCAAGACCCATGCAAACATGACGAGCCTGAGCAGCGCTCAGCGGGCCGTCGAATACGACTACCCGAAGACGTACCTTGAGAACCTGCTCGGTGCGGGCAAGGTCACAACCTGGACCTACCCGTTTGGCACCGGCTCGGGCGGACGTAACCTTGCGTGCGATCAGCAGCTCTATCTCCGCTATGACCGATGGCTGGACACGGCCATGACAACCAACTCAGTTATCTACCCCCGGTACAGCGACGCGCCGCCCATGCTGATCAACCGCACGGCGTGGAACGAAAAGAACCAGCAGCAGATCCTCACTATGGTTCGGCGGGCCGCCTCGTCTGCCATCATCGTGCCGATCTTCTTCCACAACCTGGACACAGTAGTAAACCCGACGACGGCTAACGTCCTCGAAATGCTGGACCTGTGCCAGTCGCTCGGCATTCCGCTCATTACCGTCAGTGAAGCGTTCCCCAACCCGCGCTCACTACTCAACGCCGGATTTGAGGGCGGACTGGACGGCGTCTACCCTGCCGGATGGCACGGCTTCACGGCCACGAACGGCGCGTACAGCGTTGTCACCGACACCCCGGCGTCCGAATACCAGGGCACGAAGGCCCTTGAGCTGTCCACCACGGACAACACCGGATTCGCCTACATCCGCCAGCAAGTGCAGGTGGTCCCCGGCCGGCAGTACACCCTCAGCGGGCAGTGCAAGGCGGTGTCCGGGTCAAATCTGATTGCCGACAAGGCGTTCGTGCGGATCCAATCACTGGACTATGGGCAGGCCACCATCGCCGGGCTGGACGTGAAAATGACACCGGTCCTCGCCGCGGACATCGGCACGGGCTGGAAGAAGTTCACCCTCGACTTCACCGCTGGGCAGTCCACCAAGACGGTGAACGTTGACCTGGGATTGCAGGCCACGGTGGGCGGCGCCGTGATCCGGTTCGATCACGTCTGGTTCGAGCCGAAATACTTGGGCGACCTCGGCTAGTTAGCCCTGGTAGCTGAGCTCGCAGAAGTCGTTCGGGCAGTCCATGACCTTGTCGTCGCCCATCGGGATAAGCCGGGTGCGGCAAATGTCGCACTTCGGCTTGTGCCCGTCCACGAAACGGATGCCAGCCCAAACGCCAGCGGCGGTTGTGACGGCGATGGACGCAAAGACCCCAATAATTCCCATGCCCAGAGTCTAAGGTATGGGACTGCCTAGACCGTCACAAGCGCATAGACGGCGACGCCGAGCGCAACTAGGCCAAGGAGTGCCAGGCCGGCGACCTTGAGCCAAGACGGAACCTGCACGTCACCACTGCGGATCTTCGAAAGCATCCGCCCATCCTACCCGGGCAGATAAATCCGGGAAAGCTCCCCGAGTAAATCGCCCCGTCATCTTCGGATGGCGGGGCGTCTTTGTGATTTCAGCGTGTGAGTACGGGGTGTTCGCTGGCGTAGTCCCGCAACTTCTGGACAAGGGCCCTGTGCCGCCTGCCCCGCACGGTCTTATGGCCGCTGACCGCCATTGCCTGTACCCACTGCACGCCGCGGGCGTCGTTGTTCAGCATGTCCCCGACATACTGGGCCGGGTAGCTCCTGGATGCTGACTGCCCGGGCCCCAGGCTGATGGGCAAATCGGAGTCGAATCTCCAAGGACGGCCAGCCGCGCCGAATGCCTTCTTTTCGCTGGACTGCAGCGCCAGGACCGTTACCTCCGTCGTGGCGCTCCGGCTCCTGTTGGTGACTTCCACGGTAATCCGATCCAGACCGGTGAAAGGCTGCACTCCTGACGTCAGTACGGGCATCCATTCAGCCGTGACGCTGAGGTTCAGCCGGTCAAAGTAGCGGTACACGAGCGTGAGAGCGACGGAGAACAGGGAGATGACGAGCGCGGCCACTGGGATGATTTCCTCCCACCACGCGTTCACCAGCTGCACCTGCACGGTTTCCATGGGGAATGTCATGAGCTGAGATTACCGGCACTAGCATCGGCTGCATGACCATTCAGCAGCCCGTCTAACGCATCACGGAGGCTGGCGGGGCGTACCCACTCTCCGTAAGCCTAGGGAACAATCCGTAGGCAACTCAGGGGAGCTCTGAGGAGCCTCGCCGATGGTGTGGGGAACACCGGACGCGTCGCTGCCCGGCAATGTATGTTCGGCACCATGAGCATACGAACAGCCGGGCGAGAGCCGGACATGACCGTCAGGGCGGTCGCTGAGGCCCTCAACCTCCACCCCGAAACGGTCCGGGTGATGACCCGGTCCGGGGACTTCCCCAACGCCTACAAAACCGGCGCCGGCAAACAGTCCAACCACATCCGGATCCCCTGGTCGGATGTGGAGGACTACCGGACGAAACAGCCCAAGGTCTCCCGCTGAGTCCACAGTCATGATCAGCTCCTGGCCCAGGTGGGTTGTAGGCTTCGACCTGTCAGTCGCGGGCACCTGTCGGGTGCTCCTACAGAATGGGGAACGTATGTCTAATCTGAAGCGCGAGGCAGAGAACGCCGTCAACGCGGTCGGAGCCTTCCACACTTTTCACTCCGGGAAGACCTTCTACGCCGGACAACCGGGGATAGAACCATGGCTGCGAGACACCCTAGTGTCCCTGCAGAACACGCTCAACACCATCGCTTCTACCCAGCTGAAGATCGCAGAACAATTGGACCGGACAACGGAAGTGGTAGATAACGTTGTCAATCACCTGAATCAGCGACAGTAGCGAGTGCCATGCAGGCCCCGCCATGGTGCATCGTGGCGGGGTCAGTCGCCGGCTCCGACGCCCCGGTGTTCACTGGGCGCGATCTCCCGGCAAGCTCCAACTCATTACGGACGCGCAGACCCTCGCCTTCACCCGGGCGGTGGGTGGCGGTGCCGCGACGCGAACCGCATACCGAAGGTGTCGATCTGCAGCGGCGACCTAGGCATTCGCATTCCTGGGTTTTGGGACGAGGCCAGCGGCGCGGGCGCGCCCAATCCACGCACCGGCAGTGCTGCGGGACACCTCGAAAGTCTCTTCGACGGCAATAGTCGGCGGTTTGTCCAACAGCTCGGCCACCTTGTAGATGCGCGCCACCCACTCAAGGGTCTCAGTACTGGGGCCGGCCTTCTTTAGCCGAAGGGCCTCCTCAACTTTGAGCATGCCGAAGCCCTTGCTTGCGTATTCGCCGCCGGAATAAAAGTCCTCTTCGATCTGAATCTGGATCATTTCCCGCACCAGACCCTGAACGGTGATTGAGCGGATGCCTTCGCTGGTTACCGCGGGGCCGCCGGGCCTCCGTTTGATGTCCAGCTCTGAAACTTCGATTCGAAACTGGTCCGTTATCTCAGCGAGCACGCGGATGTCGTATCCACTTTGATCTTCAAACGTCGTGTCATACGTGGTCGAAATTTCCACGCCAGGAGCTACTTCCATGCTTCCGGAGGCGGTTTTGTTAGCCGAGTTGGGCCGAGTTGTCTTTGCCTTTGCCATGGTTACATCCTGCCGGGAACGGAACCAACTAGCAAGTGCTGTTGATAGCCGTTGACAGCGGGTGCCGATTAATGATTATCTAGATGCATAGCCCCTGACAGGGGGTGCCAGCTCGAAGAATGGGAAGCCCGATGAACGCAACGACCGTACAGGCCGGCCCCGCCGCCGCTACAACTCCGGAGCTGGACCGACACCAGTGGCAGGACCTCTCCGGTCTTATCGCTTCCATCCGCCCTGAATGGCCGATCGACCAGATCGCGTTCACCCTCGACCGGTGCCGCAACCTCCAGACGTTTCCCAACCTCGTCACTATCGCCATGCGAGTCGCGGGGTCACCCCGATTCAGCGCACCGAGCTCCATCGGCATGGCAGCCGCCGGCCTTATCGACCTGTAACACCCCCGGCGTCAGGCCCCATCTCGTCACAAAAAAAGGGAGCCAGCGTGAACTGGCTCCCAATAAATCCAACCACCAACACCATGAAGGAAGTAAAGATTATGAGCCCCACGATAGCACCCAACGTAGACAAACTGCCCGCCAAGCCCACCGTCAGCGACTTCCGCCGCCTTGGCGCCATCGTCTCACTGGCCCGCGGCCGCACCCGCCCGGATTCGCCCTGGGCGCCTGACGCTGTCGCCGAGCAGCTCTGGAACAGCAAGGATCTCCTGCCGTTCTCCAGCCTGGCCGTTCACGCCATGGCCGTCGCCAAGGATCCCCGCTATAAGGGTGTCGGAGTCATTCACCTCGCCGCCGCCGGAAGGATTGAGCTGTGAGCGCCCAGCAGCGGGGGGGCGCCGTTCTCACGTAGTGCCCGGACAGTAAACGCAAGTGCCTTTGTGGTTCCGACGGTCGCTTCCTGCATCGACCTCGTCGTCCACTGTGCCCGCCACGCCAGCGGGCGCAGGGAAGTGACGGAGATTTTGTCGTTGGGCCGGCGGGTGGAGAACGGCATTATCGAGTCGTCCATGGTGTTCGCCCTCACCGACTGCCAGCTGCAGCCGAGGGCCAACTCGATGCCGTCAGCAGAGAAGTTTGCCCGCGCCGGATACGATGTCGCGGCGCTGCTGGAGCTGCGCTGATGGCGGCGCTGCTGGGCATGCTTGCCGGCGCCGGGCTCCTGCTGGTCTGGTGGTCTGCCTGGGAAGAGCCGCACGCCGCCAGACGCAAGCCAGGCCCCAGCCGTCTGGAGGATCTGCTGCGCTCCGCAGGAATCGAGAGGGTCAGCGGCCCCGGCCTGCTGGCGAGCTGCCTCGGTGTCGGAGCATTCACGACGATCGTCTTCTTTGCGGTGACCAGGTCGTGGCCGATCGCGGGTTGCTTTGGCCTGTTTGGGGGCTGGCTGCCGATGGCCGTCGTGAAGTGGCGCGCGCGGAAGCGCACCGCTGTCCTGCGCCAGTTGTGGCCCGACGTCGTCGACCACCTCCGCTCGGCGATCCGCGCCGGCCTGTCGCTGCCGGAAGCCCTCATCCAGCTGGGCGACAAAGGTCCTGAGGAACTCCGACAGGTGTTCCGGGATTTTGGCTCCGACTACCGCGCCGGAGGACAGTTCGATCCCTCCCTGACCAGGCTGAAGGACCGGCTGGCGGATCCCGTGGCCGACCGGATCGTGGAGGCGCTCCGCTTGACCAGGGAAGTGGGCGGCTCGGATCTCGGCCGGCTGCTGGGCACCCTGGCGGAGTTCCTGCGCGAAAGTGCCCGGACCAGGAGCGAGCTGGAGGCCCGTCAGTCCTGGACCGTCAACGCCGCGCGGCTGGCAGTGGCCGCCCCCTGGATCGTCCTGATGCTGCTGGCAAGCCGGCCCGAAGCGGTGGCGGCCTACAACACTCCGCTCGGCGCCGCCGTGCTGATGGGGGGACTGGCGGTGTCCCTGGTTTCCTACGCCGTCATGCTGCGCATCGGGGCATTGCCGGCAGATGAGCGGGTCCTCCGATGACAGGGCTGATGGCGGCTGCGGCTGCCTGCGGAGTCGTCCTGGGCTGCGGTGCCTGGTTGTTGCTGATCAGGCTGCCGTTTATGCGGCCGACCACTTTCGTTGAACGCATCGGGCCGCAGTTGAAGTCCCACAACCTGGAATCCCGGCTCCTGCGGGCGGTGCCGAGAAACTTCACTCCGTTCGGTCCTTTGGAGCGAATCCTGCGCCCGGTCATCGGCGATGCAGTCTCGTGGCTGGGGAGGCTGAACCCCGGCTCCTCGGCCCTGGAACGCCGCCTGACGAGGGCCGGAAGCGTCAAGTCCGCAGCGGATTTCCGGGCAGAGCAGCTCCTCTGGGGAGCGGGCGGTTTTGTCACGGCGGTCAGCGCTGTCGTGCTCTTCGGTGCGGCCGGACGTTCCAGCCCCCTCCTCGCCGTCGTGCTGGTGCTTGGCAGCGCCGCCGGTGGATTCCTGTTGCGCGACTACCTGCTGGGCGCACAGGTCAGGAAGCGCGAAGCCCGCATGATGGCGGAGTTCCCCAGCATCGCCGAGCTTATGGCGCTCGCCGTCAGCGCGGGGGAGAGCGCCACCGGCGCACTGGACAGAGTGTGCCGCAGCGCCCGGGGTGAGCTGTCCAAGGACTTCACCCGCGTCCTGGCGGAGACCCGGGCCGGGAAACCCCTTGTGGAAGCCCTGCAGGAATTCTCGTCACGGACGGAGCTGGGCCCGTTGCTCCGGTTCGTGGACGGGCTGATCGTGGCGGTCGAACGCGGGACTCCCCTCGCTGATGTGCTGAGGGCCCAGGCCCAGGACGTCCGGGACACGGCAAAGCGGGAGCTGATGGAGTCCGCCGGAAAGAAGGAAATCGGAATGATGGTTCCCGTCGTTTTCGGCGTCCTGCCGCTGACGGTCGTGTTCGCCGTTTTCCCGGGCCTGGCCGCCATCAGCATGGGCTTCTAACAGCAACAAAAGGAACAGCAGGGAAGCCGCAGCGAAACCAACGAAGCACCAACCAAAAGGGGAGAACGTGAAACAGATCCTAAACCGCATGGCGCTGTTGATGTTGTGCACCATCAGCCTGGTACCCGGTCACGCCAGGACGCAGGCGGCCACTATCCGGGAGCCAGGGCTGCCCGGTGATCACCGCGAGCGGGGCGACGTGCCCGGCTGGGTGATGATCACCTTGATGTCGGCCGTCCTCGTCGCCGCCCTCCTCGCGCTGGCCGGCCCGGCCCTGGAGGGACTGTTCAACCAGGCCATGGACAAGGTCGGGCAGTAGCACGTGCGTCGGCCCGGCGCCGGCTGGGGCAAAACTGACGAGCGGGGTTCGGCGGTGGTGGACTTCGTCCTTGTCGGCGGGCTGTTGACTCTGTTCTTCCTCGCCATCGTCCAGCTCACCCTCGTCCTGCACGTCCGGAACACGCTGATCGACGCCGCGGCCTCGGGCGCCAGATACGGCACCCTCGCGGACCGCAGCGCCGTTGATGCCAAGGAGCGGACTGCCCACCTCATTGGCGTCGCGCTCAACCCTGCGTTCGCCCAGGACGTGAGCACGAGCGAAGCCACCTACCAGGGCATCCGGACCCTGGAAGTCACGGTCCGCGCGCCGTTGCCCGTGATCGGGCTGATCGGTCCCCGCGCAGTCCTGGAGGTGAAGGGGCATGCGGCCATCCAGCCCTGACGCGCCGGCCGGCCCTGAAGCTCCGGCCAGCGCTGGCGCTCTATCAAGCCTTGTCGCCCCGGACCGTGGGCCCGGGGGAGGCGCCGAGGCGGCAGACGCCCGCGTCCCCGACGGCCCAGAGCGGGGAAGCGCCGTCGTCGAGTTCACGTTCCTGTCGCTGCTGCTGATGGTCCCGCTGGTCTACTTCATCATCACGATGGGCCAGCTCCAGGGCGGCTCATTCGCGGTCGTCGGCGCCGCGGACCAGGCCGCGAAGGTCTTCGTGGCCCAGGCGGATGCCGCCGGCGGCCGGGCCGCCGCTGAGCAGGCCGTCCTGCTGGCGCTCGCCGATCACGGCCACTCCGCGGCGAATGCCCGGGTCGAAACCAGTTGTGCCCCCGTGGACTGCCTGGCAGCGGGATCGGCCGTGACCGTTACCGTCCATCTGACGGTGCCGCTGCCGTTCGTCCCGTTCAGCGAGGTGCTGGACCTGAGCGCCGGGCAGCTGAGTGCCTCCGCCACACAACTGGTGGGCCGCTTCCGATGAGCCGTCCCCGGAAGCATCGTGCCGGGCTCCCGCAGCAGGCACCGGCAACGGAACCGCCAGGCCGGGGCCAGGGCGGCGACGACGGGCAACTAATGGTGCTCATCATCGGCTTTGTACTGCTCGCCCTGCTGCTCGCGACCGTGGTCATCGGCGCCTCCAGCGTCTACATCGAGCACAAGAAGCTCTTGTCGCTGGCCGACGGCGCCTCCGTCGCCGCCGCGGACAGCTTTACCCTTGGACAGCTGGAAACCGGCGGCGGCAGCCCGACCGCCATCCTGACCGGAGCACATGTGCGGAGCGCCGCCGTCGAGTTCCTGGACCGCAGCAGTGCCACCACCCGCTTCAGCGGCCTCGCCATCGGACCGGGAACGGGCAGCCCGGACGGTTCCACCGCCGTCGTGGTGCTCAGCGCCGCCGTCCACCCGCCGGTGGTCAACTTCCTGGTCCCCGACGGCATCAGGATCGAAGCGAGTTCGACGGCGCGTTCCCGGCTCACGCGGTAGCGTCCCGGGCGGGCTCCCTGGCGGCACCACGGACGTGTCCGCAACCAAGTCCGGGCGGCTCGCACGGATAGCGTAGGCTTAAAAAACCATGGCAAACATTGATTTTCCCGCAGAAATCCGCGCCCTGCGCGCCACCTACGCCTCCATCGAGAACGTTTCGAATGTCGAGGCGCTGAAGGAAGACATCGCCGAACTGAGCGAACGGGCCGGCGAACCGAATCTGTGGGACGACCCCGCGGCCGCCCAGGTCATCACCTCGAGGCTCTCGCACCGCCAGTCCGAACTGGCCCGCCTCGACTCGCTCACCTCGCGGATCGACGATCTTGAGGTCCTCGTGGAGCTGGGCCAGGACGAGGACGACGCCGACTCCATGGGCGAGGCCGCCGTCGAGCTGGAATCGATCCGCAAGGCCCTGAAGGAACTCGAGGTCGTGACCCTGCTGTCCGGCGAATTCGACGAGCGCGAAGCCGTCGTCACCATCCGGGCCGGCGCCGGCGGCGTGGACGCCGCTGACTTCGCCGAAATGCTGCTCCGGATGTACCTGCGCTGGGCCGAACGCCACGGCTACCCGACCACCATCATGGACACGTCCTACGCCGAAGAGGCCGGGCTTAAGTCCGCCACCTTCGAGGTCAAGGCCCCCTACGCCTACGGCACGCTCAGCGTCGAGGCCGGCACGCACCGCCTGGTCCGGATCAGCCCCTTCGACAACCAGGGCCGCCGCCAGACCTCGTTCGCCGCCGTCGAAGTCATCCCGCTGATCGAACAGACGGACTCCATTGACATCCCGGACAACGAGATCCGCGTCGACGTCTTCCGTTCCTCCGGCCCGGGCGGCCAGTCCGTTAACACAACGGACTCCGCCGTGCGCCTGACCCACATCCCCACCGGCACCGTCGTGTCCATGCAGAACGAGAAGTCCCAGCTGCAGAACCGCGCGGCCGCCCTGCGCGTGCTGCAGTCCCGGCTGCTGCTGCTCAAGAAGGAACAGGAGGACGCGGAGAAGAAGGCGTTCGCCGGCGACGTCAAGGCCTCCTGGGGCGACCAGATGCGCTCCTACGTCCTGAACCCGTACCAGATGGTCAAGGACCTCCGTACCGAGCACGAGGTGGGCAATACCTCGGCCGTGTTCGACGGCGAGATCGACGACTTCATCGACGCCGGCATCCGCTGGCGGACCGACAACCGCAACGCGGACAAGTAACCCGCGGACAAGAAGCTTCCGGGCTCGCACCCGCCGACGGCACAGCTGCCCCGGCGGTCTTGGAGCGCCCCCTACTGCCTCCTGCGTCACACCGGCCCCTCCCGTCTATTCCTGCGACACGCCTGCACACTCAGGCCGATCCGCCGCTGCCCGTGCGTATAGTCGAGAAGCCGGAGCTCTACTTCCCCCACTAGAAAGCCCGCGCGCCGGCAGCAGAACAGGGCCGTACCCGTCCACGTCCTGCAGGGTACTTAGGGCCATGATCCGTTTCGAAAATGTCACCAAGGTCTACGACCAGAAGGCGCGACCCGCGCTGGATTCGATCAACCTTGAGATCGACCGCGGCGAATTCGCCTTCCTTGTCGGGGCCTCCGGGTCCGGCAAGTCCACCTTCCTGCGCCTTGTCCTCAAAGAGGACCGCGCCTCCTCCGGTGCCGTTTACGTCGCCGGCCAAAACGTAGCGAATATCTCCAGCTGGCGCGTGCCCCGGCTCCGCCGCGGGATCGGCGTCGTGTTCCAGGATTTCCGCCTGCTGCCGCAGAAGACCGTGTTCGCCAACGTCGCCTTCGCCATGCAGGTCATCGGCAAGAGCCGCAGCGTCATCCGCGATACCGTTCCCGAGGTCCTGAAAACCGTCGGCCTCGAAGGCAAGGAAAACCGCCTTCCGCACGAACTCTCCGGCGGTGAGCAGCAGCGCGTGGCGATCGCCCGCGCCGTCGTCAACCGGCCCGGCATCCTGCTGGCCGATGAGCCCACCGGCAACCTGGACCCCACCACCTCCATGGGCATCATGGGGGTGCTGGACAAGATCAACCAGAACGGCACCACCGTCGTTATGGCCACGCACGATGACGACATCGTCAACGAGATGCGCAAACGCGTTGTTGAACTGCGCAACGGCGTCATCATCCGGGACGAGGCCAAAGCCCTCTACACCTCCATGATTCCGGTCGTGGGACAGTCCCGCCGCCTGCGCGATGCCAGCGGCCGGGAACCCCAGCCCGCTGCCGCCACCGGCTCCGACGCCCGCACCGCCGGGGAGGTCCAGCTGTGAGGCTCCAATTCGTCCTCGCCGAAATCGGCAGCGGCCTGCGCCGCAACCTCTCCATGGTGGTCTCGGTCATCCTGGTGACGTTCGTGTCCCTGACCTTTGTCGGCGCCGCCGGCATGCTGCAACTGCAGATCAACCAGATGAAGGGCTACTGGTACGACAAAGTCCAGGTCGCCATCTTCCTCTGCAGTGACGGTTCGACGGCGGCCGGCTGCGCCACCGGCCCCGCCACCCCGGAACAGCAGGACAACCTGGGCAAGCTGCTGGAATCGCCCGCGGTGGCCCAGTACGTCAACGACTTCCAGTTCGAGTCCAAGGACGACGCTTACAAGCACTTCAAGGAACAGTTCTCCAATTCCCCGATTGTCGACTCGGTGACGCCGGATCAGCTTCCGGCCTCCTTCCGGATCAACATGAAGGACCCGGAGAAGTACCAGATCATCAGCGAGACGTTCTCCTCGCAGGCCGGCGTCGAAACCGTGATCGACCAGCGCCAGCTCCTGGAACGGCTCTTCTCGGTCATGAACGCCGCGTCGCTCGTGGCCGTCAGCGTCGCCGGCGTCATGATCGTCTGTGCCATCCTGCTGATCGCCACCACGATCCGGCTTTCGGCCTTCAGCCGGCGGCGGGAGACCGGGATCATGCGCCTGGTCGGGGCGTCGAAGATGGTGATTCAGCTGCCGTTCATCCTGGAAGGCGTGATTGCCGCCGTGATCGGCGCGGCGCTGGCCTCGGCAACGCTGTGGGCCGTGGCGCACTTCTTCCTGGGCGGGTACCTGTCCCAGCAGTATCCGGATACCGCCTTTATCTCCGCAGCGCAGACGCTGATTCTGGCGCCGGCCCTGATTGGCCTCGGAGTCCTGCTGGCAGGAGTATCATCACTCCTGACCCTCCGGCGATACTTGAGGGTTTAGCGTGCACAACGAAAAGGGAAAGCCCATGACACGGATGCACCGACCCGCACCGCAGCCGGTTTCGACCAGGCTCCCGGTGGCCGGCCGCCGCAGCCGCATCGTCGGCGCCGCACTGGCGCTGGTCCTGGCAGCCAGCCTGGGTGCCCCGACCCCGGTGGCGTTTGCCGACACCCTCGAGGACCAGCAGGCCGCTCTCCGCGAGGAAGCGGCCCGGGTCCAGCATTCCCTCGAATTCGTGGATTCCCGGATCGCGCAGGCCGCCGCGGACCTCGTCCTGTACCAGGGCCAGCTCCCTGGCGCGCAGCAGGCGCTGCTGGAGGCCCAAGGCCGCGTGGCCAGTGCCGTCAAGGAGGCCGAGGCCCTCGCCGCCCGCGTGGACCTGGCGCAGCAGAACAAGGCAAAGATCACCCAGCAGCTCGAGACGGACAAGCAGAAAATCGCCGACACCAAAAAGCTGATCGGGCAGATCGCCACCCAGGCCTACAAGTCCGGCGGCGTGCCCTCCAACCTTTCGCTGTTCTTCGGCTCGAACAACGGCGGCAGCCTCACGGACACCATCGACCTGGCCGACCAGGCGATGCGCAGCCAGAACTCCGCGATGGACAAGCTCACCCAGCAGAGCGCCACCAACGTCAACTCCCAGGCCAGGCTCGAAGCGGTGGAAGCCGAAATTACGGACCTCAAGGCCAAAGCCGACGCCGCCCTGGCCCGGGAACAGGCCGCGCGTGATGAGGCCGAGGCCAAAAAAGCCCAGGTGGACCAGCTCATTTCCGACACCTCCCGGCTCGACGCCGAACTCCAGGCTGCCAAGCCCGCCATCCAGACCCAGATCGCCCAAGTCAAGGCACAGCAGGACGCTGTCGCGGCGGACATCGTCGAGCGCGACCGCAAGCTGCGCGAGGCCTGGGAAGCCGAACAGCGCCGGATCGCCGAGGCGGCCGCGGCAGCCGCCGCGGCGGCCGCCCGGGCCGCTGGACAGGTCAAGCCCCCGGCGCCGTACGTCCCCGCCCCGCCCGGAAACCCGTCGGCGTTCGGGCTTCGGCACCCCTTCAACGGCGTGCGGATCAGTTCCGGCTTCGGCTGGCGCGTTACTCCGCCAGGCACCACCGACTTCTACGGCCAGGGCGGCTACATGCACACCGGAATCGACTTCGCCGCGGCCTGCGGCACGCCGGTCTACGCAGCGGCGGCTGGCAACGTTTTCTCAGCCGGCTGGGCCAACGACGGCGGCGGCAACAATGTGAAGATCTCGCACGGCGTCGTCCAGGGAAACTCGCTGACCACCGTCTACTACCACAACGTCAGTGTGACGGTTTCCCCCGGACAACAGGTCAGCCAGGGACAGCTGATCGCCTATTCGGGAACCACCGGTAACTCCACTGGCTGCCATTCGCACTTCGAGACCTGGCTCAACGGCCGGGCCGTGGACCCGATGAACCTGCTCTGATCCGCCCGGAGCGGAAGGCCCGCGGCTGGGCTGCGGCTCTGCCGTAAACTGGAACAAGCCCGCGCCGCCCCGGCAGCGGGCCCACCCATCGATCCAAGGAGTTCTACCGTGCCGAAAGAAAGTGGCCGTAAGGTAGTGGCCACCAACCGTAAGGCCCGGCACGACTATACGATCCTCGACACCTACGAGGCCGGGATCGCGCTTATGGGCACCGAGGTGAAGTCCCTCCGTGAGGGCCACGCGTCCATGGTTGACGGCTTCTGCACCTTCTACAACGACGAGCTGTGGATGGAGGGCATCCACATCCCCGAGTACCACCAGGGGAGCTGGACCAACCACGCCGCGCGCCGCCGTCGGAAGCTGCTGCTGCACCGCGACGAACTCACCAAGATCTCGCACAAGATCCGCGAATCAGGCTTCACGATCGTCCCGCTCCAGCTGTACTTCCTGGACGGCCGGGCGAAAGTGGAGATCGGCGTCGCCCGCGGCAAGAAGGAATACGACAAGCGCCAGACCCTGCGCGAGCAACAGGACAAGCGCGAGGCCCTGCGTGTCATGCGCGAGCGGAACCGGCGCTAGGGAACAACGTCCGAAACCCGCGGGAATGATTCCGCGGGGACGTGCGTTATGCTAATAGTCCGGGAAGGAACGGCGCGGAAACCGCAACAGCGGTTCGGCACCAGACCTGATCGGTTTGATAAAAAAATACGGGGATGATCGGTTTCGACGATGTTAGTCGCGACAGGTGAAGCGGGCCGAGGATGCAGAATTATCTCGTAAACGCTGTCTGCAAACCAATAAGTGCCGAATCAAAACGCACTGACTTCGCTCTCGCTGCCTAAGCAGTAAGACAGTCCGTCAGCCCGAGGTTGCTATTGCCCCGGATCCTGGCGTCATTTAAATAGCCACTGCTGTTTACCCCCGTCATCGGGGTGAACGGGACTCTTTGATGACTGGGCCCGGATCAGCCAGCTGTTTGCAGCATGGCTGGGGCCGAGAAAATCCGACGCAAACTGCGCCCGGAGAAGCCCTGACAACACGACATCGGACGGGGGTTCAATTCCCCCCATCTCCACCCAAGAAAACCCCTAGATCCGTGTGATCTAGGGGTTTTCTTTTGCCTGTTGCCGCGGACCCCGATTTGGTTTAAACACGAAACGGGCGGGCTGGGGGAGTTGGTGCATTCGTTGACCACGTGCAGCGAGACTTGATGGGACCATCCCGTCAGGCTCAACGTACGATCTAGGGATGCAGACTCGATTTACGGTCACGCCCGAACTCACAGCGGAACTCTTCGATAAGACGATTCTTCTCCGGCGCGACAGCCCGGCGCCGAAGGGCGGAACATACGGCTGGCTCACTGAGGGCGCCGAGATTACGTTGTTTAGCGAAGTCGTCATCGAGCAGAATGTCGGGCTCTACGGAGGCGCGTACATGCCCATGATCGGCGGACGGCGCGCATCCGGGTTGGCTTCCGTCGGTGCGTTCACCTACTCGTACTCCGGGCTGCCTGACGGTGCGAGCGTCGGACGATACTGCTCCATCTCCGGCGGCCTCCGGTTCATCGATTCAAGCCACCCGCTCGAGCTACTGACCACTTCCGCTCTCACATTCCGCCCCGGAAACCACCTCTTCCGCGAGTTCGTCACCGAAGCGATCACGGAGCATGCGGCCGGATACTCGACCACACCGGACAAGCCATACCCCCGCATCGGAAATGACGTCTGGATTGGCTCTAACGTCACCCTGGCGATGGGAATCAAAATCGGGACGGGCGCAGTTGTCGCGACGAACAGCACCGTCACCAGGGACGTTCCCCCCTACGCGATCGTAGGCGGCAACCCCGCTCAGGTCATCAAATACCGTTTCGACGAAGCCACCATTGAACGACTGCTGTGCAGCCGTTGGTGGAGTTACGATCCGCGTCAGGTATTCCACTCGCTTGGAACAGACTTCACGGAACTGCTGGAAGGCATCGATGCGGGGGACCTCAGCCCCTACCAGTTCGCTGAGGTCACCTTGCCCGCGTTGTCCTAGCTGCTCGGAGTCACGCCGGGAACGAACCCTGGGGCTAGGAAGCAGCGTTCCACACAAGAGGCCGGAAGCGTCAGCTTCCGGCCTCTTGTTTTGCCTGCACGGCCCGGCTGGCGGCCGTGCTCAGCGCTTTTTGATGTGGGCAACAGGGTCCGCGTGCGTTTCCGCGACGTTCTTGGACTTCTTCTCAGCCCGTTTTTCCTTGATGGTTTTCACCGGCTTCTTTGCCGTGCTCCGGTGCGGGGTCTTGTCAGGCATGTGGGCGCTCCCTAACAGCAGGGGGCCGGGATGCCCCCTGGTATTAAGTTACGCCTCGGGCACCGCAACGTCTACGATGCCGACGAAGCGGCTGCCCACACCCTCATACTCGCTGCGGACCAGCCCGGCAGCCGCACCGGGGATCTCGGACGGAGCGTGGTGGGCGCAGCACACGTAGGTGAAGTCCGGCCACCACTTCTTCGGCCGGGCCGCCTCGGAGAACCCGCACACCGCGCAGGTCAGCTGGACCCAGATGGGGCGCTTGCCGGTGCGGTTGGCCTTGGACTGCACGAGCCAGGCCGGCGGATTGTCCAGGAGGTCGCCGAGCTCGGCGTCGGTCAGCCGGGGCGGGATGCCGTGACGGTGGGCCATTTCCAGCGGAATGTCGAGGATCTGGGCTGCTTCACGTCGGGTAACCATCCTTCAACGATACGGGATGGGACGGTCCCCGAATCGCCGTCAGGACGCCGGAGTAAGGCTCGTCACAGCCCCGTGAGTCACAGCCCTGTGAGGGCCAGGCCGAGGGCTGCCGCCGCAAGTCCGGCGACCAGATTCGCGGCAACGTTGAGGGCGGCGGCGCGGTAGCGCGTCTCGCTGACCAGCCGCACCGTGGCGGTGGTCCAGGAACTGAAGGTGGTGAGACCTCCGGCGAGCCCCGCGGAGAGGCCGGACTGCCACTCGGCCCCGAGCCCCAGCTGGCCCGTGATCCCCAGGGCGGCGCCGATGATGAAGGAGCCGGCCACGTTGACGGTGAGGGTCGCCCAGGGCCAGTGCGGATGGCGCCCCGGGTGGTGCGCAAACCAGGAGTCGACGCCGAAGCGCAACAGGGCGCCGGCGACGCCGAAGACTCCCACCAGCATGGCGGTGATCATGAGGCTCCGCCGCTCAGGTCGGCCAGCGCCTTGCCCGTTTTCCAGCCGCCGGCCGCGGCGCCGAGGCCCAGGACCAGTGACAGGCCCAGGTAGGCCAGCCAGCTGGCATGGAAGCCGCCACGGAACTGCTGGTCGATGGCGAACACCACGGCCGAAAAGGTGGTGAAGGAACCCAGCAGTCCGGGGCCGAGCCCGGCGCGCAGCCAGAAGGCGGTCTTCGGCCGGGCGATCCAGACCGTGGTGAGGGCCGCGAGGACAAAGCTGCCGACGACGTTGATCACCAGAGTGGTCCAGGGGATGGAGCCCGCTGTCTCGGGGAACACGAGCCCGGCACCGTAGCGCAGTTCCGTGCCGATCAGCCCGCCGACGGCGACGGCCGCCCACGCACGCCAGCCCGGCACCCCGGGACGTGCCGAAGCAACCGCCGCTGCGGGAAACTTCGCTGCGCGCTTCATGCCGCGGCTCCGGTCAGCGCATCTCTCATTCAGGGCCGCTTGAGGCTGCAGCCGGGATGGCCGGACTCGCTGTGGACCCAGAGGGCGGAGGCGACTTCCTCGGCGAGGTCGAACTCGTGCCGGGCCGCACCGGATCCGATCCGCACCACCAGGGCGCCGCCGAACGGCTTGCGGCCCACGACCTCCACCTCCGCGTCCAGATCAATCGCCTCGGCGGAAAGGTAGCGCAGCAATTCAGGGTTCTCGTCGCTGATGCGGGTGATCCGGCCCTTGTGCCCGTCATCGAGATCGCTCATCCGGTGGGCAGCGGGCATCAGGACGGAACCGTCCGCGGCCGGGATCGGATCGCCGTGCGGGTCCCGCACCGGGTTCCCGAGCTTTGCTGCCATCCGGTCGATAAAAGTGTCCGAGACGGCGTGCTCCAGGAGCTCGGCCTCGTCGTGGACCTCGTCCCAGCGATAGCCGAGCTCACGGACCAGGAAGGTTTCGATGAGCCGGTGCCGCCGGACCATGGACAACGCCAGCCGGACGCCGTCGGCCGTCAGCGTGATGGCACTGTAGGGCTGGTGGTCCACGAGGCCCTGGTCCTTGAGCTTGCGCACCATTTCGGAGACCGAGGAGTTGGCGACGCCGAGCCGTTGGGCCAGCTGGGTGGAGGTGATGGGCTTGTCCTGCCACTCCGTAAAGGAGTAGATGACCTTGACGTAGTCCTCGATCGAGGAGGAGGGCAGACTGGTCTTCACAGTTTCCAGCCTACCGTCAGGCGGCGCCGGAGACGGTCAGGCCCGGACGGCCCGCCAGCTCTGCGTCAGGTAGGGGAGCGGAAGGACTTCGCCGGGGTGGTGGCCAAGGTGCCCGTGCAGGTACCAGTCGAGGTTGCCCAGGACCTTGGCCCGGGTCGTTTCGCTGGCGGCCAGGTAGTAGCTGCGGGACTTCGTCAGCTCCATGATGTCGGCGGTCCGCACCGGATCTTCCCAGCGGGTGAGGTGGCTCTCCAGTCCCGTGAATTCCGGGCCAAGGGGCGGTGTGAAGTGCGGTTTGTGCACATCGCCGGCGTGCATGATGCGCGAGAGGCGGTGCACCCAGGGAACGGACGTGTCCAGCTGGTTCCAGATCAGCCCCAGCACCCCGTGGGGGCGGAGGATCCGTGCGATCTCCGTGCTGGCCAGGAGCGGATCGCACCAGTGCCAGGCCTGGGCGACGGTGACGAGGTCGAACGCCCCCGCGGGCAGCCCGGTGTGCTCGGCGGTACCCTCGACGGCGGTGACGCCCGGAAGCGTCCGGCGCAGCTGTTCCAGCATGTCGGCGGACGGGTCCACCGCGACCGTGTGCAGGCCGCGCACGGCCAGCAGCGCGGTGAACTTCCCGGTTCCGGCGCCGAGGTCCGCGGCGTCCCTGGCGCCCCGGGGGACCAGCCAGTCAGCCGAGTCGTCGGGGTACCCGGGACGGACGCGTTCATATTGTTCCCCGCCGTCCTGGAAACTCTGCCCCAGCTCCTGGCGCCGTTCCTGATGCAGTTTGGGTCCGCCGCGTGCCACGTGCGATCTCCTTCGGCAGGTCCGGATGGTACCTTTCGAATTTACCGCACGCGGCAGGGTCGGTGATTCCCGGCCGGGACAGCGGACTCCCCGGCGGGGGAGCTGTCAGTCCTGCGTGCAGGGGGCAGCGCCGGCGGTGCCGGGCGTGTTGGGGGCCCAGTGCGGGTAGCTGCGGGTGTCGTTGGACGGCACCCAGCGTCCGGCGTCCACGACATAGTCCCAGCCGAGGCCGGTCCGGCGCAGTTCCTGGAGGGCGGCGAGAAGGCGCTGGGCGTCCTCCAGCCGGGACCCCACACCGAAACTGGCCCGCAGCGAGCCCGAAGGGAGCCCGAGCCGCCGGAGCAGTGGGTGCGCGCAGAAGCGGCCGTCGCGCAGCCCGATGCCGTGTTCGGCCGACAGGTACGCAGCAACCAGTCCCGCGTCGTAGCCTTCCACCGAGAAGTTGACGACGCCGATCGTGCCGGTGCCGGTACCGGCGGCGTTGCCCGGCCCGGCGCCCGCCGGAGAGCCGAAGGAGGCACTGTCCGAGAAGATTTGGTGGACCGTCACACCGTCAATCCGGCTAAGGCCCTCGACGAGGAAGGACCGGATGGCGTTTTCGTGCGCGTGCCACTGGTCCACGTCCAGATCGGCGATCACCTGGGTGGCCCGGGCCAGGGCCGCGGCGCCGAGGACGTTGGGGGAGCCGCCTTCATGCCGGGCCGGGCCGGTGGTCCAGCTGACGCTGTCAATCCTGGCGTCCTGCACGGCTCCGCCGCCGGCCAGATGCGGGGTGCCGGCGTCGAGCCAGTCGGGCCGGCCGATCAGAACCCCGGCGCCGAACGGTGCGTAGAGCTTGTGCCCGGAGAAGGCGAGGTAGTCGACGTCGTCCGCGGCGATGTCGATCCGCCGGTGGGGTGCCAGCTGGGCGGCGTCCACGACGATCCTGGCGCCGTAGTCGTGGGCCAGGGCGGCCAGGGCCCGGATCGGCAGGATCTCGCCGGTGACGTTGGAGGCGCCGGTCACGGCGAGCAGGCTGACGCCGCCGTGGGCGAGTTCCGCGCGGAGCAGTTCCAGCGTGGCGGCGAGGGTGGGGGCAGCGATGACGCTGCGGTGCGGGACGCGCTGCCACGGCAGCAGGTTGGCGTGGTGCTCGATGTCGAGGTACAGCACCTCGCCGGTGTGCACACCGTCGACGGCGGGCAGGCAGCCGGCCAGCAGGTTCAGGGAATCGGTGGTGTTCCGGGTGAAGATCACCGCATCGTCCGGCCGGCCGCCCACGAATTCCCGGACAATGGTGCGGGCGTTCTCGTAGACCGAGGTGCTGATCTGCGAGGCGTAGCCGGCGCCGCGGTGGACGCTGGCGTAGTAAGGCAGGATCTCGTTGAGGTAGGCCGAGACCACGGACAGGGCAGGGGCCGAGGCGCCGTAGTCCAGGTTGGCGTAGCGGACGTGGCCGCCTTGGATGAGCGGTGCCTGGATCTCGGCGCCGGTCACGGCGGCCAGCGGCCGTCGGGCAACGGCGAACCGCGCATCGGGACGGGCCGGGCTGGCGCCGGTCTGAAAGTCAGGGGTGGCAGGAATGGTGGCAGTCGTCATGGGACCTCGCTCGAAAAGGACCCCACACACCGGGGATCCGCGCTTGCCGGGTCCGTTCCGGACCGGCCAGGTCGTCACCCGGGGCACCCCACCGCGAATGGAGGGTTGCCGGCCAGCAAACCGGGGTTTAGCGCTGGCACTCGTGACCTGCTCCGAGCCTAGGACATGCCTGCCGCCGCAGAAAAGGCGGGGCATGAATGTGAAGTGCTTTGTTACGCGATGCCGCCGGAAACTGCAGAACGCCGCCGGAAAAGTCTAGAGCAGGTCGTCCAGGCCCGGGTTGAGGCGCTTGAGAACCTCCGAGTGCAGGATGGAGTTGGTGGCGAGGGCGTTGCCGCCGAACGGGCCGTCTTCGCCTTCGAGGGAGGTGAAGCGTCCCCCGGCCTCCGTGACGATCGGGACCAGCGCGGCCATGTCGTAGAGGTTCAGTTCGGGCTCGCTGGCGATGTCGACGGCACCTTCGGCCACGAGGCAGTAGGACCAGAAGTCGCCGTACGCGCGGGTGCGCCAGACCTTCTCGGTGAGGTCAAGGAACTCGTCGAGGTTGCCGCGCTGCTTCCAGCCGCCCAGGCTGGAATAGGACAGGGAGGCGTCCGAGAGCTTGGAGACGTTGGAGACTTTCAGCCGGGTGGCGGCAGCCAGCGAACGGCCCATATAGGCGCCGGCGCCCTTGGCGGCCCACCAGCGCTTGCCCAGCGCCGGGGCGCTGACGACGCCGACGACCGGCTCGCCCTCGTCGACGAGGGCAATCAGCGTGGCCCAGACCGGCACGCCGCGGACGAAGTTCTTGGTCCCGTCAATCGGGTCGATGATCCACCGGCGGGAGCCATGGCCGGAACTGCCAAACTCCTCGCCGAGGACGGCGTCGCGCGGACGGGAGCGGGAGAGTTGGCCGCGGATGGCCTCCTCGACCGATTTGTCGGCGTCGGTTACCGGCGTCAGGTCCGGCTTCGTCTCAATCCGAAGGTCGAGTGCCTTGAAGCGGCTCATGGTCTGGGAATCTACGGAATCTGCCAGTACATGGGCAAGGCGCAGGTCATCGTTGTAGCTCGAAGCGGGTTGACTCATGGTTCCAAACTACCGCCAAAGCGGGCTGCGGGGCGGGAGGCCACGGGCCTGCGCCGCCGGATGCGGCCGGGCACGGGGCGGCTGACGGCCGGGGAGCTAGGAGACGGTGCCCAGTTCCTTGACGTCCTGGGCTTCCATCCGCGGGTCGGTGCCCAGCAGGCGGCGGAGCGAGGCGAGCCGGGCGGGGCCGGACTCGCCGGCATGGCCGGCGGCCACCCAGGCGTCCACCCCGCAGTTGACGGCGCTGGAATCGTGCTTGCAGCCCCGCTCGCAGTCGTCGGTGCCGGGCTCGAGATCCGGGAAGGAGCGCAGGATCCGGTCGGGGTCCACGTGGGCCAGGCCAAAGGAGCGGATGCCGGGGGTGTCGATGATCCAGCTGCCCGGCGGCGCATCGTTGACTTTGAGGGCCAGCGCGGAGGAGGAGGTGTGGCGGCCCCGCCCGGTCACGGCGTTGACGCCGCCGGTGGCGCGCTCCGCGCCGGTCAGTGCGTTGACCATGGTGGACTTGCCCACCCCGGAGTGGCCCAGCATGACGGTGACCTTCCCGTCGAGGTGGGCGCGCAGCTGGGAGACGGCGTCCTTGTCCAGCCGGGCGGAAAGCCCGTCGTCCGAGCGGGCATCGATGCCGGAGGCGGCGGAGTCCGCCGTCTTGGAGATGATCACCGGGAAGGCAAGGTGCTGGTAGTTGGAGAGGAGTTCCGCGGGATCCTTGACGTCGGCCTTGGTGACGAGCAGCAACGGCTCGATTCCGGCGTCGTACGCGGCCACGAGGGCCCGGTCGATGAACCCGGTCCGGGGCTCCGGATTGGCGGCCGCCACCACAATCACCAGCGTGTCGGCATTGGCGACGACGGCGCGCTCGATCGGGTCCGTGTCGTCGGCGCTGCGCCGCAGCAGGGTCCTGCGGTCCTGGATCTTGACCAGCCGGGCCAGGGTGTCGGATTCGCCACTGACGTCCCCGACGAGGGAGACGAAGTCGCCAGCGACGACGGGGTTGCGGCGCAGTTCCCGGGCCCGGGCTGCGATGATCTTTCGTTCTTCGGGGGTGCCTTCGGCGACGACGGCCGTGTACCGTCCGCGGTCAACGGTGATGATCCGCCCCGTGACGGCGTCGTCGTAGGCGGGCCGGTCCTTGGTGCGGGGCCGGGTGCCCTTTTTGTTGGGGCGGATCCGGACGTCGGATTCGTCCCAGGAGTCAGTGCTGCGTGCCACCGGAGGCGTCCTTCTTTGCGGGGGCTGCGCTTCCGGCGGTGCCCTGGGCGAGCATGGACTCCCACAACTGCGGGAAGTCCGGCATCGTCTTGGCGGTGGTCGCAATGTCCTCGACTTCGATGCCGGGAACGGCCAGGCCCAGGATGGCGCCTGCGGTGGCCATACGGTGGTCGGCGTAGCTGTGGACGACACCGCCGTGCAGCGGTGCGGGCCGGATGATGAGGCCGTCGGAGGTCTCCTCGGCGTCGCCGCCCAGGCGGTTGATCTCTGCGACGAGAGCGGCCAGCCGGTCTGTTTCGTGCCCGCGGAGATGCGCGATGCCGCTCAGCCGGGAGGGTCCGCTGGCCAGGGCGCACAGTGCTGCGACTGTGGGGGCGAGTTCGCTGGTCTCGTCGAAGTCCGCTCCCTTGATCTCCGGGCCGCCGGTGACGGCCAGGGTGCCGTCCGTGAGCGTCACCGTGGCCCCCATCGTCGTGAGGATACTGCGCCACAGATCGCCGACCTGGGTGGTCTCGGCCGGCCAGTTGGGGATGCGGACTGTGCCGCGGGTGGCGAGGGCCGCCGCCAGGAATGGGCCCGCGTTGGAGAGGTCCTGTTCGATCCTGAGGTCAAAGGCGCGGATGGGCCCGGGGGAGACAATCCAGTGGTTCGGGCGGGAATCGTCCACGGCGACCCCGGCTCCGCGGAGTACGGCAACTGTCATGTTGATGTGGTCCAGGCTGGGGACGGGCTTCCCGGCGTGGTCCTGGTTCTGATGCTCAAGGTGCAGTCCCTCGGTGAAGCGGGCACCGGTCAGGAGCAGCGCGGACACAAACTGCGAGGAAGCGCTGGCATCGATGACGAGGTGGCCGCCCCGCACGTCGCCGGTACCGGCGACGGCGAACGGCAGCGAGGAGGCGGGACCGCCGTCGGGCGCGGTGACGGCGACGCCCAGCCCGGTGAGCGCCTCGATGATCGGCCCCATCGGGCGGTTGCGCGCGTGCGGATCGCCGTCGAACAGTGTCACTCCCCGGCGCAGAGCCGCGACGGGCGGGACGAACCTCATGACCGTCCCGGCCAGTCCGCAGTCGATGCCGGTCGGGGACCCGGCGGCGTCCTGGCTGATGGGCGTGATGGCCAGGTCGGGACCAAAGTCGCCGTCCCCCGGAACCTCCGTGATGGTGGCCCCGAGTTGCCGCAGTGCCTCGATCATGAGCGCGGAGTCCCGGGAATGCAGCGGGGCCCGCAACCGCGAGGGTCCATCGGCGAGGGCGGCCAGCACAAGGTAGCGGTTGGTCAGGGATTTGGATCCCGGAACGGTAACCGTTGCGTCGAGCGGCTGTTCGGCGAACGGCGCCCGCCAGAGCGGTGCGCCCGCGGCGGGGACGGAGGGGGCAGCTGCGGTGGGGGTGGTGCCTGTCATTGCTGCTTTAGGCTCCGACGGTGTGGTCTACAGCTTTGCGCACGGCTTTGTCGGCCTTCTTCAGCTGCTTGTTGGTGGTCTTCTTGACGTCGGTGGCGAGGTGGCCGGTGGACTTCTTGACGTCGGCGGCGAAGTGGCCGGCATTCTTCTTGGCGTCCGCGGCGAGGTGCTCGGCCCGCCAGGCCAGGCTGGGCCGGCCGTTCGTGTCGACGGCAGCCAGCAGCACGCCTCCGGTCAGCGAGACGTTCTTGAGCAGCTGCTTGCGGCGGGCGTCGCGGCCCTCCTTGGAGGTGATGTCGGCGCTGCGCCATTCAACGTAGCCGTTGAGTGCGGAGATGACGGCAAGGACCGTGGCGGCGAGGCGCGCTGACTTGCCCAGCGCGAAGAGCACGCCTGCTCCGACCTGGGTTCCGCCGATAACGCGGGCCAGCACCTTTTCGTTGGTCTGGAACGGCAGGGATTCAGCCGCACGGCGCAGCAGGGGTGAGAGCTGCGTGGCCGTATCATCCGCGTTCTTGAGCTTGTCCATGCCTGCAAGGACGAAACTGGAGGCGAGCATGGGCCGGGCGAGAAAGCGGACAAAGGACATGAATTTCCTCCTGGATGAACGAACCGCGGAATCGATGCGGGGGAACCGGTTCTAGTCTTGCACTTTTGCGGAATATTTGCCCGCCGGGCGGGGTTGTGAATGAAAGATCCCGGCCGCCGTTGTGCGGCTGGACGATGACCTGAAGATGAGCGGGAAGGCGGAGATTTGATTCTGGTGAAGGACGCCCATGTGGCGGCAGACCCGGCGGAATTGTGGACGATGGCCCTGCAGGAACGAACCAGCCCGGCAGTTTCGGCGGCTCCGGGCGCCCGCCGCAACGTGACAGTAGACTGGGACGCAATGAGCACCATGGATCCGGCCGTTGCGGCCATGCACGAGGTCGCCGGAAACGGCGCCACGCCCGCGAAGTCACCTGCTGCCGGCCCCGCCGGCGCAATCCCCGAACCTGCCCCGGAAACTGGAACGGCGCCCGCGTCCGGCTCCGCCGCAGGGACTGAGGCACCAGGGGCAGACGGCGCGGCGACAGCTGCCGTGCAGGATGCTGCCGCCCGGGAGACGATCGTGGACGGGCAGGCCCTGGACGTGGCGACGGAAACCACGGAGGAGCGCCGGGTACGTTTTGAACGCGACGCGATGCAATACGTTGACCAGCTGTACTCCGCGGCCATGCGAATGGCCAGGAATCCCGCTGATGCCGAGGACCTGGTCCAGGAGGCGTATACGAAGGCGTTTTCCGCGTTCCACCAGTACAAGCCGGGCACCAACCTCAAAGCCTGGCTGTACCGCATCCTGACGAACACCTACATCAACCTTTACCGCAAACGGCAACGCGAGCCGCTGCAGTCGAACTCGGACACCATCGAGGACTGGCAGCTCGCCCGGGCCGAGTCGCACACCTCGTCCGGACTCCGATCGGCGGAGGCCGAGGCGCTGGACCACCTGCCGGACTCCGACGTGAAGCGCGCCCTGCAGGCCATTCCCGAGGAATTCCGGCTGGCGGTCTACTTCGCCGACGTCGAGGGATTCGCGTACAAGGAAATTTCAGACATCATGAACACCCCGATCGGGACCGTGATGTCCCGCCTGCACCGGGGCCGGAAGATGCTGCGGGACATGCTCGCCGACTACGCCGCCGAGCGGGGATTCAGGGCCGCCGATGCCACAGCGGCGGCCGGAAGCAACAAACAGGAGAACAGGAAATGAGCGACTGCCAGGGACTGGGCGATTGCGACGACGCCCGGATGCAACGTATCTACGAGTATCTGGATGGTGCCCTCACGCACGATGACATCGCCGAGATCAAGGACCACCTGGACGGGTGCCCGGAATGCTTTGAGCAGTACGACCTCGAATGTGTCATCCGCGTCATGGTGAAGCGCTCCTGCACCGAGGCTGCCCCGGAGAATCTCAAGAACTCGATCCTGGACCGGATTCACTCCAGCTCGGTCGAGGCCTGACCCGGGGACACCGCGGCGTCACGCCAGACAAAAACGAATGACCCCGGATACCGTGAGGTTTCCGGGGTCATTCGTTTAAAGCTGTCATTCCAAGCTTTGCTTAGGTGTTGGGGCGCTTGCCGTGGTTCGCGCCGCCACGCTTACGGTCACGACGTTTACGTGCACGCTTGCTCATAGCTGGCCTCCTTAATTTCTGGTACTCAAAAGAGCTGCCCTCAAGTCTCCCACATCAGGGCACCCGCCGCGAACCGGCGGGGCGGGCATCGTCCCAGGGGGACAAACCCACCGCGAATCAGTCCAGGGAGTTGCGAATGGAGATCCGTGCCTGGTCCAGCACCGTCTTGACCGTCTCCAGCGTCACGGAAGTAATCGGATGCCGGCCGCCGTGCCGGCGCAGTTCCACGCGGATGTCATCGCGGAACGCCTGCACCAGCATCTCCGCTTCACGCAGCCGGCTGTCGCCCTCCTGCGAGTAGCGCTGGCCCGCGAGTGAGGCGACAGTGGATCCGGCCGCGCGCGCCGAGGAACGCGCGGCCTCGGCCGTGGCGGCCAGATCGGCCCGCAGACCCCGCATGTTGGCCTTGATGTCGTGCCGCAGGTTGTCCGCGAGCCGCCGGACCGATGCGGAGATGTCGTTTTCGACGTCGGCGAGTTCATCCCGCCGGCTGTTCAGCTCCACGAGCCCGGCCGGGGTGATGCTGTAGTAGGTCCGGCGTCCCTCGGTGTGGGTGGCCACCAGCCCCTCCTCCTCGAGCTTGCCCAGGCGCGGATAGATGGTTCCGGCGCTGGGGGAGTAGGTGCCGCCGAAGCGTGCGCTGAGGGCCTTGATGAGTTCGTAGCCGTGCTTCGGGCCGGACTCCAGCAGCGCGAGCAGATACAGGCGCAGCGCCCCGTGGGCAAAGACCGGAGGCATCAGGGGCCCGTGGTGGTATCAGTGCCGGGCTGGCTGTGGAAAATCGACGTCCTGCCCGAGACGGAGTTGGTGCGGACCAGCATGAGCTGCGCGTCGGGCCCGGCTATGGTCTGCACGGTGCCGCTGGGCTGGTTGTATCTCAGGTCGTCAATCACAACGGCGCCGCTGGCGGACTTGGCAATGATGTCCACGCCGACGTCGTGCGGGAGGCGGATGGTGACATCACCCGAGACCGCGTTGGCGCCGAAGTCCTGGGTAAAGCCGTGCAGGTCGAAGCTCAGGTCCCCGCTGACGGTGTTGGCGCGGATGTGGCTGAAATCGCCGGAGGCTGTGATCTCGCCGGAGACGCTCTTGGCCGTCAGAACGCCGTGGTGGTTGCGTGCGATCACTTCGCCGCTGACGGTGTTGACGGACAGGTCCCCGGAGGTGCCGTCGGCCAGGACGGAACCGGAGACCGTGTTCAGCCGGGTGCGCCCGCTGATCCCGGAGACCATGCCGTCGCCGCTGACCGTGCCGGCCTCAACCTCGACGCCGGCGGGCAGGGCGATGCTGATGACCACCGAGTTGGCGCTGCTGTTATTGACGGTTCCCATGAGGTTCTTGAACCAGCCCTGCGGCCCGTGCAGCTGGTGCCGGACCTCGAGGCGGCCGTCGACGAGGCTGATCGCCAGCGGGTCGCCGTGAACATCGGACACTTCGATCCGGGTGACGGCCTCATCGTGGGCGACGATGTCGAAGCGGCCCCGGACGATGCCAAGTTTGATCGAGCTGACGCCGTCAACGTCGATGGTCTGCGGACCGGTGACGGTCCAGTTGTTCTCTGTCATGGTTCCTCCGGGCAGGGGACACTGCATGCTGATCATTGCGATATATCGTGACTATGGAGTCACGATATATCGCCGGAATCATACAGTCAAGATATATCGCGAAAAGCCCGGGCGCCCGTGGCCTGGCAGGCTATTCCGGGGCGTCGATTTTCAGCCACTGGAACCAGCCGCGGTGCAGAACAAGCCAGGCCATCAGCCCGTAGCCGGCTTGGCCGGGGGTGCCGCCGTTGGCAGCGAGGTCCTGACGCCACTGCTCGTGGTTCAGCAGGGGAGAGAAGGTGTCGACGTAGAGGTGTTTGCGCCGCGTTGTGACGTCGGCGAAAGCGGTGTTGAGCTCGCCGAGCCTGCGGTTCTGGGTCGGGTCCAGGGTCGGCGGCGGGCCGACGACGAAGACCTCGATCTTGTTCTGTGACGCGGAGTCGAGGATGTTGGCGAGGTTGAGCCGGCTGCGGGCCGTGGAGAGCCCAAACTCGACATCGCGTCCGGAGAGCCCGATCACCAGACGGTTCTCGTGGTGGTCGTTGAAGCGCCGGCCGGCTTCCTGGAGCCAGCGTGCGGCCAGGCCTTCCGTGCCTTCCTGCGGGCAGGGGAGGGAATAGCACTCCAGGGAGAGCCCGTCCTGCGGCGTGCGGGCCAGCACCCGCCCCAGCCAGCCCAGTGCGCGGGGATCACCCAGCCCGGCCAGCATTTCATCGCCCACGGCTGCGATCCGCAGCTTTCGATCTTCCACGACTACCTCTTCACTTCAGAGCGTCCATTATCCCGTCCCCACCATCCACGATGGCGCGGAACAAGGCCGATTAAACAACGGTGCCCGGCCGGAGTTGCGTGTGTACATCTCCGGCCGGGCAGCGCTGACCTTACTTACGTGCGAATGCCTGCTTGAGCAGCGCGTCCTGCTCCGCCGCGTGGCGTTTCATCGATCCTGCCGCAGTGGAAGCCGAAGCGGGGCGGGAAACGAGGCGGACCCTGCGGTCCAGGGCGTCCGGAAGGTTGAGGCCGATGAACGGCCACGGCCCCTGGTTGGCGGGCTCGTCCTGTGCCCAGACAACCTCGGCGTTCGGGTACTTGGCAAGCTCGGTGGCGATCTCGGCGGCGGGCAGCGGGTACAGCTGCTCGACCCGGACGATCGCCGTCGTCTTGTCTCCGGTCTTCTGCCGGGTGGACAGCAGGTCGTAGTACAGCCGGCCGGACACCAGCAGGACACGCTCGACGGCGTCGCCCTGCAGCTGCTCGTGCTCGGGGATGACCGTCTGGAAGGTGCCGGTGGTGAAGTCCTCCACCGATGACGCAGCGGCCTTGAGACGGAGCAACTGCTTCGGCGTGAAGATGATCAGCGGCTTGCGCGGCCGGCTGTACGCCTGGCGGCGCAGCAGGTGGAAGTGCGACGCCGAGGTCGTGGGGTTGGCCACGATCATGTTCTGTTCGGCGCACATCTGCAGGAAGCGCTCGATCCGGGCGGACGAGTGGTCCGGTCCCTGGCCTTCGTAGCCGTGCGGCAGCATCAGCACCAGCGATGAGCGCTGGCCCCACTTCTGCTCGGCCGAGGAGATGAACTCATCGATGATGGTCTGCGCGCCGTTGACGAAGTCACCGAACTGCGCCTCCCAGAGCACCAGGGCATCCGGGCGTTCCACCGAGTAGCCGTATTCGAAGCCCATGGCCGCGTATTCGGACAGCAGGGAGTCGTAGATCCACAGCTTCGCCTGGTCCTCGGAGAGGTGGGCCAGGGGCAGCCACTCGTCGCCGTTGGCGCGGTCGTGGAAGACGGCGTGGCGCTGCACGAACGTGCCGCGGCGCGAGTCCTGGCCGGCGAGCCGGACGGGGACGCCTTCCATGATGAGCGAACCGAAAGCGGCCAGCTCGCCGAAGCCCCAGTCGATGCCCCCTTCGCGGGACATCACTTCACGCTTCTCCAGCAGCTGCTTGAGCTTGGCGTGGACCGTGAAGCCGTCGGGGATGTCGACGTGCGCCTTGCCGATGCGCGCCAGGGTCTCGGCGGAGATCGCCGTCGAGGCCGGGGCGCTGATGCCGGAATCGGTCTGCTGGGCCATCGGACGCTCCAGATCGGACACCGCGGCGGAATCCGCCTTGATGATCGGAATCGGGGAGGTCTGCGCGGCGTGGGTCTCGGCGAAGACCCGCTCCAGGCGTTCCTGGTAGTCGCGCAGCAGCTGTTCGGCTTCTTCTTCGGTGATGTCACCGCGGCCGATCAGGGATTCGGTGTACAGCTTGCGGACCGAACGCTTGGCCTCGATCAGGTTGTACATCAGCGGCTGGGTCATGGAGGGGTCGTCGCCCTCATTGTGGCCTCGGCGGCGGTAGCAGACCATGTCGATGACAACGTCCTTGTGGAACCGCTGGCGGAACTCATAGGCGAGCTGTCCGATGCGGACCACAGCTTCCGGGTCATCACCGTTGACGTGGAACACCGGCGCCTGGATCATCTTGGCGACGTCCGTGGAGTAAGTGGACGAACGGGACGACGACGGGGCGGTGGTGAAGCCGACCTGGTTGTTGACCACGACGTGGATGGTGCCGCCGGTGCGGTAGCCGCGCAGCTGGGAGAGGTTCAGCGTTTCCGCCACCACGCCCTGGCCGGCGAAAGCGGCGTCGCCGTGCACCATGATCGGCAGCACGGGGAAGGCTTCGCCCTGGTCGAGGCGGTCCTGCTTGGCGCGGACGATGCCCTCGAGGACGGAGTCCACAGCTTCGAGGTGGGACGGGTTGGCAGCGAGGTAGACCTTGGTCTCCTTGCCGTTGTCCGAGGTGAAGGTGCCCTCGGTGCCAAGGTGGTACTTCACGTCGCCGGAGCCCTGCACGGAGCGCGGGTCCTGGGTGCCTTCGAATTCGCGGAAGACCTGGGCGTAGGTCTTGCCGGCAATGTTCGTGAGCACGTTGAGCCGGCCGCGGTGGGCCATGCCGATCGCCACTTCGTCGAGTTCGTCGTCGGCCGCATCGGAGATGATGGCGTCCAGCAGCGGGATCAGGGACTCGCCGCCCTCAAGCGAGAAGCGTTTCTGGCCGACGAACTTCGTCTGCAGGAAGGTCTCGAAGGCCTCGGCCGCGTTGAGCTTGGAGACGATGCGGAGCTGCTCGTCACGGCTCGGCTTGGAGTACGGGTGCTCGATCTGGTCCTGGAACCACTTGCGTTCTTCCGGGTCCTGGATGTGCATGTATTCAATGCCAGTGGTGCGGCAGTAGGCATCGCGGAGCACGCCGAGGATGTCGCGGAAGGCGAGCATCGGCTTTCCGCCGAAGCCGCCCGTGGGCCACTCGCGGTCCAGGTCCCACAGCGTAAGGCCGTAGGTGAGGACGTCGAGGTCCGGGTGCTTGCGCTGGACGTACTCGAGCGGATCGGTGTCCGCCATGAGGTGGCCGCGGACCCGGTAGGCGTGGATGAGCTGCTGGATCCGGGCGACCTTGTTGATCTCGTCGGCCGGGTCCACCTGCAGGTCCGGGCTCCAGCGCACGGGCTCGTACGGGATGCGCAGGGACTCGAAGATCTCATCGTAGAAGTTCTGCGCGCCCAGCAGGAGCTGGTGCACGAGCTTCAGGAACTCTCCGCTGCCGGCACCCTGAATGACGCGGTGGTCGTAGGTGGAGGTCAGGGTGAGGACCTTGCTGATGGCGTTGTGCGCGATGATCTTGGCGCTGGCCCCCTGGAATTCTGCCGGGTAGTCCAGTGCGCCGACGCCGATGATGGCGGCCTGGCCCTTGGACAGGCGCGGCACCGAGTGCACGGTTCCGATACCGCCGGGGTTGGTCAGCGAGACCGTGGTTCCGGAGTGGTCGTCGGCGGTCAGCTTGCCGGCGCGGGCACGCTTGATCAGGTCCTCGTAGGTGTGCCAGAACTCGGAGAAGTTGAGGGTCTCCGCCTTCTTGATGTTGGGCACCATCAGCAGGCGGGAGCCGTCGGGCTTCGGCATGTCGATGGCGATGCCGAAGTTCACGTGCGCCGGCTGGACCGCGACAGGCTTGCCGTCGACCTCGTCGTAGTAGACGTTCATCGACGGGAACTGGGCCAGGGCGCGGATGACGGCGTAGCCGATCAGGTGTGTGAAGGACACCTTGCCGCCGCGGGCACGGGCCAGGTTGGAGTTGATGACTACGCGGTTGTCGATCAGCAGCTTCGCCGGGATCGCCCGCACGCTGGTGGCGGTCGGGACCTCCAGGCTCGTGATCATGTTGGTGGCGATGGCCTTGGCCGGGCCGCGGAGGACGGACACAACATCTTCCTCGGGGGCGGTCGGGGCCTTGATGTTCTTGGGGAGCTGGGCCGGGATCGGTGCCGTGCCGGGGCCGGCTTCCGAGGTCTTGGAGCCGTCGCGGGCCACGGTGGCCGGGGCCTTCTTCGCCGCGGCGGGGGCAGCGGCAGGCGCGGCGGGGGCAGCGGCAGGGGCGGGCGCGGCCGGCTGCGTTGCCGTCGCGGCAGCCGGGGCTACTACGGGAAGTTCGCGGGTGGCGGGGTGCGCAACTGTCGCTGCGCCTGAGGCTCCGTTGGTGGAAGAACTGTCGCCGGCATCGAAGGATTCGAACAGGGGCCACCATTTGGCATCCACCGTGTTCTTGTCCTGCTGATACCGCTCGTACAGTTCGTCAACGAGCCACTCGTTTCCGCCAAATTCCTCTGGTAGACGGTGGCTAGGCTGCTCTGGCACTTGAATTACGCCTCTTCCATGAGTTTGATTCCCACTGGTTTCACGGTGCCGTAGCACGCCAATTGAACCAGTCTCCGCGTCCAGTGAACCCAGACCCATGCCAGTCTAGTGACGATTCTTGCCAAACCGCCAATAAGGGTGACTCAAATCATCAAGTCGTCTCAACGCGCCGTCACGGCACCCCATTTGGCAGTCCGGAGGCCGGCCGGAGCGGCCGCCCGGACAGGTGCCGGACAGGTGCCGGCCAGACGCCGGGCGGTGGCCGGCACCTGCGGGAAGCCTCGCTAGAATCACACTGAGAACCCGTTGAGCACCGGAATGCCTATTTAAGGAGCAACCGTGCGTTTCCTGACCGATCCCACCACCGACCTGACCTATTCGGACCTCTTCCTTGTTCCGTCCCGTTCCGATGTCACCTCCCGGCTGGATGTGGACCTGGCGGCGGACGACGGGACAGGCTCCGCCATTCCCCTCGTCGCGGCCAACATGACGGCGGTGACCGGCAAGCGGATGGCCGAGACCATGGCCCGGCGCGGCGGGCTGGCGGTCCTGCCGCAGGACGTGCCGCTGGACGTGATCCGGGACGTCACCGCCTGGATCAAGGCCCGCCACAGCGTCCTGGAAACCCCGGTCACGCTGTCTCCGGCCGACACGGTCATTGATGCCCTGCACCTGATGGGCAAGCGTCCGCACGGGGCGATCATGGTCGTGGATGACTCGGGTGCCGTGACCGGCGTCGTCCGGGCCTCGGACTGTGAGGGCCAGGACCGGTTTGCCTCGCTCGCCTCGGTGATGCGGCACCAGCCGCTGGTACTGGATGCGGCACTGCTGGAAGACTCGCCCGACGGCGGCGGATCGGGCGGCGGATCGGGCGCCGGATCGGGGGCCGGCCTGCGCCGGGCCTTCGACGCGATGGACGCCGCCGGCACCGACTTTGTCCCCGTGCAGCGGGACGGCGTCCTGGCCGGCGTCCTTACGCGGAAGGGTGCCCTGCGCTCCACGCTGTACCGGCCCTCGCTGGACCCTGCCGGCCGGCTTAAGGTGGCCGCCGCCGTCGGAATCAACGGCGATGTCGCCGGGCGTGCCTCGGAACTCCTCGCCGCCGGGGTCAACGTGCTGGTCCTCGACACCGCACACGGCCACCAGCAGAAGATGTTTGACGCCCTGGCCGCGGTGAAGGCCCTCAACCCCGGCGTTCCCGTGGTGGCAGGGAACGTGGTCACAGCGGAGGCGACGCGCGAACTCATCCAGGCCGGCGCGGACATCGTCAAGGTCGGCGTTGGTCCCGGGGCCATGTGCACCACGCGCATGATGACGGCCGTGGGCAGGCCGCAGTTCTCCGCTGTCCTTGAGTGCTCGGCTGCCGCTCGGGCTGCCGGCGGGCGCGTCTGGGCCGACGGCGGAGTCCGCTACCCCCGCGACGTCGCACTGGCCCTGGCCGCCGGCGCCAGCCAGGTGATGATCGGATCCTGGTTCGCCGGCACGCACGAGAGCCCCGGGGATCTGCAGCAGGACGCCGCCGGGCGGCAGTTCAAGGAGAGCTTCGGCATGGCGTCGGCACGCGCCGTGCAGAACCGCAACCAGCGCGAGGGCGCCTTCGAAAAGGACCGCAAGGCCCTCTTCGAGGAAGGCATCTCCACCTCCCGGATGTTCATCGATCCGGCGCGGCCCGGCGTCGAGGACCTGCTGGACATGATCACTGCAGGGCTCCGCAGCTCGATGAGCTATGCCGGCGCTGCGGACCTCGCGCAGTTCCGGGAACGCGCTGTCGCGGGAATCCAGTCCGCGGCCGGGTATGAGGAAGGCCGTCCGGTCCCGCATAGCTGGTGAGCTGCACCGCTGGCGGAAGCGGCCGCCGTCGGGCATCACCTGCGGTGTCACGACGGCGGCCGGCGCCTGGCGCTCCTGTAGACTAAAACTCTTATGGACAGTAAATCTAGGTGCCGGCCTGGGGGCTGTCAGCGGGGAACGGAAACCCTTCCCGCGCAGTCCACCCGACGAGCCGGCAAACCCCGAACACGCGCCCATCATTCTCCGGCGGCACACCAGCCAAGTGCCTTTCAGAAAACAGGGTCCTGCCAGGAAGCAGGGTCGGCCTCGGCTGACCATCCTCCGCCGGGCAGCCAGTCCCGGCACCCGGACACCCGATACCCGGACACCCGATACCCCGGCAACCAGGCACCACGCCGCCCCGCCGGCCCGGAAGCGGGCCGCTAAATGGAGTGGCTTCTTCTCGGAGCAGGCCTGCTGCTCATCCTCGGTACCGGCTTCTTCGTAGCCGTTGAGTTTTCCCTCGTGGCCCTTGACCAGGCCACGGTCCAGCGGACGGTGGATGACGGTGATACTGCCGCCGCGCCCCTGCTCAAATGCCTCAAGTCCCTGTCCACGCAGCTCTCCAGCTGCCAGCTGGGCATCACCATCACCACCCTGCTCACCGGCTACGTCATGGAGCCATCGGTGGGCAAACTGCTGGAAGGCCCACTGGGCACCCTTGGCCTGCCGGAAGCCGCAGTTTCCTCCGTCTCGCTGGTCCTGGCGATGGCCTTCGCGACCCTCCTGTCCATGCTGATCGGCGAGCTGGTGCCGAAGAACATGGCCATTGCGCTGTCGTTCCAGGTCGGCAAGGCGCTGGCCCGTCCGCAGCTGATCTTCACGGCAATCTTCAAACCCGCCATTGTGGTGCTCAACGGCTTCTCCAACAAGGTGCTTAATATCTTCGGACTGGAGGCCAAGGAAGAGATATCGGGCGCGCGGACTCCGGCCGAGCTGGCCTCCCTTGTGCGCCGTTCGGCGGCGATGGGTACCCTCGACGCCGGGACCGCCAACTTCATCGCCCGGACCCTCAAGTTCTCGGGCCGCACGGCGGCGGACGTCATGACGCCCCGCATCCGGGTCGAGACCATCGATGGCGACCAGCCGGTCTCCGACATTGTGGAAGCCGCACGCCGCACCGGTTATTCACGTTTCCCGGTGATCGGGGAATCCTCGGACGACATCCGCGGCGTGGTGCACATCAAGAAGGCCATCGCCGTTCCCTCGGACCGGCGCGCCAAGCTGGAGGCCGGTGCCATCATGACGGACGTGCTCCGGGTTCCGGAAACCATTCACCTGGACGCCCTGCTGGCCGAATTACGCGAAGGCAACCTGCAGCTGGCCGTGGTCCTGGATGAGTACGGCGGCACCGCCGGCATCGCCACCCTGGAGGACCTCGTGGAGGAAATCGTCGGGGAAGTGGCCGATGAACACGACAAGGTCCGCCCGGGACTGCTGCAGAGCGCTTCGGGGGACTGGTACTTCCCGGGCCTGCTTCGCCCCGATGAGCTCTCCGAACAGATCCCGGGCCTGACCGTGCCCGACGAGTCTGCCTACGAAACGGTGGGAGGCTACGTCATGAGCAAGTTGGGCCGGATCGCAGCGGTGGGGGACACCGTCGACGTCGCAGGCGGCACCTTGGCCGTCACCCGCATGGACGGACGCAGGATTGACCGGATTTGCTTCAAACCCGTCCGGGTGCACCACGGGGAGCACTCCAACGGCCAGGTCGGTGCGGCATGAGCGACTGGGCCGGCATTCTCTGGCTTGTGGTGCTGCTGCTCGGCAACGCCTTCTTTGTTGGTGCGGAATTCGCGGTCATGTCCGCCCGCCGGAGCCAGATCGAGCCGCTCGCCGAGGCAGGATCCAAGCGCGCGCAAACCACTTTGCGCGCCATGGAAAACGTCTCGCTGATGCTCGCCTGCGCGCAGCTCGGGATCACCGTCTGCTCGCTGCTGATCCTGCAGGTGGCCGAACCGGCGATCCACCACTTGATGGCTGTGCCGCTGGAGGCGGTCGGCATCCCGGTGGAGATCGCCGACATTGTGGCCTTCGCCGTCGCCCTGCTGCTGGTCACCTTCCTGCACGTCACCATCGGCGAGATGGTCCCGAAGAACATTTCGGTTTCCGTGGCGGACAAGGCAGCGCTGCTGCTGGCCCCGCCGCTGATGTTCATCGCCCGGCTGGTGAAGCCGGTGATCGTGGCGCTCAACTGGTCAGCTAACCACATCCTCAAACTGATGCGGATCGAGCCGAAGGACGAGGTCACCTCCTCCTTCACGCTCGAGGAAGTCCAGTCGATCGTGCAGGAATCCACCCGCCACGGGCTCGTGGACGACGACGCCGGACTCATCACCGGTGCGTTGGAGTTCTCGGAACACACCGCGTCGGACGTGATGGTTCCGCTCGACAAGCTCGTCATGATGAAGTCGAACACCACCCCGGTGGAGTTCGAGAAGGCCGTGAGCCGCACCGGCTTCTCCCGCTTCCCGATGCTTGACGACGCCGGGATGCTTTCCGGCTACCTGCACATCAAGGACGTGCTCTCCATCCCCGACGCGGCGTACCACCAGCCGATTGCGGAGAGCCACATCCGGTCGCTGGCGAACCTGGCGATGGACGACGAAATCGAGAAAGCCATGTCCGTCATGCAGCGGACCGGATCGCACCTGGCCCGTGTGATCGGCCCGGACGGCCTCACCCAGGGCGTCCTGTTCCTGGAAGACGTCATCGAGCAGCTCGTCGGCGAGATCCGGGATGCCACCCAGGCCACCGGCTACCGGAGACTCGGCCAGGACCGGTAGCTGCCGGTGTATCCCTAAATAGGAATCATTCCTATTTAGGGATACACTCGAGCTATTGCTCCTGATTCTCAATAACAGATCCGAGGTTTCCCGTGCACCGTCCCGCTGCCCGTGCCATCGTCGCCGCCCTTGCTGGCGCCACCCTGCTGCTGACGGCGTGCGCCCCGACGTCGGGAAGTTCGCCGGACGGCGCCGGCGACGGAATCGTCGAGGTCGTTGCCTCCACCAGCGTCTACGGGGACATTGTCAGCACCATCGGCGCAGACAAGGTGCGCGTCAATTCCATCATGACGCGCACCAGCCAGGACCCGCACTCCTACGAGGCCACCACGCAGGACAAGCTGGCGGTATCAAAAGCCGAGTTGGTGGTCGAAAACGGCGGCGGTTACGACAGTTTCCTCGATAAGCTCGTGGACGACACGGGACTGGACCACGGCAAAGTGCTCAATGCCGTGGAGCTTTCCGGGCTGGCCCCGGAAGAGACTGCAGGCGCGTCCACCGACGCCGACGGCCACGGCCATGAACCTGCCGGCTTTAACGAGCACGTCTGGTACAGCCTGCCGGCCATGGCCCGGCTGGCTGACGCCGTCGCGGCCAAGCTCGGCGAGCTCGAGCCGTCCTCCGCTGAGACCTTCCGCAGCAACGCCGCGGCCTTCAAGGATTCTCTCGGCAGCCTCGAAGCCGAGCTGGCTGGAATCAAGGCCTCCGCCGGTGCGGCGCCTGTCGCCGTGACGGAACCGGTGCCGCTCTATCTGCTCGATGCCGCAGGCCTGGAAAACCAGACCCCGGACGATTACACCGCCGCGATCGAAGAAGACACCGACGTCCCGCCCGCCGCGCTCAAGGCCACCACCGACCTGATGGGGTCGGGCAGCATCAGGCTGCTGGCCTACAACCAGCAGACCGAAGGCCCGCAAACGCTCGCCGTCAAGGATGCGGCAGCAGCTGCCGGGGTCCCGGTGGTGAACTTCAGCGAGACCCTGCCCGAGGGCAAGTCCTACCTGCAATGGATGACAGACAATGTCGAGAACATCGGCAAGGCGCTGGCCTAAGATTAGCGGGACAGCGTGACCTGACTGCGTAGTAAGACCGACCAGCCAGGCAGCCCTGCCAGACCGTCCAGCCAGACGCTCCTGGCGCAGAGTGCGAGCCAGAGGCTTGTGCAGAATTCGAGGAAAGCCAAGTTGACACCCGTAGTGAGCCTCCGTGGAGCCTCCCTCGCGTTCGGTAAACGCACGCTGTGGGAGGGCCTGGATCTGGACATTAACCCGGGTGAATTCTTCGCAGTACTCGGCCCCAATGGCAGTGGGAAAACGACGTTCCTCAAGGTGTTGCTTGGACTGCAGGAGCTGAGCTCCGGCTCGGCCTTGCTCGCGGGCCGGCCCGTGGAGCGGGGCAATCGGGGGATCGGCTATGTTCCGCAGCAGAAGTCCTTCGACCCTGACACGCCGCTGCGCGCCCGCGACCTCGTGGGGCTCGGCGTCGACGGCCACCGCTGGGGGCTCCGGCTCGGCGGGGCGAAAGTAAACCGCAGAATCGATGAGCTGCTTGAGTTGGTGGGAGCCGCCGATTACGCAAAGGTCCCCGTCGGCCAGCTGTCCGGCGGCGAGCAGCAGCGGTTGCGGGTGGCCCAGGCTCTGGCCGCCGACCCCCAGGTGCTGCTCTGCGACGAGCCCCTGCTGTCCCTGGATCTGCAGCACCAGCAGGCGGTCAGTGCCCTGATCAACAAACAATGCCACGACCAAAACAGTGCCGTAGTGTTCGTAACGCATGAGATCAACCCGATCATGGACTATGTGGACCGGGTGTTGTACCTGGCCGGCGGACGGTTCCGGGTGGGCCCGCCGGAGGAGGTCATGACCACGGAAGTCCTGTCCGATCTTTACGGCAGTCACGTCGAAGTGATCAACGCCAACGGACGGCTGATCGTCGTCGGACTGCCGGATGCCACGACGCATCACCACGAGGACGCCCATGCGGTGGCGGGGGAGGTGGGCTAGATGGATCTGGACAGCCTCCTCAATTCAATCTTCAACTTCGAAAACTACGGCGAGTTGCTTGCGCTGGTGCAGAATTCCCTCTGGGCGGGTGCGGTGCTGGGCCTGCTCGGCGGTTTGATCGGAACCTTCGTGATGAAGCGGGACCTGGCCTTCGCCGTCCATGGGATCTCCGAGCTCTCCTTTGCCGGCGCGGCCTTTGCCCTGCTCATCGGGGTGGACATCGTCCTGGGCTCCCTGGTGGGATCCGTCGTGGCGGCGCTGCTGCTGGGCCTGCTGGGCGTCCGCGCCCGCGACAAGAACTCGATCATCGGCGTCATCATGCCGTTCGGGCTGGGCCTGGGCATCCTGTTCCTGTCCCTGTATGAGGGGCGCGCCGCCAATAAGTTCGGCCTGCTCACCGGCCAGATCGTGTCCGTCGGAACCGTCCAGCTCCAGGTCCTGGCCAGCGCCGCCGTCGTGGTGATGATTGCCCTGGTGGCGATCTGGCGCCCGCTGACCTTCGCCAGCGTGGATCCCGACGTCGCCTCGGCCCGCGGTGTGCCCGTGCGGGCTCTTTCTATCGGGTTTATGCTGCTGCTCGGCGTCAGTGTGGCGCTCTCCATCCAGATCGTCGGCGCCCTGCTGGTGCTGGCGCTGCTGATCACCCCCGCGGCGGCGGCCATGCGGGTGACGTCTTCACCCCGGCTGGTGGTGATCCTCAGTGTGGCGTTCGCCATGACGGCCACCGTCGGCGGCATCCTGCTGGCCCTCGGCGGCCGGATCCCCATCAGCCCGTACGTGACCACCCTGTCCTTCCTGATCTACGTCGTCTGCCGGGTGACCGGCGGGGTCCGGGCTAAGCGCGGCCTGAACGGCCGGGTGCTGCGCGGCGCAGGGCTGCCGGCCACCTGACTGGCCCCGCACCCGACGGCTTAGTTGCATCAATGCAAGTATGCATTTGTGCAATGATTGCAGTCGTGCAATATTTAACCCATGACTACCGCTTCTTCGCTGCCCCTGCGTGAGCGCAAAAAAGCCGAAACCTGGACGGCCCTCCATGAGGCGGCCGCATCCCTTGCCCTGCAGCACGGCGTCGACCAGACCACGGTGGAGGCCATCGCCTCCCGTGCCGGCGTCTCCGCGCGGACCTTCTTCAACTATTTCCAGGTGAAGGAAGACGCGATTCTGGGGTTGCGTGAACCCGTCCTGGACGAGGAACAGCTGTCCCGGATCTCCACCACCGCCGACGATTTGGTCGGGCAGGTTTCGCGACTGCTGGTGACCGTCGCCGGGACAGCGATCGGAGGGACCGACCGCGCCCGGCGCCGCCAGCTGATTGCGCGCTATCCCCAACTGGGTCGCCGCCATATGGATTACATGGTCAAGGCCGAGAGCCTCGTCTGCCAGGGCATCTCCGGCGTACTGGCCCAGGATCCCGTCTGGGCGGCCGGCGCCGAAGGCTTCAGCCTGGAGGAAGCCGCGCGCATGCTGGTCATGATCGCCGGAGTCCCCATCCGCTTTGATCTCACCTCCCCTGATTTTGACCCCGTCGAGGGTATCTCCCCGGAGACCCTGGGGCCGTCGCTGGCCCTGCTCCACCATTTACTAAGGAAGATTTCATGACCAAGCACGCAGTCCCCGCGGCGGAACCGGCCGAAGGCAAGCAGCACATGGTGCTGCTCTTCGTGGGCCTGATGCTCTCGATGCTCCTGGCGGCCCTGAACCAGACCGTGCTCAGCACGGCCCTGCCCACCATCGTGGGCGAACTCCACGGCGTCAGCGACATGCTCTGGGTCATCACCGCCTTCATTCTCGCCTCCACCATCACCATGCCCATCTACGGCAAACTCGGTGACCTGATGGGACGCAAGGCCCTGCTGATGGCCGCCATCATCCTGTTCATGATCGGGTCCGTCATAGGCGGCCTGGCAAACGACATGGGTGTGCTGATCACCGCGAGGGTGGTCCAGGGACTTGGCGGCGGCGGTTTGATGATCCTCTCGCAGGCGGTCATCGCCGACGTCGTACCGGCGCGCGAACGCGGCAAATACATGGGGATGATGGGCGGGGTCTTCGCCATTGCTTCCGTTGCCGGTCCACTGCTGGGCGGCTGGTTTACCGAAGGGCCCGGCTGGCGCTGGGTGTTCTGGATCAACATCCCCCTGGGCCTGCTCGCGCTGGCCGGCGCGGTGTTCTTCCTCAAGCTTCCGAAGCACAGCGGCAAGCCGCGCCTGGACCTCGGCGGGATGGTGCTGCTCGCGATCGCAACGACCTGCCTGGTGCTGTTCGCCACCTGGGGCGGAAGCAAGTACGAGTGGAGCGACCCCGTGATCCTGGCGCTGATCGCCGGAACCGTTCTGAGTGCTGTCGCCTTCGTCCTGGTGGAGCGCCGCACGGCCGAGCCGATCATCCCGCTGCACCTGTTCAAGGACCGCAACTTTAATCTTGCGACGGTCGCCGGCCTGCTGATCGGCGTGGCGATGTTCGGCGCCATCGGCTACCTGCCGACCTACCTCCAGATGGCATTCAGCGTCAACGCCACCGAATCCGGGCTGCTGATGATCCCGATGATGGGCGCCCTGCTGGTTGCCTCAGTGGTCTCCGGGCAGATGGTCAGCCGCACCGGCCGCTACAAGTGGATGCCGATCGCCGGCGGCGTGCTGGTCGCTGTCGCCCTTGTGCTGCTCTCCACCCTCACGCCGGGAGCGCCGCTCTGGGAAATCTGCGCCTATCTGGCCGTGATGGGCCTGGGTCTGGGGCTGAGCATGCAGATCATGGTGCTCATCGTGCAGAACTCCTTCCCGCTGCGCGAAGTGGGTACCGCAACGGCGTCGAACAACTTTTTCCGGCAGATCGGCGCCACCCTCGGCTCCGCAGTGGTGGGAAGCCTCTTCGCGAGCCGGCTGGCCGAACTGCTCGCCGAGCGCCTCCCGGCCACTGCAACCGGGGGCGGCACACCGGGAGGATCGAACTCGCTGACTCCGGCGGTGGTCAGCCAGCTGCCTGCGCCGATCAAGGAGGCGATCATTTCCTCCTACAACGACGCGCTGACACCCATCTTCATCTGGATGGTCCCGCTGGCCGTGGTTGCCGCCGTGCTGATGTGCTTCGTCAAGCAAAAGCCGCTGGCCACCGCCATTGAGCACGACGTTCTGTCCGAATCCATTTCGGAGGGGAACATCCTGATCACCACCGACGACGCCGACGACGACGGGGCCCTTGTTCCGTCCAGCAGGGCCAGGAACTAGCCGGCAGCCCGGGCCGTGCAGTCCGGGCACAGCCCGAAGATCTCCACCGTGTGTTCCACCGAGGTGAAGCCGTGCTCGGTTGCCGTCCGTGCTGCCCAGGCCTCGACCGCGGGGGCCTCGACCTCGACGGCCTTGCCGCAACTGCGGCACAGCAGATGGTGGTGATGGCCGGTGACGGCGCAACGCCGGTACACGGCCTCGCCGTCGGCATTCCGAAGGACGTCCACCAGACCCTCGTCCGCGAGGGACTGCAGAATCCGGTAGGAGGTGGCGAGGGACACCGAGGTGCCGCGGTCCTGCAGAATGCGGTGCAGTTCCTGGGTGCTGACGAAGTCCGTCAGCTCGTCGAGGACGGCGCTGACCGCGAGGCGCTGCTTGGTGACACGCTGCTCCTTGGCCGCGGCAGGAGCCGGCACCGTGGCCCGGCTGCCGTCGGCTATGGCGCCTTGGGACATCGTGGAACTCGCTTCACTGTGGTCTCGATACGGGTTGGTGGCAAGGTCCCAGATTACCAGCCGGGCGCGTGGACACCGCCGGTGCGGAACCCTAGGCTGGCCCGATGAAGCTGACGAAGTTCACGCATGCCTGTGTCCGGCTCGAGAAGGACGGCAAGGTGCTGGTGTTCGATCCGGGGAACTTCTCCGAGACGGACCAGGCCCTCGCCGGCGCCGACGCCGTGCTGATCACCCACGAACATGCCGACCACATCGACGTCGACGCCGTGGCGGCCGCCCTGTTGGCCGGCACGTCCCTGCAGCTGCATGCGCCGGCCGGTGTCGCGGCGCAACTGCGCGACAAGGCGCCCGGCGCCGGGCCGCGGATTCATGCCGTAGCCCCCGGCGAGGCCTTCGAGGCGGCAGGGTTCTCCGTCCGGTGTTTTGGCGGGCAGCACGCGCTGATTCATCCGCAGATTCCGGTGGTGGCCAATATCGGCTATCTCGTGGACTCCAACGTCTACCACCCCGGCGATTCGTTCATTGTGCCCGACGGGGTGGAGGTCCGGACGCTGCTGGTGCCGATCCACGCACCCTGGAACAAGGTGGGCGAGGTGGTCGACTTCGTGATTGGAGTCCGCGCCCCGAAGGCCTTCCCGATCCACGACGCCCTGCTCAATGACAACGGGCGCGGAATCGTGGAAGGGCATGTGACCCGGTTCGGCGCGAAGTACGGCACCGAATACCGGCACCTCTCCAGTGGGGACAGCGTCGAGGTCTAGGAAACTGGGGCGCCTAGTTCGGCCAGGTCCCGGTGGCGAAGAATTGCCGGATGGTCGCTTCGTGCGGTTCGGGGTCCAGGCCCTGGGACTGAAGCCACTCCGGGTTGTAGTAGTTCCCGGCGTAGCGGTCTCCGCCGTCGCACATCAGCGACACGACACTGCCGCGGCAGCCCTGGGCGATCATCTCCGCGATGAGCTGCCAGACGCCCCACAGGTTGGTGCCGGTGGATGGTCCGGCGTGCAGGCCGGTGTGCTTGAGCAGATGGCGCATCGCTGCCACCGAGGCCGCGTCCGGAACCTGGACCATGTGGTCGATGACCGCAGGGACAAAGCTCGGCTCCAGCCGTGCCCGGCCGATGCCCTCGATCCGCGAGGGCAAACCAGTGGCCCCCGACGCCGCGCCGTCGTCGCGGCACTCCACCCAGCCGGGGTAAAACGCGGAGTTCTCCGGGTCCACGACGGCGAGTTCCGTGTCGTGGCGGTGATACCGGAGGTAACGGCCGATGGTTGCGCTGGTGCCGCCGGTGCCTGCGCCCACCACGATCCAGCGGGGGATCGGGTGCTCTTCCAGGGCAAGTTGGTCGAAGATGGACTCCGCGATGTTGTTGTTGCCCCGCCAGTCCGTGGCCCGCTCGGCGTAGGTGAACTGGTCCATGTAGTGGCCGTTGGTGCGCTGCGCGAGTTCCGCGGCGGCCTCGTAGACTTCCGATGCGTGGTCCACGAGCAGGCAGGAGCCGCCGAACTGTTCGATCAGTGCGATTTTCTCGCGGCTGGTGGTCCGGGCCATCACTGCAATGAATGGCAGCCCCAGCAACTGGGCGAAATAGGCTTCCGACACGGCCGTGCTCCCGCTGGAGGCTTCGACGATGGTGGTGCCTTCCGAGATCCAGCCGTTGACCAGCCCGAAGAGGAACAGCGAGCGGGCCAGGCGGTGCTTCAGGCTGCCGGTCCGGTGCGTTGATTCGTCCTTGAGGTACAGCTGGACGCCCCAGTACTCGGGAAGGGGGACGGAATACAGGTGGGTGTCTGCGGACCTGTTGTTCTCTGCGTTGATTCTGCGGATGGCCTCGTCGGCCCACACTCTGTCCTGCTGTCTGATCACCGCACCAGCCTACCCGCGGCGGCGGATTCCCATGGATAGAGTTGGCGGATGCAGACCCTCATGGATGTAGCCACCTTGAAGGACCGGCTGGACGACGCCGGCAACACTGAACGGCGGACCGTGGTGCTGGATGTGCGCTGGGCGCTCGGCGACCCGCACGGCCGGGAACACTACCTCGCCGGACACCTCCCCGGAGCCGTCTTCGTGGACCTCGCCAACGAACTGGCCGGCCCGGCGGATCCGGCCCGCGGCCGCCATCCACTCCCGACCCAGGAGCAGTTCCAGGCATCCGCCCGCTCCTGGGGCGTCTGCAGCCTCGACGTTGTGGTGGCCTATGACGACAGCGGCAACCTGGCCGCTGCCCGGCTCTGGTGGATGCTGCGGAACGCCGGTCTTGCCGAGATTTACCTGCTCGACGGCGGCCTGGCCGCCTGGCGTGGGGCGGGCTTTGACCTCGAAAGCGGCGAACGGCGAGCGGCGCCCGGGGACGTCGTGCTGACCGGCGCTGCCATGCCCGTGATCGGGTCCGATGAGGCTGCCTCCTGGGGCCGGGAAGGACTTCTGCTGGACGCCCGGGCGGGGGAGCGGTACCGGGGCGAATTCGAGCCGGTGGACCCGCGCGCCGGCCACATCCCGGGAGCCGTGAGCGCCCCCACCACCGGCAACCTCGGTGCGGACGGCAGGTTCCTGTCCCCGGCGGCCTTGCGGGAACGCTTCACCAGTCTCGGAATGCGCACCGGCGTCCCCGCCGCCGTCTACTGCGGCTCCGGCGTCACGGCCGCGCACGAAATTGCGGCCCTCGAAATCGCCGGGTTCCCTGCCGCGCTCTACCCCGGGTCATTCTCGGAATGGTCCAACAATGCCTCGAACCCGGTTGTGACCGGCGATTCCCCCTACGCCGACGGCTCGGCCGCGGACTAGGCGGACGCGAACTAGGCGGACGCGGACTAGGCGGACGTCGAGGGCGGCACGATCGGGGCAGGGCGCCGGCGCTCCTTCGGTATTCGTTCAGGCCGCACGCTGGCTTTGCTGCCGGGCGCGGTGGAGGTCCTTGGCTCTGCGGCGGCGCTGGCGGCGGTGGCCCGGGCTCTTTGCCATGGCAATGTCCAGGTCCAGGACCTGCTCCGCCTCACGGACAGGTGATCCCGGCAGGGGCGGTGCGGTGGAGTGGTAGCTGTGGCCGGTGGGGGTGGTGATGTCGAGGGTGTGTCGGGGGCCGGGGCGTGGCCGGGCGGTCCAGCCGGGGGTTTCTTTGGTGTGGTTGCAGGCTTCGCAGAGCCCTGCACCGTTGCCCTGGGTCGTCGGTCCGCCGCGGTGCCAGGGGATGATGTGGTCGTAGTGGCGGATCGGGGCGTCGCAGTAGGGCGTGCGGCAGGTGTCGTCGCGGGCGGTGAGGAGGCGGCGGAGCCCTGGCGGGAAGAGCCGGGCACGGGAATCCAGCGCGGTGAGCTCCCCGGTGCCGGGGGCGGTGTAGAGCCGGCGCAGCCAGACGTTCAGTGCTTTGCCACCGGCGGGAGGCGCCCCCGGGACCGTGCCGCCGTCGGTGCCGCCGTCCGCAGCGTGGCCGGCGGCAGTGTCGGCAGCAGGGCTGCCGGTCCGGGCAGCTGCTCCGGCCATGCCCGCTCCTTGTGTGCCGGTTCCCGTCGGGTCCTCGTCGTGGCGGGTGAGCAGTTCCCGCGCCCAGCCGGCGGGGACGATGCCGTAACCGGGGAGGCGGGCAGGTTCGCTGGCGCCCTGGAAGAGGGTGCGGTCGGTCATCACGAGCTGGATCTCGATGCCGCTGATCCCGCCGGCTTTTCCGGTGGTGCGTTCGACCAGGGCATCGGCCATGAGCTGCCCGCGGGTCCGGGGGTCCCCGGACCCGCGGAGGGTGTCGGCGTGCCGGGTCAGGGCCGCGTGCACGGCCACACCGGCCGCGACGGGCAACAAAGCCGTCAAATAGCACATGGTGTCCGGGGCCGGGCGGAGGCTGACGTGCCGTTCGGTGGCGGCGTGGCTTGCGCGCTGGGTGACGGAGCGCGGGTCACGGCGGTAGGCGGCGGCCCGGGCCGCGGCGAGGAGTTGCCGGTCCCCGGCACCGTCGAAGGTCCCGGTGTCGGGCGCGAGTTCCTCGTCGACGGCTGCCCGGTCGGCCGCGGGCAGGCACGCGGTTTCGCGCACGAGGAGGGTGGCGCGCCATTCGTTGAGCTGCCCGCCCTCCAGGGCGGCGAGGGTACGGGGCATTTCGGTGACGAGGGCTTTGGCCAGGCCCAGGAGCCGGCCGCCGCGGGCCGGGGATTCCCGCCGGGCCAGGGCGATCTGCGCGCCGACACCGGAGCCCAGCTCCGCCGCCGGCACCCCGGAGGAGGATTGTTGACGGCGCTGGTCCAGGTCGAACGCGACCGCAAACCTCGCCTGCAGGGCGGCTGCGGCCGACTTCAGGTCCTCGAGATGCCGGAGACCGTCAATCTTCCCCTGGCTGTCCGCGGGCGGCCGGGCGTCAGCCAGGCTGCGGATCATCTCCCTGACCGCCACCCCAAACGCTGCCTCCGAAGCCACATCGGGCCCCTGCTCGCCGTCCATGGAAACAGGCTATCGGGCACCTGCGACATTAAAACCCCGGTTGATTCGCTGCCGGCATTCGCACGAGTTGCCTCTCCGGTTGCCCCGCCAGGGCGCCGGCCACAGCAACGCGGGGTCACCTAGCGGTATTGACCGGAGAGGTTGATTGAGTGGCTCACTCGCCACGACCGGGTACCGGTCTGGCGTTCGCTGGGGGTTCTCCGATCTCGTGGATGGTGTGGCCGCTGCAGGCCGCCTTAGTTACGGTGGCCTGCTCGATGCGCGACACGGTAAACCATCGCATTGCGTCGCGCATTCGGCACCATCCAATTAAGTACCACTGGCCGTTCGTGGAGGCGAACAGCACGGGCTCGACGTCACGGGTGGTCGTGGTCCCGTCTCTCGATGTGTAGCGAATACGGATTACTTGCTGTTCGGCCATCGCCTCCTCCAGAGCCGACTTAACCGCGCGCGAGGACGAGGGAAGCGCGTTGACCCACACACGGCGGGCCAGCTCGTCAGCTCTTGCTCGGGTTCTGGGATCGAGGACGTCCAGGATCTTCTGGATACCGGCTGCTGCCAGATCAGCGTAGGGGGCATCAGACGCAACGGACACAGCCGCCATGAGCGCCACAGCCTGCGCCGGAGACAGGCTGACGGGTGGCAGGGACACGCCGATAGCCAATCCGTAGCCACCGCCCGGACCTGGGCGCGACCATAGGGGCGCACCGCTGTTCTCCAGCGCATCGAGGTCTCTCTTGATTGTGCGCACGGACACCTCGAACTCTCTCGCCAACCGTTCGGCGGAGACCCCCCGCGCGCCACCGCGGCGCAACATCTCTGATAGAGCATGGAGCCGTTCTGCTCGCTTCACTGCTCAGACCCAGGCAAATTCATGACATAAATAGTGACATACCGTTGTCCGTAGGGCCTGCGAGAGTTGTGACATGACAACCACTTTGAGCAGTCCGACCATCATTCTCATCGCCGGCCACTGGCTGGGCGCTTGGGCCTGGGATGAAGTTCTTGAACACCTGAAAACCGACCACCCTCGTGCCATCGCGATGACACTGCCCGGTCTCGATGCGCACGATCCTGAGCGTGCGACTAAAACCCTCGACGCCCAGGCTGAAGCAATCCTGGGCGTCATTACTCAAAACGGTAATCGGCCTGCAATTCTCGTCGCCCACAGTGGGGCTAACGCTCCCGTCAGCATCGTCATGGACCGATACCCTGAGCTTGTCCACCGGGTAGTGTGGGTCGACTCCGGCCCTGTAACGACGGGAAGTGTCTTCGCCCCAGACCTCCCGGAGGAGTTGGAGGAGCTTCCGCTGCCGCCCTTCGACGTCCTTGCACAGCAGGCGAGCCTCGAAGGCCTGAGCGCAGAGGTCCTCGAGCAGTTTCGGGCCCGAGCCGTCCCTGAGCCCGGCCCCGTGCTTCGTCAGCCCATCGAGCTCACCAACGACGCCCGCCGCAAGGTCCGGACGACCTTGGTCTGTTGCTCAATCCCTAGTGCGCAGGTGCTAGAGCTGGCCCAAACCGGTCATCCCATGTTCACCGAAGTCGCGAACCTTGAACACCTCGATGTCATTGACCTCCCGACGGGCCATTGGCCTATGTGGAGCAGTCCCCGCGACCTCGCCAAGGCCATTCAGTCAGAGGCTTCTCGAAACAACTGAACTGCACGCACAACCTGAAAGGGGTCAGCCGAATCCGGCTGGCCCCTTTCCGTCTCTGCGGGAATTCATGACCCACCCAAACGCTGCTCTCACGCCGCGCCACCGGCTAAAGGTCGCCCGCCTCGTCGTCGATGACGGTTGGCCGATCAGCGAAGTTGCCGCCCGATTCCAGGTCTCGTGGCCCACGGTCAAGAGATGGGTCGAGCGGTACCGAGTAGGCCAGTCGATGCAGGACCGATCCTCGCGGCCACACCACTCGCCGAACAAAACCAGCGCGAAGACCAGCCGTCGTTGCATCACCCTTCGTTTGCGTCACCGAGGGGCCCGTTCAGTTGGCTTTCCGTTTGGGGATTGCCCCGTCGACGGTTCACCGCATCCTCACCTCGGTTCACCTGAACCGCCTGTCGCATGTCGACCGTGCTACCGGTGAACCGATCCGTCGATACGAGCACGACCATACCGGGTCAATGATCCATGTAGATGTGAAAAAGCTTGGCAACATCCCCGACGGCGGAGGGTGGCGCTACGTCGGCCGCCGGCAAGGCGAGAAGAACCGCGCCAGGACACCCGGCAAGCCGCGCAACAAACACAGTGACCCACTTCTGGGCTACGCCTACGTCCACACCGTCATCGACGACCATTCCCGCGTCGCCTACGCCGAAATCCGTGATGACGAAACCGCCCAAACTGCCACAGCGGTGCTCGTTCGCGCTGTCGAGTGGTTCAACCAGCGGGGCATCACCGTCGAGCGCGTTCTGTCTGACAACGGTGGCGCCTACCGCTCACAGTTGTGGCGGGACACCTGCGCCGAACTTGAAGTCAAGCACAAGCGCACCCGCCCGTATCGCCCACAGCCGAACGGCAAGATCGAGCGCTTCCACCGCACCCTGGCCGACGGCTGGGCCTACGCCCGCTGCTATACCTCCGAGGCTGAGCGTCGTGGGGAGCTACATGGCTGGCTGCACTACTTCAACCATCACCGACCCCACACCGCATGCGGCAGCCAGCCGCCCTTCTCACGATTGAGCAACGCGGGGTCATTCTGCGCCCATAATGCGCCGCCGGATGGGCCGGGAGTGACCCCGCGTTGCCCACCGTTCCGATGGAGAGCTGCGTACAGATCATCCACCAGTACCTGGCAGCCGGCTTGGATGCGACCACCGCCACGATCAGAGTCGAGCCCGCCTGGGGCCCTGGCGATCCTGATTGGATAAGTCCCGTCACCCGGGGGTAGCGTCGAGTCATGACTCCTGGACGCCCCGTACCACCGCCCCTCGCCAAGCCGCTTCCCGATCTGACCGCGCCGTCCGAGACCACTGGCGGCCCGCGCCTTGCCGCGGCCTACGGCGCGACAGCCAGCGACAGCGGACTGGTTCCCCTGACGGTAGCCCGCCGCGCGCCCAAAGAAGACGACGTCGAGATCGCCATCGAATTCTGCGGACTCTGCCATTCGGACGTCCACGCCACCCGGGGCGAATGGGGAAACCAGAAGTACCCGCTGGTCCCCGGCCACGAAATCGTGGGCCGGGTCAGCCGCGTCGGTTCCGCTGTGGACGACTTCACCCCGGGGGAGCTGGTCGGCGTCGGCTGCCTGGTTGATTCCTGCCGTGAGTGCGACAGCTGCCTCGACGGCCTGGAGCAGTACTGCGAAAACGGCATGACGGGGACCTACGGTTCGAAGGACCGCCGCAACGGGGACGCCATCACACAGGGCGGCTACGCCACGTCCGTCGTCGTGGACCGCCGCTATGTGCTTCACGTCCCGGAAAGCCTTGACCCGGCCGCGGCGGCGCCGCTGCTGTGCGCCGGCGTCACCACGTTCTCGCCGCTGCGCCACTTCGACGTCGAGGAGGGGGACGTCGTCGGCGTCGTGGGCCTGGGCGGACTGGGCCACATGGCCGTCAAGCTGGCCAAGGCGATGGGCGCCGAAGTGAAGGTCTTCACCACGTCGGAGTCCAAAATCGCCGCCGCCCGGGAACTCGGCGCGGACGAGGTCATCCTGTCCCGCGACGAGGCCGCGATGGACGCCGCGAACCGGAGCATTGACGTCATCATCGACACGGTCGCCGCGCCCCACGACCTCAACCCGTACTTCCGCACGTTGCGCGTGGACGGGGCCCTCTTCCAGCTCGGGCTCCCGTCGGAGGACATGCCGCCGGTGAACCCCGGCGCGCTGATCCGGCGCCGGATAGCCTATGCCGGCTCGCTGATCGGCGGGATTGCCGAGACCCAGGAGATGCTGGACTTCTGCGCCGAGCACGGCGTCACCTCGGACGTCGAGGTGGTCCGCGCCGACCAGCTCAATGAAGCCTACGACCGTATGGTGGCCGGCGATGTGAAGTACCGTTTTGTCCTGGACACCAACACCCTCGGAACACCTTCGGAAAGGGCAGACGCATGAGCACTCTCTTCACCAGGATCATCAACGGCGAGATCCCGGGCCGTTTCGTCTGGCGCGAGGACGACGTCGTGGCGTTCCTGACGGCGGGCCCGCTCGCCGACGGGCACACCCTCGTGGTGCCGGCCGAGGAAGTGGACCGCTGGACGGATGCGTCCCCGGAGCTGCTGGCCCGCGTGATGCAGGTGGCCCAGAAGATCGGCGCCGTTCAGGTCGAGGTGTTTGACGCGGCACGCGCGGGCCTCATTGTGGCCGGTTACGAGATCAACCATTTGCACGTCCACGTGTGGCCGTCCAACACCATGGCGGACTTTGATTTCGGCTCGGTGGACCAGAACCCCGATCCCGCACGGCTGGACGCCAACGCCGAGACGCTCCGCGAAGGTCTCCGGAAAGCCGGACACGCGGCCCACGTCCCGGAGGCCTAAGGGCCGCTCCGACCAACCGCAGGCGCTGGCCTGGCTGTCCCCACCGGGCGTCAGGCCGGCGCCAGCGCTTTATTAAGCACAGCACGGATCCGCTTTTCGGAGACGGAATAGGCGGTCCCCAGTTCGACGGCGAAGAGGCTCACCCGGAGCTCCTCGATCATCCAGCGGACCTGGGTTAACTCGGCGCCGGCCCGCCGGCCGGGGAGCAGCGCCGAGACGGCGTCGTCGTAGTCGTCCTCCAGGGCCTGGACCGCGGCCATGTGCTGGGCGTCCCGCTGGACGTTGGTGGGGAGTTTCTCGAGGCGCTTCTCGATCGCGGCAAGGTAGCGCGGCAGTTGGCTGAGCTGGCTGTAGCCCGTGCGTGCCACAAAACCGGGGAACACGAGTTGCCCCAGCTGGCTCTTGATGTCGTTGAGGGCGCTGATCAGGGCCAGGCTTGTGGTTCCCTTGAGCGCCTTCTCGATCCGCCGGGTGCTGGCCAGGATGCGCTCCACGGTGGCGGTGACGGTGAAGACCGTGTCGATCAGTTCGGCGCGGACCTTTTCGTACAGTGCAGTGAAGGACGCCTCGTCCCAGGGCAGTTCGGCCGGGGTGAGCTTGTCGATGGCGGCGAGGGCGCAGTCGGCAATCAGTGCCGTGACGGAACCGTGCGGGTTCTGGCTGAACGTGAGCTTTTCGGTGTTGTTCAGGTGTTCCAGGACGTAGCGGTCCGGCGGCGGCACCTTCAACGCGAGCAGGCGGATGACGCCGCCGCGCATGGCCTGTTCCTGTTCGGAACGCGTCTGGAAGAGCCGCAGGGCCACGGTCTGACCCTCATCCACGAGCGCGGGGTAGCCGGTGACGGTATGCCCCTTCACCGCTCCCTGGACCTGGCGCTGCAGTGTTCCGAAGGACCAGGAGGTCAGCCCCGCCTGCTCGGCGAAACCGGTCGAGGCTGCCGACACCGCGGAAACCGTGGTCCCCGCTGCCGCGCCGTTGGCCTGGGCTGCCGCCTTGCCGTTCGCTTTCCCGTTGGACCGGCCGTTCGCTTGGGGCGCCGTCGTCGCGGGCGTGGCACCCAGCGACTCGGCGATCGCCCGGCGGGTGGCCGGCGCCAGCCGTTCCTGCAGCACTCCGAGGTCCTTGCCCTCGTCCAGCACCTTGCCCCGGGAATCCACGACGCGGAAACTGACCCGCAGATGCGGCGGAACGCCGTCCCAGTTCCACGAATTCGGTGGGATGACCTGGCCGCGGAGCCGGCGCAGGACGAGTTCCAGGGAGGCTTCCAGTTCGTCGGTGGCCGGATCGAAGTCCGCCTCAAGGGCCGCGACCGCCTGCCGGGCGACGTCCGGGGCCGGCACGAAGTTCTTGCGCACGTGCTTGGGCAGCGACTTGATCAGGGCCGTGACCAGCTCCACCCGCTGGCCGGGAATCAGCCAGCGGAACGCCGCGTCGTCGAGCTGGTTCAGGAACAGCACGGGAACCTCGGCGGTGACGCCGTCGGAGGGGTTGGGCGGCGAGCCGGGGGCCACCGGGTGGAACTCGTAGCTCAGCGGCAGCTCAAAGCCCTTGTGCATAAGGGTCTTCGGGTAGGCCGAGTCATCCAGGGCATCCGCGTCTTCGCTGATCAGCAGCGCCTGGTCGAAGTCGAGCAGCGCGGGGTCCTGCTGCCGTGCCTCCTTCCACCATTTGTCGAAGTGCCGCTCGGACACGACATCCCTGCCGATCCGGGCGTCGTAGAACTCGAAGAGTGTCTCGTCGTCCACCAGGATGTCCCGGCGCCGCATCCGCGCCTCGAGCTCCTCAACCTCGTGGAGGAGTGCCCGGTTGCGGTGGAAGAACTTGTGGTGGGTCTGCCAGTCGCCCTCGACCAGGGCATGCCGGATGAACAGCTCCCGGCAGAGCTCGGGATCCACCTTGCCGTAGTTGATCCGGCGGCTCGGAATGATGGGAACGCCGTACAGTGTGACCTTCTCGTGGGCCATCACCGAGCCCATCTTCTTGGACCAGTGCGGTTCGCTGTAGCTGCGCTTGACCAGGTCCGGCGCCACCTGCTCGACCCAGAGTGGATCGAATCTCGCGGCCACCCGGGCCCACAGCCGGCTCGTCTCCACGAGTTCGGCGGCCATAACAAACGTGGGGGACTTCTTGAACAGGGCCGAGCCCGGGAAGATCGCGAAGCGGCTGCCGCGGGCGCCGGCGTACTCGCGCTTGCGCTCGTCAAGGATGCCCACGTGGCTCAGCAGGCCCGAGAGCAGGCTGATGTGGATCCCTTCATGGTTGCCCACCGGATCCGCCAGGCGCTTGTTGTCGAGGCTGATGCCAAGCGGCCGGGCCAGCTGGCGCAGCTGCGCAAACAGGTCCTGCCACTCGCGGACGCGCAGGTAGTTGATGAACTCGGCGCGGCACAGCCGCCGGAAGGCTGTGGAGGAGAGCTCCTGCTGCTTCTCCTGGATGTAGTTCCAGAGGTTCAGGAAGCCGGTGAAGTCCGAGTTCTCGTCCCGGAAGCGCGCGTGCTTCTCCGCGGCGAGCTGCTGCTTGTCGGTTGGGCGCTCGCGCGGGTCCTGGATGGTGAGCGCGGCGGCGAGGATCATGACCTCGCGGACGCAGCCGCGCTTGCCGGACTCGACGATCATCCGGCCGAGCCTCGGGTCCACGGGAAGCTGGGCAAGCTGCTGCCCGACGGCGGTCAGCCCGCCGCCGTTTCTTCCTGCGTTCCTGCCGTTGGCCAGTCGGCGGCCGGGGCGTCCGTCGCCGTCGCCCGTCTCCTCCTGCGGACGCGCGGCGCTCAGGGCGCCCAGTTCCCGCAGCAGGGTGACGCCGTCGTTGATGGCGCGGGAGTCCGGCGGCTCCACAAACGGGAATTTTTCAACGTCCTTCGGGCCGCGGGCGACGCCCATCGCGGTCATCTGGAGGATGACGGCGGCGAGGTTGGTGCGCAGGATTTCGGGATCGGTGTACGGCGGCCGGGACTCGAAGTCATCCTCCGAGTACAGCCGGATGGCGATGCCGTCGGAGACGCGGCCGCAGCGGCCGGAGCGCTGGTTCGCGGACGCCTGCGAAACCCGCTCGATCGGCAAGCGCTGGACCTTGGTGCGGTGCGAGTACCGCGAGATGCGGGCGGTGCCGGTGTCAATGACGTACTTGATGCCGGGAACCGTCAGGGAGGTCTCGGCGACGTTGGTGGCGAGCACGATCCTGCGCTTGCTGCCGGGATGGAAGACCTTGTGCTGTTCCTGCAGGCTCAGCCGAGCGAAGAGCGGGAGTACCTCGGTGCCGGCCAGCTTTCGGTTGGACTGGATCCTGCCGTTGAGGGCCTCGGCGGCGTCGCGGATTTCGCGTTCGCCGGAGAAGAAGATCAGAATGTCGCCGGGCGCCTCCTGCGCAAGTTCGTCGACGGCGTCGCAGACGGCGTCCAGCGGATCGCGGTCCTCTTCCAGCTCGTCGTCGGAGGCCGCGACTGCATCGTCACCGGCGGCGCCGCCGGCCGGCTGTGACAGCGGCCGGTAGCGGATCTCGACCGGGTAGGTGCGTCCGGAGACTTCGATGATCGGAGACGGCTCCTCTTCGCTGCCGAAATGCTTGGCGAAGCGCTGCGGATCGATCGTGGCCGAGGTGATGATGATTTTCAGGTCCGGCCGCTGCGGCAGGATCCGCTTGAGATACCCGAGGATGAAGTCGATGTTGAGGCTGCGCTCATGCGCCTCGTCGATGATGATGGCGTTGTACTTACGCAGCAGCTTGTCGCGCTGGATCTCGGCCAGCAGGATGCCGTCCGTCATGAGCTTGACCTTGGTGTTGCGGCTGACCTCTCCGGTGAAGCGGACCTGGAAGCCGACTTCCTGGCCGATCTCGACGCCGAGTTCCTCCGCGATGCGTTCCGCGACCGTGCGGGCGGCCAGCCGGCGCGGCTGCGTGTGGCCGATCAGCCCGTTCTCGCCCAGGCCAAGCTCCAGGCACATCTTCGGAATCTGGGTCGTCTTACCGGAGCCGGTCTCGCCGGCGATGATGGTCACTTGGTTGGCCGCGATGGCGGCCATCAGGTCCTCGCGGCGCTCGGAGACCGGCAGCTCGGCGGGGTAGGAGATATGCAGTGTCATGGCTGCACACAGTCTACTGGGAACTGTCCGCACGGCGGTTGCGGGACAAAAGTAGTGCCCGGTCCCTGTCGGGGCCGGGCAGCGGGTGTTCCGGGTGAGCGTGATCGGGTCTGCCGGGGTTCAGAAGATCCGGAAGGTGTAGTTGGTGCTGGGCAGGTCCAGCGCGGACCAGTAGTCCTCCGAGCGGACCGGCGGGTTGTGGCCGAGCCCGTCCTTGCGGAGTGCTGCGACGGTGGCGGCGAGGCCGACGACGATGAGAACGATAAAGGCGATTCCGATGAGTTCCATACCTCCATGGTTCTCCGGTCGGGGAAGCAAAAGAAGTGGCAGAAATGCCCAAAAAGCTCTAATTTCTGCCACTGTTTCTGCCAGAATGGAGACATGATCAAAACAGTGGCGCTGATCGTGGTTCCCAACTTCGCGATCTTCGAGTTCGGGACCGCGTTTGAGGTCTTTGGCGTGGACCGGTCGGACCGGGGGACCGGCGTGCCGGCCTTCGATTTCCGGGTCTGCACCCCCGTGCCGGGCGACGTCCCGATGAAGTCCGGGCTGTCCCTGCACGTGGGGCTTGGACTGGAGGCCGCGGCGGACGCGGACCTGGTGATCATGGCTCCCTACGGCAGGGACGAGGACGTCCCCGAATCCGTCCTGCACGCCCTGCGGGCCGCCCACGCCCGCGGCGCCTGGGTCATGTCCATCTGTTCCGGGGCGTTTGCCCTGGCCCGGGCCGGGCTGCTGGACGGCCGCCGCTGCACCACGCACTGGCACTACTCCCAGGAGCTCGCCAACCGGTACCCTGCTGCATTGGTGGACGAGAACGTCCTCTACGTCGAGGACAGCCGGATCATCACGAGCGCGGGCACGGCCGCGGGCATCGACGCCTGCCTGCACCTGGTCCGGTTGGAGTTCGGTGCCAACGTGGCGGCGGCCATCGCCAGGGACATGGTGGTTCCGCCGCACCGCGACGGCGGCCAGGCCCAGTTCATCGACCGGCCCATCCCGGCCTGCGGCTCCGAACCCATGGAGGAACTGCTGCAGTGGATGGTGCGGCATCTGGGGGAGGACCATTCGGTCAACGAGCTCGCCGCGCGTGTCCACATGTCGCCCCGGACCTTCGCCCGGCGCTTCCGCTCCGAGACAGGTGCGACCCCGGCGGCCTGGTTCAACTCACAGCGGGTGCTGCGGGCCCAGGAACTGCTCGAGACCACGGACCTGAACATCGACGAAATCGCCCGCGAATCCGGCTTCGGCCATTCAGTGCTGTTGCGGCACCACTTCGCCAAGGTGCTGGACACCAGCCCGCAGTCCTACCGCCGCACCTTCCGCGGACACCTGGCCGCCGCAGTCTAACCGCGGCCGGGCGGCGGCGGAGGCTCGGCCGCCGCTTTGGCCGTCTCGACGAGATCCCGCCAGGGGCCGGTGACGGCCTGTTCGGGCAGCGTGACGCGGTGCTGTCCGGCCCGGATGTTGTAGAGGAACCGGTCCGGCGCACCGGCGGCGGCACCCCGGCCGGACGTGGGGACGGCGTCCCACGGGCAGGCCTCAATCAGGGGCTGCCAGAGGTCTGTATCCTCCGGGGGCGTGGGCTGCACGGTCCACGTCCGCTTCATGCCGGCCATGCCGCCGCTGCGCTGGACAGTGATTTTCATCGGTCTCGCATCGTCAGGAGACGGTAACGTCCATGGCTCTCGGATCGCCGTGAGCTGGGTTACCGTCTGGCTCCAGGGAACTTTACCTTCACAGTTTCCCACGCGGACCGCACGGCGTCATGCTCTGTGGAATCCGCCCCGAAAAGCTCCTTGGCGGAGGCGGCAGTGGCCTTGGCGAACGCCCCGAAGGTGGCGGTCGGGGACAGCGTGCCGCCCGTCAGGGTCTCGTACCAGATCCGGCCGGGCGCGTCCCACGCGTTGCCGCCGAGCGCGGTGGCAACCAGGTAGAACGCCCGGTTGGGGATCCCTGAGTTGATGTGCACCCCGCCGTTGTCAGCGCTCGTGTGAACGTAGCCGTCCATGGAGTCCGGCTGCGGATCCTTGCCGAGCACGTCGTCGTTATACGCCGTCCCCGGAGCCTTCAGGGAACGCAAGGCGGTCCCCTGGACCTGATCTGTGAAGAGGCCCTCGCCGATCAGCCAACTGGCCTCCGCCGTCGACTGCTCCCGGACATGCTGCTCAACGAGCGCCCCAAAGACATCGGACATCGATTCGTTCAGCGCCCCGGCCTGGTGGCGGTAGACCAGCCCCGCGGAGTGCTGGGTGACACCGTGGGCGAGTTCGTGGCCGATCACGCTCAACGACTTCGTGAACCGCTGGAACACCTGTCCGTCGCCGTCGCCGAACACCATTTGCCGGCCGTCCCAGAATGCGTTGTCGTACAGGCGGCCGTAGTGGACCGTGGCCTCGAGGTGGAGACCGTTGCCGTCGATCGAGTTCCGGCCAAAGGCTTCTGCGTAGAGGCGGTGGGTGTGCCCCAGCCCGTCATAGGCCTCGTCGGCCGCGGGATCGCCGGTGGGCGGTTCCCCCTCTTTGCGGACCACGCTGCCGGGGAGTTGCTCGGCGAATTCGGCGTCGTAGACCGTCCGTTCCGGCGGGGACGGCTGGAGTTCCCGCATTCCCGGATGGCTGCCGGGACCGGGCAGGGCCCGCGACGCGTGGAAGCCCGGGACGTGGTGGAGGGCTTCCTTCGCCGCGCGGGCGGCGTCGGAAAGCTCCGGTTCGCGCTGGGCTGCCAGGCGGCGGAGCATGTACGGAGGGATGATGGAACAGTGCATGGTGAGACCCCTTATTGCTTCGGCGGGATCCCGTGGTGGTGCGGCGGCCGGCACCCAGTCCAGCCACCCGGCCGCCGGAACCCCGCTGCCGATGCAGACAGCCTACGAGCGGGCACCGACAATTGGCAGGGGGCCGCGCCCGCTTCCTCCTTATCCGCCGAGGACCAGGGCTGCGTGCTGGCCCGGGGTTCAAGCGCAGACGTAGAATCGGCTATGGAAAAGTTGAGGTATTCGGTAACCGTCAACGCACCCGTGCAGGACGTGTGGACCACCATGCTGGACCAGGCCTTCTACCGGGAATGGACCAAAGCCTTCGGTGAGTCCTCCTACGAGGGGGACTGGAACCAGGGCAGCGAAATCCGGTTCCTCGGGCCCGACGGCGACGGCTCCATGGGGGGATTGATCGCCACGGTTGAGGAAAACAGGCCGCACGAGTTGATCTCCCTGCGTTACGTCGGGCTGATCGTCAACGGCGAGGTCGAGGCCACCAGCGAGGCGGCGAAGGCTTTTGTGGGCGCCCATGAAAAGTATGCCTTCAGCGGGTCCGGGGGGTCAACGACGGTGGACGTGGAGCTCGACAGCGACGAGCAGTTCGTGTCCATGTTCGACGACGCGTGGCCGCCGGCGCTGGCGAAGCTCAAGGAAATCGTCGAAGCCCGGAGCTGAGCCGCCGGGTCCGCCCGCCCGGCCGCTCGTCATGGCCCCGGGTCAAGGACGAATTGCTGCACCATGGTCCACAGATTCGTGGTGGTCCAGTAGATCAGCACGCCGATGGGGAAGATGATGCCGCCCGCGCCGAAGACGGCCGGCAGCGAGTAGAGCAGCACTCTCTGCTGCCGTGCTGCGGGCCCCGCCACAGTCCCCGCGGCCATGTTCCTGGCCATGATGTGCCGCTGGGTGATGAACTGTGAGGCCGTCATGGCCAGGATCATCACCATGGACAGGATCCACACGGCCACTACGTTGCCGCCCGGGGGCGTGCCGTGGAGCACGGACGCCGCCAGTGGGGCGCCAAAGATGCTCGACTCCCCGAACTGCGCCACTTGCTCGTGGCTCATCGCGCCGATCGCCTTCCCGCTGTCGGCCGCCGTCGGGATACCGGACAACACGGTGAAGAGGGCGAGGAAGAACGGCACCTGGATCAGCAGGGGGAGGCACGCCGAGAACGGGTTGGTGCCGTGCTTCTTGTACAGGGCCATCTGTTCCTGCGCCATGGCCTGCCCGGACAGGGCGTCGGTCCGGCCCCTGTACTTGTCCTGCAGCTTCTTCAGGTCCGGCTGGAGCTGCCGCATGCGGCGCTGGGCCTTGATCTGCCTCAGGGATACGGGAATCAGGGCGGCGCGGATGACCAGCACCAGGCCGATGATGGACAGCGTCCAGGTCCAGCCGCTGGAAGCAGGCATGCCGAGGGAGCTCAGTCCGTCATGGAGTCCGACCATGATGGCCGACACCAGCCACTGGAACGGAAACAGCAGCGCCGCGCCGAAGTTCATCCGCCGCCCCCGTTCGTAGGGCCGCAACGCGGCCATTGACCCTGCACCCTGTCAGCCAACACGAAAGAACCCCCAGAATCCAGTGGATCCTAGGGGTTCTTGTGTGTGCCCTCGATTGGAATCGAACCAACGACCTTCTGCTCCGGAGGCAGACGCTCTATCCCCTGAGCTACGAGGGCAGTCAGGGTTCCTGCCGTTACCGGCGGGACGTCCTAGAGCTTAGCAGGAAGGTGGGCTCCAAGGGAAAATCGGCGCGCCCAGTCCACGGAACTCAGTAGCCCGCGAAGGAGTCCACATGGATCCGGCGCGCCCCGGCCCGGCGGGCGGCAGCCCGGAGGGGGCGGACACTCGCCGGCGAGCCCGAGACATAGACAACCCGGCGCGCGATGTCGGGGACGAGGTCCTTCAGCGTGGTGCCGTCGATCCGGACGGCGCCCGCATTCTGCATAAACGCCGGTGGCGCGGAGCCGTCGGCAAGCCGGGCGATGACCCGCACCCCGGTGCGTTCGAGTTCCCCGGCGTAGGCGAGTTCGGCGGCATTCCTGGCCAGGTACAGCAGGACCACATCCCTTTTCCCGGCGGAGCGGCCGGACAGCTGGGACAGATAGGGGGTAATGCCGATGCCGGCCGCGATCAGCAGCACGGACGCCTCCGGACTCCGCGGCAGGACGAAGTCCCCGCCCACGGCGGTGGCCGTCAGCTCGTCGCCGGGCTCCAGCGCCAGGAGCGACCACTTGGCCGTGGACCGCGGTTCGGCCGTTCCCACCCCGATGGTGAGCTCCGTCGAATCCGGGGGACTGGTCAGGCTGAACACCCGCCGCCGGCCCTTGTGGTCGGCCTTCCCGTGCGGCAGGTTCAGCTCGATGTACTGTCCCGGGGTGAAGCGGAGCGGATGCTCGGGCTGGAAGCGGAATTCCGTCGTCGTCGGCGTCAACGGACGGGAGCCCCGGAAGCGGAGCAGGACCCGGCCGCGCTGGCCGGCGGTGAACGCGAACGCGTTGCCCACGAGCAGCGCCAGCTCGGGCGAGTTGGCCACGAAACCCAGGTTGTAGGGGATGGCGAACAGCAGTCCGACGCCGCCGGCCAGCGCCAGCTGCTGCCACCGGCGCGGCGGCAGGGTGAGCGGCTCGGTCAGCATAAAGCCGACAAAAAACAGGACCGGGCGCTGGGCGATGGACTGCCACAACGCGTCGCCCGCTGCCATGCCGGCGCGGAGTAGTTCCACGGACACGATGGTCACCGCCACCACCGTGAACACGGACGCCATCAGCAGCTTCCGGACCCGGTAGAGCACCAGCAGGACCCCCGGCAGCACCAGCCACAGCATCGCAGGGGTGGCAGCCCACCAGGTGGCGATATTGAGTCCGGTCAGCCCGGTGATGAACGCGCCGGCCGCTGCCGGATTGAAGATGTGGCGGCCGCGCCAGGCGAGGGCGTACTTGGACGCCGACGCGAGCACGCAGGCGAGGGCCACACCGGCCAGGTCCAGGTACTGCAGCCCCGCCGAGAACTGCGTGGGCCAGAAGAGGAAGTAGAGCAGCAGCCCCGTGATCAGGGACGACTCAGAGTGCGGGCGCACATGGAACAGCGCGGCAATGGCACGGTTGGAAGCGTACGTCAGGCCGAGGCAGAGCGCCAGATGCGCGATCATCTCCGGAAGCCCGAACGTCAGCCAGCCAAGCACATCGAGCAGCAGGCTGTAGCCGGCGAGCACGGCCAGGACCCAGAGGACCAGCCGGTACATCGTGAACCGGCCCAGCGCCGTCTCCAGCCGTGAACTGGCGGGCGTGGAGATGGTGGCGGTCATAAAAACAACACCCCTTCAAAATCGGCCGAATATTCCGCGTGGCCGTCCGAGTGGACGGTCAGCCAGGAACAATCGAACTCCTCCCGCAGGCGGGACCCCTCAACGAAAAACAGTGCGGTTGCCAGCGCGTCGGCCACCATGGCGCTCGCCGCCATCGCCCAGCTGGCGACGACGGTGCGCACCGGCGCTCCGGTTGTGCCGTCCAGCACGTGGTGCAGCCCGTCACCCCAGGCGCGCCGGTTGGCGGCGGAAGCGCAGAGCGCCCCGGCCCCGAGGCTGACGATGCCAATGGCCCGGGCCGGATCGTAAGGATGCTCCAGGCCCACCTGAACCGGCACGGAACCCGCGTTGACCAGGTCGCCGCTCGCGTCGATGACGTGCTCGCTGATGCCACTCTCACGCAGTGCGGCGGACAGCAGGTCCGCCAGCTGGCCCTTTCCGGCGGCGCCGACGTCGATCACCACCGGGGTACGGGTGGTCAGCACAGTGCCCTGCCAGTCGAGCACCTCGTCCCAGGGCGGGGCGGGCAGCGGCGGGCCGCCGGGGCGAAGGGAGTGGCTGGCGCCATAGCCGAGCTGTTCGAGGCTGCCGCCGATCAACGGCGTCATGGCCCCGCCGCTGAGCCGGTACAGCTTTTCGTAGAGCGGACCCAGGGCAGCGGCCCCGGCCGGCAGGGTGTAGCGTCCGGGCTGCCGCGCGGCGCCCGCGATAACGGAGTCCGGCCGGAAACGGGACCATGCGGCGTCGTAGTCCTCGACGGTGTCCAGCAGGCGGCGGCGCAACGCGCCGGAGAGCGGGGACGGTGTTGAGATGTCCCAACCCGTACCAATCCCATCGAAACTGAAATCCGTCCAGCCCGGATGCGGCACGTTTCCTCCTGCGGCTACTGGCTGCCTACGACGTGCTGTTTACTACTGGGCCTCGGACTTGATCTTTTCCACAGCCTGGTTGAAGCCGCCGCTCGTCAGCGACGAACCGGCCACCTTGGAGACCTTGATCTCGTTGAGGTTCTTCCCGACGATCTGGGACTGGATGCCGCCGGCGAATTCGCCCTGGAACTTCCTGGTGTTGGGGTTGGACGGATGCTGGGTGATCTGGACGTCGGACACGGCGCCGCCGGCCAGGGTCAGGGTCACCCCCACCGTCTCGGTGCCGTTCGGCGAGACGTAGTTGCCGTCCGCGCTGTAGGTCCCGTCCTTGTAGCTGGCGGCACCCGCGGCGGCTGATGGCGCATCGGGCGTTCCCTGGCTGCCGGTGGCCTGCCCGGGCGCGCAGCCTGCCGCGGAGCCGGCCAGGGACAGTCCGGCGATGCCGACGAAGACGCTTTTCCGGAAGGAGGTAGTCATGCGGCGGCTCATTTCTCTGGCGACGATCGGGGGAGGGACGGGAGGCGGTGACCCGCGAGCGGCGGCCCGCCGCGGACACCAATGACAACGTATGAATCAGCGTAGTGGTTCACTTTGTGATCCGGCGGTCACGTCAGGCACCAAATTCCGCGACACTGCAGGCCACCGGTAGGCTGGAACCGTGACCCCTGAAGAACTCTCCCTCGCCATATCCGCCTGCCTGAAGGACGCCGTCGCCGCCGGTGAAATCGCCCTCCCCGCCTCCGAGGTCCCGGATGCGGTGCGCGTTGAGCGTCCGAAGAACCGGGACCACGGCGACTGGGCCACCAACATCGCCCTTCAGCTGGCCAAAACGGCCGGCACCAACCCCCGGGAGTTCGCCTCCGTGCTGAGTGCCCGGCTGAAGTCCATCGACGCGGTCTCCGCCGTCGACATCGCCGGACCGGGGTTCCTGAACATCACCGTGGACGCTGCCGCCGCCGGCGCCCTGGCCAAGGCCATTGTCGAGGCCGGTCCGGACTACGGCACCAACACCGCGCTCGCAGGCCACACGGTCAACATGGAATTCGTCTCCGCCAACCCCACCGGCCCGCTGCACATCGGCCACACCCGCTGGGCGGCCCTGGGCGACGCGATCGCCCGCGTCCTCCGGGCCTCCGGCGCCGAGGTCACGGCCGAGTACTACATTAATGACGCCGGGTCGCAGATGAACGTCTTCGCCCACTCGGTGCTCTCCCGGCTGCACGGCCGCGGTGTCCCGGAGGGTGGCTACCCGGGCGAGTACATCGCCGATCTTGGCCACGAGGTGCTGACCCAGCACCCGGACATCCGCGAACTGACCGACGTCGCCGCGCTGCCGGTGATCCGCGGCGCGGCGTACAAGGCGCAGCTGCACGACATCAAGCGCACCCTGGCCGAGTTCGGCGTCGCGTTCGATGTCTACTTCTCCGAGCAGGAACTCCACGACGCCGGCGCGATCGAGGACGCCGTCGCGCGGCTCCGGGAACAGGGCCACGTGTACGACGACGGCGGCGCGGTCTGGCTGCGCACCACGGACTTCGGTGATGACAAGGACCGGGTGATGATCCGCGCGAACGGCGAGCCGACGTACTTCGCCGCCGACGCCGCCTACTACCTGTCCAAGAAGGACCGCGGGTACACCGAGAAGATTTACCTGCTCGGGGCGGACCATCACGGCTACATCAACCGGCTCAAGGCCATTGCGGCGGCCGCCGGGGACGATCCCGAGGTCAATATTGAGGTCCTGATCGGACAGCTGGTCTCCGTCAACGGCGCCAAGCTCTCCAAGCGTGCCGGAAACATCATCGAACTCAAGGACCTCATCTCCTGGCTGGGCAAGGACGCGGTCCGCTACTCGCTGGCACGTTTCCCGGCCGATTCGCCGCTGACCCTGGACCCGGAACTGTTGAAGAAGCACAGCAACGAGAACCCGGTGTTTTACGTCCAGTACGCGCACGCCCGTTCCCGCGGCACGGCCCGCAACGCCGTAGCCGCCGGGGTGCAGCGCCGTGTGGACGGCAAAGACTGCTTCGAGGCGTCCCTGCTCGAGCATGCGACCGAGAATGAGCTGCTGTCCTATCTCGGCAGCTACCCCTCGATCGTGGCCAAGGCGGCCGAACTGCGCGAGCCGCACCGGGTGGCCCGCCACCTCGAGGTCATCGCCGGCGCCTACCACCGCTGGTACGACGCCTGCCGTGTGGCGCCGCAGGGCGACGAGCCGATCACCGATCTCAACCGCACCCGGCTCTGGCTCAACGACGCCACGAGCCAGGTGCTGGCCAACGGACTGGAACTGCTGGGCGTCTCGGCGCCGGAACGGATGTAACTGCCATGACCACTAACCCGTCCGCCACCGCCGGCGCAGCCTCCCCGCTCGCGCCGGAATGGCTGCAGGTCCCCGCTGACCTCAATGCCCTGCACGAGCCGCTGTGGGCCAGCGGGGTCAGCCGGAACGATGCCGGCGAACTCGCCATAGACGGCATCCCCGCCAGCGAGCTCCAGCGCCAGTTCGGCACACCCTTGTTTGTGATGAGCGAGAACGACTTCCGGGCCCGGGCCCGGGCCTTTTCCGACGCGTTCAACGACGCCTTCGCCGACATCTGCGGGGGAGTGGACGTCTACTACGCCGGCAAGTCCTTCCTGTGCACGGCGGTGGTCCGCTGGGTGGAGGAAGAGGGGCTGCGGCTGGACACGGCCTCCGGCGGGGAACTCGCCGTCGCCGCCCGCGCCGGGATCCCCGGCGCCGACGTCGCGCTCCACGGCAACAACAAGTCCGACGGCGAGATCCACCGCGCCCTCGACATGCAGCTGGGCCGGATCGTGGTCGACAGCCTCGCCGAGCTCGAACGTGTCGCCAGGATTGCCGAGGCCCGCGGCGAAACCGCGAAGGTCATGCTGCGGCTGACCCCGGGCGTGCACGCCCACACTCACGAATTCATCGCCACGGCCCACGAGGACCAGAAGTTCGGCCTCTCCATGGCCGGGGACTCCACCGAGCAGGCCGGCCTCTCCGCGGCCGAGGAAGCCGTGGCCGCCGCGTCGGGCTACCCCAGCATCGAGCTGCTGGGCCTGCACTGCCACATCGGGTCGCAGATCTTCGAGCCGGACGGCTTCGCCCTGGCAGCGGAGAAGCTGCTGGACTTCCTCGCCGCGATGCAGACCAAGTACTCGATCGTGCTCCCCGAACTGGACCTCGGCGGCGGCTACGGCATCGCCTACACGCCCGTGGACACCCCGCGCCCGGCTGCCGAAATCGCCCAGGCGATGGCCGCCGTCGTCCGCGCCAAATGCGCCGAGCTGGGGATCACCGCCCCGCGGATCTCGATCGAACCGGGCCGTGCGATCGTCGGCAGCAGCACCTTCACGCTCTATGAAGTGGGCACGCTGAAGACCGTCCGGGTCGATGCCCCGACAACCGGTGCCGGCGATTCCGGAGAACCCGGCGAAGCCGGTAAACCCGCCACGCCAAGCGAAAACGTTACGTACCCGCGCCGGTATGTGTCGGTGGACGGCGGGATGAGCGATAACCCGCGTCCGGTGCTGTACGACGCGGATTACTCGGCCATTCTGGCCTCCCGCACGTCGGATGCGGCCCCGCAGCTGTCCCGAGTAGTGGGCAAACATTGCGAGAGCGGCGACATAGTTGTTAGAGATGTATATCTGCCCGAGGACGTGGCAGCCGGTGATCTGCTCGCTGTACCGGGGACCGGCGCCTACTGCTGGGCCCTGTCAAGCAACTACAACTATCTGGCCCGGCCGGGCGTTGTCGCTGTGCGCGACGGATCTGTCCGGCTCATTGTCCGCGGGGAAACCGAAGAAGATCTGCTCAACCGCGACATGGGAGTCTGAATGACCGAATTGCGAACCCTGAAAGTAGCCCTGCTGGGCTGTGGCAACGTCGGGGCCCAGGTTGCGCGGATTCTCCTTGACGACGCCGACATGCTGGCGTCGCGCGCCGGCGCCCGCCTGGAGCTGGTCGGCATTGCCGTGCGCAACCTCGACGCCCCCCGCGAAGTCGAGCTCCCCCGCGGGCTGTTCACCACCGATGCCGAGGCCCTGGTCAAGGACGCCGATCTGGTGATCGAGCTGATGGGCGGGATCGAACCGGCCCGGACCCTGATCCTGACCGCCATGCGCAACGGCGCCTGCGTGGTCACCGGCAACAAAGCGCTCGTTGCCAAGGACGGCCCCACCCTCCACGAGGAAGCGGACAAGGCCGGCGTGCAGCTTTCCTACGAGGCCGCCGTCGCCGGCGCGATCCCCATCCTGCGGCCCATCCGGGACAGCCTTTCCGGCGACCGGATCACCCGGGTGCTCGGCATCGTCAATGGCACCACCAACTTCATCCTGGACCAGATGGATTCCACCGGGGCCCAGTTCGCCGACGCCCTGGCCGAGGCCCAGCGCCTGGGCTACGCGGAGGCCGACCCCACCGCCGACATCGAGGGCCACGACGCCGCCTCCAAGGCCGCGATCCTTGCCTCGCTGTCCTTCCACACCCGTTTCTCGCTGGACGACGTGTACTGCGAGGGCATCAGCTCCGTGACAGCCGCCGACATCGCTGCCGCGAAAGACGCCGGCTTCGTCATCAAGCTGCTGGCAATCGCCGAGAAGCTGGGGACCGCAGGCCGGGAAACAGGCTTGGGGACAGGCTTGGGGTCAGGCACGGAAACAGACGCCGACGGGACCACCGGTGTGTCCGTCCGTGTGCACCCGACGCTGCTGCCGCGCGAACACCCGCTGGCAGCGGTACGCGGGGCGTTCAACGCCGTCTTCATCGAAGCCGAAAACGCCGGCGAGCTGATGTTCTACGGCCAGGGCGCCGGCGGCAAGCCCACCGCCTCTGCCGTGATGGGCGACCTCATTTCCGCGGCCCGCAGCATCGTCCTGGGCGGCCCCGGCCGCGCCGAGACCACGACCGGCCAGGTGTCCGCGCTTCCCATCACCGCTGCGGTCACCAGCTACTACATCGGACTCGACGTCGCGGACCAGCCCGGTGTGCTGGCCAGGATCGCCCAGCTCTTCGCGGAGCACGGCGTCTCCATTGAAATCATGCGGCAGACCATCCACCGCGATGCTGACTCGAATATCGAATCGGCAGAACTCCGGATCGTGACCCACCGCGCAAGCGAGGCTGCACTGGCAGCCACCGTCGAGGCCGTCAAGGGCCTGGACGTTATCAATTCCGTTACATCCGTACTGCGGGTAGAAGGAGTCTAAGTGGCTCACCAATGGCGCGGCGTCATCCGCGAATACGCTGACCGACTGCCCGTTACCGAGGCGACCAAGGTCATCACCCTCGGGGAGGGCGGCACCCCTCTCGTATACGCGCAGCAGCTTTCCGCGCTCACCGGCAGCGATGTCTACCTCAAGGTCGAGGGCATGAACCCGACCGGGTCCTTCAAGGACCGCGGCATGACCATGGCCATGACGGCTGCGGTTGCCGCCGGAGCAAAGGCCGTGGTGTGCGCCTCCACCGGAAACACCTCCGCGTCCGCCGCCGCGTATGCCACTGCCGCCGGCCTGAGGTGCGTGGTGCTGGTGCCCGAAGGCAAGATCTCGATGGGCAAGCTGAGCCAGGCGATCGCGCACGGCGCAACCCTGCTCCAGGTCGACGGCAACTTCGACGACTGCCTCGACATTGCCCGCAAGCTGGGGGAGTCCTACCCGGTGTTCCTGGTCAACTCGGTCAACCCGGCCCGGATCGAGGGCCAGAAGACCGGCGCCTTCGAAGTGGTCGACTGGCTCGGTGACGCTCCGGACTTCCATGTGCTGCCGGTGGGCAACGCAGGCAACATCACCGCGTACTGGAAGGGCTACAAGGAGTACTCCGCGCCGTTCGAATCCGCCACCGCCGGGACTCTCGCCGCCGTCTCCACCAGGACCCCGGTCATGTGGGGCTTCCAGGCCGCCGGCGCCGCACCGTTCGTCGCCGGCCACCCGATCACGGAACCGGACACAATCGCTACCGCCATCCGGATCGGCAACCCCGCGTCCTGGGACACCGCCATCGCCGCACGCGACGAGTCCGGCGGCGTGATCGAAGCCGTGACGGATGAGGAAATCCTCTCCGCCCACCGCTGGCTGTCCGCCCGCGAAGGCGTCTTCGTCGAGCCGGGTTCTGCTGCCGGCGTCGCCGGCCTGATCAAGAAGCACGCAGCCGGGGAAGTGCCGACCGGCAAGACCATCGTCATCACGGTCACCGGCCACGGCCTCAAGGACCCGCAGTGGGCGCTCCGCACCGAGGACGGCAGCGAAGTGCAGCCCGTCAAGGTCTCGAACGACGTGGTCACCGTGGCCACGGCCCTGGGACTGGAAGAAAAGTAACCGTGGAAACCACCCTCACCATCCCGGCCGAGTCAGCCGCCGACACGCCGGCGGTTCCGGCCGGGCAGCTCGTGACGGTCCGAGTGCCGGCCACGAGCGCGAACCTCGGCCCCGGGTATGACAGCCTCGGCCTGGCGCTGGCGCTGTTCGACACGCTGACGGTGGAAACCCTGGACAGCGGCGAGCTGGAATTCGAGCTCAGCGGTGAAGGGGCGGACTCCCTGCCCCGGGACGCCACCCACCTGGTGGTCAGGGCCATCACGGAGGCCCTGCACCGCCTCGGCTTCCGGCACGACGGCCTGCGGATCACGGCTGACAACATCAATCCGCACGGCCGCGGCCTGGGCTCTTCCGCCTGTGCCGTCGTGGCCGCGGTAACCGCCGCCAATGCCCTCGTTCCGGAGGCATCCCGCCGGGGCAGGGACTGGGTCCTGCAGCTCACAAGTGAGATGGAAGGACACCCTGACAACGTCGCACCCGCAATTTTCGGCGGACTGGCGCTGTCATGGCAGGACAGTGACCAGTACAGCAGCACCTGCGCGACGGTCGCCTCGGCGGTCGTTCCGGTGGTTGCCGTGCCGGACTTTGAGTTGTCCACCGAAGCCGCACGTGCGCTGCTGCCTGCCTCGGTGGGCCACCACGCCGCGGCCATGAATTCCGGACGTGCGGCCCTGCTGATCCACGCCCTGACGCAAAAACCCGAACTCCTGCTGGCGGGCACCGAGGACTACCTGCACCAGAGTTACCGTGCGGACGCCATGCGGCCCAGCGCGGACCTGATCGCCGCCCTGCGGCAGGCGGGTTTTGCCGCCGTCGTCTCCGGCGCCGGCCCCACAGTGCTGGTCCTGGCCAACGGGGAGGCCCAGGCCGATGCCGCCGTCGAGTTCATCGGCGACTTCACGACCGGCAACACGCCGGACGTGGGCTGGCGTGTGATGAAGCTGGCTGTGGACGTCGAAGGTGCTAAAGTGGAAGTGCACCGGCGGTAACCACGCAGGCAGTAAGTTTACTTGTAGTAAGTCACTTACTGTTCAAAAGACCGCGATGTTGGCCTAGTTGCCTCTCTCATCTTTCACTGCGCAATATTTTTCGGTGCCACCTGCTTTTGGTCTGACGCAGGAATCCGCAGAAACAATCTCTGCACCCCTGAAAAGTCAGCCCGCCGTTCCTTATCTTCCGGAACGCGCCAGGTGTAGCTATATCCGGCCGTGCTGGCCAATATCCATCCGGCAAGGCCGAAATCCCGGCTGCGGATCTGAACTGCAGCCCAGATCAAATCATCGCGTCCAGCTCCTAGCCTGGACGCCGTCGAGGGGGAAGGATCCTTCGTGACCGAAACCACTGAGCTGTCTTCAGCTGTGGAAACATCATCTTCTGCTGCCGGATCGTCTACGGCAGCACCCGCCAAGAGCAGCGGCCTCGCCGGCCTCAAGCTCGCCCAGCTCCAGGCACTTGCCAGCCAGCTGGGGATTTCCGGCGGTTCCCGGATGCGGAAGGGCGATCTTGTGTCGGCCATTTCCGCCCACCGCGCCGGCACTCCCGTGAGCAAGGCTCCGGCCCGCGCTGCTGAGAAGGCGACCGACAACGGCACCGTCTCCCAGGCCGCGGCTCCGGCCGCCGCGCCTGCTGCCGACGCCGAGGCGCCGGCCCAGGAGAACCCGCGTGCCCGTGGACGTGGCCGCAGCCGCCGCGCCGGCAGCGACGGCGTCATCACGACTCCCGCCGCCGAGGCACCCGCAGCCGCTCCGGCCGTGGAGGCCCCCGTGGCTTCCGCCGAGGCCGGCTCACCCGAGAGCGGCACTGCCGCTTCCTCGACGGAAGGCGGCGAACGCACCCGCCAGCCGCGCACCCGCAACCGCCGCCGCGGCGAAGCCGCCGCCCAGAGCGCAGAACAGCCCGCCGGACAGGGCGCAGCCCCGGCCGCAACCGCCGTCGAGGCCCCGGCCGAGCAGCGTCAGGCTGAACAGCGCACCGAACAGCGCACCGAACAGCGCACCGAACAGCGCACCGAACAGCGCACCGAACAGCGTTCGGAACAGCGCACCGAACAGCGTCAGGCAGAGCAGGGCAGTGAAGACGGCCAGCGCCGTGAGCGCACCCGCGGCGGCCGCGACGACGCTGCCGGCAACCGCGACAACCGCGACAACACTGCCAACCGCGACAACCGCGACAACAACCGTGACGATGACGGCGACGGCGGCAGCCGACGGAACCGCCGGAACCGGCGTGACCGCAACGACCGTCCCGAGCGCTCCGGCGGCCAGGACAGCCGCGACAACAGCTCGCGCAACGACCGCTTCCGCGACCGCAACGACCGCCGTCGGGGACGCGTCCAGGGACCGGACGTCGACGACGTCGAGGTCACCGAGGACGACGTCCTGCTGCCCGTCGCCGGCATCCTGGACGTGCTCGAGAACTACGCGTTCATCCGCACCTCCGGCTACCTGCCGGGCCCGAACGACGTCTATGTGTCCCTCGCCCAGGTGAAGAAGTACAACCTGCGCAAGGGTGACGCCGTCGTCGGTGCCATCCGTGCACCGCGTGAAGGCGAGTCCCAGCAAGGGAATCAGCAGCAGACCGCGCGCCAGAAGTTCAACGCGCTGGTCCGCGTCACCTCGGTCAACGGCAAGACCCCCGAGGAACTCAAGGACCGCGTCGAATTCGCGAAGCTCGTTCCGCTGTACCCCTCCGAGCGCCTGCGCCTCGAGACGGACCCGAAGAAGATCGGCCCCCGCGTCATCGACCTGGTCGCCCCGATCGGCAAGGGCCAGCGTGGCCTGATCGTTTCGCCGCCGAAGGCCGGCAAGACGCTCATCCTGCAGTCGATCGCCAACGCCATCACCACCAACAATCCTGAGGTCCACCTCATGATGGTGCTCGTTGACGAACGCCCCGAAGAAGTCACGGACATGCAGCGCACCGTCAAGGGCGAGGTCATCGCCTCCACCTTCGACCGTCCCGCTGACGACCACACCACCGTGGCCGAGCTCTCCATCGAGCGTGCCAAGCGTCTCGTGGAAATGGGCATGGACGTTGTGGTGCTGCTCGACTCGATGACCCGCCTGGGCCGTGCCTACAACCTGGCGGCCCCGGCCTCCGGCCGTATCCTCTCCGGTGGCGTCGACTCCGCAGCGCTGTACCCGCCGAAGCGCTTCTTCGGTGCAGCCCGCAACATCGAAAACGGTGGCTCGCTCACCATCCTGGCAACCGCGCTCGTTGAGACCGGTTCCAAGATGGACGAGGTCATCTTCGAGGAGTTCAAGGGCACCGGCAACATGGAACTGCGCCTGTCCCGCCAGCTCGCGGACAAGCGCATCTTCCCGGCCGTGGACGTCAACGCGTCCGGTACCCGCCGCGAGGAAAACCTGCTGTCCCCCGAGGAAGTCAAGATCATGTGGAAGCTGCGCCGCGTCCTGTCCGGACTCGAAACGCAGCAGAGCCTTGAGCTGCTGACCAACAAGATCCGGGAGACCCAGAGCAACGTCGAGTTCCTCATGCAGGTGCAGAAGACGACGCTTGGCGCGAAGTCCGATAACGACAAGTAGCTACGCGTAACCGCTCGGAAAGTGGCGGCCCTTCCCGGGCCGCCACTTTCCCGGGCGGTTGTTGCGTTAACCGGTTCCGCCGCTTCAAAAGCAACGCGGGGTCACATAGCGCCCATCAGGGCCGTTGGAATGGGCGGTAAGTGACCCCGCGTTGCAGTAACTAGACTTGGAAGAGTCGAAAGAGGTTTTGAAAATGTTTGAGTCCGTACAGGGCCTGTTGGATGAGCATGATGCTATCCAGGCACAGCTTGGGGATCCTGCTGTTTATGCTGACCAGAAGATTGCCCGGAAGCTGGGGCGGCGGTCGGCTCAGCTGAACGGTATTGTCGAGGCTTACCATGCCTGGCACGGCATCCAGGATGACCTCGCGGCTGCCAAGGAAATGGCGGGGGAGGACCCGGAGTTTGCTGCCGAGGTGCCGGAGCTTGAGGCTGCGCTGGAGACGGCTGCGGCCAAGCTGCGCCGGCTGCTGATCCCGCGCGACCCGGACGACGCCCGCAACGTGATCCTCGAGGTCAAGGGCGGCGAAGGCGGCGACGAGGCTGCCCTGTTCGCGGCCGACCTGTTGCGGATGTACACCCGGTACGCGGAATCCCGCGGCTGGAAGACCGAGATGATTTCCGCCAACGAATCGGACCTGGGCGGCTACAAGGATGTCCAGGTGGCCATCAAGGGCAACTCGAACGATCCGGCCGAGGGCGTGTATGCGCGGCTCAAGTTCGAAGGCGGCGTGCACCGTGTGCAGCGCGTTCCCGTGACCGAATCCCAGGGCCGCATCCACACCTCCGCGGCCGGCGTACTGGTGCTCCCGGAAGTGGACGAGCCCGAAGAGCTTGAGATCAACCAGAACGACCTCAAGATCGACGTCTACCGTTCCTCCGGCCCCGGCGGCCAGTCCGTGAACACCACCGACTCCGCCGTCCGGATCACCCACCTTCCCACCGGAATCGTGGTGGCCATGCAGAACGAGAAGTCGCAGCTGCAGAACCGCGAGGCCGGCATGCGCGTCCTTCGCGCCCGCATCCTGGCGCACCAGCAGGAGCAGATCGACGCCGAGAACTCGGCCCAGCGCAAGTCGCAGATCCGCACCATGGACCGCTCGGAGCGCATCCGGACCTACAACTACCCCGAGAACCGGATCGCGGACCACCGCACCGGCTACAAGGCTTACAACCTGGACCAAGTCATGAACGGCGACCTGGAGCCGGTCATCCAGTCGGCCATCGAGATGGACGAACAGGCCCGCCTCGACGCCATCGGCGACTAGTCCCGGCCCGCGCAGTGATGACAGAAGGAACCGGGCTGAGCCTCGCGGACGCGGTCCGCGAGGCCACCTCCGTCCTGGCGGCCGCTGGCGTCCCGAGCCCCCGCGCCGACGCCGAACTCCTCGCCGACCATTTGCTCGGCGTCGGGCTCGGACGGCTCCGCGCCCTGATGCTGGGGGACACCCCGGCCCCTGACGGCTATCCGGAGCTCATCGCCGAGCGCGCCCAGCGCATTCCGCTGCAGCACATCACCGGCGTCGCGCATTTCCGCTACCTGGAACTTGCCGTCGGGCCGGGGGTATTCATTCCCCGCCCGGAAACCGAGTCCGTCGTGCAGCTCGTGATCGACAGGCTGCAGGGCCTGGCGCACCCGAAGGTGGTGGATCTGGGCACCGGATCCGGCGCCATCGCCGGCTCGATCGCGCACGAGGTCCCCGGCGCGGAGGTCCACGCCGTCGAATTCAGCGAATTTGCGCACGCCTGGGCTGCCCGGAACCTGCTGCCGCTCGGCGTCCACCTGATCCGCGGCGACCTGCGCGATGCCCTGCGCGAACACAACGGTACGTTCGACGTCGTGGTCTCCAACCCGCCGTACATTCCCGCCGAGGCGGTCCCCAACGAACCCGAAGTGGCGCTGCACGATCCCCCCGAAGCCCTGTACGGCGGGGGAGCGGACGGCATGGAACTTCCGACGGCGGCCGCGGCCTCCGCGGCGCGGCTGCTGGTTCCCGGCGGCTACTTTGTGATGGAACACGCCGAAGTCCAGGCCGGCTGGATCGCCACGATGCTGGAGCGCTCCGGGCTGTGGGCCGAGGTGGCCACCCATCGTGACCTCAACGGCAGGGACCGGGCCACCAGCGCCGTCCTTGCCGACCCGGCTGCCCCACGGTGAACCGGGCAACGCACGAAGTGATGAAAGAATAGGCCAGTGACGACTAGCTACGATTGCACGGCAGCTGAGCAGCGCGCCGCCGGACTTGAACATGCCCAGCGGGCCATCCGCGACCACAAGTGCGTGGTCTTCCCGACCGACACCGTGTACGGGATCGCCGCCGACGCGTTCTCGCCCCTGGCGGTGACCCTGCTGCTGGCGTCGAAAGGCCGCAGCCGGAAAATGCCGCCGCCGGTCCTCATCCCCAGGCTCAATGCCCTCGACGGACTCGCCACGGACGTGCCGGCCGAGGCCCGGCGCCTGGCCGAGGCCTTCTGGCCGGGCGGACTCACGCTGATCCTGCATGCCCAGCCGTCCCTGGACTGGGATCTTGGCGAAACCAAGGGCACCGTGGCCCTGCGGATCCCGGCCGACGACGTTGCCCAGGACCTGCTGACGCTGACCGGGCCGCTGGCCGTCTCCTCGGCCAACCGCACGGGCCAGGCCGCGGCGCTGACCGCAGCCGAGGCCGAAGCCCAGCTCGCGGAGTCTGTGGAGGTCTATCTCGAGGGCGGACCACGTCCGGCCGAGGGCGCCGACGCCCTGCCGTCCACCATCGTCGATGCCACCGCCGTGCCGCTGCGGGTGGTCCGCCAGGGCGCCATCAGCCTGGAACGGCTTCGCGAGGTTGTCCCGTCAGTGCTCGGCGTCGGCGAGGAACCGGCAGCCGCAGAGGCCGTCGAGGCCGGGCCCGTGTCGGAAGAGGCTGTGCCCGTGTCGGAAGAGGCTGTGCCCGTGTCGGAAGAGGCTGCTGATCGTCCCAACCCGGGGGCCGGAACCGCATGACCCTCCAGCGACAACGCGTCCCCGTCCTCGACGTGGATGCGACGCCCCTGACTGTCCCGGATCTGACCGGGGTGCTGAACCGCTTCGTGGCCGAAGGCACCACCCGCACGGTCGTCGGACACAACCTGCACAGCGTCACTCTGTGCCACTCCGACCCGGCCTTCCGCGCCTTCTACGATCAAAGCGACGTGGTCCTGATCGACGGCGCCCCGGTGCTGATGCTCTGGGCCCGCGGCAGCGGCGCCCGGACGGGCGGGGGACCCGTCATGGACTACCGGCTGGGTTCCACGGACTGGATTCCTGCGCTGGCGGAGGTCGACGGGCTCGAGCGGATCGCCGTGATCGGAGCCGGACCCGAGGCGAACTCCCAGGCCGTTGCCAGGCTCGCGGCCCTGGTCCCGCAGGCCCGCGTGGCCGGACTGCCGGGCGAGGGCTGGAACGAGGAACTCGAGGACTCGGTTGTCACGTGGCTCTCGGAGTTCCGGCCGCAGCTGGTCCTGCTGGGCCTGGGCATGCCGCTGCAGGAACAGGTTCTCACGCGCCGGCTGGCAACGCTGCCCCCGGCGGTCTACTGTGCCGTCGGCGGTGCGATCGAGCAAATTGCGGGGATCCAAAAGCTGGCACCCCGGTGGCTTGGACGCCTGGGCCTGGAATGGGCCTGGCGGCTGATCCTGCACCCCCGGCGGGTCGCCTACCGGGTCTTCGGCGAGCCCTGGCTGCTCACCGGGCTGCTGATCCGGCGCCGGCTACAGCCCAAGGGCTAGAACTTCTGGTCCTTGAGGGGGCCAAAACCCTTGCCGCGTAACCCGGCGGAAAAAGCCCCGAACCAGTCGGCCAGGCCGCGGAGATCCCCGCGCTGCAGGAAGTAGCCGAGGTAACCGCCCACGTCCGCGACGAACGACTTAATCCGGAAGTGGCGGCGGATGAGGTACCCACGGTTCCGGTAGTAGAAATAGCGCTTGAAAGCTGACTCCGGCACGATGACATGCCAGCGGGCGCCATAGACGTGCTTGGTCTCGGAAAAGGCGTGCGGGTGTGTGATCGCCGTCGTCGTGACGGTGCCGAAGCGGATACCGGCCTTGCGGAGCCGGATGGTGAAGTCCACCTCGTCACCGCGGATGAACAGGCGTATGTCCGGCAGGCCGACTTTAAAAAAGACGTCCGAGCGGATCAGGGCGCCGTTGAAGAAGTGTCCGTCGTTTGGCAGGAACCCGATCTTCTCCACCTCGGCACGGTCGTGGGTGACTTTTCCATCCAGGCGGAAGAAGAAGGAGAGCCGGTCGGGGTGGCCGGGGGCGACCACGAGCGGAACGACGGCCTCAAGGTCCCGGGCCTCCGCCTCGCGGACGAGCGTGGCGAGGCATTCCGGGTCGGCGGGCTCGGCGTCGTCGTCCATCATCCAGATCCAGTCGGCCCCGGTGGCGACCGCCTTGAGGATCGCGAGGGAGAAACCTCCGGCGCCGCCAAGGTTGGCCTCGGAGCGGACGTAATCGACGTTTTCGTGCACCTGCGCGACATCCTGCGCGGGGACCGTGCCGGAGTCGACAAGGCAGATCGAACGAACCGATGCCGTCTGGTTGTTGATGGCGTTCAGCAGAACTGCCAGCTCCCGGGGACGGTCAAACGTCACGGCAGCAACTGCAACCGACAGGGTCATCGAGTGTTCCTTTCAGCACGGCCGCCGGTGGTTTTCCCGCCGGCAATGGGCCGTGTGACGCGAAGACAAGTGGCCGTTGGCGTTAGTATCTTGACTAGAGTCCACTGTAATACAGCCCTGTCAGGCACTACGCACTGCCTGCCCTGCGCACGGCGACGGAGAAGTTTCATTTATCGCAAGACAGACCCACAGCAACTGAGTTCACCCCACCCCCGGAGCCACGGAGCAACACCGTGGCTCCGGGCTGTGAAACCGGGTGTGCCCTGTGCCGACGGCTGCGAGCGGGTGTCTTCGCAGTGATTATGTATTTGCTCATGATGCTCTCAGCGGCAGTCGTGAGCTACACGGCGACCTGGGGTGCCCGCTTTGTCGGCAACCGAATGGAGCTGTTCTCCCCGATCCGCAGCCGTGACATGCACTCGACCCCCGTGTCGAGGCTCGGCGGGCTGGGCATCTTTGCCGGATTCTTCGTGGCACTGCTCATCGCCAGCCAGTCGTTCTTCGTCAAGGACATCTTCCGTAACAACGACGGTCCCTGGGGGATCCTCGCGGGCGCCGCCGTGATTGTGCTGGTGGGCGTGGCAGACGACCTGCTGGACCTGCGCTGGTGGGTCAAGCTCATCGGCCAAAGTGCCGCGGCCCTGGTGGTGGCGATCTGGGGCGTCCGGATGACCATCATTCCGTTCATCCCGGAGCCGTTTGTGATCGAGAACGACGCCGTGAGTATCGCGCTGACTGCCGGACTGATTGTGACGACGATGAATGCGTTCAATTTCATCGACGGCCTGGACGGCCTGGCTGCGGGCGTGGCCATCATCGGCGGGACGGCGTTCTTCCTCACGGCGTACTGGGTGCACCGGACTGCCGTTCTGCTGGACCGCTCGGACCTGGCCACCCTGCTGACCGCCGTGCTCGTCGGCGCCTGCATCGGCTTTCTGCCGCACAACTGGTTTCCCGCCAAGATCTTCATGGGTGACTCCGGTGCCATGCTGATCGGCCTGATCATGGCGTCGGCGGGCATCGTGTCCACCGGCCAGATCACGTCCGGTCTGTACGACCGGGCCAACGGCATCCCCACGATCATTCCGATCCTGCTTCCCTTCGCGGTGCTGTTCCTGCCGCTGCTGGACCTCGGCCTGGCTGTTGTGCGCCGCACCGCGCACGGACGCTCGCCATGGTCGGCGGACCGTGGCCATCTGCACCACAAGCTCCTGGATATCGGGTACTCACACCGCAGTGCGGTCATCCTGATGTACCTGTGGACCTGCGTCCTGGCGTTCGGAGGCCTCGCCCTCGCCGTCTTCCAGTGGCAGGTCGTTATGGTCGTGAACCTGGCCGCGATGCTCGTCATGGCCGGCGTCACGGCCTGGCCTTACCTGCGCCACAAGGCTCCGGGGAGGGGTCCGCGTTCTTCGGCAGAGGAAGAGTGACACCGAAGATGTATTACCGGAACCGGGCTTTTCCGAATAATTTCTATCTCATGTAGAATTCAGGAGCGGTCTTTCGCCGCGCCACCGTGACCAGCAACCACCTCTCGACGATTGGGATCTCATGACCTCCAACGCCGAACCCGGACGAAAGTCCGGCGCCGGAGAAGTTGGTGTCTCAGGTCCCACAAAATCATTGTGGCTGCGGCTGCTCGCTATCAGTTTGGCCGTCGGCGGCGGAGCCCTGCTGCTCACCAGCCTGGCGGCGCTTCTGCTCGACGGCACGGCGGCCGCGCTGTCATCCCTCTTTGGCGGGGCGCTGGTGATCGTCTTCTTCGCGATCAGCCTTCTGGTCGGCCATTTCGGCGGCCGCAATCATTCCTCCGGAGCCATTGGCCTGTTCGCGGCCACCTATTTCATCAAGGTCGTCGGCTTTGCGGTGGTGCTGTTTGCCATCGGCAGCCCCGAGTGGCTCAACGGGCGCTGGTTCCTGGCCGGCGCCGTGGTGACCGTGGTCCTGTGGCAAGCCGCCGAAATCTACGGTTTCAGCAAGGCCCGGCTTCAGCTCTACAACGACCCCGAGACCCCGGAAGGCGGCATCGATGTTTAACCGCAAAGAGCGCCCCGCGGACAAGCCCCGCACCCCGGAAAAGACGTCCGGAGCCCCCGGTGTATCCGACAACGGACGGGACGGCGGATACAACGCCGGCATCGCCGTCTTCAGCTACATTGTTGGCGGAATCCTCGTCTGGAGTTTGATAGGGTGGGGTCTGGATAATCTGTGGGGAACCCGCTGGATTGTGCTCGCAGGCGCCCTGCTGGGAGCCGCGGGAGGGTTCTATCTTTCTCATATGCACGGCCTCACCAGCCCGGATAAATCCGCGGGCGGGGACAATGCTGCACGTGGCCCGTCTCAGGGCGAGGAACAGTAATGCCAAATAATTTCACAGGGGGAGAGTGTGACAGTAACGTCGCCTTTTCCCGACAAACGCCCAATGATGGACACTGCAGAGAGGAAACGCGTTGATCGCGCTTGCGCTCCCGGCCCAAGAATCAGGAACTTTTACGCCTCCTGGAATTGATGAAATGCACCTGCCGGCAATCCTGCCGTGGGGGGCGGTCGATGGATTCTCCAAGCAGATGCTGCTGGTAATCCTTTCGGTCGTTATTATCGCCACGTTCTTTCTGCTAGCTGCCCGTAAGGGGCAGCTTGTTCCCGGCAAACTGCAGTTCGCCGGCGAGGCCGCCTATGGCTTCGTCCGCAACGGCATTGCCAAGGACATCATCGGCGGCAAAGACTTCATGAAGTATGTCCCGCTGCTGTTCAGCCTGTTCTTCTTCATCCTGGTGAACAACATCTACGGCGCCATCCCGGTGATCCAGCTCCCGAGCTTCTCGCATGTCGGCGGCGCCTATGTGCTCGCCGGAATCGTGTACTTCACCTGGATCGCCATCGGCGTCAAGAAGAACGGCCTGAAGTACTTCAAGCTGGCCACCGTGCCGTCCGGAGTCCCGGTCTACATTCTTCCGATCGTCATTCCGATCGAGATCATCTCCAACTTCCTGGTCCGCCCCGTCACGCACAGCCTCCGTTTGTTCGCGACCATGCTGGCCGGCCACCTGATCGTGATGATTGCCGGTTCGGGCATCGAGTTCCTCGTGATGCAGGAGAACATCCTCCTGAAGGGCACCTCGGTCCTCGTGCTTGGCGGCGCGATCGCCATGTACATGCTGGAAGCGCTGATCATGGCGCTGCAGGCCTACGTGTTCACCCTGCTGACCGCCATCTACATTGAAGGCGCGCTGCACGCGGATAGCCACTAGGCACCCAAAATCTTCCCCTCACGGGGGATGAAGCACACCAAACAACCTGCCACATAGATGGCATCTTGAAAGGAAAAAAATGGAAGGCAATCTCAACCTCGTAGGTTACGGTCTGTCCGCAATCGGCGGTGGTATCGGTGTTGGTCTCGTGTTCGCCGCTTACATCAACGGCGTTGCACGTCAGCCGGAGGCACAGCGTGTGCTCCAGCCGATCGCATTCCTCGGCCTCGCGCTGACTGAAGCCCTCGCCATCCTCGGCCTGGTCTTCGCGTTCGTTCTCTAGTCTGAACTTTAGAACCAAGCGAACATCCAGAACCGAGTAGATAAGGACGGGTGAATTATGAATCAGCTGATCATCTCAGCCGCCGCAGAGGGCACCAACCCTCTGGTTCCCAATGTCTGGGAAATGGGCGTCGTCTTCGCCGGCTTCGCTGTTCTCATGTTCATCGTGGTCAAGTACGTTGTCCCGATGTTCGAGAAGACCTTCGCAGAGCGTGCGGAGGCCATTGAAGGTGGCATCGCCAAGGCTGAAAAGGCCCAGGCAGAGGCTTCCGCTGCACTCGAAGAGTACAAGCAGCAGCTCACCGATGCCCGTGCCGAGGCCAACCGGATCCGCGAGGAAGCACGTGCCGAAGGCGCTCAGATCCTTGCGGACCTGAAGGAGAAGGCAGCTGTCGAGTCTGCCCGCATCACGGCTCAGGCACACGCGGCGATCCAGTCCGAGCGCCAGGCGGCCGTTGTGTCGCTCCGCACGGAAGTTGGCACCCTTGCCACCACGCTGGCAGGCCGCATCGTTGGCGAGTCCCTCGAGGACGACGCGCGTTCAGCCCGTGTGGTTGACCGTTTCCTGGCAGATCTGGAGAACCAGAACGCAGGTGCAGCTAAGTAATGGCAGGTGTATCGAGCGAATCGCTCACCGCAGCCTTGGTGGCGCTGGAAGCCAAGCTTCCCTTCGCCTCGCTGCAGTTGGCTAAGGAACTCTTCGGAATCCTGGGAACGGTGGACAGCTCGGCTGGCTTGCGCCGCGCCCTGACTGACCCGTCCCGTAGCGGTGACGAAAAGTCGGCGCTTATCAAGCAGCTCTTCGGCGGGAAAGTCTCCGCGGATGCTGTGGAAATCGCGGGCGGACTGGCCAGCTCGCGCTGGGCGTCGGCCCGGGATATCGGCGATGCACTCGAGACTCTTGCCGCTTCGGTGGTAATTGCCGTTGCTGAGAACAAGTCTGCCGTCTCTGCCTCAGGGATCACCGGCCTGGAAGCGCTGGAGAACGATCTGTTCTCCTTCAACCGGGCCGTCGAGTCCAACCACGAGGTACAGCGTGCTGTGTCCGAGCCGCAGGCTGGCTCGGCCGCCAAGGTTGCCCTCGCCGAAAAGCTCGTACCCGGTGCAAGCGAGGAAGCGAAGGTCCTTATTGGACAGGCAGTGTCGCAGCCCCGTGGCCTTAAGGCGACCAAGCTCGTCCGTCGTTTCGCGGAGCTTGCAGCCAAGCGCCAGCAGCGCTGGATTGCAACGGTCAGCGTCACCCGTCCGCTGACGGCGACACAGACCAGCCGTCTGCAGGCGGGGCTGAATGCCCTTTACGGGCGCGAGCTCAAGATCAACATGAACGTTGACCCGGCACTGATCGGTGGCATCCGGATCCAGGTAGGGGATGAAGTGGTAGACGCTTCGGTCCTCGCCCGCCTGGGCCAGCTCCACCGCCAGCTTGCTTAGCCAGCCGGACCAGCACAACTAAACGAAACGAAACCCCGGTCATCGTGAGCAACGATGATCACGAAAACAGGAGAGCAGGGACTGCAGATGGCCGAATTGACCATCAACGCCGACGACGTCCGTAATGCGTTGAACGAGTTCGCGGCGTCCTACGAACCCGGAAACGCAGAGCGCGTAGAGGTCGGCCGTGTAACAACCGCAGGTGACGGCATCGCCCGTGTTGAGGGCCTTCCCTCGGTCATGGCGAACGAGCTGCTTCGCTTCGAAGACGGCACCCTGGGCCTGGCCCAGAACCTCGACGTCCGCGAGATCGGCGTTATCATCCTCGGTGACTTCACCGGTATCGAAGAAGGCCAGGAAGTTCACCGCACCGGACAGGTTCTGTCCGTACCGGTGGGCGATGCCTTCCTCGGCCGCGTTGTCGACCCGCTGGGCGAGCCCATCGATGACCTCGGCGAGATCAAGGCCGAAACCACCCGTGCACTGGAACTCCAGGCGCCCGGCGTGACCCAGCGCAAGTCGGTTCACGAGCCGATGCAGACCGGCCTCAAGGCTATCGACGCCATGATCCCGATCGGCCGCGGCCAGCGTCAGCTGATCATCGGTGACCGTCAGACCGGCAAGTCGGCAATCGCCATCGACACGATCATCAACCAGAAGGCCAACTGGGCTTCCGGGGATGTCAACAAGCAGGTGCGCTGCATCTATGTAGCCATCGGCCAGAAGGCTTCCACGATCGCGGCCGTCCGTCAGACGCTCGAGGACAACGGCGCACTGGAATACACGACCATCGTGGCTTCCCCCGCCTCCGACCCCGCAGGCTTCAAGTACCTGGCACCGTACGCCGGTTCGGCGATCGGCCAGCACTGGATGTACGGCGGCAAGCACGTCCTCATCGTGTTTGATGACCTCTCCAAGCAGGCCGAGGCCTACCGTGCAGTGTCGCTGCTGCTCCGCCGCCCGCCGGGACGCGAAGCCTACCCGGGTGACGTCTTCTACTTGCACTCCCGCCTGCTGGAGCGTTGTGCCAAGCTCTCCGACGAGCTCGGTGCAGGTTCGATGACCGGCCTGCCGCTCATCGAGACCAAGGCAAACGACGTCTCCGCCTACATCCCGACCAACGTGATCTCCATCACCGATGGCCAGATCTTCCTGCAGTCGGACCTCTTCAACGCCAACCAGCGTCCCGCTGTCGACGTGGGTGTCTCTGTTTCCCGCGTGGGTGGCGCCGCCCAGGTCAAGTCCATGAAGAAGGTCTCCGGTACCTTGAAGCTGGAACTGGCCCAGTACCGCGACATGCAGGCGTTCGCAATGTTCGCGTCGGACCTCGACGCCGCATCGCGCCAGCAGCTGACCCGTGGCGCACGCCTGATGGAACTGCTCAAGCAGGGCCAGTACTCGCCGTTCCCGGTCGAGAACCAGGTCGTCTCCATCTGGGCCGGCACCAACGGGCACCTCGACAACGTTCCGGTTGAGGACATCAACCGCTTCGAGACCGAGTTCCTGGAGCACCTCAAGCACAAGTCCTCCATCCTGACGACGCTGGCCCAGACCAACGTCATGAGCGATGACACTGCAGAAGCACTGAAGACCGCGATCGTGGACTTCAAGAAGGGCTTCTTCGGCGAGGGAGACAACCACCTGGTTGGTGCGGGGCACGAAGAACACGCCCCCATCGACGAGGCACAGGTCGACCAGGAAAAAATCGTCAAGCAGAAGCGCTAGTTTCGCTGGCAGGGACTGCCGGAGCCCACTTAGGTTCCGGCAGTCCCGGCCATCGGGATCTTAGGAAAGGATAAGTATGGGAGCCCAGATCCGGGTCTACCGCCAGAAGATCAGCTCGACGACGTCGATGCGCAAGATCTTCAAGGCGATGGAACTGATCGCTACCTCGCGCATCGGGAAGGCCCGAGCACGCGTAGCAGCTTCACTGCCTTACGCAAACGCCATCACGCGTGCCGTTTCTGCTGTCGCAAGCCAGAGCGAAATCGACCACCCGCTGACCACCGAGCCGGAGCAGATCCGCCGGGCCGCCGTCCTGGTAATCACCTCGGACCGTGGCCTTGCAGGGTCGTACTCCGCAAGCGTGCTCAAGCAGGCGGAAGGCCTCAACGAGCTGCTCGTCGAGGAGGGCAAGGAAGTCAAGATGTATTTGGTCGGCCGCAAGGCGCAGGCCTACTTCGACTTCCGGAACCGTCCCTACGGGCGCGTTTGGACCGGCGGCACGGATGCGCCGGAGTTTGCCACCGCACAGGAAATCGGCGAGGCATTGCTGTCTGACTTTGCGACGGACTATGCAGAGGGAGGCGTCGACGAGATCCACGTCGTGTACACCCGCTTCAAGTCCATGGTCACCCAGGAGCCGACGGTCATCCGTCTTCTCCCGCTTGAGGTTGTCGAAGAGCAGGCTGCGTCCGAATCGGACCTCCTGCCGCTCTACGAATTCGAGCCGGAAACGGAGCAGGTTCTTGACGCTCTGCTGCCGCGCTACATCGAATCACGCATCTTCGCCGCAATGCTGCAGGCAGCAGCTTCGGAACTCGCTGCCCGCCAGCGGGCAATGAAGTCCGCCGGCGACAACGCCACGGAGCTCATCAAGAAGTTCACGCGTCTGCGCAATACTGCCCGCCAGGCTGAAATTACGCAGGAGCTTTCCGAAATCGTGGCCGGCGCCGACGCGTTGAACGCGTCCTAGCCTCCCCGGGTTCGGATCCAGCTGTACCTGCATCAAAGTAAACTTAACCCCCACGCCATCTACTGAGTGAAGTGAGAGAGATGACTGCCACTGCTACCGAACACGTAGCCGCGACGACCGGTGCTACCGGCCGTATTGCACGTGTTATTGGCCCGGTTGTCGACGTCGAATTCCCGGCTGACGCAATCCCCTCGATTTACAACGCACTCACCACCGAGATTACTCTCAACGGTGAGACCAAGACGATCACGTTCGAGGTTGCCCTGCACCTCGGCGACAACGTCATTCGCGCCATCTCCCTGCAGGCAACCGACGGACTTGTCCGCGGCACCGCTGTAGTGGACTCGGGTGCCCCCATCTCCGTTCCCGTCGGCGACGTCGTGAAGGGACACATCTTCAACGTCCTCGGACAGCCGCTGGACGTGGCTGAGTCGGAACTCGGGATCACCGAGCGCTGGCCCATCCACCGCAAGGCTCCTGCCTTCGCGACGCTCGAGGGTTCCACCGAGATGATGGAAACCGGCATCAAGGTCATCGACCTTCTCACCCCGTACATCAAGGGTGGCAAGATCGGTCTGTTCGGTGGTGCCGGCGTCGGCAAGACCGTGCTGATCCAGGAAATGATCACCCGTGTTGCCCGCAACTTCGGCGGCACCTCGGTGTTCGCCGGTGTCGGCGAGCGTACCCGTGAAGGTAACGACCTCTGGGTTGAAATGGAAGAGGCAGGCGTCCTCAAGGACACCGCCCTTGTCTTCGGCCAGATGGATGAGCCGCCGGGAACGCGTCTGCGCGTGGCACTGTCTGCGCTCACCATGGCGGAGTACTTCCGCGATGTGCAGAACCAGGACGTGCTGCTCTTCATCGACAACATCTTCCGCTTCACCCAGGCAGGCTCCGAGGTTTCCACCCTCCTCGGCCGCATGCCGTCGGCCGTGGGCTACCAGCCCAACCTGGCTGACGAGATGGGCCTCCTCCAGGAGCGCATCACGTCCACCAAGGGCCACTCGATCACCTCGATGCAGGCCATCTACGTTCCCGCAGATGACTACACCGACCCGGCCCCGGCCACGACCTTCGCACACCTCGACGCGACCACGGAACTTTCCCGTGAAATCGCTTCCCGTGGTCTGTACCCGGCCGTTGACCCGCTGACGTCGACTTCCCGCATCCTGGATCCGCAGTACATCGGCAACGACCACTACAACACGGCCGTCCGCGTCAAGCAGATCCTGCAGAAGAACAAGGAACTTCAGGACATCATCGCCATCCTCGGCGTTGACGAGCTCTCTGAAGAAGACAAGATCGTCGTGTCGCGTGCACGCCGCATCCAGCAGTTCCTCTCGCAGAACACCTACACCGCCAAGCAGTTCACCGGCGTCGAGGGCTCCACCGTGTCCATCAAGGACACCGTTGAAGGCTTCACCGCGATCTGCGACGGCGAACTCGACCACATCGCAGAGCAGGCGTTCTTCAACGTCGGCGGCCTGGATGACGTTGAGCGCCAGTGGGCCAAGATCCAGGAACAGACCAAGTAATATGGCTGAGCTTGAGGTTGAGATTGTCGCAGCGGACCACTTCGTGTGGTCCGGAGCGGCCACGATGGTCAAGGCCCGCACCAGCGATGGTGAAATCGGAATCCTGCCCGGCCACGCGCCCCTGCTGGCGATTCTGGCCGAAGGTGAGCTGGCAATCCAGCCGGTATCCGGTGACCGCATTGCTGTAGTAGTCGACGGCGGATTCTTCTCCGTCGACAACAACCGGGTCGTTATTGTTGCTGACAACGCCCAAATGGGCGACGCGGCTACTGCGGGGATCCGCTAGCACGACCTTGATGAGCGATACTGTTATTCCGTTCATCGTCCTGGCAACGATCTTTGCGTTGCTGGTACTTGCACTGTGCCTTTCCGGGGTGCGCCGCTTCAATCTGCGGCGTGCCCTGGGCACGGTGGACGCCTCCATTTGCACGGCTGGAAACAGCTGGCAGATGGGGGTTTGTCGTTATCAGGACAACGACCTGGAGTGGTTCCGCCTCGCCTCGCTCAGCATGCGTCCGAAGCACACCTTCCGCCGGAGTTCGCTTGAGCTGATCGGCCGGCGCAAGCCCACCGGGTCCGAGCTTGTCAAAGTCCAACCCGACGCCGTGATTGTCGAACTCCGCTACGAAGGGCAGGATATCCTGCTCGCGATGCGGTTCGACGCCTACACCGGGCTCTCATCCTGGCTTGAGGCAGGGCCCGTCATCGGCGTCGGCACCTGGCGCTAGCCGCTGTGGACTTCATCGAAGACCTCCGGCTCGTTGACGGGCCGGTGCTGTGGATCGCCTGGACCGCCGGCGCCGCGGGCCTGCTCTACTTCCTGTGGCAGGGCGGACGCCGCGCCGTCCGGGCTGCCACAGGAGGGAAAACAGCCCCCCGCCGGCTGGCCTTCCTGCTCCGCCCCGCCGCCGCCGTCCTGCTAGCCTCCGCGCTGCTGGCCGGAGCGCACTGGGCGATGATCTACCTTTTCGCCGTCTTCCCGGGGGAACTTCCCCGCGAGGTCCTGGCCTGGTCGCTTCCCGCCGTCACGGCACTGCTGCTCTGGCTGATGAGCCTGTGGCGCATTTGGCGGCCCACGGGTGCCCGGGCCCCCGGCCGCGGCGACCCCCGGCGCCCCGCCCGGACGACGGCGCTGGCCACAGCCGCCCTGCTCGGCGTCGTCCTGCTCTCCGCCGTCCAGATCAACGGCTACTTTGGCCTCAACCACACGGTGAGTGACCTGACGGGCACCGCCCTGGCGCGGATCCAGCCGTTGGAAGAGGGGCTGAAACGCGCCCCCGGGCCCTCCGCCACCGTCAGCCTGGACCAGTGGGACCCGCCGGCCGGCCTGCCCGACGGCGGTGAGCTGCGGCGGGCCGAAATCCCCGGCACCCGTTCGGGGTTCCAGAGCCGGGAGGCCTACCTCTACCTTCCGCCCGCCTACCAGGCCACGCCCCGGCCCGCCCTTCCCGTCCTGGTTCTCTTCGCCGGCCAGCCGGGCGCCCCGGCAGACTGGCTCACCGGCGGGGCACTGCGCAGCCGGATGGACCGGTACGCCGCAGCGCACCACGGACTGGCTCCGGTGGTGGTCGTCGTGGACCCGAACGGTTCCGCCGCGGGCAACACCCTCTGCATGGACAGCAGGATCGCCCGGGCCGACACCTTCCTCGCCGAGGACGTGCCCGCCTGGATCAACCGGACGCTGGACGTGGACCCGGACCCCAGGAAGTGGGCGGCCGGGGGATTCTCCTTCGGCGCGACCTGCGCGATGCAGATGGTGACCCGCCATCCGGACATCTACAGCTCCGCCCTGGCCTTCTCCAGCGAGCAGGAACCCGCCCTGGCCAAGGAGAGGGAGAAGACCATCGCTGCCTCCTTTGACGGCGACACCGAAGCTTTTGACCGCCTGACACCGCTGCGGCTCATGAGGGAGAACCGCTTCGACGGGCACGCCGTCTACTTTGCCGCCGGTGAGCGGGATCCTGAGTTCATCAGTTACATGGAGGTTTTGTCCGAAGCCGCGCGCACCGCCGGGTTCACGGTGGAGGCGCGGCTGGTCCCCGATGCGGGGCACTCCTGGGAGACCGGGTCCAAGGGGCTGCCCTCCGGGCTCGACTTCCTGGCGTCCCGCTGGGGCATCCCGCAGTGAGCCCGGCAACAGCTGCACGGCAGCGGGGGAGCGGCGCCGCCTCCCTCCGGGGCCTGGGCCGCGAGGGCCTGCGGCAGTCCGCGGGCCATTTGCGCGCCATCCCGTTCACCCTCGCCGTCCTCGCGGCCTTCCTGATCACCGGCGCGGCCACTGGAAGCTTCCTCGCCGGGCCGCCGGAGTCACTCCTGGACCTGGCGTCCGTCAGTGCCCCAGAGCTGAAGGCCGGCCGCTGGTGGGCCATGTTCAGCTCGATGTTCTTTGCCACGAACCTGCTGGCCTACACCTCGGCCGCGCTGATGATTCTCCTCCTGCTGGGCCTCGCCGAGCGGCAGCTGGGCACCCGGCGCACAGCGGTGTTCTACTTCGCCGCCCAGTTCGCCGCGGTGACGCTGTTCCTGCTGGTGACACAACTTGCCCGCTATACCGACGACGGCTGGCTCAGCGCGATGGTGGACGCACGGCTCATGGGCCCGTACGCTGCCGTCCTCGCCGTCTCGCTGGCGTCCTGCGGCCTGCTGCCCACGCTGTGGCAGCGGCGGCTGCGCACCGCCGTCGTCTCCGTCTCCCTGATGCTCGTGCTGTACGTGGGGCATGCGGAGACCGTCGTCGGGTTCGCCGGCGCGCTGGCCGGGCTGGCGGCCGGCTGGTGGATCCAGGGCGACAAGGGCACCCTGCACCGGCACCGCTCCACGGGACGCGAAACCCGGAACCTGCTCGCCCTCAGCGTTGCGATCTTCGCCGTCGGACCCATCCTGACCGCCACCGTCCGGACCCCTACCGGCCCGCTGGCGCTGCTGCGCGACGTCGTCCTCAACCCGCTGCCCACGTTGAATCAACTGGAGCAGAACTGCGGCGGCACCATCGATGCCACCTGCCTGGAGGCCGGCCACGCCGGCTTCGCCGGGCCGCTGGGCCTCGCGCTGGCGGTGGTCCCCGTGGTGCTGCTGCTCATCTGCGCCGACGGCATGCGGCACGGACGCCGGCTCGCCCTGCGGATCGCGATCACCCTCCAACTCGCAGTGACCGTCATGGCCGCCGTCTACCTGTCCCTGTTCGCCAGGATTCCGCAGTACGCCAACCGGCCGCACACCGGCGTGATGGGCTCCGGGATTGTCCATGTGCTGCCCCTGGTGGTGGTTCCACTCGTGCTCGTTGTCCTCCTCGCGGTGAACCGCCGCCAGTTCCGCGTCGAGACGAGTCCCCGGGCACGCCGGGCCCTCGCCGCGGTTGTCGGCGGCACCTGGCTCGTGCTGGCGTCCCTCTACACCGGCGTCTGGCTGGCCGCGGGCGGCATGGACCGCGACGGCGGCCTGCTGGGCCTGGCCGCCGAGCTCTCCCGCCAGTACCTGCCGCTGCCCATCCCCGGAATCTACAGCCGCGTCTTCCAGGGCCGGGACGCCGTCGAGGCCTTCCTCTTCGCCGCCTCCGGCATCGTCTTCTGGGCCGTCGCCCTGGCCGCCGTCTGGCTGGTCCTGCAGCGCCGGCTGCACCCGAGCGACGCAGGGGCGGGCGACCGGGACGTGGCCCGCAGCCTGATCCGCCAGGGCGGCGACTCCCTGTCCTGGATGGCGCTGTGGGAGCCCAACAAATACTGGTTCGCGCCGGAGGGCCGCGGGGGAGTGGCCTACCAGCAGCATGGCAACGTCGCGCTGACGCTGGCCGGACCCTTCGGCCCGGCGGAGTTCCACGGGGAAACCGCGGCGGGCTTCATCCAGTACTGCGCCGAGCAGGCCCTCATTCCCTGCTTCTACTCCTGCACGGACGAGCTATGGCCGCTGCTGGAGGACCGGGGGTTCCGGCGGGTCGCGGTGGCACAGGAGACCCGGCTGGCCGTGCGCTCACTTGAGTTCAAGGGAAAGGACTGGCAGAACGTCCGGACCGCCCTGAACCGGGCCAAGAAGTCCGGGGTGCACGCGGTGTGGGGCCGTTACGCCGACTTCGCGCCGTCGGTGCGCGCCCAGCTGAGCGAGGTCTCGGAGGAGTGGGCCGCCCAGAAGTCCGTCCCGGAGATGGGCTTCACGCTCGGAGGCATCGATGAGCTTGAGGACCCGGAGGTGCTCTGCTGCCTGGCGGTGGACGCCGAGGGGCAGGTCCAGGGCGTCACCAGCTGGCTGCCGGTGTACGCGGACGGCCGCCTCGTAAGCTGGACGCTGGACTTTATGCGCCGGCGCGGCGACGCCTTCCCCGGCGTCATGGAATTCCTGATCGCCTCGGCGGTGCAGGAGCTCCGGAGTTCGGTGGAGGTTATCTCGCTGTCCGGATCCCCGCTGGCGAAGGAGGAGGCCACAGTGGCGGATGCTGCCGGCGATGAGCCCGGGCCCGAGGCGCTGGCCAGAATCCTCGACGTCGTCGGGAAAGCGCTCGAGCCCGTGTACGGCTTCCGTTCGCTGGCTACGTTCAAGTCCCGTTTCAAGCCCGACTACCGGACGCTGTACCTCTTTTACCAGGACCCGCTGCAGCTGCCTGCCATGGGGCGTGCGCTGAGCCGGGCCTATCTGCCGGGTTTGTCCGTGCGGCAAAGTGCGCGGCTGCTGAGGACCCTCGTGCGCTGAAGAAAAAATGGTCCCCGGCCAGGAAAGCCGGGGACCATTCTTTGCGCGGAGGCTGCCGCAGGCAGTTCCGCTGCGGGGGTACTAGACCAGCGTCACGCCGGTAGCCTGGGGGCCCTTGGCGCCCTGGCCGATTTCGAACTGAACGCGAGCGTTCTCGTCGAGGGTCTTGAAGCCACCGGTCTGGATCTCGGAGTAGTGAACGAAGACATCGCCATCGGAGTCATCCGGGGTGATGAAGCCGAAGCCCTTTTCAGCGTTGAACCACTTGACGGTTCCCTGTGCCATGTATATCTCCTCATTGTGGATCTTGATGAAGATCGGCACACTTCGTGCCGGTCCTGGTCACTCCGCGAGAAGAACCTTGGCCGTGGACCGGATTAACCGGACTTCGGCGGCAGGAGCTTCACGCTCGCAACATGTCTTGCGAGCATGAAAAAACACCTACACAAAGACTGGTCTAAGAATTTCATGTCAGTTGCGCCAGGTCAACGGGCCCGGCGCACAATTGGCATAAAATTTGTACAAAGTATCGATGAACGATTTCACCGCGGATTACCGTCGCCCCTGTCGGTCGGCCGTACACTCCGGGTGGACACCTCGGAGCGCGTTGACCGTGCCGGACTGCGGGAACGGTTGGCCCGGTGCACGGGCCTTTAACGCTATCTAGAAGAGCCGGGACTCGACGTCGTCGACGCCGCGCATGGCGTCGTAGTCGAGGGTGACGCAGTCAATTCCGCGGTCGTTGGCCAGGACCTTGGCCTGGGGTTTGATCTGCTGGGCGGCGAAGATCCCGCGGACCGGAGCCAGGCGGGGGTCGCGGTTGAGCAGTTCAAGGTAGCGGGTGAGCTGTTCGACGCCGTCGATGTCACCGCGGCGCTTGAGCTCGATGGCCACGGTGGCGCCCCTGGCGTCCCGGGCAAGAATGTCCACCGGGCCGATGGCGGTGAAGTACTCGCGGCGGATGAGCGAGAACCCGGCGCCGAGGAGTTCGATCTGGTCCGCCAGCAGCCGCTGCAGGTCCGCCTCCACGCCGTCCTTGATCAGCCCGGGGTCCTGGCCCAGCTCATGGGAGGTGTCATGCAACTGCTCATGGATGTTGATGATCAGCCGGTCGTCGGTTTTGGCCGACTGGACGGTCCACTGTTCGACCACACCGGTTTCGACGTCGACCTCGTCCGGGGTGGAGACCCGCAGGGACGCCGGGGGGCTCATCCAGTTCAGCGGCTTGTAGGATCCGCCGTCCGAGTGGACCAAAACGGAACCGTCGGCTTTGACCAGCAGGAGCCGGGTGGCGAGCGGGAGATGGGCTTTGAGCCGGCCGACATAATCAACGGAGCAACGGGCTATGACTAAACGCACCCGGTCAACACTACCGTCTGCGGGGGCAGCGGGCACCCGGACTGGGGCAGAATGGAACCATGCCCCGTTCCAACCGTCCCCGCCGAGCCGTGTCAGGACGAGCCGGCTCAGGCAAAGCCGCCAAGCCCGGAGTCAAGGGCGGGCCGGTGCCGGAGCTGGACCTGGAGCGCGCACGCTCGGGCTTCGCACGGCGGGAGAGTGCGCCCGACGGCGAGTGGTCGGTCCGGCCCGTGACCGCAAGCCGTGCGGAGAAGACCTATATCTGTCCGGGCTGCTCGACGGCGGTACTGCCCGGCGTGGCGCACCTCGTCGTCTGGTCCGAGGACCATCTTTTCGGGGCAGCCGCGGGTCTCGCGGAGCGGCGGCACTGGCACACCAACTGCTGGACCTCACGCAGCTACCGGTACCGCTGACCGCTGCGCCAGCAGCTGCACCCGGCAGGCTTCGCTAAGCTGGACGCATGAGTTTTGACCCGGCGTCGTACGTCTTCAGCCAGCCTTCCGCACCGACCGCGATCCGCGCCTCCACCGTTCTACCGGCCCGCCGGGAGAACGTGGAGCTCCGCACCAGTGACGGACACAGGCTCGTGGGGGAGTTGGCGCTCCCGGAGTCCGGCGAGGTGACGGCCACCCTGATCACGCTGCATCCGCTGCCCACCCACGGCGGCTTCATGGACTCGCACGTCTACCGGAAAGCCTCCTACCGGCTGCCCGCCCTGGCCGGAATCGCGGTGCTCCGGTTCAACACGCGCGGCACCGGATCACCGCGGGGGACCAGCGAGGGAGCCTTCGAGGAGGGCATCGGCGAACGCCTCGACGTCGAGGCGGCCGTGCAGTTCGCCGTCGACCGCGGCCTGCCGAACCGCTGGCTTGTGGGCTGGTCCTTCGGTACCGAGCTCGCACTGATGTACGGGGCGTCGGAACCGGTGGCCTCCGAGGTGGAAGGTGCCATCCTGCTCTCACCCCCGCTGCACCGGGCCACGGAGGTGCACCTCAAGGAGTGGGCAGCCTCCGGCAAGCCGCTCAAGGTTCTGGTTCCCGAGCTTGACGACTACCTCCAGCCGGCCGGGGCCGCGGAGCGCTTCGTAGTGGTGCCCCAGGCCCGCGTCGTGGGCGTGGACGGAGCCAAGCACCTGTGGGTGGGGGAGAAGTACGCCGGCCGGGTGCTCAACGAGATTGTCGATGAAGTGCTCGCGGCCTCCGGCGGCGCCGCGACTGAGCTGCCGCAGGAATGGGACGGTCCGGTGGCCACGGCGCACGCCTGAGGGCCCTGCGGAACTTGTCCGAGCTTGTCAGTGCTTGTCAGTGCTTGTCAGTGCTTGTCCTGGCGGACGATGAAGATTTCCTTGATCAGGAGCATGATGGCGGCCGCGGTGGGGATGGCGATCAGCGCGCCCAGGACACCGAGCAGGCTGCCGCCGGCGATCACCGAGATGACGGCGACGGCGCCGGGCACCGCGACGGCCTTCTGCATGATGCGCGGGGAGATGAAGTAGGCCTCGAACTGCAGGTAGGCGAAGTAGCAGATGGCATAGACGACGGCGGTCTGCCAGCCCGCCGTGAGGGCGATCAGCGTGACGATGACACCGGCAATCAGCCCGCCAACCAGCGGAATGAAGGCCAGCAGGGCCACCACGAAGGCCAGCAGCACGGCGAACGGGACGCCGACGATCGTCATCACGATGAACGCGAACGTTGCGTTCACGAGGGCGACGACGGCCTGGCCGATCACGTAGTTGCCCACCGATCCGGTGATTTCCTCGGACAGGGCCTCGACCCTGGCCCGGCGGGACCGCGGGGCCAGGCGGTATCCCCACTTCTTCATGGCCGGCAGGGCGGCAAGGAAGTACAGGCTCAGCACCAGCACGATCAGGGCGCCGAACAGGCCGTTCGCAAGGGTGGAGCCGAAGCCGACGACACCGCCGAAGATGCCGCCCATCGCCGCCGGGTCGTTGACGAACTTCTCCAGTTCCTGGGTGATGCGTTCACGCACCCCGTACTGGTTGTCGATACTGCGGAAGAAGTCGGAGTTAATGAAGTCCGTGATCCAGCGCGGCGCCTCCTCGACGATCTGGGTGACCTGCTGGACGATCGTGGGGATCAGCGTGGCGAAGAAGGCTGCGACGCCCAGGGCCAGGGTGGAAACCGCGACCACAATGCCCGCGGCGCGCGGGAACTTCTTTCCCTCGAGCCAGCGCACCACCGGGTCAAGGCCCAGGGCGATGAAGAGCGCCGCCACGATCCAGAGGATCAGCTGGGTGGTGTTGGAACCGATCCAGTAGACCAGCAGGGCCACGCCGACGCCGACCGTCCCCATAAACCCGACGTAGAGGGGGTGCTGGGAGGACATCCGCGGGCCGGGATTGCCAAAGCGGGTCCCCTTCTCGGTCTCGGGCGTCGTCTCGTCGTCCTCCTGCTCCGGGGGCATCTCGAAGCGGAGCCGCGGCTGGGCCCCCGGGAGGGGCTGGCGCAGGCGGTGGGCCATCGAGTTCAGCATCCCGGCCAGGGCCGCGCGGCGGGGGGGAACCTGCTCCTGCGGACTGCCCACCGTGCTGCCGGATTCCTGGTTTTCTTCCGGTCCTGTGGGGGACGAGTCCGTGTGTCCTGTCACTGCGTTGAAAGCCCTTTATTCTCTGTATATCCCCGGCGGAGACGCTGCGTCGGCCCCAGTGTGATGATCACCGCACACACTATCAGCCGGCTTGTTATGGCGCCCTTTTATGGCTGCTGCGGAGACCCCGGGTGGGGTTGACAACCAGCCCGATCTGACTCTGTGGTAACAAAACGGTTACTATTGAAGCTAAGTGTCCGCTGATGATAGGTATAATTTTGCGTTTCAAGACTGCAGTTGCACTAGTGCTGCTGGGCCTCCTGACACTGCTGGCCGGTATTGGCCAGAAGACATTCTGGGCTCCGCCGGAGACCGTGACCGCCACCGCCCCCTCAGGTGCCACCGCCGCTCCGCTGACCGTTTTTGACGAGAAGCTCCGCACCCTGCACGACGGTACCGTGACGATCAACGTCAAGGGCGAGGGCAGCTTCATGCTGGCCGCCGGCCGCCCTGACGACGTCGACGCCTGGGTCGGCGCCACCGCCCACAACACCGTCTCCGGCGTCACCGAGGACGGCAAAGCACTGCAGTTGACCCATGCTGACGGGGAAGCCACCGCACCCTCGCCGGCCGGCTCGGACCTGTGGGTCAGCACCGAGAACGCCAGCGGCGAGCTGAAGTACAACTGGACCCCGCCGGCCGACGGCGACTGGGCGCTGCTGCTCGCCACGGACGGCACCAAGCCGGCCCCGAGCTCCATCACCATGACCTTCCCGAACGATACCTCCACTCCGTGGGCCATTCCCCTGATGGTCATCGGCGGCCTGCTGATCCTGGCCGGCGCCGTGCTGCTGGTGCTCAAGCCCAAGTCCGGCACCCGCCCCGGGACAGGCGGTGTCGGTTCCGGCAGCGGCAGCTCCGGCAGCGGCAGTTCCGGCAGCTCCGCGACCGGCGCACCGGCCGCTGATGCCAAGGGCACTGCCCCCCGGGGCGCCGAAGCCGGCACCGCCCCGAAGAACGCCTCAGAGCAGTCCGTCGCCGCACCGGCCACCGCGGCGCAGCGCCTGCGGCGCTCCGGAGCGGTCGTGGCAGTGCTGACAGCCACTGCCGTCGCCGGCAGCGGCGTGGCGGCCCAGGCCACCCAGGCGCCTGCCCCGTCACCGGGCACTTCTTCTGCCGCGGCGGAGCAGGCTCCGGCTTCGCCGGTCGTGGTTGATGCCCAGTTCCGCCGCATCCTGGAACAGGTTGCCAGCGCGGTCGACGCCGGAGATGCCGCCAAGGACACCAGCAAGCTGGAGCCGCGCGTGGCCGGACCCGAACTCGAGGTCCGCACGCAGAACTATAAGATCCGCTCCCAGGTCGGCTCGTACGAGCCCCGGATGCCGGTGCGTGCCACCAAGCTCCTCACCACCGTGGTCACCGAGCAGCGCAGCTGGCCGCGCACGGTCATGGCGGTTACCCAGGGCGAGGGCAACGTCGTCCCGCAGCTGCTCACCCTGACCCAGGCCTCGCCGCGGGATAACTACAAGCTGGTCCTCACCACGCCGCTGCAGCCGGGAACGACCTTCCCGGGGATCGCCCGCGGCGGTACCGAGACCCTCGCTCCCGCGGACAAATCGGGTCTGCTCTACAGCGGTGAGGAAGCGCTGGGCGCTCTGGGCGACCGGCTGAACTCTGCCGAATCCGCGTTCAAGGACAAGGTGGCCGAGGGCGAGTCCTCCCCGTATATCGCGGACACGCTGGCCTACCAGGCGGATGTGGTCAACTCGGGCGTCAACGGCGTCTTCTCCTTCACCCACAAGATGGTCCCGGAGAGCGTTGTGGTGTTCCGGACTGCCGACGGCGGGGCGCTGGCCCTGGGCCGGCTGGACTTCGCCTTCGACGGCACCCCCAAGGCCGCCGGCGACAAGCTGACGATCGGTGACGACGCAGCGGCCCTGGCCGGCGGCAAGGAGACCAGCACCGGCATGGTGCTGAACTTCGCCGAGTCCGTGGCCGTCTATATCCCGCCGGCCGGTTCCCAGGACCCGATGAAACTCGTGGCCGCCACCCGTGGCCTCGTGGGAGCCAGCTTCAAGTAGGCCCGGCCACAAACAGCGCCGACACCCGCAGCTCAGGCACCAGCGGCGCTGGCAGTCCGGGCGGCAACAGAAAAGACCTGGCCACAAGGCCGGGTCTTTTCTGTTGCCCGGGCGCCTCCGAGTGGCACCGGCCCGGGCCGATATGGCTAGAGTGGAACCATGACTTCGCCAGCTTCCCGTCCGGTCCCGCCAGCTGCCGCCAACCCGCTCAACCTGCGGGGTGCGGTCGACCTGTCCTCCCTGAAACAGCGTCCCGCGGCACCATCCGCGCCCGGCGCCGCCGGCTCGCCAGCGGTCCCCGGGGCCCCTGCCGCGGGCAACGGCGGCGCCGAACACCCCGCCCGTGCGCTCCGGGTTGATATCACCGAGGCAAACTTCCAGGAACTCGTCGAACTGTCTGCCCAGGTCCCGGTCGTCGTCGCGCTTTGGGCGGCCTACTCGCCCGGCTCCGCCGACGTGGTGGACGTCCTCGAACGGATCGTGGACAGCTATGCGGGCCGGCTGGTCCTCGGCGCCGCGGACGTCGAAGTGTTCCCGCAGCTTGCCCAGGCGTTCCAGGTGCAGGCCGTTCCCACCGCCGTGGCCCTCGTCAAGGGCCAGCCGATACCCCTTTTCCAGGGCGGTGCCGAGGAACCGCAGGTCCGCAGCCTCCTGGACGAACTGCTCAAGGTCGCCGCCGCCAACGGCGTGACCGGACAAATCGGCGCGGGCGGACCCGGCGCCGCCGAACCGGAGGCTCCGCCGCTGCCGCCCCTGCACCAGAAGGCGTTCGACGCCATCGAAACCGGGGACTACGCCGCCGCCGCGGACGCCTACCGCCAGGCCCTTCTCGAAATGCCCGCCGATGCCGAGGCCAAGGCCGGGCTCGCGCAGGTGGAGCTGATGGGCCGGCTCCAGCCGCTCTCCGCCGCGGACACCGAGGCGCTGCGCCAGCAAGCCGCCACCGAACCGGACAACCTGGCGGCCCAGCTCAGCGTGGCGGACCTGGACGTCGCCGGCGGACACGTGGAGGACGGCCTCGGCCGGATCGTCGCGTTCATCGGCAGGAACTTCGGCCCGGAGCGGGAAACGGCACGGGTCCGGCTGCTGGAACTGTTCGACGTCGTCGGCACCGGCGATGACCGGGTGGCGAAGGCGCGCCAGAACCTGGCGCGGGTGCTGTTCTAATGGGCTCCGCCCTCTTCACACCGCTGGAACTGCGGTCCCTGCACCTGCAGCACCGCGGCTGGGTGTCTCCCATGTGCCAGTACAGCTGCGGGCCGGAAACCGGGGAAGGCGTGCCCAACGACTGGCACCTGATGCATCTGGGTTCCTTTGCCACCGGCGGGGCAGCACTGATCCTCACCGAGGCCGCCGCCGTGAACTCCGCCGGGCGGATCAGCCCCCGTGACGCCGGGCTCTACAACGACGACCAGGCGGCAGCCTGGGAACGGATCACATCCTTTGTGCACCGTCACGGCACCGCGAACACCAGGATCGGCACCCAGCTGGCGCATGCCGGCCGGAAGGCCTCCTCCTACTGGCCCTTCTCCGGAAACCAGGGCACCGTGCCTGGCGACGACGGCGGCTGGCCCACCGTTGGCCCCGGCACCGGAGCCTTTGACGGCTACGAGGCCCCTTCGGCGATGACGGAAGGGGAGATCAACGGCGTCATCGAGGATTTCGCTGCCGCTGCGGTCCGGGCCGTCGCAGCCGGGTTCGACACGATTGAAATCCACGGCGCCCACGGTTACCTCCTGCACCAGTTCCAGAGTCCGCTCGTTAACGACCGCACCGACCGCTGGGGCGGTGACGAGACCGGCCGGAACCGGCTCACCCTCGCCGTGGTCGATGCCGTGCGCAATGTCATTCCCGACTCCATGCCGCTGCTGCTTCGGATCTCGGCCTCCGACTGGGCCGAGGGCGGCATCGACGCCGAGGCCTCGGTACGGATGGCCAGGGCGGCCTCGGATCACGGAGTGGACCTCGTGGACGTCTCCAGCGGCGGGGCTGTTGCCTACCAGCAGATCCCGGTGGGACCCGGCTACCAGACCGGGTTTGCCGCCCGGATCCGGCGGGAAACCGGCGTCAAGACCGGCACCGTGGGGCTGCTGACCTCGGCCGGCCAGGCCGAGCATGCCGTCGCGACCGGCCAGGCTGATGGTGTCTTCATCGCCCGTGCAGCCCTCCGGGATCCACACTGGTGGCTGCGGGCTGCCTTCGAACTGGGCCATGAGCTGGCGTGGCCGCCACAGTACGAACGGGCCATTCCCCGCCACTCCTTCTAACAGGCCTTCTGGCTGAGAGAGAGCTCCGCCGGCAGGGGTACGCCCTGCGGACGATCCCTTCCGCGCACCCGGGCGGTTAGTCTAACGACATGACTTCCCAGCAACCGTATCCGCCTGCCTCCGAAAACCGGGCGGGCCAGGGCGTTCCCGCACTGTCACTGCGCGGGCTCGCCAAGCGCTTTGGTGACAAAATCGCCGTCGACGGTATCAGCCTGGACGTTCCGGCGGGTTCCTTCTACGGGATCGTCGGCCCGAACGGCGCCGGCAAGACCACGACACTGTCGATGGCGACCGGACTGCTGCGGCCCGAGTTCGGCACAGCGCTCGTGCACGGCGTGGATGTCTGGCAGCGGCCGCTGGAGGCCAAGAAGCTGATGGGCATCCTCCCGGACGGCGTCCGGCTCTTCGACCGGCTGACCGGCGAGCAACTGGTGAGCTACGCCGGCCTGTTGCGCGGCATGGACAAGGACGTTGTGGCCACGCGCGTCAAGGAACTGCTCGCCGCCCTGGACCTGGGTCCGGATGCGGGCACGCTGGTGGTGGACTACTCCGCCGGCATGACCAAGAAGATCGCCCTCGCCTCGGCGCTGATCCACGCGCCCCGGCTCCTGGTCCTGGACGAGCCGTTCGAATCCGTGGATCCCGTGTCGGCCGCCAACATCCGCGACATCCTGGACCGTTATGTGGCGTCCGGCGGCACCGTCATCGTCTCCAGCCACGTGATGGACCTGGTCCAGCGGATGTGCGACCACGTCGCCGTCGTCGCTGCCGGGCGTGTCCTCGCCGCCGGGACGGTGGACGCCGTCCGCGCGGGGGAGTCCCTCGAAGACCGCTTCGTCCAGCTGGTGGGCGGCCGCAACCACACGGAGGGGCTGGAATGGTTGCGCACCTTCTAAGGCTCAAACTGACCCTGCTGCGCAACAGCGTCCGGCGCAGCCCGTGGCAGCTGGTGGGCCTTGGCATCGGCACGCTGTATGCGCTGGGGCTTGTGGCGCTCGGCATCACGGGGCTGCTGTTCCTCCGCGGGGCGGATGCCGGCGTGGCGCAGACGGTCGTTGTGCTGGGCGGCGCCGCGGCGCTGCTGGGCTGGGCCGTTGTCCCGGTCGCTGCCTCCGCCGCGGACCTGACCCTGGACCCGGCAAGGTTCACCACCTTCGCCGTGCCGATGCCGCAGCTGCTGACCGGTCTGGCCCTCGGCGGGCTGATCGGAATCCCGGGCACGGCCACCACGCTGGTGGCGCTGGGGACCGTCGGGACGTGGTCCCGGAACCTGCCCGGTGCGGCCGGCGCCCTGACCGGGGCGGTCCTCGGTGTGCTGAGCTGCATTGTGCTGTCCAAAGTGGTCACCACCGCCACTGCAGGGTTGGCGAGTTCCCGCCGGTTCAAGGACGCCAGCGCCGTGATTTTCCTGATTCCGCTGGTCCTGATGGGGCCGATCGTGGCGGGTGTCGCCGAGGGGATCAGGAGCTCCGGGGACTTCCTGACCGGGCTTGCCCGGACGCTGTCCTGGACCCCGGCCGGGGCCGCATGGTCCCTCGGCGGCGAACTGGCCGCGGGGAACTACGGCGCCGCGGCGCTCAAGTTACTGATCGCGCTGGCCACGCTGGCCGGGCTCGCTCTCTGCTGGAAGCTCCTGCTTCAGCGGGCGCTCGTGACGCCGCCCTACGCCGGCGCGTCCAGGAAAAAAGCCGGCGGGCTGGGCTTCTTCGGGCTGTTTCCGGCGACGCCGACGGGCGCGGTGGCGGCGCGTTCGTTGAGCTACTGGCTCCGGGACCCGCGCTACGCGGGCGCCCTCGTCGTGGTGCCGCTGCTACCGGTGCTGCTCCTGTTCCAGGCCGCCCAGACCGGATCCTACGCAATGCTCCTCTTCATCGGCCCGCTGACCGCGTTCCTGCTGGCCTGGTCCATCTCAACGGATGTCTCCTACGACAACACCGCCTTCGCGCTGCACCTCTCCACGGGAGTGAGGGGGGTCCACGACCGGCTGGGCCGCGCCGTGGCGTGCCTGGTCTTTGCCCTGCCGGCGGTGCTGGCGCTCAGCATCCTGCCGTTCCTGATCGGCGCGGACTGGCAGCTCCTGCCGGGTGTGCTCGGATTGTCCCTCGGTGTGCTGTTCAGCGGGATGGGACTGTCCTCGGTGGTCTCGGCCCGCTACACCGTGGCCGTGCCGCTGCCCGGGGACAGTCCCTTCAAAAAGCCGCCGGGTAATGTGGCACAGACCATGGCGGTGCAGTTCGGCGGCATGGGCGTACTGCTCCTGCTCGTGGCCCCCGAGATGGCGCTGCTGGTGGCACAGTTCGTCACCGGCAGCGTGGTCCCCGGCTGGATCAACCTGGTCCTCGGCCCCGTCCTGGGGCTCGCGGTGTTCGCCGCCGGGGTCCGGTTGGGCGGGACATGGCTCGACGCCCGGGGGCCGGAACTGCTGGCCCAGCTGGCCGTCAACCGCTGACGCGAGCGCGGTGGCCGGGACTGGGATACCCTGCCCCTAAGGCACATCCGGCAACGGGCACGGCACAGGCCGCGGGCCCGGCAGAGGCACAGGCAAAGGCGGGGCCATGGAAGTCGTCATTCTCTCCGGCAGCAAGCCGATTGCCGCCCTCGCGGCGGATGCGATCGGGGCGCTGCTCCAGCGCAAGCCCGACGCTGTCCTGGGCCTGGCAACCGGTTCGTCCCCGCTGCCGGTGTACAACGAACTGGCACTGCGGCACGAGCGGGACGGCCTGGACTTCGGCCAGGTGCGCGGCTTCGCCCTCGACGAGTATGTGGGGCTGCCGTCCGGCCACCCGGAGTCCTACCGGGAGGTGGTCAGGCGTGAATTCACCGAGCGCGTGAACATCGACCCCGCGAATGTCCTGGGGCCGGACGGCTCGGCCGCGGACGTCCCGGCCGCCTGCCGGTCCTTCGAGGACGCCCTGCGCCGGGCCGGGGGAGTGGACCTGCAACTGCTGGGCGTGGGCACTGACGGCCACATCGGGTTCAACGAGCCCGGTTCGTCCCTTGCCTCGCGGACCCGGATCAAGACCCTGATCGAGCAGACACGCCGGGACAATGCACGGTTCTTCGGCAGCCTGTCCAAGGTTCCGCACCACGTCCTCACGCAGGGACTGGGGACTATCCTGGAGGCCCGGCATGTGATCCTCATCGCCACCGGCGCGCAGAAGGCCCAGGCGGTCCGCGACCTCGTGGAAGGACCGGTCGCCGCCATCTGTCCGGCGTCCGTCCTGCAGCTGCACCCGCACGCCACGGTCCTGCTCGACGAGGCGGCGGCATCCTCGCTGCGGCTCGCCGACTACTACCGCCACAGCTATGAGAACAAGCCGTCGTGGCAGGGTCTGTAGGGCACCCTTTTCGCGATGAAGCCGCCATGCCGCCGACCGTCCGTCGCACCGCCGGCCGAGCCAGCGGCTAAGATGGGTCTCATGAACAGCATGACTGATCCTCTCGAAAACGACCCGATGCGCGAGCTCTCCGGAGCCGGGACGTCGACGGCCACGATCGAGCGCGAGGAACTGCGCCAGGAAGTGGAACCCGGTGACCGGGAACGCTTCTCGCACTATGTGCGCAAGGAAAAGATCATGGAATCCGCACTGTCCGGCGAGCCTGTCATCGCCCTGTGCGGCAAGGTCTGGACGCCCGGCCGCGATCCGAAGAAATTCCCCGTCTGCCCCGAATGCAAAGAGGTCTACGACGGCCTCCGCCCGGGCAAAGACGGCGGCAAGGGTTCCGGCGACAAGTAGCGCGGCCACACGAAGCGGCGACGCCAGAGTCTTGCGCGCTCCCGCGCCCAGTCTCTCAGGCGCGCCGCGGTGCGCCGGGGACCCCTGTTCTCCCGGTGAATGATGCCCGGCCCATGCTGGCCGGTGATTGCTTACGGTTCATCCGAAAAGATTGGTGTTTTTGTGCTTATTTGGGTTTCTCCGGCAGCGGCAGCAGTGCGCGGAATGGAGGGGACCTAAGTGACAGAGACGCTCTTTGGCGGCCCCGTGCTGCCTCCCGCGTATCCCGAGCGGGCAGCCTGGGGCACCGCCCCGAAGCTCCGTGCCTGGCAGCAGGAGGCCCTGGACAGCTACTTCACCACCCATCCGAGGGACTTCCTGGCGGTTGCCACGCCCGGCGCCGGTAAAACAACCTTTGCGCTGCGGGTGGCCTCCATGCTGATCGAGGCCAACGTCGTCAACCGCGTCACCATCGTGGCGCCCACGGACCACCTGAAGCGGCAGTGGGCCGACGCCGCCGCCAAAGTGGGCATCGCCATCGATCCGAACTTCAAGAACGCCGACGGCCAGCACGGCCGCGGCTTCATCGGCGTCGCGGTCACCTACGCGCAGGTGGCGAGCAAACCGATGCTGCACCGGGCCAAGACCGAGGCCGCCCGCACGCTGGTCATCCTCGACGAAATCCACCACGGCGGCGAGGCGCTGTCGTGGGGCGACGGGCTCCGCGAAGCCTTCGAGCCCGCGGCACGCCGGCTCTCGCTGACGGGCACGCCATTCCGTTCCGACACCTCGCCGATCCCGTTCGTGGAATACGCCGAAGACCGGGACGGGATCCGGCGGTCCAAAGCGGACTACACCTACGGTTATGGCAAGGCGCTCCGGGACCACGTGGTCCGTCCCGTCATGTTCATGGCCTACTCCGGGCAGATGCGCTGGCGCACCAGCGGCGGCGAGGAGATGGCCGCCTCGCTCGGCGAGTCGGCGGTCACCAAGGACGTCACGTCCCAGGCCTGGCGGACCGCACTGAATCCCGCGGGTGAATGGATCCCGGCGGTGCTCGCCGGGGCGGACAAGCGCCTCAGCGAGGTGCGCCGTACCGTTCCCGACGCCGGCGGGCTGGTCATCGCGACCGACCACGAGGACGCGCGCGCCTACGCCGGCCAGCTGAAAAGGATCACGGGCGAGTCACCCACGGTGATCCTCTCCGACGACGCGAAGGCCTCCAGCAAGATCGAGGAGTTCACCGCCAGCGAGAAACGCTGGATGGTGGCCGTGCGCATGGTTTCCGAAGGCGTGGACGTGCCGCGGCTCTCCGTGGGCGTGTACGCGACGTCCACCGCCACGCCACTGTTCTTCGCCCAGGCCGTGGGGCGCTTCGTGCGCGCCCGGAAACGCGGCGAGACGGCGTCGGTCTTCCTGCCCTCCGTGCCGCAGCTGATGGCGCTGGCCAACTCCATGGAGGCCGAGCGCGACCACGCCCTGGACCGCCCGGAGAAGGAGGACGGCGACGGCCTCTTCAACCCGGAAGACTCGCTCATGGATGAGGCGAACCGCGAGGAGAAAGCCTCCGATTCGCTGACGAAGGGCAAGTTCGAGGCCCTGGATTCGCAGGCGTCCTTTGACCGCGTGCTGTTCGACGGCGGCGAGTTCGGCACCGGCGGCGAGGTGGGCTCGGAGGACGAGCTCGACTTCCTCGGGATTCCCGGCCTGCTCGACGCCGAACAGGTCGGCACGCTGCTCCGCCAGCGCCAGCACGAGCAGCTTAGCCGCAAGAACGCGCGCGCCCCCCAGGGTGCGGTCTCCGCTGCGGTACCGGCCGTGCCGGACCACCGGATGCTGATGGACCTGCGCACCGAACTGGCGAAGAACGTCGCGGCCTGGTCAGCGCGCACGGGCACGCCGCACGGCGTCATCCACACCAAGCTCAGGACGGTCTGTGGCGGCCCGGCGGTGGCCCAGGCCAACGAGGAGCAGCTGCAGACCCGGTTGCGGAAACTTCAGGACTGGTTCATCGGCCGGAAGTAGCCGCCGGCATACAAAAGGGACCGCGGCCCGGACTGTTCAGTCCGGGCCGCGGTCCCTTTTTGCCGCGAATTTTTGCGGCTTGTCGCGACTTCCCGCCGATGAGGGCGGAGCGTTACTGGCCGCCCGCGCCGCAGAGTTCGCTGAGGCTCTGGCCGGCGGCGGTGTAGCTGGCCTGCATCTCCTGCAGCTTGGCGGAGTCCGGATTTTCCTTCGCTGACTCGTCCAGGAATTCGATGATGGAGTGCAGCGGCGCCTGGAGTTCCTCGGACGCGGTGGCTTCGATGGGCCGGAGCCGGTTGCCCAGGCGGATCATCCCTGCCTTGTCCTCGTTGGAGGTCGGACCCGCGCCGACGGTCTGGACCCGGGCGCAGGTTTCCTCGGTGGTGTCTTGAGGGGTGGCCGAGCAGCCGGCAGCGCCGAGCAGGGCCCCGGCAGCGATCAGGACGGTCAGGGTCTTCTTCATGGTGTACTCCGGGGTTTTACGGGTCAGACGATATTGGCAAGGATTCCGAGTCTACTGCGAGGGCACTGTTTTCCCGTCAGCGGTCCGGCCAGGGAGACGCCAGCGCGTCAGGCGATGTCGACCCCGCCGAGTTCCATCTCCGCGATGGCGTCGTCCAGATCCTCGGCAATCCCCACGGTCAGATCCCGCAGCACGGTCACGGAGTAGCCGGCCTGCACCCCGTCCAGTGCGGTCGCTTTGACGCAGTGGTCCGTGGCGATCCCGACGACTACGACGTCCTCGACGTCGTGGCTCTGCAGCCAGTCGTCGAGTCCGATCGCATCCTCGCCGGCGAGGTCACTGGCGGCGAAGTCACTGCTGGCGGCCTCGCCGTCGTCGGCCCCGGCTGCGCTGCCGGAAGAACCTCCGGCGACCGGCATGGCGCCGGGCTTCCGGTCACCGGTGGGAACGGCGTCGTCGGGCGCGAGCAGACCTTCAAAGCCCGAGTAGGCCGCGGTGAACTGGCCCTTGCGGAAGTACGCCTGAATGTATTCGGTGTCGAGGTCCGGGTGGAGCTCGGCCCCCCGGGTTCCGGCCACGCAGTGCTTCGGCCAGCTGTCGACGAAGTCCGGGCTGTCCGAGAAGTGCGCGCCCGGATCGATGTGCCAGTCCTGGGTTGCCACGACGTGGTCGAACTGGCCGTGGTGGGCGTCCACGTACTCGCTGATGGCACCGGCGAGCTCCGCCCCGCCCTCGACGGCCAGGGAGCCGCCCTCACAGAAATCATTCTGGACGTCGACGATGATCAGGGCGCGGGACATCAATTCTCCTCGTAGATGGTGGGGATGGCTGCTTCGCCGCGCTGCAGGCGGTTGACGACAGCGGGAAGCTCCTTCATGGTGTCCGCGTGGCGCTGGCGGGCGCGGAGCACACCCTCCGGACCGGTCCAGCCGGGCAGGAGTTCGCCGTTCTTGACGAACTGCTGCAGCAGGGGCCGGTCATTGCCGTCGTCGTCCGGGCGGTGTCCGACTCCGATGATCTCCTGCGTGGCCGTGCCGCGCTCGTTGAGTTTGCGCAGCGCGTACTTGCGCCCTCCCTTGCTGGTCTTGTTCTTGGCCGCCTTGGCGACGGGAACGAAGTCGCCGTCGTCGTCGGTGCGGCTGACCAGCTTGTAGACCATACTGGCCGTCGGGGCGCCGGAACCGGTGACGAGGGAGGTGCCGACACCGTAGGAGTCCACCGGCGCGGACTGCAGGGCGGCGATGGCGAACTCGTCGAGGTCGGAGGTGACGATGATGCGGGTCCGCTCATTGCCGAGGTCGTCCAGGAGCTGGCGCACCCACTGCGCCTGGGCCACGAGGTCGCCGGAGTCCAGGCGCACCGCACCGAGCTTGTCGCCGGCCAGTTCGACGGCGGTGCGCACCGCTGCCTCGACGTCGTAGGTGTCCACGAGCAGCGCGGTGCCGGCGCCCATCGAGGCGATCTGCGCCTCGAAGGCCTCGTGCTCGGTGTCGTGCAGGAGGGTGAAGGAATGCGCGGCCGTGCCCACGGTCTTGAGCCCGTATCGCAGGCCGGCCTCCAGGTTCGAGGTGCTGTCGAAGCCGGCGATGATGGCGGCGCGGGCAGCGGACACGGCGGACTCCTCCTGGGTGCGGCGCGAGCCCATCTCCACGCAGGGGCGGCTGCCGGCCGCGGTGATCATGCGCGAGGCCGCCGAGGCGATGGCGCTGTCGTGGTTGAGGATCGAGAGGATGTAGGTCTCGAGGATGCAGGCCTCGGCGAAGGTGGATTCGACGATGAGGATGGGGGAGTTCGGGAAGTACGCTTCGCCCTCCGCGTAACCCCAGATGTCGCCCGAGAAGGAGAATCCGGCCAGATAGTCCAGGGTTTCCTCGTTGACCACCCTGGTGCGGCGTAGGAAATCGATTTCGGTATCGCCGAAGCGGAAGTCCGCGATGCCCTCCAGCAGCCGGCCCGTGCCGCCCACAATGCCGTAGCGGCGCCCGTCCGGCAGGCGCCGGGCGAAGGCCTCGAAGACTGACTTGCGGTGGGCGGCGCCGGAATGCAGCGCAGCCTGCAGCATGGTCAGCTCGTAATGGTCGGTGTACAGGGACGTGCGGGGACGGTCCCAGCCAGCTGATGAACTCACAAATTCACTCTAGTCCCCACCGGCTCCCTCGTCTCGCTTCGCTTCGCCGCGGGGCCCTCGCCGGCGTGGGCCCAGCCTCCCCATAGAATGGACAGATGACCCTCAGCGTTGCGCTCGGCCCTGACATCCAGGAGAGCACCCAGACCGGAACAGTGACGTCGACCGATGTCCTGTCCGCCCCGGACATCCCTTGGAACCTCGTGATCTGGAACGATCCGGTGAACCTGATGAGCTATGTGAGCTTCGTGTTCCGCAGCTACTTCGGCTATTCCGAGGCCAAAGCGAACAAGCTCATGCTCGAAGTGCACAAGAAGGGTCGCTCCATCGTGGCGCACGGCAGCAAGGAGCAGGTGGAGCAGCACGCGGTCGCGATGCACGGCTACGGCCTCTGGGCCACGGTGGAAAAGGCCACCGGCGGCGGCTCGGGCTCAGGATCAGGCAAGGGCAAAGGAAAACGTGGCTAAGGCATTCAAATACGGCGTCAAGGGCATCACCGGCTACCTGGAACCGGCCGAACGGGAACTGCTGCGCAGCCTCTTCGACGACGTTGTGTCCATGCTGGAGCCGGAGGAACGCGCCAACCAGGACCCGCTGGCCGCGCTCGTCGGACTCGACGCCGATGCCCGCGAACCCTCGGACCGTGCCCTGCGCCGGCTGCTCCCGAACGTCTCGAAGACCGACGACGCCGCCTCGCTGGAATTCCGCCGGTACACCGAGCGGTCGCTGCGCGAAAGCAAGATCGGCGCCTTGAAAGCCGCGTCCCTCGGGCTGGACAAGGACGAGCTGGTCCTGGCCCCCGCCGACGCGCGGCACTGGTCCATGGCGCTCAACGATGTCCGGCTGGTGCTGGCCGAACGCCTGGACATCCGGGACGACGAGGACGCCGGGCACGTGCACCTGATGCAGGACTGGTCCCAGGCCGAGGACGTCGAAAGCTACCTGGCCCTGGTCTACAACTTCACCACCTGGCTGCAGGAATCGCTGGTGCAGGCGATGCTGCAGTCGCTGGAGACGCGCGGCTGAAGTGCGGCTGAAGTGCGGCTGAGCGGCAGCGCCGGGCGCCGGCGGGCAGCGGAGGTGCCGGGCGCGTGTGACACATTTGACATGAGTCGGACGACACAATGAGATGGCCGCACCCCCAGCTAAGCCCTATCCTCGAATAATCATGACTTCAGCATCGAGCATGGATCCGGCAGCGGGAGCTGTTGCGGACTCCCCAGCGAGCAACAGCGCCAGCAGCCAGTCCGCCAGCCAGATGGGATCGCGTCCCATCGGTGTGTTTGATTCCGGCGTCGGCGGACTCACCGTGGCCCGGTCCATCATCGACCAGCTGCCCAACGAATCCATCCTCTACGTCGGCGACACGGCCAACGGCCCCTACGGCCCGCTCCCCATCGCCGAGGTCCGGGCCAATGCCCTGGGCGTGATGGATGAACTGGTGGATTCCGGCGTGAAGCTGCTGACCATCGCGTGCAACTCGGCGTCCGCCGCCGTGCTGCGCGACGCCCGGGAACGCTACACCGCGCGCTACGGGATCCCGGTCATCGAAGTGATCCAGCCCGCCGTGCGCCGCGCAGTCGCGGCCACCCGCAGCGGCCGCGTCGGCGTGATCGGCACCTCGGCCACCGTCGGCTCCCGCGCCTACGAGGACACGTTCGCCGCCGCCCCGGACCTGCACATCACCTCCGCGGCCTGCCCTGCCTTCGTCTCCTACGTCGAGGCCGGAATCACCACCGGGCCGGAGCTGCTCGCCGTTGCCCGCGAATACCTGGAGCCGCTCAGGGCCGCCGGGGTGGACACCGTGGTGCTGGGCTGCACGCACTATCCGCTGCTCACCGGCGTCATCTCCTATGTCATGGGGGAGGACGTCACACTCGTCTCCAGCGCCGAGGAGACAGCCAAGGACGTCTACCGGGCCCTGGCCTCCCGCGGGCTGGAACGGACCGACGCCCCGGCCCCGTCCCACAACTTCATCGCCACGGGGGACGCCGAACAGTTCGAGCACCTTGCCCGGCGCTTCCTTGGACCTGAGGTGCTCAGTGTCCGCCACGTGGACCACGTCGCGGCCCAGTACCCGACAGGCAGCCTGGCCCGGATCACGCCGGAAATGATCGCCGCCGCGCAGGCCGGCACGAACCGCCCCCGGATCTCCAACTTCGTGGGCGGATCCGCGGGCGGGAGAACACTGCTGTGAAGCTGACCATCGTGGGCTGTACCGGGTCTTTCCCGGGGCCCGGCTCGCCGGCGTCGTGCTATCTGCTGACCGCCAGCGACGGCGAGCGGAACTGGAAAATCGTCCTGGACCTCGGCAGCGGCGCGCTTGGTGCCATCCAGCGGTACACGGACCTTGAGGATATTGACGCGATCTTCCTTACCCACCTGCATCCGGACCACTGCATGGACCTGTGCGGGCTCCACGTCGCGGTGCGCTGGAAGCCGGGCGGCTGGGGGCGGGGCAGGATCCCGGTCTGGGGACCCGCCGCGACCGCGGACCGGATGGCCACCGCCTACGGCCTGGAACTGGACCCCGGCATGCATGAGGAATTCGACTTCAGCAACTGGTCCGAGCGCAAGCCGGTGACCGTGGGCCCGTTCACGGTTACTCCGTACGCCGTCAACCACCCGGTGGAGGAGGCCTACGCGCTCCGCGTGGAGGTCACGGAACCGGACAAGGACGGCAACCCCGTCACCCGGGTGCTGAGTTACTCCGGCGACACCGACTCCTGCGGCGGGCTGGAGGACGCGGCCCGCGACGCCGACCTGTTCCTGTGCGAGGCAGCCTTCGAGGAGGGCCGCGACGACGGCATCAAGGACGTGCACCTGACCGGCAAGCGGGCCGGGGAGGCCGCCGTCGCTGCCGGCGCCCGGCGGCTGCTGCTGACCCACATCCCGGTCTGGACGTCCCCGACAACCGTCATGGCGGAAGCCAAGGGCGTCTTCGGCCAGCACGTGGCCGTGGCCGTGGCAGGCGTGCACTACACGATCTAAGCGGAACACGTCCGGCCCGGACGGGCCGGGCGTGCTCTCGCGGTCCGGTGAGGGTCGATAAGCTATTGGCATGACTTCCGAAGCCCTGACTGCCCCCATCATCCGCGCCGATGGCCGGACCCCCGATCAGCTCCGTCCGATCAGCATCACCCGCGGCTGGTCCAAGCAGGCCGAGGGATCGGCCCTGATCGAGTTCGGCAACACCCGGGTGCTGTGCACGGCCTCCCTCACCGAAGGCGTCCCGCGCTGGCTCAAGGGTGAGGGCCGCGGCTGGGTCACGGCCGAATACGCCATGCTGCCGCGCGCCACCAACACCCGCTCCGACCGCGAGTCCGTCAAAGGCAAAATCGGCGGCCGCACCCATGAGATTTCCCGGCTGATCGGCCGCTCGCTGCGTTCCATCATCGACACCAAGGCCCTCGGCGAAATCACCATCGTGCTGGACTGCGATGTCCTGCAGGCCGACGGCGGAACCCGCACCGCCGCCATCACGGGCGCCTATGTGGCGCTGGCCGAGGCCATCCGCTTCGCCCGCGAGAACAAAATGATCCCCCGCAACGCCCAGCCCCTGGTCGACACGATCGCCGCCGTCTCCGTCGGCATCATCGACGGTGTCCCGATGCTGGACCTGCCCTACGTGGAGGACGTCCGGGCCGAGACCGACATGAACGTCGTCGTCACCGGATCCGGCAAGTTCGTCGAAGTCCAGGGCACTGCCGAAGGAGCCCCCTTCGACCGCGACGAGCTCAATAAACTCCTCGACCTCGCACTGATGGGCACCGAGCAGCTCGCCGCCATCCAGCGCGAAACCCTGGCGGAAGCCCCGTGACAGCGGGCGCTGCCGCCACCCCGGTGCTGGTCCTCGCCACACACAACCAGGGCAAGCTGCGGGAACTGCGGGAACTGCTGCGCGGGCAGGTGCCCGGCCTCGACGTCGACACCCAGGTGGTGGACGCGGGCGCGGTCGGCGCCCCCGACGTCGCCGAGACCGGTGTGACCTTCGCCGAGAATTCGCTGCTTAAGGCGCGCGCGGTGGCGCAGGCGACCGGGCTCGTGGCGATTGCCGACGACTCCGGCCTCGCCGTCGACGTGCTCGGCGGGGCGCCCGGCATCTTCTCGGCCCGCTGGGCCGGCCGCCACGGGGACGACGCCGCCAATTTGAGACTGCTGCTGGACCAGCTGGCCGACGTTCCCGACGAGTACCGCGGCGCCGCGTTTGTCTGCGCCGCGGCGCTGGCGGTCCCGGGATCCGTCCCGGACGAGGGCCGCGAGGTCGTGGAATACGGGCAGCTCGAGGGGACGCTGCTGCGCGAACCGCGCGGGGCCGGTGGCTTCGGCTACGACCCGGTACTGCAGCCCAGCGGGCTGGACCGCAGCTGCGCCGAGTTGAGCCCGGCGGAAAAGAACGCCATCAGCCACCGCGGGCACGCGTTCCGGGCGCTGCTCCCGGCGATCGTGGAGGCGCTGTCCGGCAGGTAGCCGGCCCGCGGCAGCAGGTGCGTTAATAGCGGAAGGCGCCCCACAGTGTGGGGCGCCTTCCGCTTGAGCTGTTGTGGCCGGACCGCTTGTCCGGACCGCTTGTCCGGAACCGCTTGTCCGGACTAGGGGTTAAGGGGTCTTGCGTTCCTCTTCGGGCTCGTGCTCCTCGATGAACTCCTCGACAAGGTCCGTGCCGTACTTTTCGGACTGGCGCTTGGCGATGAAGCCGCGGGCGACCTCAATGCCGATCGGGATCACGGAGACCAGGACGATCACGATGAAGATGATGTCCAGGTTTTCGCGGACCCACGGGAAGGTGTCGCCCAGCAGATAGCCCAGCAGAGTGACGCCGCCGCCCCACAGCAGCGCGCCGATGACGTTGAACAGGAAGAACTTGCGCTTGTCCATCTGCGCGACGCCCACGATCACCGGGACAAAGGTCCGGATGATCGGCACGAAACGGGCCAGGATCAGGGCCTTGCCGCCATGCTTCTCGAAGAAGGCGTGGGCGCTTTCCACGTTTTCACGCTTGAAAAGCCTGGAATTCGGTTTGTTGAAGATTGCCGGACCGGCCTTGGACCCGATCAGGTAGCCGACCTGGTTCCCGACGATGGCCGCGACGATGATCAGCCCGACGAAGGCCCAGATGTTGACCTTGATGGTCCCGGTGGCCACGAGGAGTCCGGCCGTGAACAGCATCGAGTCGCCCGGCAGGAAGAAGCCGATCAGGAGTCCGGTCTCAGCGAAGATGATGCCGCAGACCAGCAGCACCACCCAGGGCGCGAGGGCGGGATCGGCCAGGAAGACCTGGGGGTTCAGCCAGTCGGGCAGGAAGGAGGCCAGCTGCGGCTGTACCGGGCCTGCGCCGCCGATCGTGGACACGGCAAAGTCGCTCAAAGCTAAAAGGTTCACCTGTCAAGGGTACTTGACGGCCGCCGTCGGGCGCTCCCGGCGGGCGGGCGCAGGCAACGGGAACGGCACGGCGCAGACTGTTTCATGTGCCCGGCACGGGCGCGGCCGTGCCGGGCGGGCCGGATTCCGGCGGTAATGTTGGAGCGTGGGTTTGGACTTTACGGCGATCGACTTTGAGACCGCGAACGGCTTCCGCGGTTCACCGTGCGCTGTTGGCCTGAGCAAGGTGCGCGGCGGCGTTGTGGTCGAGGAGGCCTCGTGGCTGATGCGGCCGCCGGAAAACCACGACCGCTTTGACCACCACAACGTCCGGATCCACGGCATCCGGCCTGAGCAGGTCGCCGGGCTGCCGCGTTTCGGTGAACTCTTTCCGGAGATCGGCGCCTTCATCGGCGGTGACGTGCTCGCCGCCCACAATGCCGCCTTCGACCTCGGCGTGATCCGCTCCGGCCTCGAGGTCTCCGGACTTCCGGGCCCGGCCTATGACTACGTCTGCACGGTGATGCTCGCCCGCCGCTGCTACTCCCTGGTGTCGAATTCCCTGCCGTACGCGGCCGAGGAAGCCGGCGTTCCGCTGGTCAACCACCACGACGCCGCCGAGGACGCGCGCGCCTGCGCCGGGATCCTGATCGACATTGCCGCGCGCAACGGCGCCGGCAGCATCGCGGAGCTCTACCTGTCCCTGGGACTGACAGTGTCCCGCCAACCGGCGTTCAACCCGCTGCGCGATCCGCTCTCCAAGGCCAGCCAGTCCGCCCTGGACGCCCTGGCTGGGGGACCGGCCGCCGCGTCTCCGGTCCGGGCATACCAGCCCGGCTGGCCGGAAGAGGGCGCCAATCCGCTGCCCAACGCCTTCGCCGAGCCCGGCCACCCCTTGTTCGGCCAGACCGTCGTGTTCACCGGCGAGCTCGCCATTCCCCGTCCCGAGGCGAAGACCCGTTCCGCCGAGCTCGGCGCCCGGCCGGAGAGCCGGGTCACTGCCCGCACCACCGTCCTGGTGGTGGGCGACGGGTTCGTGGCCGCCGACCTGCGCTCCGGCCGCCTGACCGGCAAGGCGCGCCGCGTGCTGGAGCTGCACGAGCGGGGCCAGCGGATCGAGGTTCTCTCGGAGGGAGAATTCCTGCAGATGGTGGGCGGCCACGTCGCCTCCGCCGCGATTGCCTGACCCCGCCGGTCGAGGCGTCCGGGGTCATACTGCGCAACAAACATTCCGCCCGGGGCAGTCCTGCTCCTAGCCTTGAACGATGAGCAAACCGACCACGGCACCTCCCGCGCCGCCGGCATCCGCGACTGCATTTTCGCCTGCACGCAGGGGCGGAATCAGCTGGCGGACGGTCTTCGCGTTTCCGAACCCGGTCAATGAGTACGCGGCCCGGATCACGGCCGCCCTGGTGGTGCTGCTGTCCGTGGCGACGCTGCTGACCGGCATCGGCTGGGGCCTGGCCGTCATCGCCGCGGGGTTCTGGCTGCGAGTCCTCTTCGGCCCGCGGATCTCGCCGCTCGCCCGGCTCTCTGTCAAGGTCCTCACTCCGCTGCTGGGGAAGACCCGGCTGGTCCCGGGCCCGCCGAAGCGCTTCGCCCAGGGCATCGGCGCCGCCGTGTCCACCGCCGCCGCCCTCCTGCTGGCCGTGGGACTGGCGCCGGCGGCCTGGATTCTGCTCGCGGTCCTGATTGTCGCCGCGTCGCTGGAAGCGTTCGCGGGCTTCTGCCTGGGCTGCGCCATCTTCGGCTTCCTGCAGCGCCGCGGCCTGATCCCCGAGGACGTGTGCGAGGCCTGCAACAACATTTCGCTCCGCCGCGCCTGAGCGCCGGGGCCTCCGGCCCCTACACCAGCCGGCTCCGGCCCTTGCACCAGCCGGCTCCGGCCCGTGCACCGGCCGGCGCAGCTCAGGCGCCGGTGACTGCTGCCAGCTGCGACGCCATGCCCCGGATAACCTCCGGGGCTTCCAGCGCTTCGAGCCACTGCGCCGGCAGGCAGTTCTCCCCGTAGAAGGTGCCCAGGATGTTGCCCGCAATCGACGCGGTGGAATCACTGTCGCCGCTGTGGTTCACCGCGAGGGCGATGGCCGCGCGGAAGTGGGCCTCCGGGTGCCCGGCAGCCGACGTCGGATCCGGTTCCGTGGCCAGGACCGCGTACAGCGCGACGGCGAGTGCCTCCTCCGCCACCCATCCTTCGCCGAGTTCCCGGACCAGGTCCTCGGGCTCCAGCACCACCCCGGCGGTGCCCAGCCGGAGGGCGGCCTCCAGCCGGGCGACGACATCCGGGTCAGGTTCCTCACCTTTGCGCAGGTGGCCGGCGTCCAGCTGTCCGAGGGCGTAGACCGCTGCTTCGCGCAGGCCGTGCCCGGCGGTCAGGGCATGGATGACGAGGCTGAAGATCCCGGCGCTCTGCCGGGCCGCGGGGTGCCCGTGGGTCAGTGAGGCCGCGTCGGCGCTGAGCTTGTAGATGGCGTCGGCGGCGATGTACGGGACCAGTCCGAACGGGGCGGAGCGCATCACCGTGCCGCAACCCTTGGAGTCCGGGTTGACCGGGCGGAAGAACGTTCCCATCTCACCGGTGGCCAGCCCGGTCAGGCAGGCGTCGCCCGGAGCACGGCGGTGCTTGAGGACGCCGTGGGAATCGATCCAGCGGGGCGGCTGGAACGGCGCCGCCTCCGGAACCGGCACGTCCTGGGTGGCGAGCCAGCGCAGGTACGCGAGCCACAGGCACGCGTTGGTGTCCGCGGCAACGCCCGAGTTGGCCCACTCCAGCGCCTCCAGCAGCCCGTCCACGGTGTACAGCGTGAGTTGCGTGTCGTCCGAAAAGTGGCTGCCGCGCTCGAGCGCGGAAAAGTCCTGGAGCCCGGCCGGTCCGAACTTCCCGCGGATGGTGGAGATGTCGTCGAATTCGACGGCGTACCCGAGCGAATCACCCAGCGCGCCGCCCAGCAGACACCCGTGGATCCGGGACTCGTGCGAGGGGGTCGGGAATGGTACGGGGGAAGTGACGGGCTCGGTGCTCATGACTAAGAATTTTACCCCTGGCCCGTTGCCGTCGCGGCCTGACCACCGGGGGTGCCGGCCTGTACGCTGAGCGCGGTTCCAGCCAACGTCCAGACTCCGCTGTCAGACTGCTCGCTGACCCCAAGCAAAGGAACACCTGCACATGATCACGCCCGCGCCAGCGCCCGCGTCACCCGACCGGCCGGCCGCCACCTCCGAACCGGTGCGTCCCGGTCTGCTGGGCCGGGTGTCCGCCGAGGCGCTCGGGACCTTCTTCGTGGTGGTCGCCGGCCTGGGCGTGCCGCTGTTCACGATTCCGCAGTCGAACCCGCTCTCCGCCTCGCTGGCCGCGGGGCTGGCGGTCGCCGCGGCGATGCTGGCGTTCGGATACGTCTCCGGCGGACACTTCAACCCCGCGGTCACGGCGGGACACGCCGTTGCGGGCCGTCTCCGGCTCGCTCACGCCGCGGCCTACGTGGGCGCGCAGCTGGTGGGCGCCCTGCTTGGCGGAGTGACGCTCTTTGCTGTCCTGCGCACCGTCCCCAACATCGCCGACACCAGGACCGCCTTTGACACGGTGGCTGCCGGTTTCGGCGAGAACTCCATCATCCAGGTCCCGCTGGCCGGGGTACTGCTCATTGAGGTGCTCGGCGCAGCACTGCTGGTGGCCGTCTTCCTGGGCGCCACCTCGGCCCGGAACCCGTCACGGCTCGCGGCCCCCTTCGCCGTCGGCCTGACCATGGCGGTGCTCCTGCAACTCGGCCAGGCGCCCGGCAACACACCCTTCAACCCGGCGCGCGCCACCGCATCGGCGCTTTTCAGCAGCCCCGACACGCTCGGGCAGCTGTGGCTCTTCTGGGTTGCCCCGCTGGCGGGCGCGGCCCTCGCGGGACTGGTGTTCCGCGGCTTCGCGCTGTCGACGCCCGCCGCGGTTCCGGTGCCGGAGGCTTCTGACGGGGTGGATGAGGACACGGGCGGGACCCTGCTGGCGGAATCCGAGGCCGCGGCGGCACCCCCGGGCACGGCGGCACCCGCAGGCCGCACGGCAAACGAGGATGAGGCACGCGACTTCTTCGACAAACGCGGCAAATAGTCCGCAGCCCGCGCCGGGTCCCGGAGCGGTGGCGCAATCCTGTCGGTGCCAGCCGATACCGTAGGAACATGCGGTTATTGCACACTTCGGACTGGCATCTGGGCAGGTCCTTCCACGGCGTCGGGATGCTGGATGCCCAACGCGCGTTCGTCGACCAGCTCGTCACCTTCGTCCGGGACGAGTCGGTCGACGTCGTCCTGATCGCCGGCGACGTCTACGACCGCGCCCTGCCCGGAGTCGACGTCGTCCGCCTGCTCGACGACGCCCTGGTGGGCCTGACCGGTGCCGGCGCGCAGGTGGTGCTGACCAGCGGCAACCACGACTCGGCCATCCGGCTCGGCTTTGCCTCCCGGCTGCTGGAGCGCGGGGGAGTGCACCTTCGGACCCGGCTCAACGAGCTGGACCAGCCCGTGCTCTTCCCGCTCGACGCTGCTGACCCGGACGCCGGACCGGTGCTCGCCGTCTACGGCATTCCCTGGCTGGAACCGCGGCTCGTGGCCGAACAGCTCGGCGTGGACACCGCCAGCCACTTCGAGGTGACCCGGGCCGCCACCGCCCGGATCCGGACCGATCTTGCAGCCCTGGCCGGAACCCGGACCGTCCATTCCGTGGTGCTGGCGCACACCTTTGCCAGCGGCGGGATCAGTTCGGACAGCGAACGGGACCTCAGCATCGGCGGCGTCGGCGCCGTCCCGCTGGACCTCTTCGACGGCTTCGGCTACACGGCGCTGGGCCACCTGCACGGCCGGCAGGAGCTCTCTCCCACCGTTCGCTATTCGGGTTCGCCGCTCGCGTACTCCTTCTCCGAAGCGCAGCACCGGAAAGGCAGCTGGCTCCTGGACGTCGACGCGGCCGGCGTCAGCGGAATCAGCGAGGTGCTGTGGGAGGCACCCCGAACCCTGGCCGTGCTGCGGGGGAAGCTGGAGGAACTGCTCCAGGCGGAGGAGCACGCCTGGGCCGAATCCGCCTACTGCCAGATCACCCTGACCGACGCCCAGCGGCCGGCGCAGGCGATGGAACGGCTGCGCTCGCGGTTTCCCGACACCCTGGTGCTGGGGTTCGACCCGGAAGGTGCCGGCGCCGCGGCTAAAACCAGCTACAGCAGCAGGCTCGCCGAGGCCGAGGACGACCTGTCCATCTGCTGCGGTTTCCTCGAGCACGTCCGTGGCAGAGCTGCCGACGACGGTGAGGCTGCGGTCCTCGCCGACGCCCTGGAATCCGTCCGGCTGGAAGGAATTTCGCTGTGAGGATCCACCGTCTGGAGATCTCCGCTTTCGGGCCCTTCGCCGGCACCGAACACATCGATTTTGACCGGCTGAGCGCCCACGGGCTGTTCCTGCTGAACGGTCCCACAGGAGCCGGCAAGACCAGCGTCCTGGACGCCATCTGCTTCGCGCTCTACGGTTCGGTTCCGGGGGCGCGGCAGGACGGCAAACGGCTGCGCAGCGACCACGCCGAGGCTGCCGCCGAGCCCCGCGTCACCTGCGAGTTCTCCGCCCGCGGCCGGCACTTCGAAGTCTCCCGCTCTCCGGCCTGGGACAAGCCCAGCGCCCGGGGCCGGAACGGCTTCACCGTGCAGCAGGCCAACACCCTGCTCCGCGAACGTATCGACGGCGAATGGATCGAAAAGTCCGGCCGCAACGACGAAGCCGGCGCCGAGATCGCCGACGTCCTTGGCATGAACCGGGAACAGTTCACCCGCGTCGTGATGCTGCCGCAGGGCGACTTCGCCGCCTTCCTGCGGTCCAAGGCCGCCGACCGGCTCGAGCTGCTGCAGAGCCTCTTCGGCACCCAGCGTTTCGAGGCCGTCGAACAGGAACTCGGCCGGAAGGCACAGGCCGCCCGCGCCGAGGTGGCCACCCTTAACGGCCAGCTCGAGCTCCTGCTCGCCCAGGCGGAAGCCGAAACGGCCGCGTTGGAGCCCGACACAGCAGCTGCCCCGGACCGCGCCGACCCGGACTCCTTCCTCAGCTGGCTGCAGGTGCATGCCGGGACCGCCGCAGAACTGCGCCGCGCGACCGCACTGGAGGCCGAGGGGCTGCGCGCCGTCAGCCTGTCCGCCCGGGACACAGCGACAGCGCGCGCTGCCCGGCAAGCGAAGCTGGCCGCAGCCGAACGCCGGCGCTCCGACGCCGGGGCCGCGGCCCCGGCAGTCGCCGCCAGGAAAAAACAGCTGGGGCTGCACCGCCAGGCCGAAGTTCTCAGCGGCCAACTGCACGCGGTGGATAGTGCCGGTACAGCCGAGCAACTGGCCGCCGCCGCCATGGCAGCCGCCGCGGAGGAACTGCGCACCGCCGCCCTCACGGACCCTGAACTCGCCGCGTTGCGCGACGGGACCCCGGACCGCATCCCGGGCCCGGTGTCCGGTGACCCGCTCAGCAGCGCCGGCGGCGCCGGCATCTCCACCTACGACGGCGACGCCCTCCGCTCCGCGCTGGGCGGACTTCGCTCACTGCGTGCGGTGCTGGACGAGCGGCTGCCCGACGAAGCCAGACTCAGCGGACTCCGGAACCGCACCACCGGGCTGCGCCTCAGCCTGGCGAAGCTGGAAGAAGGACGGACCACCGGGGCTGCTGTCCTGGCCGCCCTGCGCCAGGAATCCGACGCCCTGCTCGCCGGGTTGCGTCCGCTCGAAGAACTCGCCGCCGAGGTGCAGTTGCGGACGAAGGAAGCAGCCGCTGCGGAGGAACTGCTGGTCCTGGTCCGGCGCTACGCCGCGGCCGAGACGAACTGCGGAGCCGTCGCCGGACGCCACGGCCGCGCCCGGGAGGAGTACCAGGACCGGCGCCAGCGCTGGCTCGATCTCCGCGAGGAACGGCTGGCCAACGCTGCCGCGGAACTCGCGTCCCAGCTGCGGCCCGGCGTCCCGTGTGCCGTGTGCGGCAGCCCCGAACACCCGGCACCCGCCGCGGCCGCGGCCTCCGCCCTGACCGTGGCCGAGGCCGAGGAATCCGCGCAGCAGGCCTGCGAAGCTGCGGAGGCCGCCCTGGCAGCGCTCGACCGCGAACTCTCCGATGCACAGCAGGACGTGGCCGTGCTGGCGGCCCAGGGAGGCAACACCGCGCCCGAGGACGCCACCCTTGAGGCCGCCCTGGCCAAGGAACGTGCCGCCGAGGCACGCCGCGGGGCGGCGGAACTCGCTGCCAACCGCGCACGGCACACCGAACTGGAAGAGGAGACCGCCGGCACCGAACGGGACCAGGCGGCCGCGGCGGCAAACATCGCCCAGACCGAATCCGCCCTCACGGAAGTCCGGGAGCAGGCCGATGCCCTCGAACTGGCCCTCGAGAAACTCCGGGCGGGCCACGCGGTCCTGGCCGATCGAATCGCGGCGCTGGACGGCACCGCCGCCGTACTGGAACGCGCCGATGCAGCGCGGTCGCGGCTGGAACAGGCCGCCACCCGTTCCGAAGAGGCCCGGCTGCAGTTGGAGCTGGCGCTTCCGGGCACCGGCTTCGAGTCCGCGGACGCGGCCCGGTCCGTGCTGCTTCCGGCCGCGGACGCTGCGGCACTGGAAGCCGCCGTCCGCGCCGGGCAGGACGAAGCTGCCCGGATCGAGGAACTCTTCGCCAGCGAGGAACTTGTGCTGGCCGCCCACGAACTGGAAGCGCAGGGGCCTCTCGCCGAGGGACTCGTGGAGCAGCTCCGCGCAGACGCTGCTGCGGCGGAACGCTCAGCCCGGGACGCGGACCTCGCGGCCGGTCTGGCGGAAAAATCCGTGCGGACCCTGGGTGCCATCGGCGCCAACTATGCGCAGCTTGCAGAGTCCGGCCGGGAACCGCGCGAACGGGCGCAGCTGCTGACCGCCGTCGCCGACGCGGCCCGCGGCGCGGGAGACAACACCTACCGTATGAGCCTGAACAGTTACGTGCTCGCCGCGAGGCTTGAACAAGTGGCAGTGGCGGCCTCGGAGCGGCTGATCGGGATGAGCGACGGCCGCTACACCCTGCAGCACACGGACGCCAAGGCGGCCCGCGGCGCGAAATCCGGTCTCGGCCTGGAGGTGGTGGACGAATGGACCGGGCAGCGGCGCGACACCGCAACGCTGTCCGGCGGCGAGTCCTTCATGGCGTCGCTCGCTCTGGCCCTCGGGCTGGCGGATGTGGTGCAGCAGGAATCCGGCGGCGTGGACATCGAGACGCTGTTCGTGGATGAGGGCTTCGGCAGCCTCGACGAGCAGGCCCTCGAGCAGGTCATGGATGCGCTGGAGGGGCTCCGGGACGGCGGCCGCGTCGTCGGCCTGGTGAGCCACGTGGGGGAAATGAAACAGCGCATCGGCACGCAACTCCAGGTGGTCAAGGGACGCAACGGTTCCACCCTGCACATTTCCGACGACGCCCCAGTCTGACCCGCCCGCGCGGGCCTGGCCGCCACAGCCGCCGGTCCTGCGCCAACAGGTGCCGGTGCCGCTACACTTGGAGAGTTACCGGGTCGCGCGCATCGGGAGGAGGGACGATGCGCACCATTGAACGAACCCGGAATCATGACCCTTTCAACGCCGTCCCAGGCGCCCGTTTCCGCGGCGCCCCATCGTCCTGAAAACGCTGTTGCCCTCACCGGGCGTTCCCCTGCGCCGGGACCCGCCCCGGCACCGCCGGAACCGCCGGCACGCGGGCGGTATGCCCGCCTGCCGCTGCTGGCCGGCCGAAGCTTCATCCCGATCGGGATCTTCGCCCGTCTCCCGCTCGCCATGCTCACGGTTGGAGCCCTGACCCTGGTCACCGCCGTCACCGGATCCTTCGCAGTTGGCGGCATGTCGGCCGGCGCCGTCGGCATCGGCTCGGCGCTCGGCGCCCCCGTCATCGGTGCACTGGCGGACCGTCAGGGCCAGCGCCCCGTGCTGGTCGTGGCCGCAATTTTCAACACCGTCGCCGTCATCGCACTGATTCTCGCCGCTTACCTGGTCCCCGGCGGACAGGACCTGGCAGCCGCCCTCCCGGTCCTGGTGGCCGGCTTCGTTGCCGGTGCCAGCTGCCCGCAGGTGGGACCGCTGGCCCGGGTCCGCTGGATGGCTCTGACCGCCCGCGGCGGACGCACTGCCAACCCCGCAGACCTGGACACGGCACTGTCCTACGAAAGCACCGCCGACGAACTGACCTTTGTCCTGGGCCCGGCACTGGTGGGAATCCTCGCCAGCCTGGCCGCACCGTGGCTCCCGCTCGCCCTCGCCGCGGCGCTGACCATCACCCTCGTACCGGCCTTCGCCGTGCACCCCACGCATCATGCGGTGGTCCGGACGCCTGCGCGGACCGTGGCCGGTGCCGCCCGGGAGAAAAAGCGCCGGGCGTCCCTCCCGGCCGGACAGCGCGCGGGCGCCTTCGCCGCCGTCGCCCTTCCCGTGCTGGCCATGGTCTGCATGGGCACGTTCTTCGGCTCCACCCAGACCTCGCTGAGTTCCTTCTCCGCCAGCTTCGCCACCTCGGAACTGGCCGGCCTGCTCTACGCGGTGATGGGGCTGAGTTCGGCCGCGGCGGCCCTGTCGGTGGCCTACTGGCCCCAGCGGTTCACGGCCAACGCCCGCTGGCTGGCCTGCGCGGCGCTGATGGCAGGACTGGCGTTGCTGCTGTTGCTGCCCTCGACGGCGCTGCCCATGATCCTTGTGCTCCTGGTCCTGGGCCTCCCGGTGGGACCACTGATGGTCACGGTCTTTGCGATCGGCGGAGTCGTCGCCCCGGCTGGAAAACTGGGCACGGTCATGACCGCGCTGGCCAGCGGCATCGTGGCCGGCACCGCGATCGGCTCGTCCATCGCGGGACAGCTGGCGCAGCACCACGGCTATTCCACGGCGTTCCTGGTGCCGGTGTGCGCCGCCACGGCATTGTTCCTGCTGGGAACGGCGGCCGCCGTCGTGCTCCAGCAGCGGAACAGGACAGCGGCCGCAACGGAGGCTACAGCTGTGACCCGAGCCTGAAGCCGCGCTCCTCGCCGGGCTCCCGGGTGTAGGCGAAGCCGTCCAGCCGGACCAGTGCCTCGGCCTTGTCCACATCCCCGGGGGTGCGGACACGGTAGGCGAACGCCGCGGCGGCGGCTACCGGTCCCTTGCGCAGCACCAGGTTGTGGTGGATGAATTCCTCCAGGGAGCGCAGGTAGATGGCATCCTCGTCCTCGTAGGGGACGTGCAGGCCGAGCAGGTCGGGGTGATGATGTCATTGGCCATGATCGGGACTCCTCATGGAGTGTGGAGCAGCAGTGGGTGCCAGGGCAGGGGCGCTACTGCGCCGAGGCGCCGAATTTGGGGGTGTGGACGGTGCCGAGGGTGATGTGCACGGCCTGCTGGTCGGTGTAGAAATCGATCGAGCGGTATCCGCCCTCGTGGCCCAGGCCGGAGGACTTGACCCCGCCGAACGGCGTGCGCAGGTCGCGGACGTTGTGGCTGTTGAGCCAGACCATGCCGGCTTCGAGGTTCTGTGAGAAGTTGTGCGCCCGGGTCAGGTCGTTGGTCCAGACATAGCCGGCCAGCCCGTACCGGGTGTTGTTCGCCAGGGCCAGGGCTTCGGCGTCGTCCGCGAACGGCGTGATGGCAACGACGGGGCCGAAGATCTCCTCCTGGAAGATCCGCGCGTCCGGGGCGACGTCGGCGAACACGGTGGGCTCGATGTAGTTGCCGGTCGGGAGGTGGTCCGGGCGGCCGCCGCCGGCGAGCAGCCGGCCCTCGGACTTGCCGATCTCCACGTACCGGGCCACCTTGTCGTAGTGCTCCGGGTGGACCAGGGCGCCCACCTCGGTCTTGGGGTCGTGCGGGTCGCCGACGACGATGTTCTTCGCGCGGGCGGCGTACTTCCCGCAGAATTCCTCGTAGATATCCTGGTGGACGAGGATGCGGGAGCCGGCGGTGCAACGCTCGCCGTTGAGCGAGAAGACCCCGAACAAGGTGGAGTCGATCGCGGCGTCGAGGTCCGCGTCGGCGAAGATGATGGCCGGGCTCTTGCCACCGAGCTCCATGGACAGGCCTTTGAGGTTCTCCGCGGCGTTGCGGAAGATGGTCTTGCCGGTGGTGGTCTCGCCGGTGAAGGAGATCAGTGGGACGTCAGGGTGTTTGACGAGCGCGTCGCCGGCTTCCTCGCCGAGGCCGTTGACCAGGTTGAACACACCGTCCGGGAGGCCGGCGTCCTTGAAGATCTGCGCCCAGAGCGAGGCGGAGAGCGGCGTGAACTCGGCGGGCTTGAGGACCACGGTGTTGCCGGTGGCCAGCGCGGGCGCCAGCTTCCAGGACTCCAGCATGAACGGGGTGTTCCAAGGTGTGATGAGGCCGGCGACGCCGATCGGCTTGCGGTTCACGTAGTTGATCTGCGCGCCGGGGACCTTCATGGCGTCGTCGAACTGTGCCACGATGAGGTCCGCGAAGAAGCGGAAGTTCTCCGCCGCCCGCAGCGCCTGGCCCTTGGCCTGGGTGATCGGCAGGCCGGTGTCGAAGGTCTCCAGCTGGGCCAGCCGGGACTCCTGGGCTTCGACGGCGTCGGCGATCTTGTTCAGGATGCGGGCGCGTTCCCGCGGCTTCATCTTCGGCCACGGGCCGTTGACGAACGCTTCCCGGGCGGCGGCGACGGCGAGGTCGATGTCCTCCTGCTGGCCGGCCGCCGCGGTGGCGTAGATTTCGTTGGAGACCGGGTCCAGCACATCGAAGGTCCTGCCACTGACGGAATCGACGAATTCACCGTCGATGTAGTGGCGAATCCGTGTCGGAAGGTCGTCTGGAATGTAGTGCTCAGCCATCACATCTCCTCATTGAGTATGAAATCGTATACGATACAAACTGCCTGAGACCGCCCTGCTTGTCAAGCATTCCCCGGAACGAGCTCCGCGGGCGGCGGGGGAGTGCCCCGTCGCTGTCAGCCCAGCTGGCTCTCGATGCGCCGGGCACTCGCGGACAGGGCCGCGGCGACCTCCCCCGGATCCTTCGCGGCGCGGATATACACCACGGCGAGAGCCGCCGGCCGGCCGCCCGGAACCCGGATCGGTACGGCCAGCGAGGAGACGCCTGAGATGACCTCGTCATGGCTGGCGGCATAACCGCGGCGGCGCGCCTCGGCCGCTTCGGCCCGGTAGGGGATGCCGGGTGCGGCGGTGGCCCATTCCTCTTCAGAGAGCGCCGACTGGATCGCGATGCCGGGGGCGCCGGCGCTGATCGGATGCCGGGAGCCGGGATGCTGGACCACGGTGGCGCCGGTGTGGCGCGGATCCACGGTGACCAGCGTGACGCATTCCGCGTGGTCCCAGACGGCAACGAAAGCGCTCATCGTCAGCGCATTGGCGAGCTGGGTGAGCTCCGGCAGCGCCGCCGTCTGCAGGTTCCGCGAGACCCCCCGGGCCAGGACGGCGAGGCCAGGGCCGGGCTGGACCCGGCCGCCGTCGTCGCGCACCAGCAGGGAGTGGTCTTCAAGAGTGCGGAGGATGCGGTAGGCCACGGAGCGGTGCACCCCCATGGCGTCGGCCAGTTCGGCGATGGTGAGCGGGTGCTGGGCGTCGGCCAGGATTTCCAGGGCGCGGATGCCGCGTGACAACGTTTGGGACGGGGAAGCCTGGGCGCTGCCGGCGGTCGGGGTCATGTGTCCATCCTAGGTGCGGGCGGCGGGGGAGCCTGGAGGCGCCGTCCGGCCCTTGTGCTTCGTCTCACGGTGCGTTAGCGTTCTATATGGGAACTACTTGTTCGATTATAGAACTTGCAGGGACGAAATGCACCCCTGGCAAGACAAAGCGCACCCCCAGCCAACAGCCGTCACCCAACGCAAGGGATCAGTGATGATTGCCAAGCCCCGCACCGGGCCTGTCCCGGTTGTTCCGGGCCGCACGTCCGGCGCCCGGGGCCACTCCTTCCGCGGCAGCCTGGGCCGGTTCGCCACCGGAGTGGCGATCGTGACCTTTGACGGTTCCACGAAGCGCCACGGTATCACCGTCAATTCCTTCACCTCCGTGTCCATGGAGCCGCCCCTGGTGCTCGTGAGCATCGCCCGCACCGCGAAGGCCCACGACGAGCTCGCCGGCCGGCCGTTCACGGTTAACATCCTGGGCGCGGAGCAGCAGCACCTCGCGCTGCACTTTGCCGGCCGTCCCGGACCAGAGCCGCTCTGGGTGGAGGGCGGGACGTCCCCGCGGCTCTCGCATGTGCTGGCCTACTTTGAGTGCAAGCCCTGGGCGGCGTACGACGGCGGGGACCACACCCTCTATATCGGTGAGGTCGTGGACTTCAACTACCGCACCGGCGATGCGCTGGCGTACGCGAACAGCACCTTCACCACCATCCCGGAGAGCCAGCTGGGCATGGAGGACCTGCTCTGAGGCCCCGCAACGCCCGGCCCCGCGGCGGCCCGGCCTGAGGCCTCCGCACCCGCTTTCGACTCAGCTCAACGATGACTGGAGAAACCACAATGGGTATCCGTACCGGACAGCAGTACCTGGACAAACTCAACGCCATGACGCCCCACGTGGTGATCGACGGTGAGGTTGTCAGCGAAAAGATCGCCGAGCACCCCGCGTTCCGCAACGTGGCGCGTTCCTACGCCAAGCTCTTCGACATGCAGCATGACCCGAAATACCAGGACGCACTGACGTACACCTCGCCCACCAGCGGCGACCTTGTCAACGCGTCTTTCCTGGTGCCGAAGACCGTCGGGGACCTCACGCGCCGCCGCCGCGCCATTTCGACCTGGGCCGAGTCCTCCAACGGTTTCCTGGGCCGTTCCGGCGACTACATGAACTCCTCGCTCACCGCCCTCAGCACGGCCGGCAAGTGGTTTTCCCAGGCCGATCCCAAGTTCGGCGAGAATATCCGCAACTACTATGAGTGGGCCCGGGAAAACGACGTCCTCGCCACGCACACCCTGATCCCGCCGCAGGTCAACCGCTCCGTCTCCGGCTCCGAACAGCTCGGCGGCCAGCTGTCAGCCCGGATTGTCGAGGAGCGTGAGGACGGCATCGTCATCCACGGCGCCCGGATGCTGGCCACCATCGCCCCGATCGCGGACGAGCTGCTCGTCTTCCCCTCCACAGTGCTCCGCGGCACGCCGGAGGACGCCCCGTACTCCTACGCCTTCGCCATCCCCAACGACGCGCCGGGCCTGCGCTACCTGTGCCGCACCTCGCTGTACAACGGCGGCAGCACCCACGACGAGCCGCTCGCCTCCCGGTACGAGGAAATGGACGCCGTCGCGATCTTCGACCATGTCTTCGTTCCCAACGAGCGCATCTTCATGCTCGGCAACCCGCAGCTGTGCAACGGCTTCTACTCCGAAACCGGCGCCGGCGCCCTCATGACCCACCAGGTGGTCACCCGCACCATCGCCAAGAGCGAGTTCTTCCTCGGCCTGGCCTCTGAACTCGCCGACTCGATCGGCATCGACGGATTCCAGCACATCCAGGAGGACATCGCGGAACTGATTGTCGACGTCGAAATCGGCCGCGCGCTGGTCCGGGCCTCCGAGGCGGATGCGGAACTCAACGAGGCCGGCGTGATGCTGCCGAAGTGGTCCACGCTGAACGCCGCGCGCAACTGGTACCCGAAGGTCGCCCAGCGCTTCCCGCAGATCATCCGCAAGTTCTCCGCCTCCGGCCTGATGGCGCTGCCCGGCGAAGCGGACGTCAACAGCGACGCCCGTGCCGACATCGAGATGTACCTGCAAGGCAAGTCGCTGACCGGCCCGGAGCGCGTCCGGCTGTTCAAGCTGGCCTTCGACGCCTCGGTCTCCGGCTTCTCCGGCAGGCAGTCGCTGTACGAATACTTCTTCTTCGGCGATCCGGTCCGGATGGCCGGCGCGATGGTGAACAGCTACGACCGCGGGCCCGTCCGGGCCCGGGTGAGGGAGTTCCTGCACCGCACCGACTGACCGCCGGAGAGGGACTTTGCCGTCTTTTTGGCGGCGGCAAAGCTTTTTTCCCAGGATGTGTGCCCAATCACACAATCCATAGTAAGATGCTGAATACTAACTGACCGTTCGATCAGTAAATGCTAGAGGCATTCAGTTATCCCATCGCACCCACCCCGGGCAGTACCTCTGCCCCCAGCAACGGAGTTCCAATGACCGCAACTTCAAGTGTCGATTCTGAGGCGGGCCCCAGCAGCAAGCATGAGGAACGCAAGGTCCTCGCGGGCACCCTGGTCGGGACCACCATCGAGTGGTACGACTTTTTCATCTTCGCCCAGCTGACGGCAACGCTGCTGTCCCCGCTGTTCCTGGCGCCGCTGAATGCGTCCAACCCCGGCCTGGCGCAGATCCTGTCCTTTGCCCTCATCGGCATCAGCTTCCTGTTCCGCCCGCTCGGCGCCATCGTCGCCGGCCACCTGGGTGACCGCCTCGGGCGCAAGGCGATGCTGGTCTTCACCCTCGTCATGATGGGTGCCGCCACGGCGCTGATCGGCATGCTGCCGACCTACGCCCAGATCGGCGTCTGGGCGCCGGTCCTGCTGATCCTCCTCCGCGTCGTCCAGGGCTTCTCCGCCGGCGGTGAATGGGGCGGCGCCGCCCTGATGGCCGTCGAGCACGCTCCCAAGAGCAAGCGCGGCCTGTTCGGCGCGTACCCGCAGATCGGTGTTCCGGTCGGTATGATCCTCGCCACCGGCCTGCTCTACTTCCTCAACACCAGCATGTCCAAGGAAGACTTCGCTTCCTGGGGCTGGCGTGTGCCGTTCCTGCTCTCCATCGTGCTGATCGTCGTCGGCTACCTGATCCGCCGCGCCGTGGCCGAGAGCCCCGTCTTCAAGGAGATGCAGGACCGCAAGGAAGAGAGCAAGGCTCCGCTCGGAGAGCTCATCCGCAAGCACAAGAAGGCCGTCCTCTACTCGACGATGATCTTCATCGGCAACAACGCTGCCGGCTACCTGCTGATCGCGTTCTTCATCTCCTACGCCACCAAGTCCCTGAAGATGCCCGTCGCGCAGATCCTGCTGGCCACCACGCTGGCTTCCTTCGGCTGGCTGATCTTCACCCTGGTCGGCGGCTGGCTGTCGGACAAGATCGGCCGCGTCAAGACCTTCCTGATCGGCTACGGCATCGTCTTCGCCTGGATGATCCCGATGTTCGCCCTGATCGATACCAAGAACATCCTGCTCTACGGCGTCGCGCTGTTCGTCCTGACCATCGGCCTGGGCCTGTCCTACGGTCCGATGTCCGCGATGTACGCCGAGATGTTCCCGGCGAACGTGCGCTACTCGGGCATCTCGATCGGCTACGCCTTCGGCGCCATCCTGGGTGGTGCGTTCGCGGCCACCATCGCGGAGGCCCTGCTGCAGGGCACCGGCTGGACCGGTTCCATCGGCATCTACATCATGATCCTCTGCGTTATCTCCGCAGTCGGCGTCCTGCTGGCCGGGGAAACCAAGGGCCGCCCGCTCGGCGTCAGCCACGGCGCAACGGATGAAGCGGCAAGGCACTAACAACAGTCAAGCCAGGAGGGGTGCGGGCCGCAAGGTCCGCGCCCCTCCCGGCTTTAACCCGAGGCGGGGCGCTCCGCGCCCATCCGCCCCCTCCGGACGGGCCGTCTCTGACCCCGGGTTGCTGTTCAGCCGGCCCGGGCGCCGAGCAGCCGGACGACGTCGTCGTCCCGCACCTGCCGGAAGGCGCGGTAATAACTGCCGACGGCGCGGAACTGGCCGGGGATGAAGAGGCTGAAGACGGCGTCGGCGAGCTGCTGCAGGGACGCCTGTGCCTCCAGGGAAGCAACCGGAACCGCGACGACGACGGTTGCCGCACCGGCCGCCCGCACGGCCTCGACGGCGGCCCGCATCGTCGCTCCGGTGGCCATCCCGTCGTCGGTCACGATCACGGTTTTGGCTGCCAGCGGCAGCCTCGGCCCCGGGTAGACCCCGCTGCGGCGCTCCAGTTCCGCCTGCTCGAACCTCACAACCTCGTCGAGTGCAGACTGCGGAATCCCCAGCTCGAGAAGCTCGTCCACGAAGGGCCGGTTCAGTACCCGCACCACCCGGCCGTTGACAGCGGCCAGCGCACCGAAGGCCGTTTCCCGGTGCCCGGGGATCCCCAGCTTGCGGACCGGAAGCACGTCCCAGGGCAGCTGGAGTGCTGCGGCGGCCCCGGCGGCAACCGTGACACCGCCGCGCGCGAGGCCCAGCACCACAGCGTCCGGGCGTCCGCGGAACTGGGGAAGCGCGGCGGCCAGGAGCCTGCCTGCCTGCTCGCGGTCGGTGAAGCGCATGCCCATGGAGACACACCTCTTTCGGTTCCGGCCCCTTCTGCTGCGGCCAGCCTACGTCCGGCGGGGTAGCCGCGCGAGATGGGTGCCTGGCGTGGTGCGGGGGAGTTCTATCCATCCATCGAATGGAAAAACGGCTGTAGCATGTCCATGGGTTGGCCGTTCCGGCCGACCCGTCAACGTGGGAATGACCGGGGAGAATCCATGGCCGGAAGCTTTTACGGCGCGGATGTGGCGCAGCTGCGCATTCTGGCGTCGCAGGCCGGAAGCAGCGCCCTGACCCTCGGCGGCCTCCACCGCCGCCTGGCCTCGGAGCTTGCGGCGTCGGGGCACTGGCAGGGGAACGACGCCCGAACGTTCCGAACGGACTGGGAAACCAGCCATTCGCGTTCCATGATTCGGGCCGTCCAGCTGCTGGAGAAGATGCAGCGCGAGCTCACGGCCAACGCTGACCAGCAGGAAAGTGCCAGCGGAGCTGCAGGCGGTCCGTCCCCTTCACCCGGTGTTGCCGCGCCGACGGCTGAACTCGCCACACCGGCCGCGCTGGGATCGATGTCCCCCCGGCAAGTCCACGAGTGGTGGAACGGCCTCAGCGCAAGCCAGAAGTCGGAATTTGCCCGGCTCTATCCCTTCGCGGCCGGCAACACCGACGGACTCCCTGTCACGGCCAGGATCGAGGCGAACCGACTGGCCGCCGAAAGCCGCCTGGCCATCCTGGAGCAGGACGGAAAAGGCTGGACGGAGGAAGCCGAGTACCTGAAGAGCACGGTGGAGGGAGGGATCGATCTCGTGGCCTACGATCCTGCGAAGGGTAATCTCATTGAGATGATCGGCGACTACGACGGACACACCACGACGGTCCTGACCTATGTTCCGGGAACGTTTGCCACGGCAGGCGACTTCTACGGCGGAACGGCCCAGAAAATGGCAGCGTTCCTGCAGCAGTCGGATCCGGACGGCAGCACGGCGGCCTTTGTCTACAAGAACAGTGAGTTCCCCCAGGACCAGACGTTCGTGCAGTCGGCGGACAAGACCTTCGGGGAGCAGGCCGGCCGGAAGCTGGCGGACTTCGAAGAAGGTCTCGCCGTGCAGAACCCGCCCGGCGCACGCACGGTGGCGGTGTCCCACAGTTGGGGCGAAGCTGCGGTAGCGTCGTCTGAAATGTACGGGACACATTACGACCAACAGGTCTCCCTTTCCGGGGCCTGGATGCCGGACGGCTGGAAGGCCGATCCGGAGACCGAGTACCACCATTTCGCCTATGACTTTGACGCGCTGGCCACCGCGCAGCGCCTCGGCCTCGTGGGCGGGAACTACCCGCTGGAGGATCCGGCGTTTACGAAGCACATCTACGATGACCCGGCCCGGAACTATCAGGTCGGCCCGGTAAAGATCACGACGGACCCGATGGCCAAGATAGACAACCACAGCCTGATCGCCAGCGCTCAGGATGCCAGGAACCGTGAGGCCCGCGAGGACATTGCCCGCGTGGTCTTTGGCGGCCGCAAGTGAACACCGCCAGACGTCCCCCACGATTGTCCTTCGCCCTATCAGTCCTCTGCCTGGCAGCCTCACTGGCAGCCTGCGCACCCGCTACCGAACCCCGGAGCCCCAGCATGGATCTTGCCACCGCCAAACAGTCCACCCGTGCGCAGCAGGACGAGCTGCTCTCGGTGGTCCCCACCGTGGCTGTATCGACGACGAAGCAGACCGAGACCTCCCGCGCCCTCTTCGAGTGCGAGGCCGGCGGCTACTACTGGCCGGGCACCCTGGATATCGTCCTCAGCGAAGACGCCGACGGCGCGGCCCTGCTGGAGCAGATCAAAGCTGACTGGTCTGCCAAGAGCGGCTGGACCGTCAGGGACAAGACGAGCGTCAACGGCGACCCGGAACTGGTGATCGTGAGTGAGGAAGGTTACCGGCACTCGATCGAGTTCAGTCCGGAGCGGAACGCGCTTAACGTCCTGTCCTCCTCCGCATGCTTCCAGATGGAGGGAAAGCCCAAGTCGGGCATCGACTACTAGAACCCAACAACGTCCCCACAAAAACAATGCGGGGTCACTTGCCGCCCTTCCGCGTCGTCCGGAGGGGCGGCAAGTGACCCCGCGTTGTCTTGAGGCGCCGGGAGATCAGACGCCCAGGAAGCTGATGGCCCCCTGCTTGAACGCGCGGCTGGTGATGGCGTTGCTGTGGTTCCGGCCCGGCAGGACCAGCTGCTCGACCATGGCGCCCGCCTTCGCGCCCAGGGCCGCGAGTTCCGGCATCGACGCGGCGCGCCCGTCCTTCTCCCCGGCCACCAGCAGCATCGGCATGTGCGGCACGGCCTCGGCGGGGTCGAACGGCTCGCTCTTGATGGCCTCCACGAGGGACAGCAACGAGAAGATGTTGTTGCTGGGCAGCATCTGGGCCATCTTCAGCAGGCCGGCGGTGGACGCGTCGGCGATCGGCGTGCCGTCAGCCAGATAGCGCTGCGCGGCAACGAGGTCGAAGTCGGCCAGCGGATCGGCGACGTTGGGCCCGCCCAGGACCAGCCGGTGCACCAGCTCGTGCTGGGTGGCGCCGAACTCCCAGGCGAGCCGGGAGCCGAGCGAGTAGCCGACCAGGTCCAGTCCGCTGGACGGGTCACCGTCACGCAGGGGGCGGACGCCGGCGTCGAACGCGATCTGCAGCAGATCCGCGCGGATCCTGCTGGGCGTGTAGGAGTCCATGTCCTCGGGGGCGCCGCTGCGGCCGTGGCCGGGCAGATCCACGGTGATAACGCGGCGGCCGGCCTCCAGCAGCGCGGTGAGCCAGCCGGTGTCCTCCCAGTTGAGCTTGGAGGAGGAGGAGAAGCCGTGCAGCAGCAGCACCGGGCGCAGTCCGGCGTCGGACCCGGGCTCGTGCACCCCGACGTACAGCTGCGGGTCGGTGCCCTCGACGGTATGGGAATGCTGTTCGCCGGTGTGTCTGCCGCTCATGGTGTCAGTCCTCATCAAGTACGGCGCTCAGGCGGACCCGGCGCTTCGGTGCCTCTTCCTTCGGGACCGTGCCCACAATGCCGGCGGTGTTGTCCGGCACTTCAAACACAATCAGGGGCTCGCCGACATTGATCTTGTCACCGGGCCCGCCGTGGATACGCACCACTTTACCTGCCTGAGGACTGGGCAATTCAACGGCTGATTTGGTGGTCTCGACCTCAACGAGGGGCTGGTTGCGCTCGACCTGGTCGCCCGGGGCCACGAGCCATTCCAGCACGGTTGCCTCGATCAGGCCCTCGCCGAGGTCCGGGAGCGGGAAGGAAATTTCAGCCACGTTTGTACTCCAATACTCGCTGGATCCCGAAGAGGATCCGGTCAATGTTCGGGATGTATTCGTCTTCCAGGTCCCCCGAGGGGTACGGGACATCGAAGCCGGTGACCCGTTCCACCGGGGCCCTGAGCGTGTCGAAGCAGCTCTGGGTGATCAGCTGGGCCACCTCGGCGCCCAGGCCGGAGGTGAGCGGCGCTTCGTGGACGACGACGGCGCGGCGCGTCTTGCGCACGGAGGCGGCCAGTGCCGCGGCGTCGATCGGCTTGAGCCAGCGCAGGTCAAGGACCTCGATGTCGATCCCGTCCTCGGCGGCGAGTTCGGCCACCTGGAGGCAGCGGGCCACCATGGCGCCCCACGCGACGAGGGTGAGGTGCCGGCCTTCACGCATGACCTTCGCGCCGGTGGGGGAGCCGCCGGCTGCATCGTGGCTGGTGACGTCCACCTCGCCCTTCTGCCAGTAACGCGACTTCGGCTCCATGAAGATCACCGGGTCCGGCCGCGTCGCGGCGTACTTGAGCAGGTGGTAGGCCTCGTGCGGGTTCGACGGCGAGACCACCTTGAGGCCGGGCACGTGTGCGAAGAGTGCCTCGAGGCTTTCGCCGTGGTGTTCGGGGGCGCGGATGCCGCCGAAGCTGGGAACCCGCAAGGTGATGGGCATCGGCATGGTGCCGCGGCTGCGGTAGTTCATCCGGGCGATCTGGCAGACAATCTGGTTGATGGCCGGGTAGGCGAAGCCGTCGAACTGGACCTCCGGGATGGGGTGGAAGCCGGCCATGGCCAGGCCCACAGACATGCCGAGGATGCCGGATTCCGCCAGCGGCGTGTCGAAGACGCGCTGCTCGCCGTGTTTGGCCTGCAGGCCGTCGGTGATGCGGAAGACACCGCCGAGCCGGCCGCAGTCCTCCCCGAAGATCAAGGTCTTCGGGTTTTCGGCGAGCACCTCGTCGAGGGCCCGGTTGAGGGCCTGCTGCATGGACATGGTCTCGGTCGCGGTAGCATCCACAGCGGTTGCGCCTTCGAGTATCGAGTTAGACATGTTCGGACTCCTCGCGCCAGTTGGCGGCCTGGGCCTGCAGGGCAGGGGTAGTTTCCTGGAAGACCAGGTCAAACATTTCAGTGCCGGGGCGGGAGCCCAGCGCCTGGATGCCGGTGCGGATCTGTTCCTCCTCGGCTTTGGCCGCGGCGAGGGCCTCGGCGAAAAAGGCCTCGTCGGCAATGCCGTCGGCGAGCAGACGCTGCCGGAGGCGCTCGAGCGGGTCGGTGCCGGCGCCGTCGCGCTCCTCATCGAGCGAGCGGTAGCGTCCCGGATCATCCGAGGTGGAGTGCGGGCCGCGGCGGTAGGTCATGGCCTCGAGGAGCACGGGGCCGTTCCCGGCCCGGGCGTGCGCGAAGGCGCGGCGGGTGGCCCCGACGACGGCGACGACGTCGTCGCCGTCGATCTGCAGGGCCGGCATGCCGTAGCCGGCGGCGCGGGCGGCGACGGAGCCGCCGGCCACCTGCCGTTCGGTGGGAACCGAGATCGCCCAGCCGTTGTTCTGGACAAAGAACACCACGGGGGCCTTCATGACTGCGGCGAAGTTCAGGGCCTCGTGGACATCGCCCTGGGAGGAGGCGCCGTCGCCGAAGTAGGTGAGCGCGACGCCGAGTTTGCCGTCGGCATTTGCAGCGTTTGTCCCGGCGTTGCCGGCGGCCAGCGTCTGGCCGTGGGCCCAGCCGACGGCGTGCAGCACGGAGCCGGCCACGACGGCCTGGATCGGGGCGAGCCGGGATTCCTGCGGGTCATAAAGGCCGCCGTGCCAGGTGGCCTTGTGGGTGGCCATGTACGCCACCATGTCCACGCCCATGGTGCGGGCCACGCCCATCTCACGGTAGGTGGGGAAAACGAAGTCCCGGGTGGTGTCCACGGCATAGCCGCTGCCCACCTGGGCGGCCTCTTGGCCGAGTTCGGGCGCGTAGCCGGGGATGATGCCCTGGCGTTGCCAGGCGATGGCCGAGGTATCGAGGTGGCGGACCGCCACCATCAGCGAATAGAGCTCGCGGAGCTGGGCGGGAGTGAGCGGTTCGGCGGCATCGCCGGAAGCCGCGGGAAGAGTGTCCATGGCTGTGACCCTAGTCACCCGCCATGCGCTGTGCAATCAGCCGTGGAATCACTGACCAGACTGCACAAGAGTGCCAGCCGGACTGGCGCCGGGCCTGACAGTTTGTGCAGTCTGGTCAGTTGTGGCTTGGTCCTGCTACTTCCCGGCGTCGGCGTGCCCGGCCTGCTCGGCCGGTGCCGTGCTGCGGTTGCGGGTGAGCCGGGCGCCGATCCAGCAGGCCGCGGCAATGCCGGCGACCAGGATGATGGTGCTGAGAAGCTGCCTGCTGCTGTCCGGGCTGCTGAAGCCGACGGCGAAGATCAGGGCCAGGAGCACCAGTCCGAAGATCGTCAGTCCCGGGAAACCCTTCATCCGCAACGGCAGGACGGTGCCGTCCCGGTCTGCGCGGCGGCGGAGGATCAGCTGGGACACGAGCGCGGAGCCCCAGACCATCAGGCAGGTCGAGCCGACCAGCTGGAACAGGGCCGGCAGGATCTTCTCCGGGAAGAGCAGCTCCATGACGGTGGCCAGGAAGCCGAACGCCACGGACACGCCGACGGCGAGCACCGGCACCCGGGCCTTGTTGATCTTCGACAGGAAGCGGGGGGCCTCGCCGCGTTCGGACAGCGAGAAGACCATCCGGGACGCGCCGTAGAGGTTCGCATTCAGGGCCGAAAGGAGCGCTATGACGGCCACCAGCGTGATGGCGGCACCGGCGCCGGGGATGCCGGCGACGTCCAGGACGCCGGCGAACGGCGAGGCGAGGGCCTCCGAGGTGTAGGGAAGGACCGCGGCGATGACGAACACCGAGCCGATGTAGAAGACCAGGATCCGCCACACGACGGTGCGGATCGCCAAGCCCACACTGTGCTGGGGGTTCTCGGTCTCGGCGGCGGCCACACTGACAATCTCGGTGCCGCCGAACGCGAAGATCACAACGAAGAGCGCGGTGGCGATGCCGCCCAGTCCGGCGGGGGCGAAATCGGCGGTGAAGTTGCTGAGGCCGGGGGACTCGACGTCCGGCAGCCAGCCCAGCAGCAGGGCCGTGCCGATGCCCAGGAACAGCAGGATGGCCGCCACCTTGAGGATGGCGAACCAGAACTCGAACTCGCCGAAGTTCTTCACCCCGGCGAGGTTGATTGCCGTGAACACGACCATAAAGATCAGTGACAGGACCCAGACGGGAATGACCGGCCAGACCGTGAACAGCAGGGCGGCGGCGCCGAGGGCCTCGGCGGCGATGACCACCACCAGCTGCAGCCACCAGAGCCAGCCCACGGTGGCTCCGGCGGTCCTGCCCATGGCTTTGGCGGCGTAGACGGAAAACGCGCCGCTGTTGGGGTTGGCTGCGGCCATTTCGCCCAGGGCCCACATCACAAGGATGATCAGGGTTCCGGCGACGAGGTAGGAGATGAGGACGGCGGGCCCGGCGGCCTGGACTCCGGCCCCCGAGCCAAGGAACAGGCCGGCGCCGATGGCGCTGCCGAGGCCCATCATGGTGAGCTGGCGTGGCTTCATGCTGTGGCCGAGTTTGAGGCCGGGGCGCTCCGCGGTGGACTTCATTGTCATGCTGGCGAACCTTCGTGTGGTGTGGATCTTTGGGTCCTTATGGGACCTATTGAATTTACCGCTACGGGGCGGGGTCTTCGCGCGCCGGCCGTGAGAGCATGGACACAGTTTGTTAGCCACGAACGGATTATCTGCAGCGGTTTGTGATGCGAATGCGTCGACAGGAGGAATATCTGATGGACGTTGATGCCCTGGACGCGAAGATTGTCCGATTCTTCACCGATACACCCCGGGCCTCGGTGCTGGAGGCGTCCCGTGTGCTGAAGGTCGCCCGCGCCACCGTGCAGTCGCGGCTGGACCGGATGCAGGACAGCGGCGTCATCGGCTCGTGGGTGCCGCAGCCGGATCCGGCACACTTCGGTTTTCCGGTCGTCGCGTTCTGCTCCCTGACGATCAACCAGGACCTGGGCCATGACGCGGTGGTCGAGGCCCTCGCGGCGATCCCTGAACTGATCGAAATCCACACCGTCTCCGGCAGCTCGGATTTGATGGCCCGCATTGCGGCCCGCTCCAACCCGGACCTGCAGCGGGTACTGGATGCCATGATTGCCACCCGGACGGTGCTTCGCTCGTCTTCGGTGATTGTCCTCAACACGCACTTCCAGGGACGCACCCTCCCGCTGCTGGAAGCCGCCGCCGCGGGACGGTGAGCCGGGCCGGAGCGGAGCCGGGCCGCCGCCCGGGCCGCCCGCCGCCCGCACGCCACGCCCGCCCGCCGCCCGCACGCCACGCCCGCCCGCTGCCCGCACGCCACGCCCGCCCGCTGCCCGCACGCCACGCCCGCCCGCTGCTCGCACGCCACGCCCGCCCGCCAAACGCCTGGCCCGCCCGGTGTGAACGGAAACATTTTGCGCCCGGCGCCCGACGTCGTAGAATTAGTTCTAGTCAATTTGACTATAACTACTCCGGCGGTCGGCCGGACCGTCCGTGCAGTCCCAAAGGACCGCCCGGAGCCCGGATTGCGGGGTGAGTCTCCATCTACACAACAGCTGCCAACGTCTCCGAGCGCCAGCTCGCGCCGCCGACGCTGGCTATCTCCACGGTGATTTTCGCCCTCCGCCCCAGTGAGCGTTCCGGACGCCCCACGCTCTGGATCCCGCTGGTGCGCCGGATCCGCGAACCGTTCAAGGGAATGTGGGCCCTGCCCGGGGGTCCGCTGACCCACTCCGAGTCCCTTCAGGATGCCGCCTCGCGGAACCTGCAGGAGACCACCGGCCTGGCGCCCAGCTACCTCGAACAGCTCTACGCCTTCGGCGGCCTGCACCGCTCGCCCACCCAGCGCGTCGTCTCCATTGTGTACTGGGCGCTGGTGCAGCCCACCGAGGCCGCGCTCGCGGACGAATCCGAAAACGTCCGGTGGTTCCGCGCGGACCGGCTGGGCGGCCTGGCCTTTGACCACAACGCGATCATCGACTACGCGCTCTGGCGGCTGCGCAACAAAATGGCCTACGGCTCCATCGCGTACCACCTGCTCGGCGAGTACTTCACCCTGGCCCAGGTCCGGGAGGTCTACGAGGCCGTCCTGGACCGCGAGCTCGACCCGGCCAACTTCCGCCGGCAGGTCAAGGCCACGCCCGAAATCGAAGAAACCGACCAGTACCTTCAGGGCGGCAAACACCGCCCGCCCCGCCTCTACCGCTTCACCGGCCGCCCAGGCCTTGACCCAGACAACAGGAGCACACCATGAGCAGCGTCAACACGGCCATCCAGCTGATCACGCGCGAACAGGCCGCCAGCAGCGCCGAGGGCATTGCAAAAGCCGCCTCCACCTGCAGCCCGGCTCTCGCCCGCGGGCCCTGGGACTACGACCTCGCCGAAGCCCTTGCCGGTGTGCCCGCCTACGGGCCCGGTGCCTCCGTCGCGGACACCGCCCCGGCGTCGACCCCCCGGCAGGGCCAGCTCCCGGAGGAGTACAAGCTTGCCAGCGACGCCGAACTCGACGCGCGGATCCGGGCCGCGAAGGCAACGCTCGGGGACCGCGCCGTGGTGCTGGGCCATTTCTACCAGCGTGACGAGGTGGTGGAGTACGCCGACTTCGTGGGGGACTCCTTCCAGCTGGCCAACGCCGCGCTGACCCGCCCGGACGCCGAGGCCATCATCTTCTGCGGCGTGCACTTCATGGCCGAGACCGCGGACATCCTGTCCCGGCCGGACCAGGCCGTGATCCTGCCCAACCTCGCCGCCGGCTGCTCGATGGCGGACATGGCGGACATCGACTCCGTGACCGAGTGCTGGGAACAGCTCGAGGAACTGTTCGGCACCGGGCCCGACGCCGAGGGCCGGGTCCCGGTCATCCCGGTCACCTACATGAACTCCTCCGCCGCCCTCAAGGGTTTCTGCGGCGAGCACGGCGGCATCGTCTGCACCTCCTCCAACGCCGCCACCGTCCTGGAATGGGCGTTCGAGCGCGGCCAGCGGGTGCTGTTCTTCCCGGACCAGCACCTGGGCCGCAACACCGCCAAGGCCATGGGGGTGCCGCTGGAGCAGATGCCGATGTGGAACCCGCGCAAGGACCTCGGCGGCAACGACGATCGGACCCTCGAGGACTCCCGGGTCATCCTCTGGCACGGTTTCTGCTCGGTCCACAAGCGCTTCAACGTGGGCCAGATCGCGAAGGCCCGCGCCGAGTTCCCGGGCGTCCAGGTGATTGTGCACCCGGAATGCCCCATGGAAGTGGTGGACGCCGCTGATTCCGCCGGCTCCACGGACTTCATCCGAAAGGCCATCGCCGCCGCCACCGAGCCCGCCACCTTCGCCGTCGGCACCGAGATCAACCTCGTCAACCGGCTGGCCGCGGAAAACCCGCAGCACACCATCTTCTGCCTGGACCCGGTGATCTGCCCCTGCTCCACCATGTACCGCATCCACCCGGGCTACCTCGCCTGGGTCCTGGAAGCGCTGGTCCGGGGCGAGGTGGTCAACCGCATCGAGGTGGAGGACGCCATCGCCGCCCCGGCACGGGTTGCCCTCGAGCGGATGCTGGCGGCGCGGCCGTGACCCAGCTGCGGCGTTTAGTGGTCGTGGGCAGCGGCATCGCCGGACTGTACGCCGCGCTGCTCGCGTCCGACGCGGTCCGGGACGGCGGGCCCGCCTGCGAGGTGGTGCTTTTGAGCAAGGGAACCCTGGAACAGAGCAACACCTTCTACGCCCAGGGCGGCGTCTCGGCCGTGCTCACGCCGGGTGAGGCGGCGCCGGGCGATTCCGTGGCGGCCCACATCGCCGACACCCTCGACGCCGGCGCCGGGCTCAACGACCCGGAGGCCGTCCGGGCCCTGTGCACCGAGGCCGTCCGGGACATCGCCGGCCTGGGCCGCTACGGTGTGCACTTCGACGCCGGACCCGGCGGGGGCCCGGCACTCGGCCTCGAAGCGGCACACTCCGCCGCCCGCATCCTGCACGCCGGCGGGGACGCGACGGGTGCGTGCATCGCCCGCGCCCTGGTCGCCGCCGCCCTGGACCGCGCCGTCCAGGGCCGGTTGCGGGTGGAGACCGGTGCCTTCGTCACGGACCTGCTCACCGAACACCCCACCCGCGACGCGTCGGGCGCCACCCGCGATCCGTTGGGCGCAGCCCGGGTCACCGGCGTCGCCTACCTGGCCAACGGGCAGCCCCGTCAGCTGGACGCGGACGCGGTGCTGCTGGCCACCGGCGGTGCGGGACGGCTCTTCGCCCGGACCAGCAACCCTTCCGTCGCCACTGCCGACGGCCTGGCCCTGGCATGGCGGGCGGGGGCGGCCGTCCGGGACCTGGAGTTCTTCCAGTTCCACCCCACCACGCTCGCGGCGGATGAGATCCCCGGGGGTCCGCCGGCGCTGCTCATTTCCGAGGCGGTCCGCGGCGAAGGAGCTGTCCTTCTCGACGCCGCCGGTTACCGCTTTATGCCGGACTACCACCCGGACGCCGAGCTTGCCCCGCGCGACGTCGTCTCCCGCAGCATTGCCCTGCACCTCGCCGTGACCGGCGCACCGGCGGACAGCCCCGTCTTCCTGGACGCCCGCGGAATCGAGGCCGCCCGCGGCCCCGGATTCCTGGCCCGGCGCTTCCCCACCATTACCGCGGCCACCCGCGCCGCCGGCTACGACTGGACCACGCAGACGCTTCCGGTGTCCCCGGCGGCCCACTACTGGATGGGCGGTGTGGCCACCGACCTCCGGGGGCGAACCTCCGTGCCGGGACTGTACGCGGCCGGTGAAGCCGCGTGCACGGGCGCGCAGGGCGCCAACCGGCTGGCGAGCAATTCCCTCTTGGAGGGGCTGGTCTTCGGCCGCCGTGCGGTGGAGGCGTTCCTCGGCGGGGCGGACCCGGAACCCGGTCCGGCGGGATCGGCCACCGGGGCCAGGGACGAACTTCCCGCTGCCGCGGCGGGGCAGCGAAGTGTTCCGTTCCGCCGGGACGCCCTGCGGCGCCTGATGACCGGCGCGGCCGGGGTGATGCGCACCGGATCCGAACTCGACGCCGCCGCCATCCAGCTCGCGGAATGGGCAGCGGCCTGCACCACAGCTTCCGGTATTCCGGAGCCGGGGGAGGGCCTTGACCAGTCCGGCCACGAGGACCGGAACCTGCTGCTGGCCGCCCAGCTGCTCGTGGCTGCAGCGCTGAAGCGGACCGGTTCGGTGGGGGCCCACTACCGTGCCGACGCAGCCCCGGAAACCGCAGCCCCCGCCGCCTGCCCTGCGCTGCTCGCGGCCCCTGCCCGCCCAACACCGCCGGCCGGCACGCACGCCCAGCGGCATGCCACCCCATCCCGTTCGAAACAAAGGATCCCGTCATGACAGCACCCGCCGCAGCCCGGCCGGACGCCCTTCCGGTGACGGCGCTCGCCGGTACCCTGCCCGCCGCCGCCGTCGACGCTGTGCTGCGGGCGGCCCTGCTGGAGGACGCACCGTACGGGGACATCACCTCGCAGACGCTCATCCCGGCGGACGCGCGCGCGACGGCGGTCCTGGCCGCCCGCGTCCCCGGCGTGCTCAGCGGCGGGGAGGTGTTCGCGGCGGCGATGAAGCTCACGGACCCGGACGCCGCCGTCGAACTCCTGGTGGCCGACGGCGCCGCCTTTGCCGCCGGCACGGCGCTCGCGAGGGTCAGCGGGAACGCCCGCGCCGTGCTGCTCGCCGAACGGGTGGCCCTGAACCTGGTCCAGCGGATGAGCGCCATCGCCACCAGGACGGCGGAGTTCGTCGCCCTCGTGGACGGCACCGGGGCGCGCATCACGGACACCCGGAAGACCACGCCGGGTCTGCGGGTGCTGGAGCGGTACGCCGTCCGGTGCGGCGGCGGAGCCAACCACCGCTTTGGCCTCTCGGACGCGGTGCTGGCCAAGGACAACCACCTGGCCGTCCTGACCGGGGGAGACCCGTCGAAGCTCACCGCGGTGCTGCGGGCGGCCAAGGCGCGGCTCGGGCATACCACGCACTTCGAAGTGGAGGTGGACAGCATGGACCAGATCGGACCGGTGCTGGCCGCCGGGGTGGACACCATCATGCTGGACAACTTCAGCGTGGCCGAGCTGGCCGCCGGGGTGGCCCTGGTGGCCGGCCGCGCCCGGGTCGAGGCCAGCGGCAACGTCAACCTGGCCACCGTGGCGGGCATCGCCGGCACCGGGGTGGACGTCATCTCGATCGGCGGACTCACCCACAGCGTCACCGCCCTGGACCTGGGACTCGACATTGAGCTGGGCCTCGGCACCGGACGGCGCCGGGCACCCGGCCTTGAGCAGAGCGAACAGGCCGGCCAGGCGGCGCCATGATCTTCCTCGACGCCGCGGCCACCACACCGGTCCGCCGCGAGGTGCTCGAAGCGATGTGGCCGTTCCTGTCGGGGGAGTTCGGGAACCCCTCGAGCCACCACTCGCTTGGCGACGCGGCCGCCACGGCGCTCGCCGGGGCACGGGCAGCGACGGCGGAGGCGCTGGGCTGCCGCCCGGGCGAGGTGGTCTTCACCTCCGGGGGAACGGAAGCGGACAACCTCGCTGTCAAGGGCATCGCCCTGGCCCGCCGGGCTGCGGACCCGCGGCTGGACCGGGTGGTGATCAGCGCCGTCGAACATCCCGCCGTGGAGGAGTCAGCCCGCTACCTGGAGCGCGTGCACGGTTTCGCCGTCGATGTGGTGCCGGTGGATGCCTGCGGCCGCGTTACCGGGGAAGCCCTCGCCGCCGCGCTCCGGCCGGAGACCGCCCTGGTCAGCATCATGTACGCCAACAATGAGGTGGGCACGGTGCAGCCGATCACCCGGCTGGCCGCGCTGGCCCGCGCGCAGCGAATCCCGTTCCACACCGACGCCGTGCAGGCCGCCGGCTGGCTTCCGCTCGACACCGCAACACTGGGCGTGGACGCCCTGAGCATCTCCGGCCACAAACTGGGGGCGCCGAAAGGTAACGGGGCGCTGGTCGTGCGCAGCCGGACCCGGCTGGAACCGGTGATCCACGGCGGCGGGCAGGAACGCGGGCGCCGGTCGGGGACCGAGAACGTGGCCGGGGCCGTAGCCCTCGCGACGGCGCTCACCCTCGCCCGGAACTCACAGGGGGACCGGGCGGCACACGTCGCCGCCCTCCGCGATGACTTCATCCGCTCGGTGCAGGCCCAGGTTCCGGGCGCGGTCCTCACCGGCCACCCGAGCGAGCGGCTGCCCTCGGTCGCGTCGTTCTGCTTCCCGGGGACCAGCGGCGAATCCGTGCTGCTGGAGCTCGAACGGCTGGGGGTTATCTGCTCCAGCGGCTCGGCCTGCGCTGCGGGTTCGGACGAGCCGTCCCCGGTGCTGCGGGCGATGGGCATCGGCGACGCCATTGCCCAGACAGCGGTCCGCTTCAGCTTTGACCCGACCATCACGGCGGCGGAGCTGCAGGAGGCGGCGGCCGCGGTCCGCACTGCCGTCGGCAGCGTCCAGGCCCTCGGCACCCCTTAGCGGTGCCGGGCTCGGCGGAAGATCCAGTGCCGCAGCAGGGTGAAACGCACGGCCGTGGCAGCGAAGCCGGCGATAGTGGTGGTCCACAGCTCATCGGCGACGGTGGCCTGGGGGTTGATCCAGTGCAGGACGCCGAGGCTTCCGCCGGTGATCAGCAGCGCCACCAGAATGACGATCAGGCCGTTGAGATGGTCGCGCTTCATCCGGTGGCGTTCGCGGATCTTGAAGGTCAGCCGCCGGTTCAGGGCCGTGTTCATCAGTGACGTGAGGATGAGGGCCGTCGCGTTGGCCGGCTGCGAACCGAGGTACGGGCGGAGGAAAGCATAGAGCGCCAGCGAGGTTGCCGTGCAGACGACGCCGACGGCGGTGAACCTCAGCAGCTGCCGGACCAGGGGATAGCGGAGGACGCCGCGGTGGCGGCGGGCAGGAGCCCGGCCGGAGGCAGGCGCAGGGGAGTGCTGCTCGAGCTGGGCATCCATCCGCTCAGTACAGCTCGCCGACAGGGATCTCCACGGCCAAGCGGTTGGAGGGGCCGGCGAGGGGGCATGCCCACGCCTCGTTGTAGGCGCAGGACGGGTTGTAGGCGAAGTTGAAGTCGACGACGAACTCGGCCTCCGGGCCGGACCCCTGCACGCCGTGGAAGGCACCCTTGATCGTGTCCAGCAGATAGCGGCCCGCACCGTAGCTGCCGCCGGGCTGACCGGCCGTGGCATCACGGAACGGCACAAAGATGCCGCCGCCATAGCCGTGGATCTTCCACACGGCGAGCTGGCCCAGTTCCGGCAGGTCGAAGGTGCCCAGCCGGACAAACCGGACCAGGCCGTCGGTGCCGGTTTCGACATTCATTTCCCGTCCGGCACCCTCGCTCGTCAGCGGGATGTGGAAGCGGTAGATCGGATCGTAGTCCGCCGTCTTCAGTCCGCCGAAGCTGGACTTGGCGGCCGCAGTGAGTGGCGAAGCGGGGTGCGTGCCGAACATCCGGTCCCGCTCCTGGCGCCAGTAGGAATGCGCCTCGGCTGGGTCCTCGGCCGCGATCTTCCGCACGTTGGCGTACAGCGCAAAGGTCCGGAGCCGCCAGTCCGCGATGTCCACGGCGGAGATGTCCGCCACGCTGTCCTGGGCTCCGAAATCCGTCGTGCCAAAATCCTGTTCCGCCATGTCCCCAGCGTATCCCGCTTTCCCTGCGGGGAACCGCGCCTCCGGCGGCGGGTCCCGGGCCCCACTACGATGGCACCATGACTGGGACAGATACCTTCCGGCGGACGCCGGCCCGCGGCGTCCGGATCGCCGCTGCCCTGGCGCTCGCCGGCGCCGCACTGTCCGGCTGCAGCAGCGAAGGCAGCGACGCGCCCGGCTGGACGGCCGGCAGCACCCCGAGCGCCAGCGCCAGCGTGGCAGGGTCCCCGACCGATCCGCCCACGGGCAGCACGGCGCCGGGTACCTCGCCGGGTCCTACCGCCTCCGGCGCTGCGGAAACCAGTTCGACGGCGGCGGCCTGGAAGGTGTTCACCGATCCTGCGAAGACCGTCAGTTTCGAGCTCCCGCAGGAGTGGATCGCCCAGTCGGTGACCCCCGGGCAGGGAACCCTGCCCGGAGCCCTCAAGATCGAGGTCAAGGACGCCGAGGGCCGCTACCTCGCCACCCTGCAGACCGGGCTCCAGCCCCGGCCCGCCCCGGCCTGCGCGGACGACGCCGCGAAACCGTACGTCGTCGTCAGCAGTGTCCCGGTCGAACTGCCGCACCGCGGCGGCGAAGGCACCATCGACCCGCGGGTGGTGTACCGGGTCATCCAGGGCTATAAATACTTCGGCTCCTACGGCATCACCAACGTCGTCGGCGGCACGGATGGACAGTCCTGCGTGCTGCAGAACCTGGTCCGCGGCCCCGAGGGCCGGGGGGACTATTCCTTCGCTGACCTGACGGAGCTGAAGGCGTTTGCCCCGGACCAGAAGGTCGCACCGGCCCGGGCTTTTGACACCCTCGACCATGCGGCCGCATACGTCAACGAAGGCTCGGAATTCGCCAACGTCCAGCGGATGCTAATGTCTCTGGAGATCAAGAACTAGTCCCGCACCGCCCGCACACACCCGGGCCGGGAGCGGTGACTTCACCCGCTGGTAACTCACACCCCGGAGATACATGGAACGCTCTGTAGCCGCCCGCATGGCCTTCAAGACCGTGGCCGACACGAAGGTCGCACTGGCGGTGTCCGTGGCACGCAACTCTGGCTACAGCGGCTTCGTGGAGACCCTGTCCGTGACCTCCGGCGGCGTCGACGTCCCGCTCACCGAACTCTCCGACCACCACGGCGGACGCTTCCATTACATGGAATTCGCGGAACCCACCGAAGTGCACGTGGAGTACACAGCCACCGTCACCGGCTTCGCGCTGCCGGAGGAACCCCGGCGGATGGAACTCATCCGCTACGTCCGGCCGAGCCGCTACGCCGAGTCGGACCGGCTGCTGCCAACGGCCTACGCTGAATTCGGCGGCCTGCAGGGCACCGAACTGGTGCACGCGGTACGCAATTGGGTCTTCAGCGAGCTGCGCTACATCAGCGGATCCTCCCGGGGAACCGACGGGGCCGTCGAGACCCTGCTACACCGCCGCGGAGTCTGCCGCGACTTCGCCCACCTGGCGATCTCGCTGCTGCGCGCCAAGGATATTCCCGCCCGGCTGGCAGCGGTGTACGCCCCGGGACTGAGCCCGATGGACTTCCACGCGGTGGCCGAGGCCTACATCAACGGTGCCTGGTACGTCATCGACCCCACGGGCCTGGCGCCGCGCGAGAGCATGCTGCGGATCACCGCCGGCCGGGATTCCTCGGACACCGCGTTCCTGTCGACGGTGGGCGGCAGCCTGTCGCTGACCCAGCTCACCGTCACCGCGATCGTCGACGGCGACCTGCCGGACGAGGATCCGGCGAAGCTGGTCACCCTCCAGTAGGGACGCTCCCGGAGCAGGATCACCCCTGGACGCGTTGGCGGTAGTGGCGTGGTGTAACGCCGGCGTCGCTGAGGAAGTGCCGGTTGAAGTTGGAGAGGTTCGTGAAGCCGACCTCGTAGCAAATGTCGGAGATGGCTTTGTCGCTGTGTTCCAGCAGGCGCCGTGCATTTGCGAGCCGGAGTTTGCGGACCAGGTCACTGAAGTTCTGGCCGGTGGCGCGCTTGAAGTATTTCGAAAACGTCGGTTCTGACATTCCGACCAGCGCCGCAGCCCCGGACATTTTGACGCTGCCGGTGTGGTTGGTGAAGACGTATTCGAGGACGATGTCCACCACGGCCGCGGCCTGGCCGTCCAGTTGGGGTCTGAACCATTCGTCGGCCAGGTAGCGTCGTTCCTCCTGCGGTGCACGGGCAAGAACCGTGAGGAGCTCAAAGAGGTGGTGCAGCCGCTCCAAGCCAGTCGATGTGCCCATCGCGTCGATGGACGCGGCTGCCGACTCGGCTGACCGACCCAGGAATTCGATCCCGCGGGAGGACTGTTCCAGCAGGGGCTTGACCTCGGCCATCTCCGGGATGATCGAAGCAGCCTGTTCAACCCATTTTCCGTCGAACTGGATAAGGGCGTCCCTGCCCTGGAGGACTTCTCCGGGCTCGAGGTCGCTGACCCAGTCGTGCGGCAGCCCAGGTCCCACCAGAGCCACATGCCCGGCCTCGAATGTGCCGATGTGGTCTCCGACGATGAACCGTCCGGTGCCTTTGCGGATCAGGTGCAGTTCGTATTCAGGATGATAGTTCCAGCGTGCCACCGGGCTGGGATAGTCGTGCTCGTGCCATCGGACGGAATGGTCCGGATCCTCCGGGATGACCTCACGGTTGGCGCGCATGCCCAGCAGTCTTTCGGCCAGCCGGGCCGTTGCGCCGTCGTTGGAGTCCGCCGTGCCCATCGTGGTCCTCCCCGCGTTCGGGTTATCAAATACAGACAGCACCTTTGACTGCCTTTTCCCAGAGTAGCGTCCGGCTGCGGCCCGAACAGGAAAATTAGTATCAGAAACTGGCAACCACGGCGCTAGTTGTGCCCTACCCCACAGGCCTAATGTTGAGGAACACCAGCGAGGCACCCCGGCTTCTGGCCCCGGTTCCCGCTTTCGGCGCCCGCCCCGACACAGCAGTCGGAGCGCAGGTCGCATTGCATCCCCTGAAGAACAAAGGAGTCCTTGAATGCGCGCAAAAATACGCGTCACCGCGTTGGCCGCAGGTGCCCTGTGCGTGGCGCTCAGCGCCTCAGCCTGTGCAGGTGCCGGCGGCGGCAACTCCGCAGGAGACCCGAACAGCATCAATGTCCTGATGGTCAATAACCCCCAGATGGAGGACCTGCAGCGGCTCACTGCCGATAACTTCACCAGGGATACCGGTATCAGGGTCAACTACACCGTCCTGCCGGAAAACGACGTCCGCGCCAAAATCAGCCAGGAGTTTTCGAGCCAGGCCGGCCAGTACGACATTGCGTCGCTGTCCAACTACGAAATCCCGTTCTATTCCGCCAACGGGTGGCTGGCGCCGCTGGACCATGTGGCCAAAGATGCCGAGTTCAACCAGGCGGACATCCTGCCGGCCTACACGGCGTCGCTGACCGGCAAGGACGGCAAGCTCTACGGCGAACCGTTTTACGGAGAATCCTCCTTCCTGATGTACCGGAAAGACATCTTCGACGCCAAGGCCTTGACGATGCCGGAGAAGCCGACCTGGGACGAGGTCGCCGCCCTCGCCGCCCAGGCGGACGGCGCCGCCCCGGGCATGAAGGGGATCTGCCTGCGCGGCCAGCCCGGCTGGGGACAGGTTTTCGCACCGCTGACCACGGTGGTGAACACCTTCGGCGGAACCTGGTTCGACAAGGACTGGAACGCGCAGGTCAACGCCCCGGAGTTCACCGAGGCGGTTGAGTTCTACACCAAACTGGTCCGGGACCACGGTCCGGCGGGGGCCGCCCAGGCCGGGTTCACCGAGTGCCTGAACAATATGAGCCAGGGCAAGGCCGCCATGTGGTACGACGCCACCTCCGCGGCCGGCGCCCTGGAAGCGGATGCCTCGCCGGTGAAGGGCAAGATCGGCTACGCCCAGGCCCCGGTAAAGGAAACCAAGTCCTCAGGCTGGCTGTGGACCTGGTCCTGGGCCGTGCAGGCGGCCTCCAAAAAGCAGGATGCCGCCGGGAAGTTCATCGCCTGGGCCAGCTCGAAGAAGTATGAGGAACTCGTCGCGTCCAAGCTCGGCTGGTCCAAGGTCCCGTCCGGCAAGCGCATCTCCACCTACGAGAACACCGAGTTCCAGCAGGCCGCACCGTTCTTTGAAGCCGAACGTTTCGCTATTGAGAACGCCGATCCGACCAACCCCGGTGTGCAGCCGCGTCCGGCTGTGGGCATCCAGTTTGTCGGCATTCCCGAGTTCGCCGCCCTCGGCACCAGGGTGTCCCAGGGTGTGAGCTCCGCCATCGCCGGCCAGGGTACTGTCGCCGACGCGCTGGCCAAGGGGCAGGAAGCCGCCCAAAAAATCGGCGACAAGTACAAATAATCACCACCCAACCGCAGGAGAACATCATGACTGACGCAACGGCGCGCGTCTCCCGGCACGGGAGCACCACCGCCAAACCTTCCAGGGACGCCAGGGCGCGGGAACGGGCTGTGGCCTGGGTACGGCGTGCACCACTGCTGCCGGCCCTGATCTTCCTCATCATTGTCACCCAGCTACCGTTCGTGGTGACCCTGGTCATCTCGTTCATGAACTGGAACAGCCTGAGCCCGGACACGACCGGGTTTGCCGGGTTCGAGAATTACGTCCAGGTCCTCACCGATCCCTACATGCAGCAGGCGATCGTCACCACGATCGTCATGACCGTCTCCGTGGTCCTGGCCAGCCTGCTCCTCGGCCTGGGCCTGGCCCTGCTGCTGGATAAGAAGTTCATCGGCCGCGGACTGGCGCGGACCTTACTGATCGCACCCTTCCTCGTGGTGCCCGTGGCTGCGGCGCTGATCTGGAAGCACGCCATCCTCAACCCCGTCTACGGCCTGATCAACGGCACACTCACCTGGGTCTGGGCGCTGTTCGGCAGCGACACCCCGCCCCAGACTGACCTGCTGTCCTCGGCGCCCCTGCTGGCCATCATCATCTCGCTGGTCTGGCAGTGGACACCCTTCATGATGCTCATCCTGCTCGCCGGCCTGCAGTCCCGTCCCATGGACACCGTCGAAGCCGCCCAAATGGACGGCGCCACTCCCTGGGCAATTTTCCGCCACCTCACCCTGCCGCACCTGAGGCAGTATCTGGAACTCGGCGGACTGCTCGGGGCCATCTACATCGTGCAGAACTTCGACGCAGTCTTCACCCTCACCTCCGGCGGCCTGGGCACGGCCAACCTGCCCTACGCCATCTACGAGACGTTCTACTTCGCCAACGAATACGGCCTGGCGTCCGCCGCCGGCGTTGTGGTGGTCATCGGCACCATCATCGTGGCGACCTTCGCACTCCGCACCGTATTCTCGCTCTTCAAGAAGGAGGCAGCACGATGAGCACGCTCACCCCCACCGAGCCCCGGGCATCTGTCCCGGTCCCCGCCCGTACCACCGGTTCACGGCGCCGAGGCAAGTCGCGCATGGACCCCACCCGGAACAACACCGCCGCCGGGATCGCGGCCTGGCTGCTGGCCCTGATGTTCGCAGTACCCGTCCTGTGGATGATCCTGACGTCCTTCCACTCGGAAACGGACGCCGCGACCAACCCGCCCTCCGTCGCAGCCAACCTGACGCTGGACGCGTACAAGGAGTTCTTCGGAGCAACGTCCGGGGTCAGCCCGTGGCCTTCGCTGATCAACTCCGCCACCGCTTCGATCTTCTCCACCGTCCTGGTGCTGCTGCTGGCCATCCCGGCCGCGTACGCGCTGTCCATCCGGCCGGTGAAAAAGTGGTCCGACGTGATGTTCTTCTTCCTCTCCACCAAGATGATGCCCGTCGTCGCCGCGGTGCTGCCGCTCTACCTCGTCGCCAAAAACATCGGCGCGCTGGACAACATCTGGTTCCTGGTCCTGATGTACACCTCGATGAACCTGCCCATCGCCGTGTGGATGATGCGCTCCTTCCTCGACGAAGTGCCGGTCGAAATGCTGGAGGCCGCCCAGATCGACGGCGCGGGCCTGCTGCTGACGCTCCGTAAGGTCGTCGCCCCCGTGGCGATGCCCGGCATCGCCGCCACCGCCCTGATCTGCTTCATCTTCAGCTGGAACGAGCTCCTCCTGGCACGGGTCCTCACCGGCGTTGTCGCCGGCACCGCCCCGGTCTTCCTCACCGGATTCGTCTCCGGCCAGGGCCTGTTCCTCGCCAAGGTCTGCGCCGCCGCCGTCGTCATCTCCCTGCCGGTGCTGTTCGCCGGCTTCGCCGCCCAGGACAAACTCGTCCAGGGCCTCTCCCTCGGCGCCGTCAAATAGCCGGCCGCCGCAGCCCCCTCGATTTTCAAAGGAGTACTTCGATGACAACATCAACCGCACAGTCCCGCACCCCCGGTCACCCGGAGGTCCCAGCCACCATGCGCGCCGCCGTGCTCAAGCGCCAGGGCGACATGGCCATGGAAACCCTGGCCGTCCCGCAGCTGGACGCGGACCAGGTCCTGGTGCAGGTCGCCGCTGTCGGCGTCTGCGGCAGTGACGTCCACTACTACGAGCACGGCCGGATCGGCGACTACGTCGTGGACCACCCGCTGATCCTGGGCCACGAGCTCTCCGGGCGGGTCGCCGCCGTCGGAAGCGCCGTGGACCCCGCCCGGATTGGCCGGCGGGTCGCCGTCGAGCCCCAGCGGCCCTGCAGCACGTGCAAGCAGTGCAAGGCCGGCCGGTACAACCTGTGCCCCGACATCGAGTTCTACGCCACACCGCCGGTCGACGGTGCGTTCGCCGAATACGTGAGAATCCAGAGCGACTTCGCCTACGACATCCCGGACAGCGTCAGCGATGAGGCGGCCGCCCTCATCGAACCCCTCTCCGTCGGCCTCTGGGCCTGCGAACGCGCGGGGATCAAGCCCGGCAGCCGCGTCCTGATCGCCGGGGCCGGCCCTATCGGCATCATCGCCGCCCAGGCCGCCCGGGCCTACGGCGCCACCGAAATCTACATCTCTGACATCGCGGAGGACCGGCTCGCCTTCGCCCTGGAACACGGCGCAACCCATGCCCTGAACGCCCGGACGGACAGTGTCGAAGGGCTCGACGTCGACGCTTTCATCGACGCCTCCGGCGCCCCGCAGGCCGTCCGCTCCGGCATCAAGGCCGTCGGACCGGCAGGGAAGGTCATCCTGGTGGGGCTCGGGGCCGACGACGTCGAACTGCCCGTCTCTTACATCCAGAACCGGGAAATCTGGCTCTCCGGCGTCTTCCGCTACACCAACACCTGGCCGCTGGCCATCCAGCTCATCGCGGACGGCAAGGTGGACCTGGACATCCTGGTCACCGGCAGGTTCTCCCTGGCTGACTCCGGAGACGCACTCAAAGCCGGCAGGCAGCCCGGACAGCTCAAAGCCGTGGTCTACCCGGGCCGCTGACCAGAAGACGCCAAGGAGCCAGCCATGCCAGCACATGAAACCACGGTGGTCGTCATCGGCGAGTCCCTCGTCGACATCGTCAGCGATCCCGGGCAGCCGGAGGCGATACAGGTCCACCCGGGCGGAAGCCCCCTCAACGTGGCGGTGGGGGCGGCGCGCCTGGGCTTGCACACGAGCCTGGTCACCCACTTCGCCGATGACCGGCATGGGCTCATGATTGAAGAGCACCTGCGGTCGAACGGCGTCCGCGTGATCAACGGCGGAACCGCGCCGACGTCGACGGCCCTCGCGACGCTGGGGCCCGACGGTGCCGCCGACTACACGTTCGCCATCACGTGGGAACTCAGCGGGGCATCCCTGCCGGCCCTGGCAGCAATCCGGGATTCCACCCACGTCCATACCGGTTCGATCGCTACCGTGCTGGCACCGGGGGACCAGGCCACACTTGCCCTCGTCAGGGCAGCCGGTGAGCACACGACGATCAGTTACGATCCCAACTGCCGGCCCGCCATCAGCCCCGATGCGGCCGCAGCACGCCACCAGGCGGAACTCTTCGTCGCAGCCAGCGACGTCGTCAAGGCCAGTGATGAAGACCTCCGCTGGCTCTACCCGGACCGGACCCCGGAGGCAACTCTGGAGGCCTGGCTGGGACTCGGCCCGGCTCTGGTGGCGCTGACGCGGGGAGCCTCCGGGCCGGTCATCCTGTCCCGTCGCGGGAGGGTGGACATGGCAGCTGAGCTGATCACTGTGGCCGACACAGTGGGCGCCGGTGATTCATTCATGGCAGGCCTCATCTCCGGGCTCTCCCAGCTGGGTGCCCTCGGTTTGGGCGGCAGGATACGGCTGAAAAGCCTCACGCCGGAGGAACTGCAGGCTCTGGCTGCCTACGCCAACCTCGCGGCAGCGGTCACCTGTTCCCGGCAGGGCGCGAATCCTCCCCGGAAGAACGAACTCGGCCTGCTGGCCGTGCCGTCGACGGCGGAGGAAATTATGCCGTGAACGTTTGAGGCAGCGAACGTTTATCCGGATTCGCGTGAGGAGCCCGGACGCGCGGGAACAGTGGGCCCTCCACGCGTCAGCGCGCGGCCACCGAGGCCCGCAGCTTCTCCGTGAGGCGCAGTAGTTCCTGCTGCTCGGCCGCCGTCAGCGCCGGAACTACCAGGGAAGCAATGTCTCGGACGTGCTCCCGGCCGATCTGCTTCTGGAGCTCCCAGCCCGCTTCGGTGAGTCTGACCAGGACGCCGCGGCCGTCGTCAGGAGCCGGCATCCGCTCCACCAGGCCGCGCTTTTCGAGGCGCTCCACCAGCCGGCTCAGGCTGGACTGGCTCAGCAGCACATGGTCATTGAGCTCGTTCTGGCGCAGCCAGCCGGACGGACAGCGCGAGAGGGTGAACAGCACGTCGTACTCGTTCAGGGCCAGGGACTTGAACGCGGGGCCGGCCTGCAGCCGGCGCATGACCGCCACCTGGGCGCGGAACAGGGATTCCCAGGTTTCCGCGGCCAGGCGCACCGGCGATCCGGTTGTTTTAGTGGACATCACACGCTCTGGGTTCGGTCGGGGCTGACGGCTACGCTGGCGGACTGACTGGCGGCGGCCAGGGATGCGGCAACGCGGCCGGCGTGGGTGGGGGGTTCGGGGACGTGCGCCGGGGTCTTGTCGGCGTATTCCTTGCGCAGGACCGGCAGGACCTCCTCGCCGAACAGGTCCAGCTGTTCCAGCACGGTCTTCAGCGGCAGGCCGGCGTGGTCGATCAGGAACAGCTGCCGCTGGTAGTCGCCAAAGTATTCACGGAAGGTCAGCGTCTTCTCGATGACTTCCTGCGGGCTGCCGACGGTCAGCGGGGTCTCCGAGGTGAAGTCCTCGAGCGACGGGCCGTGGCCGTAGACCGGGGCGTTGTCGAAGTAGGGACGGAACTCCTTGACGGCGTCCTGCGAGTTCTTCCGCATGAAGAACTGTCCGCCGAGGCCCACAATCGCCTGGTCCGCCTTGCCGTGGCCGTAGTGCTCGTAGCGTTCGCGGTAGAGGCCGATCAGCTGCTGGTAGTGCTCCTTGGGCCAGAAGATGTTGTTCGCGAAGAAGCCATCGCCATAGTAGGCAGCGACTTCCGCGATCTGCGGCGTGCGGATCGAACCGTGCCAGACGAAGGGGGCGACGCCGTCGAGCGGGCGCGGGGTGGAGGTGAAGTTCTGCAGCGGCGTGCGGTGCTTTCCGGACCAGTTGACGGTGTCCTCGTCCCAGAGGCGGCGCAGCAGGCTGTAGTTCTCGATCGCGAGTTCGATCCCGTCCTGGATGTTCTTGCCGAACCAGGGGTAGACCGGGGCGGTGTTGCCGCGGCCCAGGACCAGGTCCACGCGTCCGTCGGCCAGATGCTGGAGCATAGCGAAGTCCTCGGCGATCTTCACCGGATCATTCGTGGTGATCAGTGTGGTGGCCGTGGACAGGATAATGCGCTCCGTCTGGGCGGCGATGTAGGCCAGGGTGGTCGTGGGGGAGGAGGAGAAGAAAGGCCGGTTGTGGTGCTCGCCAATGGCGTAGACATCCATGCCGATTTCCTCGACCTTCTTGGCGATCGCCACGGACGCCTTGATCCGTTCGTGCTCCGTGGGCGTGCGGCCCGTGGTGGGGTCGGTGGTGATATCGCTGACGCTGAATACGCCGATCTGCATGATGTGCCTTTCCGTGGCCGGGTACTTCCGGGACCTGTTTCAACTATAACCGATATACATGCATTTGCATCTATCGACGGGTATAACGCCCGCCGCGTCCGACTATTCCCCACCTGTGCGGGTCTTTCCCCCGAAGGGCTTCGGCGTTATCTTCATTACCTGGAGGACGTCCACATGATGAGAAGGCTCGGAAAGGCTGCGGCCGCCGCAATCCTGCTTGCGATCAGTCTCGTGTTATCGGGATGCACGGCCTCGCGGCTGGAGCCTGTGGCTGGAGTGGACGCGCGCGCGGTGCTGGAGGAGTTTCAGGGCCGGGGCATGGTGAAACACCTCGAGGCGCTGCAGCGCATCGCTGATGACAACGGTGGCAACCGCGCCTCGGGCACCTCCGGGTTCGAGGAATCCGCCCGGTACGTCGAGGAGCAGCTGCGCGCCGCCGGGTACACACCGGTCCGGCAGACCTTCACCTTCCGGGGCGAGGGCAAGAACCGCAAGCAGGTGAAGAGCTTCAACATCCTTGCCGACACCGAGGGCAGCGCCGGGAACACCGTGGTGGTGGGCGGCCACCTGGACTCCGTGCGTGAGGGGCCGGGGATCAATGACAACGCCAGCGGGGTCGCGGCCATGCTGGAGATCGCCGCCTGGCTGAAGGACAGCGGGATCACCCCGGTCAACCGGGTCCGGTTTGCGTTCTGGGGCGCCGAGGAGGACGGCCTCTACGGTTCCCAGCACTACGTCGACGAGCTGAGCCGGGCCGAGAAAGCGCAGACCGCGGCGAACCTGAACGTGGACATGCTGGCCTCCCCGAACGGGGTGCGGTCCATTCACGACGGCAACGGTTCGGATTTCAAACAGGCCGGGCCGTCCGGTTCGAAACAGATCGAGGAGGTCTTTTTCCGGTTCTTCGAGGAGAACTCGCTGCCGGCGGAGACCACACCCTTCGACGGCGGCTCCGATTACGAGGCCTTCCTTCAGGCCGGAATTCCCGCCGGCGGGCTGTTCAGCGGCGACGTGAAAACCAAGACCAAAGCCCAGATGCAGGCCTACGGCGGGGTGGCCGGCAAGGACCTCGATTCCTGCTACCACGAGGCCTGCGACACCATCAGCAACACCAACGCGGAGCTGCTCAAGGATATGTCCGCCGCCCTGGCCTACGCCACCGCCACCTACGCACTGGCCCCGCGGGGCTGACCCCCGGCTCCTTGGACACAGGGAAAGGCCCACCCCGCTGCGCGAAAGTTGGCCCGGGGAGCCGTGCGACGGGCCGGATCCCGGACTACTTGATTCGAACGTCTTGCCGTCTAAGTACAGCTAAGTAGACCGGGCCCGGATATCCATCAACTATTCGAGTACGGCCTACGGATCCGTAAGTTAGCGGCGTTCCCTAGCTTGGAAATATCACCGGTCGCGCCTCCTGACTACGGCATGGCGCCGCAGTACTTACCAGCACTTAATTGTCCCGTGACCGATTTCCGGATGTCTGAGCCGTAACTGGGCCGGGGAAAAGAACGAAGGAAAAGTACTGATGGACATATTTGAAATCCTTGAGTCAGAAGTCCGCACGTACTGCCGCACCTGGGATACGGTCTTTGACCGCGCGTCCGGCAGCACTCTCTACAGCGAGGACGGCAGGGATTACCTTGATTTCTTTTCCGGCGCCGGGGCGCTGAACTACGGACACAACAATCCTGACCTGCTTCGACCGCTCGTCGAATACCTCCTTTCCGGGGCAATCGTTCATTCCCTCGACATGAAAACCGTCGCCAAACGGCGCTTTCTGGAAACATTCCACGAGCTGATCCTGAAGCCCAGAAAGTATGACTATAAAGTCATGTTTCCCGGGCCCACGGGGACTAACTCGGTGGAAGCAGCCTTGAAGCTTGCTCGAAAAGTCACCGGTCGTTCCCATATCCTCAGTTTTACGAATGCATTCCACGGGATGACTCTTGGATCCCTGGCGGTGACGGGCAATTCCATGAAGCGGGCGGGCGCCGGGGTTCCGCTAACGAACACATCCAGCATGCCCTATGACGGATTCTTTGACGGCCAGACGGCGGACTTTTTGTGGCTCCGCCATGCCCTGGAGGACAGCGGCTCCGGCGTCGACAAACCTGCCGCCGTCATCGTCGAAACCGTACAGGGAGAGGGCGGGCTCCGGGCTGCACGTGCCTCCTGGCTCCAAGGGCTGGCGGAATTGTGCCACCGGCACGGCATCCTCCTCATTGTCGACGACGTCCAGGCCGGATGCGGACGCACAGGCACCTTCTTCAGCTTTGAGGATGCCGGCATAATCCCGGATATCGTGTGCCTTTCGAAGTCCATTTCAGGCTTCGGGCTGCCCTTGTCGTTGACGCTTTTCAAACCGGAGCATGACATCTGGAAACCGGGCGAGCACAACGGAACCTTCCGCGGCCACAACCCGGCGTTTGTCACGGGCACGGCTGCCCTGGAGCGTTACTGGGGGGACCGGACCCTTGAAGCGAAAGTCGAGGGTCTCGCCTCGCAGCTGCACGAGGCGCTGACGCAGATCGCCGCGGGGACCGAAGGTGCCCGCGTCCGGGGACGTGGACTGCTTGCGGGCATCTACTATCCCGACCACCAAACGGCAGGGAAGATCGCGGCCGAATCGTTCGCCCGCGGGCTGCTGGTGGAGACCTCCGGGCCCGAGGGCGAGGTCATCAAAACGATGCCGGCGCTGACCATCGACGCCGAAGAGTTGTCGAGGGGACTCGACATTCTTGCCGAGGCCGCCGAGTCTGTGGCGGGCGGAAAGGTCGCGGTGAAGTCCATTGCCTAGGAGACGCTGCAGAGGGCATTAGGCAGCGACGAGCGACCGATCAGATTTTAGGAACGGCAAATGAGCACCCAAAAAGCAGCGGCCAACCAGGTTGGACGCAGCGCAGTACCCGCAGAGTGGCGGCATTTCCCAGTCGGATCGAAGACGGCGCCGGGACTTCCGGGTCGACGGCCGGCATCGCCGGCTCGACCGTTGGGTCTCGGCTCGTGCTAGACGAAAGAGACACGATTCCTCAAGGGGGCGTCATCGTGCAGAAGTTCGGCGGCTCGTCGCTGGCGGACGCCTCCGGAATCCTTAGGGCTGCCCAAAGGATAGCCAGAACACGAGAGAACGGATACCAGGTAGTTGCAGTGGTGTCTGCCATGGGGGACACGACCGATGAACTGTGCGACCTCGCCGCCGAGGTTTCCTCCCGACCGCGCCCCAGCGACCTCGATGCCCTGCTGAGCACCGGCGAACTCGTGTCGTCGGCGCTGTTGGCCATCGCCTTGGCAGATCTTGGCCAGGCACCCATCACCTTCACCGGCAGTATGGCCGGCCTCATCACGGACAACGTTCACGGCAGGGCACAAATTACCGACGTCCGCCCCGACCGCATCCGCACCTGCCTGGCCCGCGGGGAAGTGCCGATCGTTGCGGGATTCCAGGGCCGGACGAAGAAAGGCAAGAAAGTCACGACCCTCGGCCGGGGTGGCTCTGATTTGACCGCCGTTGCGCTGGCCGCGGCACTGGGTGCCGGGATCTGCGAGATTTACACGGATGTGGACGGTGTCTATACCGCGGACCCGCGTGTTGTCCCGAGGGCCCGCAAAATCGGTGTTCTCTCCAGCGAGGTAATGCTTGAGTTCGCGGCCTCGGGGTGCAAGGTACTGCATTTGAGGTGTGTTGAGTATGCCCGTCGGTTTGGCATTCCCATCCATGTGAGGTCTTCGTTCGTGCCGGCGCCGGGCACCCTGATTCTGCCCGGCCTTGACCGCCACCCCTTCCGCAAGCCGGTGCGGGAGCAACCCGTAGTGACCGGTGTTGGCGGGGTCAACTCCGCCGCGAAGGTCATCGTCGTCGGAGTTCCGGATGCACCGGACAGCATGGCGAGACTGTTCCAGGTGCTGTCGCGTTCGGGGGTGAACGTCCAGACAATTGTCCAAAGCGCGGCAAACTCAGGGTCCAGACGTTCCGACGTTGCCCTGATCGTCCCGGCGCCGGAGGCGTCTCCCGCCCTCGCCGTGCTGGGTGCTGCCCAAGGAACCATAGGATTCCAGGGCCTGCAGTACCGGGGTGAAGTCGGCCGGGTGTCAGTCACTGGCGTGGGCATGCGGTCTTCGCCGGATGTCGTCTGTACTTTCCTGTGGACCCTGTCGGAAGCCGGGATCGACGTTGATTTGGTCGAAATATCGGAGACCTACGTCGCGGCCATCACCCGCGCCGAACGTCTCGCGGACGCTGAGCGCGCTGTCCGGCTGGCGTTTGGCATGGCCCCGGTAGCCGAGGACGCGGCAGGGGCCGCCCCACGGCCGGCCCGCGACCGTTCCTTGGCCGGCGACGTCCGCTGGGGTTATGACCTTCGGGGGTTCGCGGCCAGTCCCGCATCCCGGGGCAGCTGATAGCACGGCCGAAGATCCAGTGAACCGCACAGCCGCCAGGAATGAGTTTCGAGGGAATCAGCAGTCTGTCTGCGACACGTCACGTCATGCGAAAGAGGCAATCCATGAGTAAAAAGGTGAGAGTCCCAAGTGGCGTCACTGCCCCCGATGAGCTGCGCGGCAAGATCTTTACCGACGGCGGTGCGGTGGAGGGAACAGTCCTGACTTCGGCCACGACGGACCAGGCCGCCCGCTGGCAGCAGGGCGAGCGGCTGGACCAGCTGTTCGAGGATCGCTGTGACCGGTTGCGTGACGAAGGACTGGGCGCCCAGATTGCCGTGGACGCGGGGGACGTGGTCTTGAGTTACCTGGAGCTGGATGCACGGGCGAATCAGCTGGCGCGCCACCTCCTCGCCTGCGGAGCCCGGCCCGGGGACCGCATCGCGCTGCTGTTCGACCAGCCGTGGCGCGCCTACGTGGCCATGCTTGCGGCGCTGAAGATCCACGCGGCTTACGTGCCCCTGGACCCGGGATTCCCCCCTGACCGCCTCAAGTACATTGTCGAGGACGCCGATGTCGCGGTGGTACTGTCCTTGTCGCATCTTAAGGACCTGCTGCCTGAGGTCGCGGCCCAGACGGTCTGCCTTGACCACGTGCAGGCTCACGTCGACGCGGAAGACTCCTCCCGGTTAGACGGAGTGGAGATGGGCGGGAAGGTTGATGAACTGGCTTACATTATCTACACGTCCGGCTCGACTGGACGGCCGAAGGGCGTGGCCGTAGAGCAGGCCAGCATCTGCAATTTTGTCCGTGTGGCGTCCGCGTATTACGGCATTGAGTCCTCGGACCGGGTCTACCAGGGAATGACGATCGCCTTTGATTTTTCGGTGGAGGAAATCTGGGTCTCCTGGATGGCAGGGGCCACCCTGGTGCCGAAGCCGGGCGGACCGAGCCTGCTGGGGGCCGAGCTGGCTGAATACCTGCAGGAGAAGAGCATCACGGCCCTGTGCTGTGTTCCGACCCTGCTGGCGACCCTTGATGAGGACCTGCCCGGTCTGAGGTTCCTGCTGGTCTCCGGTGAGGCGTGCCCCCGGGATCTCGTGATCCGCTGGCATCGCCCCGGGCGCCGCTTCCTGAATGTCTACGGGCCTACCGAAGCGACAGTGACGGCCACATGGGCCCTCCTTGACCCTGACAGGCCGGTGTCGCTGGGGGTGCCCCTGCCCACTTACTCGGCTGTCATTCTGGACCCCAACGAATCCCGCGCATTGCCCGCCGGGGAATCGGGGGAAATAGGACTCGCAGGGGTGGGCCTGGCGCGGGGCTACGTCAACCGGCCGGATCTGACCGAGCGGGCGTTCATTCCGGATTTCCTCGGGATCGGGAACAATCCCTCCGGCCGGATTTACCGCACCGGGGACCTGGGCCGGATAAACGTTGCGGGGGAGATCGAATACTTTGGCCGGATCGACACTCAGGTCAAAATCCGCGGGTATCGCATTGAGCTGACCGAAATCGAATCGTTTCTGCTGCAGCTTCCGGGGATCGCGGCGGCAGTGGTTCAGACCTTTGAACCTGCGGGCGGATCCGTTGAGCTCGCCGCCTACTACACTATCCGCCAGGACGTCGCGAGCATCGACGCCGGGGAGATCCGCCAGATGCTCCGCACCCGGCTTCCCGGCTATATGGTTCCCGGCTATTTCGAACAGCTGGATTCCATGCCCATGATGGCCAGCGGCAAGGTGGACCGGAAGCGCTTGCCTCCGCCGACGCACCGGCTCAGCCTGGCCGGCAACGGAACCTATACCGCCCCGACCACGGAGGCCGAGGAATCCCTGGCAGAGCAGCTTGGTATGGTGCTGGGTCTGGAGAAGGTGTCCACGGACGCGCACTTCTTCAACGACCTGGGCGCGGACTCGTTGCTGATGGCCCACTTCTGTGCCCGCCTCAGAAAAGAAACCGGGCTGCCGCCAGCGGCCATGCAGGACGTCTATCAGCACCCCACGGTGCGTCAGCTGGCCGAGTGTCTCCAGACCAGGCGCATTGCAGCTGAACTGATTCCGGCCACGCCGGCGGTTGACCTTGCACCCCCGGCACCGTTGCCCCGCGTCAGCTCCATCCAATACGTCCTCTGCGGGGCCATCCAGCTGCTGGTATTCCTGGGCTACACCATGTATGCCGCCTGGCTGATAGTTTTCGGCTTCGAATGGGTGTCCGGGGGAACCACGCCCCTTGAGATGTGGCTGCGGTCCATAGGCTTCGGGATCGGCACGTTCCTGATCCTGTCCCTGACCCCGATCCTCGTGAAATGGGTTCTCGTAGGGAGATGGAAGCCCGGGCTGATTCCCATCTGGAGTATGGCCTATCTCCGGTTCTGGGTGGTCAAAACCCTGACGCGGGCCAATCCCCTCGCGCTGTTCGCGGGCTCACCGATCTACGTGCTGTACCTGCGGCTCCTGGGGGCAAAGATCGGCAAAGGGGTGGTGGTCTTCTCCCGGACGGTGCCGGTGTGCACGGACCTGCTCACCATCGGTGACAATACCGTCATACATAAGAACTCCTTCTTCCTCTGCTACCGGGCACGCCCGGGTGTCCTCGAAAAGGGTCCCGTGACGTTCGGCAGGAACGTGCTGGTCTCGGAGAAGACCACTTTCGACATCGGCACCTCGATGGGGGATGACAGCCAGCTTGCGCATGCCTCGGCACTGCAGACGGGGCAGGCGGTGCCTGACGGACAGAGCTGGCACGGTTCCCCCGCCGAACGCACGGCCACCGACTACCGGAGGGTTCCGGCGGCGAACTGCAGCACCCGCCGGCGGGTTATCTTCAGCCTGCTCCAGTTGTTCAACCGCCTTGTCCTCGTCGTCCCGGTCGGTGTCCTCGGGCTGGCCGCGCTGCTGCCTTCCTACCTGGACACCGGGCACCTGCAGTTGGGTGCCTTCGCGTTCTTTGTCGATACAGCGGCTTTTACACTGGTCGTGTTCATCGCCGGGCTGTTCGGCGGCCTCATCTTTGTCCTCACCGTTCCGCGTCTGCTGAATCCCTTCCTCACGCAGGACAAGGTCTATCCGCTGTACGGGGTGCACTATTCGCTGCAGCGGATGATGGCGGGGATCTCCAACGCCGGCATTTACAAGAACCTCTTCGGCGACAGTTCCTACATCGTTCACTACCTGCAGGCCTTGGGCTATGACCTGGGCAAAGTGGTGCAGACCGGATCCAACTTTGGCCCGGCAGTCGCCCACGAATCGCCGTTCCTGAGCACCGTGGGATCGGGAACCATGGCCTCGGACGGTCTGAACATGATGAACGCGGACTTCACGAACACTTCATTCCGCCTCTCACGTGTCAGCGTCGCCGCCCGCAACTTCCTGGGCAACGACATCACCTTCCCGATTGGCGCCCGCGTGGGGGAGAACTGCCTGCTGGGCACCAAGGTGATGGTTCCGATCGACGGTCCCACCCGGTCAGACGTCGGCCTGCTGGGCTCGCCTCCGTTCGAAATTCCCCGGTCAGTGCAGCGCGACGCGCAGTTCGATGAAAGCAAGCTGGAGGAGGCGAAGGACCGGCTCCTCCCGGCGAAGAACCGGTACAACATCCGGAGCATGGCAATTTTCCTGGCCTTGCGCTGGTTCCTGGTGTATGTCGCTGCCCTCGCCGGTGCTGTCGCCGTGTCGGGGCACGGCTACCTCGGTGTGCTCGCGGTTTCCGGCGCAATGCTCGGCTTCATGCTGTTCAGCACCTTCTTCTCCATACTGGTCGAGCGCTCGGTCATGGGCTTCCGCCGGCTCAAGCCGGAATACTGTTCCATCTACGACCGCTACTTCTGGCGGCACGAACTGCTCTGGAAGCTGCTGACCGGAGCGCCCTTCGGCGGAACTCCCTTCAAATCCGTGTTCATGAGAATGCTGGGTATTAAAGTGGGCAAGCGGCTCTACGATGCAGGCTGTGGCATTCCGGAGAAGACCCTGGTGACGATCGGTGATGACTGCGCGCTCAACGAAGGAACCGTCATCCAGGGCCATTCCCTGGAAGACGGCACCTTCAAATCCGGCCGTATTGTCCTCGGCAACCGCTGCACCGTAGGGGTGGAGGCCTTTGTCCACTACGGGGTGACCATGGGCGACGGCTCCACCCTTGAGGCCGACGCGTTCCTGATGAAAGGCGAAGATGTCCCGGAAAACGCCACGTATGTCGGCAACCCGGCACGCGAAGTGAGCTCACCGCGTGACCAGCGCCCGGCCCCGCCCGCCGGGCCCCGCCACCGCGCAGTGACGGCAATGGCCGGAAGATCCCATGCACCGGCAAGGGCGGCACACAGCGCCCACGCCCCGCGCCGCCACAATGCGGTCCGGATCTGACGGGGTTCCCGCGGACCAGCGCCCGCTAATGCGAGCCCGAGGGGACCCGTGCGTCGTCGGAAACGTCATCCGGGAAGTCGTCGGGGACGGCCCCGGGGGCGGCCCGGCGGCCACGGGAACGGGTCCCCAGGGAACCGGCATCCGCTCCGGCATCCGTACCGGAAGCGGCACCCGGCCCGGCCTTGGCCAGGGCCTTCCGCTCGCGCCGTCCCTCCACGAGGCGGTAGAGCACGGGCACCAGGACCAGGGTGAGGGCGGTGGAGGAGATCAGGCCGCCGATCACCACGATGGCGAGCGGCTGCGAGATGAAGCCGCCGCCGCCGGTCAGGCCCAGGGCCATCGGCGTCAGCGCGAAGACGGTGGCTAGCGCCGTCATCAGGATCGGCCGGAGGCGCTGGCGGGCGCCGTGGGTAATCGCGTCCGCCACGCTCATTCCGGGTTCGCCGTTCCGCGGCTCGCGGTACTGGTTGATGAGGTCGATCAGCACAATGGCGTTCGTCACCACGATGCCCACCAGCATCAGCATGCCAATCAGTGAGGGCAGGCCCAGCGGCACGCCGGTGATGAGCAGCAGGCCGACGGCGCCGGTGGCGGCGAACGGCACGGAGACGAGAAGGATCAGCGGCTGGATCAGCGACTTGAATGCGGCCACCATGATCACGTAGACAATTGCGATGGCGGCGAGCAGGGCGAGGCCGAGCTGGCCGAAGGATTCCGCCTGCTGTGTCGTGGCGCCACCGATCTCTGCCGTGACGCCCGGCGGCAGCTGGACGGTGTCCAGCCGGGCCTGCACTTCGGTGCTCAGCGCGCCGAGGTTGGCGCCCGACGGCGTGACGGATACGCGGGCGGTCCGTTGGCCGTTGCTGGCGGTGATGGAGACGGGGACGTCGACCTGCTCCACGGAGGCGATGCTGACCAGCGGCACGGGGCCCGCCGCCGTCGGCAGCGGGGTCTGCCGGACGGCATCGATGCTGGTGAAGCGGGTGCCTTCGCCGATGCGGACCGGGTAGTCGTTCGTGTCGATCCGCACGGTTCCGGCCGGGACGGGGCTGATGGTGGAGGCGAGCACACCGGCCACCTGTTCCTCGCTCAGGCCCGCCGCGACGGCTTTGGCCCGGTCCACTTTGACCTGCACTACCGGCTGGCTGGCGGCCAGGTTGGTGGCCACCTCGGAGGAGCCGGGGACGCCCTCCATGGCGTTGACCATGGCGTCGCTCGCGGTCCGGAGGTCGGTGGTGGTGGCAGCTTTGAGGGTGATGTCCACCGTTGAGGACGTGCCGAAGCCGCCCTGCTGCGAGCCCACGCTGATCTTGCCGGAATCAGGGATCCTGGCAAGCTCGCTGCGGACGGTGTCCTTGAGTTTGCCCTGGTTAGCCTTTTCCTCCGTCACCACCGTGAAGCTGGAGTTCGAGGCCCCGGACGACAGCAGCGCGGAGAAGCCGGTCTGGGCGTTGCCGGTGGTGACCTGGACGTCTTTGACGCCGTCGATCTCCCGCAGGACTTCCTCGACCTTGACGGCCGAGGCACTGGCTTCGGCCAGGCTGGTGCCGGCGGGGAGCGCCTGCCGGACCGTCATACTGTTTTCGCCGGAGTTGCCCAGCAGGTCGGTGGCCAGCAGCGGGGTCATGGCGGCGGTGCCGCCCAGGACCAGCACGGCGGCGATCAGGGTCACCACGGGATGCTTCTGGGTCTTGGTCAGGACCGGGAGGTAGCCGCGCTGCAGGACGGTGCGCTGCTCCGCCTCGTGGGCCTTCGCCGCAATCTCCCGGGCAGAGCCTTGCTGGGCTGTGCCCGCCTGGTCGGCGGGGTTCCGCAGGAACCAGTACGCCAGCACCGGGACGATGGTCAGGGAGACCAGCAGCGAGGACAGCAGTGCGATGGTGACGGTCAGCGCGAACGGCCGGAACAGCTCACCGGCCAGGCCGGCCACGAAGGCGATCGGCAGGAAGACGGCCACGGTGGTGAGGGTCGACGCCGTGATGGCACCGGCGACTTCCCGGATGGAGGTCTGGATCGCGGTGATCTTCGCCTCGCCGTAGCTCAGGTGCCGCTTGATGTTCTCGATGACCACAATCGAGTCGTCCACCACGCGGCCGATCGCGATGGTGAGCGCGCCGAGGGTCAGGATGTTCAGTGAGTAGCCGGTGGCCGAGAGCCCGATGAACGTGATCAGCAGGGACAGCGGGATGGAGACGGCCGTGACCAGGGTGGCGCGGACGGACATCAGGAACACCAGGATCACCGCGACGGCGAAGCCCAGGCCCAGCAGGCCCTCTGTCGTGAGGTCCTTGATGGACTTCTCGATGAACGGTGCCTGGTCGAAGATGGGCGTGAACCGGGCATTGGAGCCGAGTTCGGCCTCAAGCTCGGGGATGGAGTCCTTCACCGCATTGGAGATGCCGACGGTGTCACCTTCGGGCTTTTTGGTGACGGACAGGGCCAGCGTTTCCTGGCCGTTGGTCCGGGTGATGGAGGTGCGGGCGTCCTCGGCGATGCTGACGTCCGCCACGCTGCCGATGGTCGCGGCGTTTTTGGTGCCGCCCAGCGGCAGCGCGTTGATGGCATCGAGCGAGTCGACCGGGCTGCCGATCTGCAGCGCCAGCGTCTTGCCCTGCTCTTCGATGGTGCCGGCCGGAACGAGCGCCCCGTTGTTGCTGAGCGCCTCGCGGATGGCCTGGATGCCCGCGCCGGAGGCCGCCATTGCCTCGGGGCGGGGGAGGATCTTGATGTGCTGTGTGGCCCCGCCGGTCACCTCGGCACCGCGGACGCCGTCGAGCTTTTGCAGCCGCGGAACCGTGAGCCGGGCCAGATCGGCGTTCAATTCGCTGAGCGGCTTGTCCGAGGAGACGGCGAGGAACACAATCGGGAAATCGCTGATGCTGCCGGCGATCGCCTGGGGCTGGACGTCGTCCGGCAGCGACCGTTTGGCGTTGGAGATGGCACGGTCGATCTGGTTCCGGGCACGGTCCAGGTTCGAACCATAGGTGAACACCATGCTGATCTGGGAGACGCCGTTGCGCGAGGTGGACGACGTCGATTCCAGGCCCTCCACGCCCTTCAGGGCCGTCTCCAGCGGGCTGCTGACCTGCTTGTCCACGACCTCCGGCGAGGCGCCCGGCATTGACGTGAGGACCGTGATTTGCGGGAACTCGATGGACGGGATGAGCTCCTGCTTGAGCGAAGACATCGTGATCACGCCGAAGACCGACGCGAAGACGGTCACCAGCGCGATGAGGGCCCGGTTGGCCAGCGACAGCTTTGCGAGACGGAACATCTCAAGGTCTCCTGATGGGTTGACGGACGTGCTTCCAAGGGATCAAACCGGCCGCAACCCGGAGCGGGCATCAGTTGCGCGAGGCGCTGACCGGTTCCAGCTGCAGTGCCTTGGCCGTATCGGCTTCAAGCTGGGCGGCGAGGTCCGGGTTCTCGTTGAGCTTGACGCCATAGCCGGGCATCATTTCCTTGAACCTGGGCTGCCAGCCCTTGAACTGCTTCGGGAAGGACTTCTGGAGCAGTTCGATCATGATCGGCACCGCCGTGGACGCGCCGGGTGACGCGCCGAGCAGGGCTCCGATGGATCCGTCGCGGCCGGCGATGACTTCAGTGCCGAACTGGAGCACGCCGCCCTTCTTCGGGTCCTTCTTGATGATCTGTACACGCTGGCCGGCGGTGATGAGTTCCCAGTCGCCGTCCTGCGCCGCGGGGTAGTACTCGCGCAGGGCCTCGACCTTGGCGCCGTGCCGTTTGGCGACTTCCTTGATCAGGTAGGCGGTCAGGTCCATATTGTCCTTGCCCACGGCCAGCATCGGGATGATGTTGGAAGGCCGGATGGACCGTGGCAGGTCCAGGTAGGAGCCGTTCTTCAGGAAGTTCGTGGAGAAGCCGGCGTAGGGGCCGAACAGCAGGGAGCGCTTGCCGTTGACGAAGCGGGTGTCCAGGTGGGGGACTGACATGGGCGGGGCGCCCACGGAGGCCTGGCCGTAGACCTTGGCGCTGTGCTGGCCGGCGAGTGTCTCGTCGGTGCAGCGGAAGAACTGGCCGGAGACCGGGAAACCGCCGTAGCCCTTGCTTTCCGGAATCCCGGAGGCCTGCAGCAGGTGCAGGGCTCCGCCGCCGGCGCCCACAAAGACGAACTTCGCGTGGATCGAGCCGTGCTCGCCGGACCGGGGGTGCTTGAGCGTGAGGTCCCAGCCGCCGTCGGAGGCGCGTTTGATGCCGGAGACGTTGTGGCCGTAGTTGACCTCCACACCGTTGTTCCCGAGGTAGGTGGTCAGCTCACGGGTCAGGGCACCGAAGTCGACGTCGGTCCCTTCCGCGGCGCGGGTGGCGGCGATCCGCTGCTTCGGATCGCGGCCCTTGACGATCAGCGGGGCCCACTTGGCGATCCGGGCGTGGTCCTCGGAGTATTCCATGGAGCGGAACAGGGGGTTCGGCTTGAGAGCCTCGTAGCGGGTGCGCAGGAACTTGGTGTTGTCCTCGCCGATCACAAAGCTCATGTGCGGAACGGTGTTGATGAAGCCCTTGGGGGAGCCGATCATGCCGTTCGTGACGAGGTGGGACCAGAACTGGCGGGACAGCTGGAACTGCTCGTTGATGAGGAGCGCCTTGGCGGGATCCACCGAGCCGTCTTTGGCTGCGGGGGAGTAATTAAGCTCACACAGCGCGGCGTGTCCGGTGCCGGCGTTGTTCCAGGGGCCGGAACTCTCCAGACCCGGCTCGTCCAGCTTTTCGAACAGGGAAATCGTCCAGTTCGGCTCGAGCTGCTTCAGGAAGGCACCGAGCGTGGCGCTCATGATGCCGCCGCCAATCAGGACGACGTCGGCATGTTGGGTCTTTGAAATGAAAGTCACAATCAGTCTCCGATAGCAGCGGGTCTGGCTGTCACAGAATATCCCCGGACCCGCCGCATACTGAAATTGGCTCCGCCCGTCAAGGCTTTAGTTCCACCTTTGTGAAAACTTCATTCAGTACGGGCGACGCCGGGTACTTCAGGACGCGGTCCGAAAGGGCCAGGGCCGAGATCGGGAAGGCGATCGGCACGGCGGGGACCGTGGCGGCGATCTGTGCGTTGATGGTCTGGTACTGCTCCGTCCGCTCCGTGCCGTCCGGCAGGCCGCGCGCCCGGGCGATCTTGGAGAAGACCTGCGGGTCCTGGTAGCCGAACTCGCCGGTGTTCTCGCCGAACAGCGGGCCGACGAAGTTGTCGGGGTCGGCGTAGGAACCGTTCCAGCCCAGCAGATGCAGGGCGTGGTCGCCGGGGGATGTGACCTTCTGGAGGTACCCTTCGGACCATTCGACCGGCACCGGCTTGATGTTGAGCCCGACGGCGGTCAGCTGCTTGCTGATTTCCGCGTAGACCTTTTCCGGTGTCGGGAGGTATGGCCGGGTGACGTTCAGCGGATAGTAGAACTTCAGTTCCTCGCCCTGGTAGCCGGCCTCGGTGAGCAGTTCCTTGGCCTTGGCCGGATTGTGGCCCAGGGACGGGGCGTTGTTGTTGAAGCCGCTGAGCTTGGGCGGAACGAACTGCGTCGCCTGGGCGGTGTTGTCGATGAAGAACCTGCGGATCAGGGTGTCCTTGTCCAGGGCCATTTCGATGGCCTGGCGGATCTTGAGGTCCTGCAGGGTGGGCACTTCCTGGTTCATCCCCAGATACATGACGGAGAAGGGATCCCGCTGGATGATCTGCTGGCCGCGCTTTACGAGCTGGTCGAAGTTGCCCACGGTCACGGCGTCGTAGGCGTCGATCTTGCCGTCGAGCAGGGCCTGCATCCTGGTCTGGGTGTGATCGTAGGTGACAAAGTTGATCGTCCCGATCTGGCCCTTGTCGCCCCAGTAGTCCTTGTTGCTGGCGAGCGTGATGCTGTCCGGTTCCCAGGACGTAAAGACGTAGGGGCCGGTTCCCACCGGGTGGAGCCCGTAGGCGGAGACGGGCTGGCCGTCGCGGCTCTGGTTCAGTTCGTCGGCGTTTTGGGACGCGAGCGCCTGGGGGGAGGAGATGGCGAAGGCGGGGAGCGTCAGGGCCTGCAGGAACCCGGTGAAGGGCTGGGTCAGTTCGATCGTCACATTGTCCGCGGCAGGGGCGGCGCAGCCCTTGTAGATGGAAAGCGACGCCTGGTCCACGTGGGCCTTGAAGACGCCCTTGAACGTCGTCCCCGGAGCCTGCTGGCGCAGCGTCTCGGGGAAGTTAAACCAGCGGTCAAAATTGCTGCAGACGGCCGAGGCATCGAAGGGGGTACCGTCCTGGAAGGCAACGTTTTCGCGGAGCTTGAACGTGTAGGCGCGGCCGTCGTCGCTCGCCGTCCATTCGGTGGCCAGCAGCGGCGTGGGGTCTCCGGTGGTCTGGTCCACACCGACGAGTCCCTCCAGGACCTGGCGGGTGATCCGGTAGGACTCAATGTCGGATACGAGGGCGGGGTCCAGCCCGAGCGGCTGCGAGGCGGTGCCGAAGGTGAAAACGGCGGTGGGGGCGGCATCGGTGGAGCCGGCAGAGGCATCAGTGGAGCTGGCCGTGCCCGGTCCCGGTCCGGGGGTTCCGGTGCAGGCGGCCAGCGGCAGCATCAGGAGCACAGCACCGAATCCGGCTGCGACGCGGCGCGCAGCACGGGTCCGCGCTCCGATGGCCCGCGCTGGACTGGCATGGCTGGCGCGCGCGATGCGGCTGGACGCTGTACTTCTGGGCACTCGGGTATCACCTCGGGGACTGGATGGACCGCCGGCTGCGGAACAGGGCCATTGTAGTTGACCGGCCCGGACGCTCGCTGTGAGCCAGGCTGGCCCCCGGAGGCCGTCCCCGGGGCTACCCAGGCGGCACACAAGCGAAGGCCCGCACCACGGGTGCGGGCCTTCGTTTCTCCTAGTTGGCCCAGTGAGTCAGGCTGGAACCGCAGCAGGAGCGCTTGGTGCTGGCTACTTGGGCATCAGGACTGAGTCGACCATGTAGACAGTGGCGTTGGCGGTCATGACGCCGCCGCAGACAACGTTGGCGTCATCGACCATGAGGGCGTCCTTGGTGCCGGTGACGGTCACGGAACCGCCCTGGACGGTGGCGTGCGTGCCGACGATTTCGTCCGGGCTGATCTGGCCGGGAACAACGTGGTAGGTCAGGATCTTGCTGAGCAGGGCATCGTCCGTCTTCAGCGTTTCGATCGTGGCGGCGTCGATCTTGGCGAAGGCGTCATCCGTCGGTGCGAAGACCGTGAACTCGCTGCCGTTCAGGGTGTCCACCAGGTCGACCTTGGGGTTGAGCTTGCCGGACACCGCGGCGGTCAGGGTGGTGAGGATCGGGTTGTTGGACGCCGCGACCGCTACCGGGTCGAGGGCCATTCCGGAGACGGAGCCGGCGCCGCTGGGGACCTGCTCGGCGTAGGCTGCGCAGCCGGCACCGACGAGGTTGGCGGCCGGGTCCATGGCAGCTGCCGAGCTGGTGGACGGCGACGGTGCCATGCTTGATTCCATCGGCGTGGCGGCCGGAGCCGAGGAGGCGGGCGCCGTGGTGGTGGATCCGCCACAGGCAGTGAGGCTGAGCATGGCTGCAGCAGCGATTCCTGCAACGGAAAGAGTCGTGCGCTTGATGGTCTGCATTTCGGTTTCTCCTTTGTTGTGCCGATCGTTGCCAGCGGCGAACTGTTACCGCTTTGGCCCTTTTCCGACTTGTCGGGCACCGACCCTTGGTTGGTGTCTCAATGGGTATTCGCGGGGTCCGGGGAAACGGATGGGTGGAGGATGAAAATTCTTTTTTGCGCGTTTGATGTGCAGCCAAAATGCCCGGATTTGAGCGTCTTCGACCGGGACAGCGGCCCGGTAAGTCTTCGGTTGGACTGGGTTGGGAGCGGGTTAAAGGACAGGAGCCCCGGTCCGTAGACCGGGGCTCCTTAGTGTGCGCAAGGGGGGATTTGAACCCCCACGCCCGAAGGCACAGGAACCTAAATCCTGCGTGTCTGCCAATTTCACCACTCGCGCGCAGCACCGGCACCGAACACGTCCGGGGACGGTTGCGGCGGATGCCAGCCTCCATTGTACATTTCGCACCATGCGCCACGGTGCTTCGTCCCGCCGCGCTTGGGCGGGCCACGGCCGACGGCGGGAGGCCGTCTTACCGTGGTCCGGCAGGGTCAGGCGGCTACGCGTCGACCTTGAGGTCCCGGCGGAGCTTTGCGACATGCCCGGTGGCCCGGACGTTGTATTGCGCGACGGCGACCTTCCCGTCAGGGTCGACGACCACCGTGGACCGGATGAGACCTTCGTACGTCTTGCCGTAGTTCTTCTTCTCGCCCCAGGCCGCGTAGGCCTCGGCAACGGTGTGGTCAGGATCCGACAGGAGGGGGAAGGTAAGTCCTTCCGCGGCCGCGAACTTGGCGAGCTTGTCCACTGAATCGGGGGAAATGCCCACCACCTCGTAGCCTGCCTGCTGCAGGGACGCCAGGGAATCCCGGAAATCGCAGGCCTGTTTTGTGCACCCAGGGGTGGAAGCCGCCGGGTAGAAGTAGACGACGGTGCTGCGGCCACGGAAGTCCTCGAGGGAGACGTCCTTCCCGTCCGGGTTCTTCAGCGTAAAAGCCGGCGCCGTATCACCGGGGATGAGTCGTTCAGGCAACTTGTGCTCCTTCGTGGGGTGGCCGCCGAATGGTCTTTAGCGGCGAGATACTAAGCTTAATGAGCGTCGATGGCGGCGCCGAATCCCAGGCTCGCTATACTCATTGGTATGCCTGATATGGATCGCTGGCCCACTGGGCGCCTATTGTCCACGGCAGCACGCCTTGTTGAACACTCCTGGAACGAAAAATTGGGGGCCATTGGCCTGACCCATGCCGGGGTCATCGCCATGGAAGTGCTCTCCGTCAACGGACCCATGACCCAGGCGCAACTTGCCCAATTGGTGCGTGTACAGGCGCAGACCATGGGGAAGACGCTCAGCCGGCTGGAAGCACACGGCCACATTTCCCGGCAGCGCAGCGCCTCCGACCGCCGCAGCCACGTGGTGTCCCTGACCGACCGGGGCCGCGAAGCAGTTGCTGAAGCCGCGGACATGGAACGCTCCGTGCTCGCTGCCGCCTCCATCGACCCCGATGTCTTGCGGCAGGAACTTCAAGCTGTTGTCAGGGAACTGGCAACCAGGATTTCCTCGTCCGATGTGAAGGCGATTGTCACCCCTGTTGAACCGAACATGCCGGTCGAGGCCAACTAGGCCACAGGCCAGCCCGCTCCGAACCTGTCCGGAACTCCCACCTTCCGGTCCGGGCGTTTCCGTGTCCCTCATCGAAGCGGACGCCACCTGCGCCTAGGCTCAAGGGATGGATCCGAAACCGACGGTGCAGCTCGAAGGGCAGACCTCCATCAATGAGCTGCTCGACGAGCCGGTCGGGGCATTACCGGTGCAGCTGGCACTGCCCATCCACTTCCAGCTGGCTGCTGCGGTCCGGCGTGACTCCTAACCTTTCGGGCCGACCCTTCGCCGGGCTTTAGCCGCGGGCCGGCCAGCTTTTAAGGGACCGTGATTTTGATGCCGGCGACTGCCCCGGTCCATGCGCCGGTCGGATCCTGGCGGGTCAGGTGGGCACTGACGTACCCTCGTTGCAGTTGGACAACCCGGGTTTGGACTCCTGAGCAATCGAAGACCAGCGATAGCGGTTCGGTCCCGGCCCCATCCTGGGACAGGACGATCTGGGCCTGTGAGGCGCCCACACAGGCTGCGGACACAGTGTGGGGACCGGCTGCCAGTACGGTTGCTGCTTTGCTGAAGCCGACCCCGGGCCCGTCAGCCGGGCCGGCGTCGGCCAGGAGGACTGACCCTGGGGCCTTTGCCAGGCGCTGATGCAGTTCTGCGAAGTTGCGCGCTTCAACGCTTAGGACGTCCTTGTCCTTCGCCGGGACTGTGGGCGCAGGCCGGTGGGTTCGCTTGGCCGGCGTCGGCTGCGGATCAACCCCGTCCTCATAGGCGCAGGCGGCCAGGCCTCCGGCCAGCAGGAGGCCGCCAATGAATGCCGCAGTGCAGCGGACTGTTCGTGTTCCCCCAGCACCAGACATGCGCCGAGTCTACGGTCCGTTCACTGCACAACAGGGCAAATTCCCCGCGGGTCCAGATTAAGACAAACGAAAACCCCGCCTTCATGGCTTGTGGCCAGTGAAGACGGGGTTTCTTTGGTGGTGCACCCCCCGGGACTCGAACCCGGAACCCATTGATTAAGAGTCAATTGCTCTGCCAGTTGAGCTAGAGGTGCATCTGTTGTTTTCGTTCCCCGCGGTCTTTTTGTTCCCGCGTTGTTCTCCGCAACGACATGAAACTCTACACGAGTTTGGGCGGAGTGTGAAATCGGGCCGGGCGCCGGCCCGGGGCTCACTCCGGCAGCTGCAAAACCAGCACAAAATCAGGGTTTTTGTTGTTGCTGAGCACCCACAGGCGGCCGTCCGGAGCCAGCGAGACGTTTCGGATCCTGCCGTACATCCGTGTGAAATAGCTCACAGGATCACCGGCGAATTCGCCGTTCAGGGGGACCGCCCACAGCCTCTGGCCGCGAAGCGCGCCGAGGTACGCCGTGTCGCCGACGATTTCAAGCCCGCTGGGAGAGGACTCCGCCGTCGATGGCCACACCACCTTCGCGTCGAGGAACCCGGCGCGGTTCGGCGCGCCCGTGACCTCCGGCCAGCCGTAGTTGCCGCCGGGCACGATCAGGTTCAGCTCGTCGTCGACCTCGGGTCCGAATTCGCTCGCCCACAGCCGGCCGGCGCTGTCCCAGGCGAGCCCCTGGACATTGCGGTGGCCCAGGCTGTACACCGGATTGTCCGGGAAGGGATTGCCCGGCGCAGGGCGTCCCTCGGGAGTGATGCGCAGAATCTTGCCGCCGAGGGCGTTCACGTCCTGGGGCTGCCCGCGGCGCTGCGAATCGCCGGTGCCGACGTACAGGTGGCCGTCCGGCCCGAACCGGATGCGCCCGCCGTTGTGGGTGGATGCTTTGGGGATCCCCTTGAAGATGACCTCCGACGGTCCCGGCTCCAACTTTCCGGCACGTTCCTCGAGGCGCAGCCGCGCGATCCGGTTGTCACTCGCGGAGGTGAAATAAGCGTAGAGGTACCGGTCCCTCGCGAAGTCCGGGGACAGCGCCAGCCCCAACAGCCCGCCCTCGCGGTCGGCGACGACGTCGGGCACCTTTCCAATCGTGCCGGCCTTGCCGTTGCCTGAGCCGGGCGCGATGGCCCGGAGCCGGGCGGTCTCGCGTTCGGAAATGACGGCTGTGCCGTCCGGCAGGAAGACCGTGGACCATGGCACCTGCAGCCCGGCGTCGATCTTTTCGACCAAGGTCGGCTGGTCGACGCCCGACCGGTTCCCGGCGGGGGCGGACCCCTCGGGGCCGGGGGTTGTCGCGGTGCTGCCGCTGGCCGGGGGAGCGGTGGCGTCGGGTGTGGAACTGCCGCCGCCGCCCGGGGTGCAGCCGCTCAGCACGATCGCGACGGCAACGGGGAGGCCCGCCCACCGCCCTGCCCTCGTCCTCATCATCGGTGCCCCGGCTTCCGTTCCCCGGTTCCCAGCCGCCCGTTCACCGGGCTACTGCCGCGTCCGCCGCGGCGGCCGGAAGCCCGCAGCCTCGGCGTGCGCCGCGGACAGGAACCAGACCTCGGCGCGGGTTTCCTCGAAGGCGGGGCTGGTCTCTTCGTGGTAGACCATCGAGGAGGCGTTGCCCTTGACCGTGAAGCCCTCGGGACCGCTGCCATCGGGAGCCGGTGCTGCCGATCCCTCGCCATACGGCTGGTCGACGGCGAGGTGCCCGGAGGGTTCGGCCGTGTGGCCTACTGCCGTCTCGGACGCAGCCGAGGACATGGCCGTCTGCCGGGTCTCGGCCTCGGCAAGGCTGGCTCCACCCGCTGCCTGCTCCGGTGCCGGTGCCGGTGCCGCTGCCTGCTCCGGTGACTGTGCCTGCGCCTGTGCCTGCGCCGTCGGTATTGCCGGCTCGGCGGTCCGGCCTGCTTCGGCCGCCGCGTCAAAGCCGGGAGCAGGCTCAGTCTCAGCCGCGGCGGATTCGGCGCCGGGGAGGGTGGGGGCGTGGGCCTCGGTGTATTCAGGGTGGTGCACCGGGACGTCTGCCGCCGCCGCCGCACCGCCTGCGGCCGCGGCCGCCGTGTGGTCGCCATGGCTGCCGGAACCCGGCTTCTGATGGAGCTCGGCATGCGGCTCGGCCGGCGGTGTCTCGGACCACTGGGTTTCCCACTCGGGGCTCGCCCCGGCCGGGGCAGCATCACCTGCCGCCTCAGCGGCGGGCTCGGCTGCGGGGGCCGGTGCAGGGCGTGCCGCCGCCGCGCGCGCTGCAGCATGCGCCTCAGCGGCTGCTTCATCGTCGGCGGCCGCGACGGAGTCGGGCTTGGGTTCCGGTTCGGCTTCGGGTTCTGCCTGGTTGAAACCGGCAGCGGTCGGCATCCAGGCGAGGCCCGCTGCCGATGCGGAAGCGGCAGACCCGCCGCCTGAAAGGGCGCCGCGGTGGGGGGCGTCGTGGTCGGCGTCGTGCACGTGGGGAGGGGCGGAATCGTGGGTGGCTGCGGTCCCGGTGCCTCCGGAGCCGGAGCTGCCGCGGGAGCTGTTGCGGTTAAGCAGCCACCAGACGATCGCGACAATCGCCACAATGACGACGAGCCAGATGATCCAATCCATAGCAGAGCCTTTCTGTCCATGAGGCAAAGGTTGCCGTCGCTTGACGGTACGTCTGCGTCAAGGGGGCTGTCCAGCCTCCAAGTCGGCGCCCTGTAGCCTCTCCTCATGGATTTCAAGAGACTGCGTATTCTCCGCGAGCTCGCCGACCGCGGCACGGTCGGCGCCACGGCGGAGGCCATGAAGGTAACGCCCTCCGCCGTCTCGCAGCAGCTCAAGACCCTGCAGGAGGAACTGGGGGTCGTGCTGGTGGAGAAGTCGGGCCGGGGAGTGCGCCTGACCGAGGCTGGACTCGCGATGGCGGGAGCGGCTGCCGAGGTCTCCACCGCCATGGCCCGCGCGGAGGCCACCATCGACACGTACCGGCGCGGCTGGCAGACCCATGTCAAAGCCGCGTTCTTCCCGAGCGCCGCCGAGATGTTCCTCCCCGGGCTCCTGCACCGCGTCAAATCGATCGACGGTCTCCGCTTCCAGGCGCACTTCGAGGACCCCAACGTGGCCGGATTCGCGGGCCTGACGTCCGACTATGACATCGTGCTGGCCCACAGCGTCGATGGGCCGGACGTCTTCGCCCGGCTGGGACTGACGGTCGTGCCGCTCCTTGACGAGCCCCTCGACGTCGCCATCCCCGAGGGCCATGCGCTCGCGGGGAAGGCAACGCTGCGGGCGGAGGACGTCATTGGCTTCCCGTGGATGGGAGTTCCCGAGGGATTCCCCTTCGACACCGTGCTCCGCCAGATCGAAGTGCAGGCCGATTCACCTGCGGTCCGCGCCCAGACGTTTCCCGACCTGCGGGTCCTTGAGGCCCTGGTCAGCGCCGGGCACGGGCTGAGCCTGCTCCCGCGCTACACGGCACTGAAAAACCAGGGCCGCGGCTTCGTGCTGCGCCCGCTGGCCGGGGTCAAGGCCAGCCGCAGTATTGTCGCCCTTGCCCGGCCCGACGTGGCCGCCCGGACCACCATCCAGCAGGTGCTCACCCTGCTCAAAGCCGAAGCGCAGTCCGTCGCCGAAGCCCCGGAGCTGCGTGACGCCGCTCACCTCAATTGACCCGCTCCGCGACCATTTGTCCACCACGTGAGACGGGAGTCCACTATTTGGTCGCAACATTCCCGGTTTTACGCTTAATGCTCCCTTCCGGGTCGTTGGGCCCCGCGACGGAGCCATAGACTTTGACCCATGAGTGAGGACACCCAAACAGCGACAGACACCAAACCGGACATCAAGCCCCGCAGCCGGGTCGTTACCGACGGAATCCACGCCGCGCCCGCGCGCGGGATGTTCCGGGCGGTCGGCATGGGCGACGACGACTTCGCCAAGCCGCAGATTGGTGTGGCCAGCTCCTGGAATGAAATCACTCCCTGCAACCTTTCCCTGAACCGGCTCGCCCAGGGCGCCAAGGAGGGCGTGCACGCCGGCGGCGGGTTCCCCATGCAGTTCGGCACCATCTCCGTCTCTGACGGCATCTCCATGGGACATGAGGGTATGCATTTCTCCCTGGTGTCCCGTGAAGTCATCGCCGACTCCGTGGAAACCGTGATGCAGGCCGAGCGCATCGACGGCTCCGTGCTGCTGGCGGGCTGCGACAAGTCCCTGCCCGGCATGCTCATGGCAGCCGCGCGCCTGGACCTCGCCGCCGTCTTCCTCTACGCCGGCTCCATCATGCCCGGCTGGGTCAAGCTGGAGGACGGCTCCGAAAAGGAAGTCACCCTCATCGACGCCTTCGAAGCCGTGGGCGCCTGCGCCGCCGGCAAGATGAGCCTGGAAGACCTGACCCGCATCGAAAAGGCCATCTGCCCGGGCGAAGGCGCCTGCGGCGGCATGTACACCGCCAACACCATGGCCTGCATCGGCGAGGCCCTGGGCATGTCCCTGCCCGGCTCGGCCGCCCCGCCCTCGGCAGACCGCCGCCGCGACGACTTCGCCCGCAAGTCCGGCGAGGCAGTGGTCAACCTCCTGCGCAAGGGCATCACCGCCCGCGACATCATGACCAAGAAGGCGTTCGAAAACGCGATCGCCGTGACCATGGCCTTCGGCGGCTCGACCAACGCCGTCCTGCACCTGCTCGCCATAGCCCGCGAGGCCGAGGTCGAGCTGACGCTGGATGACTTCAACCGCATCGGCGACAAGATCCCGCACCTGGGTGACCTGAAGCCGTTCGGCCGCTACGTCATGACCGACGTCGACAAGATCGGCGGCGTGCCGGTCATCATGCGGGCGCTGCTCGACGCGGGCCTGCTGCACGGTGACTGCCTCACCGTCACGGGCAAGACCGTCGCGGAGAACCTGGCGGCAATCAACCCGCCGGACCTGGACGGCAAGATCCTCCGTGCCATGGACAACCCGATCCACAAGACCGGCGGCATCACCATCCTGCACGGAACGATGGCGCCCGAGGGTGCCGTCGTGAAGAGCGCCGGGTTCGACGCCGACGTCTTCGAGGGCACCGCCCGCGTCTTCGAACGCGAGCAGGGTGCGCTGGATGCGCTCGACAAGGGCCAGATCAAGGCCGGCGACGTCGTCGTCATCCGCTACGAGGGCCCCAAGGGCGGACCGGGGATGCGCGAAATGCTCGCCATCACCGGCGCCATCAAGGGTGCAGGCCTGGGCAAGGACGTGCTGCTGCTGACCGACGGCCGCTTCTCCGGCGGAACCACGGGCCTCTGCATCGGCCACGTTGCCCCGGAAGCCGTCGACGGCGGCCCCATCGCCTTCGTTCAGGACGGCGACCGGATCCGCGTGGACATCGCCGCCCGCAGCTTCGATCTCCTGGTCGACGAGGCGGAGCTCGAATCCCGCAAGGTGGGCTGGGAGCCGATCCCGGCCAAGTTCACCAAGGGTGTGCTCGCCAAGTATGCCAAACTCGTCCACAGCGCCTCCACCGGTGCCTACTGCGGGTGATTTTCCAGGCCTGGGTGACCAGGCTTAATAAGGGCGGCTCCGGGGGCCCCGGGGGCACGGCGTCCGCGCCGTACCCCGGGGGAGGAGACTCCCGCTCTGCAGGACCAGACTGTGGACAACGAAGTCCAAATAGTGAGACAGGGCGCAGGCTCGTTGACACGCGTCTCACTAAGAGGGAAAACTGAACGCATGATCGCATTCGTTACCGCTGGCGCCACTGCAGGTGTCTCCGTCGTACTTACCAAGCGCGTGGCTCCATAGCCTCCACTGGTAACGAACCGTCACGCGCAAACCCCTCGAAGAGCCGCCAGGCTGAGGGGTTTTTTTATTTCAGCACCACCGGTACACCAGCATCACTGGGTACCTGCCGTTTTACGATCACCGAAGATCCAACCGAAGATCCACAAAGGAAGAGTCCGATGAGCAAAGGATCGCCGATCAGCCCCTCGCTGATGGCCAATAAGTCCGCTGGAGCCACCAAGGCTTCGGAACGCGTCGAGCGTCCGGCTGACGCCGGCGTCGACACTGCTGCCGTCTCTCCTGTCCTTGGGCCGAACAACGTCGTACCCCCGACGGTGATGACCGGTTCACAAGCAATTGTCCGCTCGCTCGAAGAACTCGGCGTGGAGGATATTTTTGGTTTGCCCGGTGGCGCGATCCTGCCCACCTATGACCCCTTGATGGCTTCCCGAATGAACCACGTTCTGGTCCGTCACGAACAGGGAGCCGGCCACGCCGCGCAAGGCTACGCCATGGTTACCGGACGGGTCGGCGTCTGCATCGCCACCTCGGGTCCGGGTGCCACCAACCTCGTCACCGCCATCATGGATGCCCACATGGACTCCGTGCCGATGGTGGCCATCACCGGCCAGGTCTCCAGTGGAGTCATTGGCACCGATGCCTTCCAGGAAGCGGACATCGTCGGCATCACCATGCCGATCACGAAGCACTCCTTCCTGGTAACCGACCCCAACGACATCCCCCATGTCATGGCCGAGGCGTTCCACCTGGCCTCGACCGGCCGTCCGGGTCCCGTCCTGGTGGACGTTGCCAAGGACGCCCAGCAGGGGCAGATGACCTTCTCCTGGCCGCCCAAGATCGACCTGCCCGGCTACCACCCCGTGCTCCGGGGCCATAACAAGCAGGTCCGCGAGGCCGCCCGGCTTATCGCGGCAGCCAGCAAGCCCGTGCTTTACGTGGGCGGCGGCGTCGTCAAGGCGCACGCCTCGGCGGAACTGCTGGAGCTCGCTGAACTCTCCGGCGCCCCCGTGGTCACCACCCTGATGGCCCGCGGAGTCTTCCCGGACTCGCACCCGCAGCATGTCGGCATGCCAGGCATGCACGGCACGGTCTCCGCCGTGACCGCGCTGCAGCAGTCGGACCTGCTGATCACGCTCGGGGCCCGCTTCGACGACCGGGTGACCGGAGTCCTGAAGTCCTTCGCCCCGAACGCCAAGGTCATCCACGCGGACATCGACCCGGCCGAAATTTCCAAGAACCGCACCGCCGACGTGCCGATCGTGGGCTCCGTCAAGGAGATCATCCCGGAACTCAGCGAGGCCCTGCGCGCGCTGTTCGCCGTCTCCGGCACCCCGGACTACACCAACTGGTGGGCTTTCCTGAACAACCTCAAGGAGACCTACCCGCTGGGCTGGACCGAACCCGACGACGGCCTCAGCGCCCCGCAGCGCGTGATCGAACGCATCGGCGCCCTCACCGGCCCCGAAGGCGTGTACGTCGCCGGCGTGGGACAGCACCAGATGTGGGCCTCGCAGTTCATCAAGTACGAACGCCCGCACGCCTGGCTGAACTCCGGCGGGGCCGGCACCATGGGCTACGCCGTACCGGCCGCCATGGGCGCCAAGGTGGGCAACCCGGACCGCGTGGTGTGGGCAATCGACGGCGACGGCTGCTTCCAGATGACCAACCAGGAACTGGCCACCTGCGCGATCAACAAAATCCCGATCAAGGTTGCCATCATCAACAACTCCTCGCTGGGCATGGTGCGCCAGTGGCAAACCCTGTTCTACGAGGGCCGCTACTCGAACACCGACCTCAACACCGGCCACGACACCGTCCGGATCCCGGACTTCGTCAAGCTGGCGGACGCCTACGGCTGCGCCTCGTTCCGCTGCGACCGCGACGAGGACATCGACGCCACCATCCAGAAGGCCCTGGAGATCAACGACCGCCCCGTGGTCATTGACTTCGTCGTGAGCCCCAACTCCATGGTGTGGCCGATGGTCCCCTCCGGAGTCAGCAACGACCAGATCCAGGTTGCCCGCAACATGACCCCGGAATGGGAAGAGGAGGACTGAACATGACCCGCCACACATTGTCCGTTCTGGTCGAAGACAAACCCGGTGTGCTGACCCGCGTCGCCAGCCTTTTCGCGCGCCGGGCCTTCAACATCAACTCCCTGGCAGTCGGGCCGACGGAAGTTCCGGGCATGTCCCGGATGACCGTCGTCGTCGACGCCGACGGTGAGCTGATCGAACAGATCACCAAGCAGCTGAACAAGCTGGTGAACGTGATCAAAATCGTTGAGCTCACCTCCGAATCTTCCGTACAGCGCGACCACATCCTGGTCAAGGTACGTGCGGATGCCGCAACACGGCTGCAGGTCACCCAGGCGGCAGACCTGTTCCGCGCATCAGTGGTCGACGTCTCCACAGAGTCCGTGGTCATTGAGGCAACGGGCCACCCCGAAAAGCTCACCGCGCTTCTCTCAGTGCTCGAGCCCTTCGGCATCCGCGAAATCGTGCAGTCCGGCACCCTGGCCGTCGGGCGGGGATCCCGCTCCATGAGCGACAGGGCCCTGCGCAGCGCGTAAGGCGCAGCCTCAGCACCACCAGCTTCAGACAGATTTTTACCGACAAGCACCACCTACGAATCCACTCAAAAGGAGACACCCCAGTGACTGAAATGTTTTACGACGACGACGCCGACCTGTCGATCATCCAGGGCCGCACCGTCGCCGTCATCGGTTACGGCTCCCAGGGCCACGCCCACGCCCTCAGCCTGCGCGATTCCGGTGTTGACGTCCGCGTCGGCCTCCAGGAGGGCTCCAAGTCCCGCGCCAAGGCCGAGGCCGAGGGCCTGCGCGTCCTGAACGTCGCGGACGCCGTCGCCGAAGCCGACCTGATCATGGTCCTCACCCCGGACCAGGTCCAGCGCCACGTCTACGCCGAGGACATCGCCCCGAACCTGCAGCCGGGCGACGCCCTGTTCTTCGGCCACGGCTTCAACATCCGCTACGGCTACATCAAGCCCCCGGCAGACGTCGACGTCGCCCTCGTTGCCCCCAAGGGCCCGGGCCACATCGTGCGCCGCGAGTTCGAAGCCGGCCGCGGCGTGCCGGACCTGATCGCCGTCGAGCAGAACCCGTCCGGCAAGGCCAAGGAACTGGCCCTGTCCTACGCCAAGGCCATCGGCGGCACCCGTGCGGGCGTCATCGAGACCACCTTCACCGAAGAGACCGAAACGGACCTGTTCGGCGAGCAGGCGGTCCTCTGCGGCGGCGCCTCCCAGCTGATCCAGTACGGCTTCGAGGTCCTCACCGAAGCCGGCTACAAGCCCGAGGTTGCCTACTTCGAGGTGCTGCACGAGCTCAAGCTCATCGTTGACCTCATGGTGGAGGGCGGCATCGCCAAGCAGCGCTGGAGCGTCTCCGACACCGCTGAATACGGCGACTACGTCTCCGGCCCGCGCGTGATCACCCCGGACGTGAAGGAAAACATGAAGGCTGTCCTGGCGGACATCCAGGACGGCACCTTCGCCAAGCGCTTCATTGACGACCAGGACGCCGGAGCCCCCGAGTTCAAGGCGCTGCGCAAGAAGGGTGAGGACCACCCGATCGAGGCCACCGGCCGCGAACTGCGCAAGCTGTTCTCCTGGATCAAGAACGAAGACGACTACACCGAAGGCTCAGTAGCCCGCTAGGCACTGACCGGCAGGGGAGCCGGACACCATTTCTGGGGTCCGGCTTTCCTGCTGTTGAGCACCACCCGCACCATCCGCGCCACCCCGTTGCACCAAAATCCCCACCTGATATACAAGAGAGCTAAAGAGGTCACCGGTGACAAGCACCAAACCTGTAGTACTCCTCGCTGAGGAACTTTCGCCCGCCACGATCGAGGCCCTTGGCCCGGACTTTGAAATCCGGCAGACCGACGGCGCCGACCGTTCCCAGCTGCTCTCTGCGATCGCCGACGTCGACGCGATCCTGGTCCGCTCCGCCACCCAGCTGGACGCCGAAGCCATCGCCGCCGCGAAGAACCTCAAGGTGATCGCCCGCGCCGGCGTCGGCCTCGACAACGTCGACATCAAGGCTGCCACGCAGGCCGGTGTCATGGTGGTGAACGCCCCCACCTCGAACATCGTCTCCGCCGCGGAACTCACGGTCGGCCACATCCTGAGCCTCGCCCGCCACATCCCGCAGGCCAGCGCCGCGCTCAAGGACGGCGAGTGGAAGCGCTCCAAGTACACCGGCATCGAACTCTTCGAGAAGAAGATCGGCATCATCGGCCTGGGCCGGATCGGCGCCCTCGTCGCCGCCCGCCTGAAGGGCTTCGACACCAAGATCCTCGCCTACGACCCCTACATCACCTCGGCCCGCGCCGCCCAGCTCGGTGTGCAGCTGGTGACCCTGGACGAGCTGCTCGCGCAGTCGGACTTCATCAGCATCCACATGCCCAAGACGCCGGAGACCGTCGGCATGCTCGGCGCCGAGTCCTTCAAGAAGATGAAGAGCACCGCGTACGTCGTCAACGTCGCCCGCGGCGGCCTCATCGACGAGGAGGCGCTGTACACGGCACTGGAGTCCGGCGAAATTGCCGGCGCCGGCGTCGACGTGTTCGTCAAGGAACCCAGTACCGACCTGCCGTTCTTCAAGCTCGACAACGTGGTGGTCACCCCGCACCTGGGCGCGTCCACGGACGAAGCGCAGGAAAAAGCCGGTGTCTCAGTGGCCAAGTCCGTCCGACTGGCCCTCGCCGGGGAACTGGTTCCCGACGCGGTCAACGTCGCCGGCGGCGTCATCGCCCCGGACGTCCGCCCGGGCATCCCGCTGATGGAGAAGCTGGGCCGCATCTTCACCGCCATGACGCACGCCTCGCTCACCCAGTTCGATGTCGAGGTCGCCGGGGAAATCTCCTCCCTCGACGTGAAGGTGCTCGAGCTCGCCGCACTCAAGGGCATCTTCGCCGACATCGTGACCGAGCAGGTCTCCTACGTCAACGCCCCCGTGATCGCCGAGCAGCGCGGCATCAACGTCCGCCTCATCACGACGCCGGACACCGAGTCCTACCGCAACGTCCTGACCCTGCGCGGCGCCCTCAGCGACGGCACGCAGATCTCCGTCGCAGGCACCCTGACGGGGCCCAAGCAGGTCCAGAAGCTTGTCGGGATCAACGGCTTCGAGGTGGAGATCCCGATCAGCGAACACCTCGTTGTGGTCGCCTACTCGGACCGCCCCGGCGTGATCGGCACCATCGGCCACATCCTGGGCATGAACAACATCAACATCGCCGGCATGCAGGTCGCACGGCAGGATGAGGGCGGCCAGGTGCTCGCCCTGCTCACCATCGACAGCTCTGTCCCGCAGCAGGTTCTGGACGCCATCAAGGCCGGAATCGGCGCCGACATGGTGCGCGAAGTCGACCTCGAGGACTGACGTCTTCCTTGCGGACACCTGCGGCGGATCAGACCGCTGCAGGTGTCCGCGAACACATGGCTGGTCTGCGTACAATGGCTACGTCCGAATTTCGGATCCGGCCGGCAGCCCGGCCTTTACTTTTGCACACCCGGCAGGGGACGCCTTCACTTCCGCATGGAATGAACTTAGGTGTGCGCACGCAATCCAGCTTTCAGGAGCCCAATGAACGCCGTCCAGAGGTTCATCAGAAGCCGAGTGCTTTTGCTGACCGCGTCCATTTTGATCGCGGCCATGTGCCTGTCGGTCCTCGTGCAGGGACAGTCGCAGGCCGCGTTGAACCGGACGGTCGACCAGAATTCCCGCGGGCTCTACGACATTCTTGTCCAGGCCAAGGCCGACGACAACGGCGGGCTCATGCAACCGGACATCGCCACCGGCCAGGGCGGGATCAGCTTCGACCAGCTGGACGCCCTCCGCAAGCTCGCCGGCACCTCCGTGGCGGCCCCCATCAGCCTCGTCTCCCGCGTCACCCAGAACCTTGAGTCCCCCCGCCTGGATGCCACCGACTACCTCGGCTTCAACGCCGGGCTCGCCGGCACCGCGGGGGACCCCAGCGCCACTGATCCGAGCAAATGGCCGGCCGCGGAATCGGTCCTCTCCGACACGCCGAAGAACTACCGGCTCACCGCCAGCGCCGTCAGCTCCGACGGCCAGTCCGATCACACGCTGTTCAACACCATGGCCGAAGGATCCCTCGGCAAGGCCGAGCTCATAGAAGAGCAGGTCGCCGGCGGCAAAAACGTCCGCATCGCCGGCCCGGAGGGGGAGACCGGCATCAAGTTCCCGGCACCGGCCGGCGGCTCGGAGCACAATCTCTTCAACCTCTCCGTCTCCCTGCCGCTCGCTCCGCAGGTGACGGAATCCGTCGTCGCCGTCGACCCCGTTTCCGAGCGTGCCCTGCTGGGCAGCGCCGGCGACTTCCTCGCCCCGCTGGAGAAGGCGCCGCCCGCCGACGCCCGGAACGCCGGCGCGATAGGCCGGCACTTCGAAAGCCTCTTCACCACCGGCATCGGCATGGACGAACTGAAGGAAGGCCCCGATTTCCTCGGCGTCAAGCTCAAGTACTGGGCCCCGCTGATGAGCCAGTACCAGCAGGCCAAGCGCGACGGCCAGTTGACGGAGAACTCGCAGGCGATCCCGCTGATCGTCCGCTCCGGCACGTCCCTTGATCTCAAGTACTCGGTCAAGATCGAGGAAATTGACGCTTCCGGCAACGTCGTCAAGGACGTCGGGACCGTGACCCGCTCGCTGGATAAGGACTACCTGCCGTTCGTCTCCAAGTCCCCGTTCGCCCTTGCCTGGCCCGGGTCCAAGGACCTGACGCAACTGCTTGGTGACACCGGAAGCTTCAGCCAGGGCCTCTACAACCCCGCGACCTGGAGCACCGACTTCGCCGCCGCCCCGAAGTACCAGGATGGCGCGACCGCCGGCAACGGCGCCGTGGACAAGAGCGCCACGCCCGGCGAATGGGTCACCGTGAACCGGCTCCCGGAGAAATCGGCCAGCGGCGCCCCCGTGGACCAGACGCAGCGCAAGCCCGTGGACGAGCGCGCCTACCGCGAAGACCTCGAGACCGGCAAGAAGCTCGCCACGCCGCTCGCCATGGTCTACGGAACGTTCGACGCCGAGCAGGTCAAGGAGGTGGCCGGCGACGTCAACCGCCTGCCCCTGGGCGGATATGATCCCACGCCGTTCACGCTCACCAAGGACGCCTCCGGCAAGGACGTCGCAGACACCGAGCTCAAGCCCTCGCTGAGCGCCACGGGGCTGGCCAGCCAGTCCGCCGGAGCCATCACCGACTACTACGGCCTCGCCGCCGCCCGCGGCTACGAGGACAACGCCTCGGTGATCGACGCCGTCCGGGTCCGGGCCAAGGTGCCCGGCAGCTGGAAAGAGGCGCAGCCCGAGGTGGAGAAGCTCGCCAACGGGATCCGGGACATGGGCCTGCAGGCCACGGTTGTGGCCGGCTCGGCCCGCGAGGACGCCAGCATCTTTGTCCCCGGGTACTCCAAGGACGACGCCGGCAAGGAATCCCCGCTCGGCACCGTGCAGCAATCGTGGGTCCGCCAGGACGCCGCGGACGCCGTCTCCGGTTCCCTCACCAGCACCAACTTGACCCTGCTCTTCCTGACGCTTTGCGGTGCCGCACTGCTCACCGGCGCCTCCACTGTCAGCTACGTCCGCAAGCGCCGCAGCGAGGCCGGAACCCTGCGCGCCATGGGCTGGACCCAGCGCCGGATCCGGTCCTGGGTGCTTGCCGAGTTTGGTGTTGGCGCGGCGCTGCTGGCCACCGCCGGAATCGTCCTCAGCTTGCTCAGCTGGAACCCGGCCACGGCGATCGTCTCGGCCGCCGTGCTGGCGCTCTACGCGGGGGCGGCCTTCTTCGCCGCCCAGCAGCTCCGCCACCGCGACGTGGTGGACCAGGAACCGCAGCACGATGAACGGCTCATCGCCGTGGACTCCCCGCTGACCTTCGCCAACCGGCAGCTGAGCACCAACAAGTTCAACACCATTTCCCTGGCTGTCGCCGTCGGCGTCTTCGCCGCCGCGGTCGGCGGAATGGCAGCCCTGCTGATCGACATTCCCCGGGCCGCGGGAGCGAGCGCGCTCAGCGGACTGGCTGCCACGTCCATCGCGCTGCCGAGCATCATTCTCGGTCTGTCCGGCGTGGCCGTCGGACTGCTGCTGACCATGGTCACCGGCCGTTTCGAACTCCAGGCCAAGCGGCAGTACCTGGGCACGCTGCAGGCCATGGGCTGGAACCCGGACATGCTGGGCCAGGTCCGGTTCTTCGAAAATGCCATGGTGGGGACCGTCGCGCTGCCGCTGGGCGTGCTGGGCGCCCTGGGCGTGAGTCTCCTCCTGGCCCCCTATGCCGCGCTCTGGGCCGCCATCGCCGGGTTCGTGGCTGTACTTTGCTGGATTCCAATTGCAACGAAAGTGGTCCGATGAACAACGACCTGAACCTTGACCGTGAGGCTCACGAGCGGATGACGGAGAGCACCCGCCGCGGTGCCCACCAGACGCGCGCCAACACGATCGTGAAGGCCACGGACCACGCCACCCCGCTGGAGCTCAGCAACATCACCATCCACTACGGCGGCGGCAAGGGCGGCGCCGAAGCCGTCAACGTGGTGGACGATTTCAACCTGACGCTGCACGCCGGGGAGATGCACTGCGTCGCCGGCCGCAGCGGCTCGGGCAAGACCAGCATCCTGACGGTCGGTGCGGGACTGACCCTGCCGACGTCGGGCCGGGTGTTCTGGGAGGGCGATTCGCTCGAGACCATGGGCGACGACGAAATCGCCGACCGCCGCCGGGCCCTGATCGGCTACGTCGACCAGGGCGGTGCCCTGATCGACGGCATGAGCGCGCTCGAGAACGTGCTGCTGCCCGCCGTGCCCGACGGCGAGGTGGACCAGCGCCGCGATATGGCCAAAGACCTCCTTGACCTCGTCGGCCTGGGCCGGCGCATGCGCCACCGCCCGGCCCAGCTCTCCGGCGGTGAACGCCAGCGCGTGGCGATCGCCCGGGCCCTGATCCTCGGCACCCGCGTGCTGGTCGTCGACGAGCCGACTGCCAGCCTCGACCGTGCCTCGGCCAACCGGATCATCAGCATCCTCAAGGACACCACCTCCGACGGCATCGCCGTCCTGGTGGCTTCACATGACCACGAACTTGTCCGCCAGAGCGATACCCTCACCGAACTGATTTAGGTTAAAGCTGTGACAACTTCTGAAAAGACCCCGTTCTACATCACCACGGCCATCAGTTACCCCAATGGCGTGCCGCACATCGGCCACGCCTACGAGGTCATCGCCACCGACGCGATGGCGCGCTTCAAGCGCCTGGACGGCTACGACGTTTTCTTTATGACGGGCACGGATGAGCACGGCCTCAAAATGCAGCAGACGGCGGAAAAGGAAGGCATCCCGGTCAAGGAGCTTGCCGACCGCAACTCCGCCGCCTTCCGCCAGATGAGCGACGACCTCGGCATCTCCCTGAGCCGTTTCATCCGCACCACGGACCCGGACCACTACGAGGCGGCCAAGGCGCTCTGGCAGCGGATGGAAGCCAACGGGGACATCTACCTCTCCAAGTACGCCGGCTGGTATTCGGTCCGCGACGAGCGGTACTTCGTTGAGGACGAAACCGAGGTGCAGGCCGACGGGCTGCGCTACGCGTCCGAAACCGGCACCGAGGTGACCTGGACCGAAGAGGAGAGCTACTTCTTCAGGCTCTCCTCCTACCAGGACAGGCTGCTGGCCCTCTACGCGGACCACCCGTCCTTCGGCGCCCCGCACAACCGCTTCAACGAGGTCGTCAGCTTCGTCAAGGGCGGCCTCGAGGACCTGTCCATCAGCCGCACGTCCTTCGACTGGGGCGTCCCCGTGCCGGGGAACCCGGACCACGTTATGTACGTCTGGGTGGATGCACTGACCAATTACCTGACCGGCGTCGGCTTCCCCGACACCGAGTCGGAGTCCTTCCGGAAGTACTGGCCGGCGGACGTCCACGTGATCGGCAAGGACATTTCCCGGTTCCACGCCGTTTACTGGCCGGCCTTCCTGATGTCGGCCGGGCTGGAACTGCCCAAGCGCGTCATGATCCACGGGTTCCTGCACAACCAGGGCGTGAAGATGTCCAAATCCCTCGGCAATGTGGTGGCTCCGGCGGACTGGGTCGCCCAGTACGGCCTGGACCAGGTGCGGTTCTTCCTGCTCCGCGAGGTGCCCTTCGGCGCGGACGGCTCCTACAGCCACGATGCCGTGGTGGGCAGGATGAACGCGGATCTCGCCAACAACTTCGGCAACCTGGCCCAGCGGTCCCTGTCCATGGTCGCGAAGAACTGCGCCGGCGCCGTCCCCGTCCCCGCGGGGTTCACCGCCGAGGACGCCGCGCTGCTGGGCCAGGCGAACGGGCTGCTGGGCATTTCCCGCGCCGCGTTCGAAAAGCAGGAGTTCAGCCGCGCCCTGGAAGCGATCTGGAATGTCCTGGGCGACACGAATGCGTATTTCGCCGAGCAGGCGCCCTGGGTGCTGCGGAAAACCGACGTCGAACGCATGAACACCGTCCTGTATGTCACCCTCGAGGTGCTGCGGATCGTGGCCATCCTCGCCCAGCCGGTCATGCCGGCGCCGACGGCGGCCATCCTGGACACGCTGGGCCAGCCGGAAGGGGAGGCGCGCGAGTTCGCCGCCCTCGGCACCCCGATCGCAGCCGGAACGGCGCTGCCCGCCCCCGCGCCCGTCTTCCCGAAGTACGAGGAGCCTGCGGAGGCCTGACCGCCGCTGCCCAACGCTCCCTCAGATCCGGCGGCTCTCCGCTCAACGCTCCCTCACCTTGGCCAAAGGGTGGGGGAGCGTTCGCGTTCCACTCGCGGGGGTCGGGAGCCTTTTCCAAGTAGTTAAGCCCGGTTCACGTCCGATCGGGCGGCCCGGCCGCGGCAGCAAGCTACCGGCAGGTAGTTAATGACCCCCGCACTGAGTACCCCGGGCAGAAATTGCGTATTAGTCCATCGATTAGACGGGTACCCCCTACTCACGACCCGCCGGGGGCGTCCGGCCTAGCCTGAAAAGGCAAGCGAACTGACGACACTGCTGGGGAGTAACTGTCACCATTCAATTCGCTGTTGGAGGTCTCAAATAGTGATTGTTCCTGGGTCTCAAAGACGGTTACTCCGCGCGGTCAAGCCAGTTTTACCTCTGACTGGACGGAGCGACGGACACATGAAAAAAGCAATTGCCACATTGGGGGTTGTGGGGCTGGGGATCATGTCTGCCGCGGCCACTGCCAACGCGGCTCCCGTGGAGGAGAAGAAGATTACGATCTGCCATGCGACAGGCGCGGCAGGGAATCCGTTTGTTATGGAGACGATCAACCTCAACGCGCTGCGGGCGCACGCGGATGACACGCTCGACATCGTGCCGGCCAACGACGGGGACATTTACCCCAATGGCCAAAACCTGACTCCCGCTAATCTCGCGCTGCTGGCCAACAATTGCCTCGCCGTCGCCGTCGTCGTTCCTCCGGTTGATCCTCCGGTGGACCCGCCCGTTGATCCTCCGGTGGACCCGCCGGTCGAGGAAACCCCGGACCCGGTCCAGGAAACCCCGGGAGCGGACGCAGCGCCCGGCTCGGCCACCCCACCGGCACCCGCCGCCCTGGCCCCGAAAGCGGCTGTCCCGGCTGCTAAATCCGCAGCTGCCGCCCCGAAGACGAACGTCGGCTACAACGTCCAGACTGCCGTGGGACGTACCCCGGACACCGGCGTTCCCATCTGGCTGATGGCGCTGACCGGCGTGTTCACCGCCGTGGCGGCCACGGTGCTTTGGCAGGGCGGACGGCGCGCCAGGAACAGCGAGGGCTAAGAAGGAGCAGTACCGGGCGGGCGCTGCGGACGCAGCGCCCGCCCGCATGTTCCGTTTCCCGAGCGCAGGCACGTCAACAGGAGCCCCCATGAGCAGTCACCGCCAGGTCCGCCGACGCCGGGCACCCGGTGTCCGGGGATTGGCGCTCAGCCCCAGGGACAGGTTCCTGCTGGCCGCCTGTGTGCTGGGCCTCCTCGCCGCCTGGCTGTTCTTCGCAGCGACCGGGCCCGGGCACTCGCCGGCGGCTTCCGGCCTGGAGCCGGCGGAGGCGACGTCCCTGACCGGAACCTCCGCGCCGCCGTCGGCCAGGTCTGCTTCCGCTGTCCCGACCGAAAGCATTGCGGCGCTGCTTCCGGCCGGGGACTCCGCCGCCCCGCCCGCAGTTCCGGAGCCCGCCGTTCCGGAGCCCGCAGGGCAGGGTCCCGCGGCTTCCGTCCCGCACCGCATCACCTACCCGGAGGCGGGCATGGACGTGGTGGTTCACCCCCTGGAGCCGGGGAGCGGCGCCGCTGAAAGCCGGAGCATCGTGCCGCCGGAGACAATGGACGGATACTGGCTCACTCCCTTCGGAACACCAGGGGTCGGCTCCGACAACACCACCTACGTCATCGGCCACAGCTGGGAAGGACTGGACGCACCGTTCAACCGTTTGAGCTCGGACGCCGCACCGGGGGACGAATTCACCGTGGCCACAGGGACGGGAGTACTCCGCTACGCCGTGGAGTCAGTCACCACGTACACAAAGTCCACCCTCAAGGACAGCCCCGTCTGGGACGCCGTCCCGAACCGCGTGGTGCTAATCAGCTGCTACACGGAGGATCCTTGGGGGAAGAACGTCGTGGTGGTTGCCACACCAGCCCGGGGGCCGTGACGCCGGGCCGTAACGGGGAGATTCGGCTGTTCGAATAATGAGACAACTTGACCAGCATGTGGATCTCTTGGCTACGCTGAAAACATGAGCGCATCCACGATTGATCTGGCCGTCATTCCCGGCGACGGCATTGGCCCCGAGGTCACCGCCGAGGCCGTGAAGGTCCTTGAGAAGGCCGCAGCCGCCGAGGGCATTGTGCTGGAGCAGACCTACTACAAGCTCGGTGCGCAGCACTGGCTCGAAACGGGGGAGACCCTGCCGGAGGAAACCCTCGCCGATCTCCGTACCCGCGACGCCATCCTCTTCGGTGCGGTCGGGGCAGCCCCGGGCGACACCCGGATCCCCTCCGGCATCATCGAGCGTGAACTGCTGCTCAAGCTGCGCTTCAGCCTGGACCACTTCGTTAACCTGCGCCCGTCCCGCCTCTACCCGGGTGTCGGCAGCCCGCTCGCGAACCCCGGTGACATCGACTTCATCGTGGTCCGCGAAGGCACCGAGGGCCCCTACGTGGGCAACGGCGGCACACTGCGCGCCGGGACCCCGCACGAGGTCGCCACCGAGGTCTCGCTCAACACTGCCCACGGTGTGGAACGCGTGGTCCGGGATGCTTTCCGCCGCGCCAACGACCGCCCGCGCAAGAAACTCACCCTGGTGCACAAGCACAACGTCCTGGTCTTCGCCGGCCACCTCTGGAAGCGCACCGTGGAGGCTGTGGCCAAGGAGTTCCCCGAGGTCACCCACGACTACCTGCACATCGATGCCGCCACGATCTTTATGGTCACCGATCCGGCGCGCTTCGACGTGATCGTCACGGACAACCTCTTCGGCGACATCATCACCGACCTTGCCGCCGCGATCACCGGAGGCATCGGCCTCGCCGCATCCGGAAACATCAACATGGAACGCACCGCGCCGTCCATGTTCGAACCGGTCCACGGCTCAGCGCCTGACATCGCCGGCCAGCAGAAGGCGGATCCGACGGCGGCCATCCTCTCCGCCGCGCTCCTCCTGGACCACCTCGGCTACGGCGGCGCCGCCCGTAAGATCGAAGCGGCCGTGGTTGCCGACGTCGCGGGCCGCGGCACCGCGGTCCGCAGCACCAGCGCGATCGGCGACGCCATCGCCGCCGCCCTGTAGGCGCCTCTCGAACTCGGCGCCGGCGGCTCCGCCAACGGGCGTAAGCTTGTTTCGAATCACCAATATGCTGCCGTGGTCCAAGGCTGAACCACGTTCACACGCCAGGCAGCCGACCGTGGAGGAACCATGACTCAGACTGCCCATGGCGTCGAATTCACCCAGCATCTTTCGGCAACCCCGAAGTCCGCTGAAGAACGTGCTGCCATCCTGGCGAACCCGGGTTTCGGCAACTATTTCACCGACCACACTGCCGTCGTCGACTACAGCGTCGACGCCGAGGGCGCGGGGGGCTGGCACGATGCCCGGGTTGAGGCCTACGGTCCCATCTCCCTGGACCCCTCCGCCGCGGTGCTCCACTATGGTCAGGAAATCTTCGAAGGGCTCAAGGCCTACCGCCACGCCGACGGCTCCATCTGGACGTTCCGCCCCGAGGCCAACGCCGCCCGCCTGAACAAGTCCGCCCGCCGCCTGGCGCTCCCTGAACTCCCGGAGGAGTACTTCCTGGGCGCCATCCGCGAACTCGTCGCGGCCGACAAGGAATGGGTCCCCTCCGGCGACGGCGAGGCGCTGTACCTGCGGCCGTTTATGATCGCCACCGAAGCGTTCCTCGGTGTCCGCGCCGCCCGCGAAGTGTCTTTCCGCGTCATCGCGTCCCCGGCCGGAAATTACTTCGGCGGCGAGCTCAAGCCGGTCTCCATCTGGATTTCCCGCGAGTACGCCCGCGCCGGCCGCGGCGGTACCGGCGCGGCGAAGTGCGGCGGCAACTACGCCGCCTCGCTGATCGCGCAGCAGGAAGCCGAGGCGCACGGCTGCAAGCAGGTGCTCTTCCTCGACCAGTTCAATGACAATGCCGTGGAAGAGCTTGGCGGTATGAACGTGTTCTTCGTGATGAAGGACGGATCCCTGGTCACCCCGGCGCTGAGCGGAACCATCCTGGAGGGCATCACCAGGATGTCCGTCATCCAGGTTGCCAAGGACATGGGCCGCGAGGTCACCGAACGCAAGATCACCCTGGCTGAGTGGCGCGACGGCGTGGCCTCCGGCGAGATCGCCGAGGTCTTCGCCTGCGGCACCGCCGCCGTGATCACCCCGATCGGCGTGCTCAAGGACGACACCGAATTCATCGGCTCCGAGGACGCGAAAGCGGGGGAGACCACCATGGCCATCCGCGAGCAGCTCCTGGGCATCCAGACCGGAACCATCGAGGACACCCACGGCTGGCTGACCCGCCTGGCCTAGGCGGCAGCGACTCAGTCAGAGTCAGCGTTCGACGGCGGCTCCCACCTTCCGGTGCGGGCCGCCGTCGTCGTTTAGCGCCGCATAAAGTGGCCAGGTGCGACCGGCGGGAAGCCCCTAGCCGCTCCCCGGATCAGGGGGCACAATACTGCGTATGACTGGACTTATTCAGGTTCTGGGTGTCATTTTCGGGGTGGTGCTGATCCTCGTGGGAATCCTTGAGTCGTTCTTCTTCCGGGACCAGCGCTTTCACCGGCTGTTCCTGATCAAACCGGAGGACACGGACGCCGTTCGGATGTGGACGTTCAACCTGGGGTTCTACAACATGATCTGGGGAGTGGGCGCGATCGCTGGCGCCGTTATGCTGACCGGGGCGGAGCCGGCTGCCGGGCGGGTGCTGCTGCTCTTCACGAGTCTGGGCCACGTGCTGCTGGGCATCATCCTGGTGCTGTCGGAGCGGCGGCTGTGGGCCAGCGCCATCGCCGAGGCCCTCCTGCCGGCGGTCATTGCGGTGCTGCTGCTCGTGTGACGGCCGCTCGTGCGGGTGCCCCTTTCGGTGGGAAGATGGAACTGTGATCCCTGACGACCCCCGCGCCATGGTGCGCAGCACAGAGCTGACCCGCTTCAGGCTGGCCCCCAACCCGGGGCCGATGAGCCTGCACGGGACAAACTCCTACGTGATTGCGGCCCCCGGAGCGGCCGGCACCGTCGTGGTGGATCCCGGCCCGCTGGATGAGCCGCACCTGCAGGAACTGGCCCAGGCCGGCGCCGTCGAGCTCATCCTGATTACGCACCGGCATGCGGACCATACCGCAGCCGCCGCCAGGTTCGCCGAGCTGACCGGAGCGCCGGTGCGCGCCAAGGACCCGGCGCACTGCCACGGGGGAAGCCCCCTCGCGGACGGCGAAGTGATCCACGCCGCCGGGGCCGAGATCCGGGTTCTGGCGACGCCGGGCCACACCTCCGACTCGGTCTGCTTCCACCTGCCGCAGGACGGCGCCGGGGGCTCTGTCCTCACCGGCGACACGATCCTGGGCCTCGGTACCACGGTCCTGGACTATCCGGACGGCACCCTGGGTGACTACCTGGCCTCGCTGGACCGGCTGGAACGCCTGGGCCCCGCGACCGTCCTCCCGGCCCACGGACCGATGCTGCCTGCGCTGGACACGATCGTCCGCGCCTACCGGGACCACCGCGCGGACCGCCTCGGGCAAATCCGCTCCGCCCTCGAGAGCCTGGGCGCCGGGGCCGGGGTGGCCGAAGTGGCCGACGCCGTGTACGCCGCCGTTGACCCCGCCGTGCGGCCCGCGGCTGAACTCTCGGTGGCCGCCCAGCTGCACTACCTGCGCCTGGGCAGCGGCACGTCCTGAACGGGTGCCAGTTCGTCAGTGTACGAGCTGCAGCCTGGCAGTGAAGCCGGTACCGTGATCGCGGACTGCCGCGAGGTGGTCGAACGTGCCGAGCCGGATGATGCCGTCGAAATACCCGACGTGCCCGTAATAGAGGACGAGCGACTGCCGGGGAGCGTAGTAACCGATGGTGAGCGGGTCGGCGTCGCTGCCGGCGGGCAGGCCTTCGAGCGAGAGCGGCGCCGGCAGGTCGGCGATCTTCTCTTGGCCGCCGTAATCGGTGAAGGCCAGCGTCAGGGGCAGCTGATCGATCAGTGCCGTGGCGGCTGCGTTGCCTGACAAGGTTCCGCCCACTGTTTCACCATCGATCTCAATGGTGATGCGGGTGCCATCCGTGGCCGGTGAGGTTGTCATAGTGTCAATGCTTTCCGTGGGGGTGACCGGGGACGGGGCGGGCTGGGAGGTTCCAGGAGCGTCCCGGGCGATGCTGCAGGCAGTGACCGTGGCGGCCAGGACAGCGGCCTGGACAGCGGCCAGGGGACGGCGGCCAGGGACGGGACGGTTGATGGCGTCCATCAGCGCGCCCTACTTCTGTGCGGGGTATTCGGTGTCAGTGAGTTTGGCACCCCAGACCGTTTCCGGTTCGTCGCTGCCGGCCGGAGCCTCCCAGAGGGTGAGGTGGCACATGAAGTTGTCTTCGGTGGCGCCGTGCCAGTGCCACTCGCCGGCGGGAGTGTAGACGGTATCGCCGGGGTGCAGCGCACAAGGTTCAGCCGGGCCCGGGAGGGTTGCTGGCCGGAATAGTAGGCGTTGAAGTATACGTCACCGGTAAACCACTCCTCAGGTCCCCTGACGGTGGGGGTCTTCGGCTGCTTTCGCGTACTCATGGTGTTCTCCTTCAGGTTTGATTCTTCATGGGGTGGAGGCTCCTTCGATCCGTGCGGTTCGTGCAGGCACCCCGGGCCGGGAGGTGTCCGGACGGGCCAGAACGAGGAGTCCGAACATTGACAGCAGCGCCCCGGCGATCATCAGCGCCGCCATGGGGACCGCAGTGTTGGAGCCGCCCAGGCCCGCGATGGGTGCGACGATCCCGGCGGTGGTCCACTGCACGAGGCCGAGGACCGCCGAGCTGGTGCCCGGGTGCTCGGGTACCTCCGCCGAGGCGAGGGCGCCGCCGTTGGTGTTGACCAGGCCCTGGGCGACCATAAGGGCGAAGAAGCTTCCCAGGGCAACCAGCAGGGGAGTGGCCCACCACAAGGCGCCGGCGAGCATGGCCACGCCCGCCGCCAGGGCGATGATCTGGCCGGTGAGGATCACCCGGCGGGTGGGAACGCGCCCGGCCATGCGGGCCGAGAGAAGGGCAGCGACGGTCATGCCGCCTGCGTTGGCGGCGAAAACGATGGAGTACGCCACCGGTGAGAGCCCGTTCATGTTTTGCAGGATGAACGCGGACGTGGCGACGTACGCGAACAGGGCGATGAATGCCGAGGACGCCACGACGACGTAGCCCACGAATCGGCGGTTCGAGAGCACGGTGTGCGCGGCGTGCCCGAATTCACGCAGCCCGCCCTCGTGCCGTTTCTCCGGCGGCAGGGACTCCGGAACGACGAACAGGGCGCACAGGGTCATCAGGACGCCGAGGGCCGCGAGCACCCAGAAGGTCATCCGCCAGCCGGTCAACTGCAGGATGACTGCCCCGAGCAGGGGGCTGATAATCGGGGCGACGCCGCCGATCCCCATGACGAGGTTAAGCACGCGGACGAGCTGCGGCCCACGGGCGCGGTCAACGATCACGGCCCGGCCGATCACCATCGCCCAGCCGCCACCGAAACCCTGCAGGAACCGGGCGATCATCAAGACACCGACGCTCGGGGCCAGGGCGCAACCGATCGAGGCGACCGTCATCAGAATCGTGCCTGCGACCAGGGGCATCCGCCGGCCGCGCTGGTCGCTGAAAGGGCCGCCGACAAGCTGTCCGAGTCCCATGCCGGCAAAGAACGTCGTCAGGGTCAGCTGCACCGCCGACGCCGTCGTACCGAATTCCTCCGCCACGCGCGGGAACGCCGGAACGTACATGTCGGTGGCCAGCGGCGCGACAGCTGTCAGGAAGATGACCGTGGCGACGAGCGACGCCGGGACAACCCCTGACGACGGCGCCCGCGTTGCGGTCGCGGACGTACTCACGGGCGCTGGAGCACTTCGTGCCCCATGGGGACCGGTCCGTTGAAGCTGTCGGCGCCGCGGTAGGGCCACAGGTCCGACCCGCACACGCATGCGGCGACCAGTTTGATGATCGCGTCGGTGGGCTGCTGGATGGTGGGGTTGTCACGCTCTTCGACGCGGACGTCTCCCGGGGCGTGCATGATTGTTGCGCGCAAAGCCGGTGCTCGCTTTCGTTTGCTGTTGCGAAGTTCACTTTCCATGAAACCCGCATCCGGCGTCCGTAGCGAGGGCTTTGCTGAAACGGGTTATGCCAGAGCCTCCCACCGGTTAACGGTTACGCCGTAACGTTGCCGTATGGACAACCGAGCCGAAGTACGAGAGTTTCTGGCTTCCCGCCGCGGGCGCATCACCCCTGAGCAGGCAGGCCTCGAACCTATTGGCGGGCGGCGCCGCGTGCCGGGCTTGCGGCGGGAAGAGGCCGCCCGCCTTGCCGGCGTCAGCGTGGACTACTACACGCGCCTGGAACGGGGAAACCTCACCGGTGTCTCCGACAGCGTCCTCGACTCCATTGCCCGTGCACTTGAACTGGACCGCGCCGAACAGGACCACCTATACGACCTCGCGCGCGCGGCCAATACCGCAAGCCGGAAACGCGTACCCGGCGCCGCGGCCGCGGGGATCCGTCCCGTCATGCAACACCTCCTCGACGCCATCACTGGAGCGCCCGCATTCATCGGGAACAACCGGATGGACATCGTCGCAGCCAACGCCCTCGGTTACGCGCTCTACTCCGACATGTACCGCGGCACGGCCCGGCCGGCGAACCACTCGCGCTTCATCTTCCTCGACCCGCGCTCCCACGACCTCTACCCGGACTGGGACCGCGCAGCCAATGTCAACGTGGCCATCCTGCGCCGCGACGCCGGGCGCAACCCGCACGATAAGGGGATCGCCGCACTCGTCGGCGAACTCTCCATGCGCAGCGAAGAATTCCGCACACGCTGGGCAGCGCACAACGTCCGCCGCCACTATTCAGGCACCAAGTCGTTCCAGCACCCTGTCGTTGGGCTCCTTGAGCTGACCTATCAGGCCATGGAACTTGAGGATGACCCCGGGCACACCCTGACCGTGTATCCCGCTGTTCCCGGCAGCCCCTCGGATGAAGCCCTCCGGCTCCTCGCGTCATGGGCCGCAACCGAAAAAATTATCGAAACCGCCCAAACCCAAGCGCGGAGCTAGTCGGGAGGGTGGAGACGGTACGCTTGGAACCATGCGTATTGCCCGGTTTGTAGTCGATTCTGATCCCCTCTACGGCATTGTTGAAGGTGAGCCCGGCAGTGAGGAAATCACTGTCATCAACGGCGACCCCTTCTTCCACGGCGTGGAACGAACCGCCGTGCGGCACAAACTGGAGGATGTGCGCCTGCTGTCCCCGATCATCCCGCGCAGCAAGGTCATCGGCGTCGGCCGCAACTTCGTCGAACACGCCCGGGAACTCGGCAATGAGGTCCCGGCGCAGCCGCTGCTCTTCCTCAAGCCCAACACCTCCGTGATCGGGCCCAACGATCCGATCGTCCTGCCGGAGTTCTCCGAGGAAGTGTCCTTCGAAGCCGAATTGTGCGTGGTGATCGGCCGGATCTGCAAGGACGTCCCCGAGGAGCGCGTCGACGACGTCATCTTCGGCTACACCTGCGGCAATGACCTCACCGCCCGCGACGTCCAGAAGACGGACCTGCAGTGGGCCCGGGCCAAGGGCTTTGACACCTCCGCGCCCCTGGGGCCGTGGATCGAGACCGAACTGAACACCGAGGACCTGCAGATCCAGGGCCGCCTCAACGGCGAGCTGCGCCAGGACGGAAGCACCAGCCAGATGATCCGGGGCGTCCGCGAACTCGTCTCCATCGTCTCGCAGGCCTTCACCCTGCTGCCCGGCGACGTCATCATGACCGGCACCCCGGCCGGCGTTGGCCTTGTCCAGGCCGGTGACCGCTTCGAGGTCGAGATCGAGGGCATCGGCCGCCTCTCCAACCCGGTAGTCCGCCGCTAGGCCCGGAGAAGCACTTGATGATCATTCGCGGGTTGATTCGCGCCCTGCAGGGTTCCCGGAGCCGCCGTTCCTTCCTGCTCTTTGCCCTCGGCTCGATCGGCACGTTCTCGATGGCGGCACGTGCCGTCAACTGGCTGGACGGGCCGCTCTGGCTGGCGCTGGCGTTCGTCGCGGCGGGCCTGGTGTTGGCAGGCTTCTATCTGTGGAAAGCGCTGTCCCGCCCGCAACCGGCGCGCGGCCGCAAGCGGTAAAGCCTCTGGCGGCAGGCGGTAAAGTTGGAGTCACTATGACTACTCCTTCTGCGCCCGACGCCGTCTCCAGCTCCGCCCCCAGTGTGATTCGCGAAGTCACAGCCGACACCCCGGTCCGTGTCCGGTTCTGCCCGTCGCCCACCGGCACCCCCCACGTCGGCCTGATCCGCACTGCCCTGTTCAACTGGGCCCACGCCCGCCACACGAAGGGCACCTTCGTGTTCCGCATCGAGGACACGGACGTGGCAAGGGACTCGGAGGAGAGTTACCAGCAGCTTCTCGAGGCCCTCAAATGGCTCGGCATCACCTGGGAGGAAGGCGTGGAGGTCGGCGGGCCGCACGAGCCGTACCGCCAGTCGCAGCGCCTGGACCTGTACAAGGACGTCGTCGCCAAGCTGATCGAGGCCGGCTACGCCTACGAGTGCTACTCCTCACCGGAGGAAGTGGAGGCGCGCCACCGCGCGGCCGGCCGCGACCCCAAGCTGGGCTATGACAACTTCGACCGCGAGCTTTCCGGGGAACAGCTGGCCGCGTTCAAGGCCGAGGGCCGCCAGCCCGTGCTCCGCGTGCGGATGCCCGATGAGGACGTTACTTTCACCGACATGGTCCGCGGCGAGATCACCTTCAAGGCCGGCAGCATCCCGGACTACGTGATCGTCCGCGCCGACGGATCCCCGCTGTACACCCTGGTCAACCCCGTCGACGACGCGCTGATGGGCATCACCCACGTGCTCCGCGGTGAGGACCTGCTTTCCTCCACGCCCCGCCAGGTGGTGCTGATCCGCGCGCTGATGGACATCGGCGTCGCCAGCTACCTGCCGGTCTTCGGCCACCTGCCGTACGTCATGGGCGAGGGCAACAAGAAGCTCTCCAAGCGGGACCCGCAGTCCAATCTGTTCCTGCTCCGGGACCGCGGCTTCATCCCGGAGGGCCTGCTCAATTACCTCTCGCTGCTCGGCTGGAGCCTCTCCGCTGATGAGGACATCTTTACTGTGGACCAGCTGATCGAGCACTTCGACGTCAACGACGTACTCGCCAACCCTGCCCGCTTTGACATCAAGAAGGCCGAGGCCATCAACGGCACGCACATCCGGATGCTCGACGCCGAGGACTTCCGCGGCCGTCTGGTTCCGTACCTGCGCACGGCCGGGTTTGTCGGCGACACCCTGACCGCGCGCCAGGAGGAGATCCTCGCCGAGGCCGCCCCGCTGATCCAGGAGCGCATCTCGCTGCTGGGCGAGGCCCCCGAAATGCTCGCCTTCCTGTTCAAAAAGGACGATGCGATCGACGTCGCGGACGACGCCCGCAAGGGGCTTCCGGAGAATCTCACGGAGGTGCTCGACGCCGCCCTGGCCGCCCTGGAGCCCCTTGCCGGCTGGAATGCCGAGAGCATTCAGGCCGCGCTCAAGGAGGCCCTCGTCGAGGGCCTCGGCGTCAAGCCGCGGCTGGCATTCGGCCCGGTCCGCACGGCCATCTCCGGCCGCCGGATCTCCCCGCCGCTGTTTGAGTCCATGGTGATCCTGGGCAAGGACTCGTCCCTGGCCCGGCTGCGCGCCTTCCGCGGCTGATGATGGGCTCGCCCTCAGCGCAGAACAACGCCGGGACCGGCGCCCTGGCCGCCAGCCTGGGCGCCATCCGCGGCGTGCTGTTTGATATTGACGACACCCTCGTGGACCTCGAATTCTCCATGACGTCGGCACTGCGTGACGTCAGCGAACATCTCCTGCCCGGCCTGGACGAGGCCGGGTGGGAGAAGTTCGGGCGGATCTTCACCCGCGAGACCACCCATTTCTATGACCGATACCTGGCCGGTGAACTGACGTTCAACGAACAGCGCCTGCTCCGCGGCCGGGCCGCCCTGGGGCACTTCGGCGTGGAGCTGGAGGAAGGCGAGGTGGCCCACCACTGGGTCAGTTCGTATGCCAGCCGGCAGCACGGGTACATCCGCGCCTTCGACGACGTCACCCCGATGCTGGACGCGCTGGATGCCGCCGGCATCCCGTACGGTGCCGTGAGCAACAACGTCCACGACTACCAGCGGGTCAAGCTGGACGCCGCCGGACTGGAACGGATCAGAGTGCTGGTGGGCACAGACACTGTCGGTGCGGCCAAGCCGGATCCGGCCATCTACCTGGAGGGCGTCCGCCGCCTCGGCACCGGCGCCGGCGAAACGCTGTACGTGGGGGACAACCGCCTCCTCGACGCTGACGGCTCGACGGCGGCCGGCCTCCTGGGCGTGTGGCTGAACCGCGGCGGGGAACCGGCCGAGGGTTTTGCCGGCCGCGAGATCGGTTCCCTGCTGGAGCTGCTGGCCTGACTGCAGGGCGCACCCCATGGCTGTGATGCAGATAACGCCGGCAATCGGCACGCAAAACTGTTGGCGCGGCCATGGCGGCGGGCCGCCGGCGCACCCCTGGCGGGGTGCGGTCCTGGCCGCGGCGGCGGATTCGCAGGGATTTTCTGCCCCCCGCAACGGTGGCCGCCGGCGCACCCCTGGCGGGGTGCACTGATCCGGGGGCTGGACGGCTCGATTTGTGCAGACGAAAACTCTCGGGTAAAGTAATTACTCGTGCTGAGGCGCCGGGAGCGCGGGTTTAGACCCACGGATCCGGCCCGAAAGTTCCATTGGGATATGGTGTAATTGGCAACACTACGGTTTCTGGTACCGTCATTCTAGGTTCGAGTCCTGGTATCCCAGCTCTGAAAAATCCGCGTATTTACGCGGCTGATCAGGGGTTTTAGACCGGTTCGCCGATTTGAAACACTTGCTGAGTGTATGAAATAATCGCTTAGCGTGAATGGCAGAAATGCTGTTCTGGAGAGTACGCGGCCCCATCGTATAGCGGCCTAGTACGCTGCCCTCTCACGGCGGTAACGCGGGTTCGAATCCCGCTGGGGTCACCAATGAAACGGTCCCGGGCATCAGCCCGGGGCCGTTTTTTCGTTGTCCGCACCCCGCGGCGCTGAACCGGCACGGCCCGGAACTGGCATGATGTTGCGGTGAGCTCCGACGAAACCACCGGCCAGGCCGTTGAACTGCTGGAAGCCGTCCACCGGGACCTGGCTGCTACCGCACTGCCCCTGGCGCTGCCCGGCTTGGACGAGGCCCGGCGGGACATCCGCAACGCCCTTGCCCAGCTCGAGGATTACATCCTGCCGCGCTACCGGAGCCTGGACGCGCCCCTGCTGGCCGTCGTGGGCGGGTCCACCGGCGCCGGGAAGTCGACCCTCGTGAATGGACTCGTCGGGCACGCTGTCACCCGGGCTGGTGCTATCCGGCCCACCACGCGCCAGCCCATCCTGCTGCACCATCCCGCCGACGGGCGCTGGTTCGAGGACCAGCGGGTCCTGCCGAGCCTGAGCCGGATCCGCGGCACGGTGACCCGAGAGCCACTGCCCGCCAGCCAGGCCGGTCCCACGCCTGACCCTGCCGCGATCACGTCCCTGGTACTGGTCGCCGATCCAGCGGTGCCGCAGGGAATCGCGCTGCTGGACGCTCCCGACGTCGACTCGATTTCCGCCGATAACCGCAAGCTCGCCGGGCAGTTGCTGGCTGCCGCCGACTTGTGGGTGTTCGTCACCACCGCCAACCGCTATGCCGACGCCGTTCCGTGGCGCCTGCTGCTGGACGCGGCCTCCCGGGACATCATGGTGGCCGTGGTCCTGGACCGGGTGCCCGCCGCCGCCGAAGCCGAGGTCAGCGCCGATCTGCAGTCGATGCTCCGCAGGGAGGGCCTGGGTGAAGCCCGTCTTTTCGTCGTCCCCGAGGCGGCACTGGATGGGTTCGGGATGCTTCCTCCCGCCGCCGTGGAGCCGTTGCGGTTCTGGCTGCAGGAACTCGCCGCGGACGCCGCCGGTCGCGCGGACATCGCCCGCCGGACGCTCAACGGGACTGTCAAGGCCCTGGGGAGCCGCGTCGAGGTAGTGGCGAAGGCCGCCGGAGACCAGGAACACGCCGCCGGCGTCCTCGCCGGGGATACCCGGGACGCCTACCGGGACGCCGTGGCCAGGATCCTGGAGGCCACCCGGGACGGCGCCCTGCTGCGCGGCGAGGTCCTGGCCCGCTGGCAGGACTTCGTAGGCACCGGCGAGTTCTTCCGGGCCATGGAGCAGAACATTGGCCGCTTCCGCGACCGGGTCGGTGCCTTCTTCCGGGGTGAGCCGGCACCGGCGGTGCGGGTGGAGACGGCGATCGAAACCGGCCTGCAGGCCGTCATTATCGATGAGGCTGCCAACGCGGCCGAAGATACAGACGGTCGCTGGCGCTCCGATCCAGCCGGCCGCCAACTGCTGGGCAGCGACGACCTCTCCGGAACCTCCGACGGCTTCGCCGAGAAGACTGCTGCCGAGATCCGGGCCTGGCAGGGGAGCCTTATGGAGCTGATCCGGACCGAGGGCCAGGGCAAGCGCACCCAGGCCCGCTGGCTGTCCTTTGGCATCAACGGCCTCGGCGCCGCCCTGATGATCGTGGTGTTCTCCATGACAGCCGGACTCACCGGGCTGGAGGTCGGCGTCGCCGGGGGTACCGCCGTCGCCGGGCAGCGGCTGCTGGAAGCGGTGTTCGGCGAGGACGCAGTGCGCCGGCTCGCCAGGACGGCCCGCGAGGATCTCCATGCCCGCTGCCAGAAGCTGCTCGAGGCTGAACAGCAGCGATTCCTGGCCCGGCTCGAGATTTCGGGCGGGGTCACCCCGGCGGTGCTCTCCGGCCATGCCGCGGCGCTGCACCGGCTGGCGGCCACCGCGTGAGCCGCCATGGTGCCGCCGCCGAGGCCACCCGGCTGGACCGCCGGCTTGAGGCCCTGAACGAGGCCCGGGAACTGGCCGAAGGGGCGCTCCCGGACGACGTCCTGGACGGCGTTCTCCAGGTGCTGGACCGGGCCAGTTCCCGGCGCTCCCTCTCGGCTGACCACACCGTCGTCGGATTCTTCGGGGCCACCGGCAGCGGAAAGTCGTCCCTCTTCAACGCTGTCAGCGGCGAAGAGATTGCGACGGCGGCCGCCCGGCGGCCCACGACCTCTGAGCCGCTCGCCGGCATCTGGGGCGCTGAGGGCAGCGAGCAGCTGCTGGACTGGCTGGAGGTCCGCACCCGGCACCACGCCGCCCCTGTACCCGGTTTTGCCGACGACGGCACGGGCCTGATCCTCCTGGATCTTCCCGACTTCGACTCCACCCGTGCCGCCAACCGGGAGATCGTGGAGCGGATGGTGGGACTCGTCGACGTCCTGGTGTGGGTGCTCGATCCGCAGAAGTATGCCGACGCCGCCGTGCACAACGATTTCCTCACCCCGTTGGCCTCCCATGGCGCCGTCACCCTGGTGGTGCTTAACCAGATCGACCGGCTCCCGGACCGGGACATTCCCCCGGTGCTGGAGTCGCTGAAAGGCATCCTGGCGCGGGACGGGCTGGGCAAGGTGCAGGTCATCGGCGCCTCCGCCCTCGCGGGTACCGGCGTGGACAAGGTCCGGGCCGCCATCCGCCAGGTGGCCACGCAGCGGCAGGCCCAATCGCAGCGCCTCGGAGCCGACGTCACGCAGGCCTCCGCCCGGCTGGCCGGGGCTTCCGGAGCCGGCGCGGCAGCCGGGGTCAAAGCGGCCTCTAAAGCCCGGCTGGCCGAGGAACTGGCGAGTGCGGCCAACGTCCCGCTGGTGGTGGAAGCCGTCGTCCGGTCATTCCAGCTGGAGTCGACCCGCCGCACCGGGTGGCCCGTCACGCGCTGGCTGGTCCGCTTCCGGCCTGACCCGCTGAGGCGGCTCAACCTGCGCCGGGAGGGATCCCGGCCCGACCTGAACCGCACCTCGCTGCCGCCTGCCGGTGCCCCGGAGCGGGCCCGCACGGATGCCGCTGTCCGGGAATTTGCCGATGCAGCATCCGACGGCGCCCCCGGGCCCTGGCGGGCCGTGATCCGCGGCGCTGCCCGTGAGGGCCGCGAGCAGCTGCCGGATGCGCTGGACCAGGCCATCGCGTCCACAGATCTGAGGGCCGCGGGCAAGGCCTGGTGGTGGACGCCGTTCAACGTTGTGCAGTGGCTGGCACTGCTGGCAGCCCTCTGCGGTTTCGCCTGGCTCGGGGTGCTGGCCGCGCTGGGCTATTTGCAGCTTCCCGTGCCGGAGGTCCCGCTGGTGGAAGGCTGGCCCGTGCCGACCGTTCTGATCGCCGGCGGCACGCTGCTGGGGATTGTCCTGGCCATCCTGGCGAAGTTCATCGCGGGAGCGGCCGCCCGGGCACGGGGCGCGGCGGCCCGGAAGCGGCTCAAGGCGTCTGTCGCGGCGGTGGCAGAGGATTTTGTGGTGGAGCCCGTGGAGCTCGAGGTCAGTCGGCTGACGTCCTTCAACAAGGCCCTGCAGGCTGCGGCGCGCTGACCTGGTTCCAGCCGTGCCCTACAGCAGTACCGCGGCGTCGCGGACCTTGATCATGGTGCGCAGGTTGCGGGTGGTGGTGGAGGCCTTGTACTTCGGCTTCGCGGACAGCTTGCTGAACGGACTGTCCAGCGTGCCGCCCGCGGGCGCCAGCCACGCCAGGGCCTCGGGCCCCAGCGCGGTCACCTGCGCACCGTCCAAGGCGCGGCCGGCCTCGTACAGCTCGGCAAGCACCTCGGCGTCCGAGCCGAGCGTGAGGTAGGTGTGCATGGAGGTGTCGTCGGCAGGGTAGGGGCACGCCGCCACCAGTTCACCCACCCGCTCCGCTGCCAGAACCACCACCCAGGCGTCATAGCCGAAGGCCTCCCGGAGGCACGCCTCGAATTCCTTCTTGACGCCGGAAGGGGAGAGTTCGCTGGAGAGCACCACATTTCCACTGGCCAGGAGCGTCTTCACGCCCGCAAACGGGCGGGGCGCCAGGGCGGCCTTCAGTTCGGCCATCTTGATGGTGATGCCGCCGACGTTGACCCCGCGCAGGAACACCGCATAACTGCTCATGCGGACAGCCTATGCCTCGTCCATGAGATCCACTCTTTCAACCAGCTTTTTGAAATGTGGGTCGACTCCGATGTCATTGCAACGGTAGCGCCAGCCGTGAGCTGCTATGTCGAGCCTTCTGGCGGTGGCGAAACCATAAATCCGCGCTCTCCAGGCCTCAAGGGCATCGACTGCCTTGTGGAAAGGAGCCCGGAGAAAACCAATGACCGAGGTTATGGGAGCAAACGCGTCATCGCAAAGAGTCGTGCCGGACCTTCATCAACGGGACTTCAACAACTCGACGCTACCAGTTCATCCGGCTCGCTTGGCGGAACGCTATGGCGGGTACGCGATCGATCAATTGTCCAGATACTTGGAGGCAGGCTGACTCTGTCGGCGCCTGGGTGCACCGGCTCGTTTTGTGGGGATTCTCAGCGACCCGATCGCTGGTCTTATGGCGGTTAACCTCTCTGCGCCTCGGGTCCGTGCGGGCGGCTTGTTGCAACTCCAGTCGGGTACGTCGTTATTGTCGGGGCCCGGTCATATTCTGGAAGTGTGGATAGCAGCACAGCCTGGAGTGTGGAAAGCAGGGAGGCCCTGGTGGCCTTCGCTGAGTCCACGGCTGCGCTTGCCGCCTTCGCCGGGGCGGGGACGGATGGCCTGCCCGGCGGGGATGCTTTGCGAAAAGCTGATCCGTTCCGGGGTGTGGATCCGTTGCGGGACCTGGCGGATGCTTGCCTGGACGGGATGGCGGAGATGGCGCGGTGGGAGGCCCGGGCCGCGGCGTTGAACGTGCGCTTTGCCGCCGAGTACCTGCGGGCCACCACGGCGTTGGCGTGCCCGGCGGCGTCTCCGCAGGAATGTACCGCCCGGGAGATGGCCGTGGTAGCTGAGGTCGCGTGTGTGCTGACGGTCAGTGAACGAACCGCGAGTTCGTTCCTGTCCGAGTGTGTGGCCCTGACGACTGGGTTGCCGTTGACGTTGGCGGCTTTGCAGGCCGGGACGATTTCCTGGCAGCACGCCCGGATCATCGTGGCCGAAACCGGCAACCTCGACCCGGCCGGGGCGGCTGCATTGGAGGCGCATTTCCTGGACCCCGACGCGCCCAGCCCGGCCCGGGGGTGCCCGGCCGGTGAGCTCGTGCCGGGACGGTTCCGCGCCAAGGCACGTGCCTGGCGGGAACGCCACCACCCGGTCAGCATCGAAGAACGCCACACCAGGTGTGCTGCGGACCGGCGGGTCGAGTACGTCCCGGACCGGGATGGGATGGCCTGGCTCTCGGCGTACCTCCCGGCCGATACCGCCGCGGGGATCTGGGAACGGACCACCGCCGCGGCCCGCGCGCTGCAGGGCCCGGACGAGGCCCAGACCCTGACCCAGCTCCGCGCCGACATCGCCGCGACCTTGCTCCTCGCACCGGCGCCGGCGCCGGCGGCGGTACCGATGCCGATGCCGATGACAATGGCGGGTGCGGGGGTGTGCCGGTCCCGCGGGCGCAGGTCCTGGTCACCGTCCCGGTCCTGTCGCTGCTCGGTGCCACCGACGAACCGGCTGTCCTGGACGGGTACGGTCCGATTCCGCCGTCGATGGCCCGCCGCCTGGTCGCCGACGGCGCGGGTTCCTTCTACCGGGTTCTGACGGATCCGCGGGACGGGGCCCCGCTGGAAATCGGCCGGACCAGCTACCGGCTCACGAAGGCTATGCGCCACTGGCTGCGGCTCCGCGACGGCCGATGCCCGTTCCCCGGCTGCAACAACCCGTCTCTGGACAACGAGGCCGACCATGTCCTGGCCTGGGCCGACGGCGGCACCACCGGGATCTCCAACCTGGGCCAGCCCTGCCGCAAGCACCACCGGCTGAAACACGCCTCGGCCTGGACACCATCCGGGGCCAGCAATCACAGCCCGCCGGGCTGGACCTCACCCTCCGGAAGGAACTACCCCAGCGAACACCAGGACTGGGAACCACCCCACTGGCCACCCGGCATCCCGGCCACGGACACAAACACGAGCTTGGGCATAGACGTGGATATGGACGTGGGCACGGGCGCGGATACTGATACGGACATGGGCATCGACGTCCACACGGGCCAGGGCCTGCCTTCGGATCCCGGGCCGGACCCCGGTCCGGATCCCGGTCCGGATCCCGAACCAGACGTGGGCACCGACATGGATCAGGGCCTGCCCCCGGATCCCGGCCCGGGGCCTGAACTGGACTTACCCCCGGATCCCTTCCCCAACTGGCATCAATTCATCGCAGCGCATCCATTGCCCGAACCCGACACAGACGAATCGTGGTCTCAAGGACCCCTTAGGGTCTCCTGCCTGGAAGCCTTCCTGATCCACTACGCCTGAACGACTGGCTGCACGCCGTTTTAGCGCGAGGAGTGATGGGAAAGGCAAGGGTCTTGCGTTCGTCGTTGGTTCGGGCCAGCTTGGACTCGCGGAGCCTTCCACACGTCACTGACGACATCACGAGGCCCGGGTCGGGACCCGGCGCAGTTCACCTAGTCGTTGGTCTTGCGCAACGCCTCGGTCAGCACCCGTGCGGCGTTGCAGACCACTTCGGCGTGCAGCCGGCCCGGCTGGCGGGTCAGGCGTTCGATCGGTCCGGAGATCGACACCGCGGCGATCACGCGGCCGGACGGACCGCGCACGGGGGCCGAAACGGAGGCGACCCCCGGCTCGCGTTCGCCCAGGCTCTGGCCCCAGCCCCGGCGTCGTACTCCGGCCAGGACGGTGGGCGTGAAGCGGGCGGCCTGCAGGCCTTCCAGGAGCCGGTCATGGTCCTCCCAGGCGAGCAGCACCTGGGCGGCGGAGCCGGCCTTCATGGACAACTGGGTGCCGACCGGAATGGTGTCGCGCAGGCCGATGGGCCGTTCGGCGGACGCGACGCAGACGCGCCAGTCACCCTGCCGGCGGAAGATCTGGGCGCTTTCGCCCGTGGCGTCGCGCAGCTGCATCAGGACAGGTCCGGCGGACGCGATCAGGCGGTCCTCGCCGGCCGCGGAGGCAAGCTCCACGAGGCGGCTGCCCAGGACGAAGCGGCCCTGGATGTCGCGGCTGACCAGCCGGTGATGGACCAGCGCCAGCGCCAGCCGGTGCACGGTGGGCCTCGCCAGTCCCGTGGCTGCAACCAGCTGCGCCAGGGTGGTAGGGCCAGCCTCAAGTGCGTCAAGCACATGGGCCGCTTTATCGATGACACCGACTCCACTAGAATTGTCCATGTAATGATATTGCCGTCTCATTATCTGAGATGCAAGTCAACTCGCTGGCGCATTACGCGGGAGTGCTGATTCAGTGGAGAGAACAAGCTTGCAAGTACTAACACCGCAGTGAAGGGAGAAGGCCGTGGCAAAGACACTGGCCGAGAAAGTCTGGGACGCGCACGTGGTGCGCAAAGGCGACGGCGAAGGAGCCAACGCACAGCCAGACCTTCTCTTCATCGACCTCCACCTGGTGCATGAGGTGACTTCGCCGCAGGCCTTCGAAGGCCTCCGGCTCGCCGGGCGCCCGTTGCGTCGGCCCGACCTCACCATCGCCACGGAGGACCACAACACTCCCACGCTGGACATCGACAAGCCAATTGCCGATCTCACCAGCCGCACGCAGATCCAGACCCTCCGCAATAACTGCCAGGAATTTGGTGTCCGCCTGCACTCGCTCGGCGACGCCGAACAGGGGATCGTCCACGTCGTCGGCCCGCAGCTGGGCCTCACCCAGCCCGGCATGACCGTGGTCTGCGGCGACTCGCACACCTCCACCCACGGGGCGTTCGGCGCCCTGGCCATGGGCATCGGCACCTCCGAGGTGGAGCACGTCATGGCCACCCAGACGCTGTCCCTGAAACCCTTCAAGACCATGGCCATCAATGTCGACGGCACCCTGCGTCCCGGTGTCTCCGCCAAGGACATCATCCTGGCCGTCATCGCCAAGATCGGCACCGGCGGAGGCCAGGGCTACGTGCTGGAGTACCGAGGCTCCGCCATCCGGGCGCTGTCCATGGAAGCCCGGATGACCATCTGCAACATGTCCATCGAAGCCGGCGCCCGCGCCGGGCTCGTCGCCCCGGACCAGACCACCTACGACTACATGTTCGGACGCCCGCACGCGCCGCAGGGCGCCGAATGGGATGCCGCCGTCGAGTACTGGAACACCCTCCGCTCCGAGGACGACGCGACGTTCGACGTCGAGGTGGACCTCGACGCCGACACGCTGGAACCGTTTGTGACCTGGGGGACTAACCCCGGCCAGGGTGTGTCCCTGTCCGCCAAGGTGCCCTCGCCCGAGGACTTCGGGGATGAGAACGCCAAGGCCGCGGCGGAACGCGCGCTGCAGTACATGGGGCTGGAAGCCGGCACGCCGATGAAGGACATCCGAGTCGACACGGTCTTCCTGGGCTCCTGCACCAACTCCCGGATGGAGGACCTTCGTGCCGCCGCGGACATCATCCGCGGCCGCACCAAGGACCCCAACATCCGGATGCTGGTGGTTCCCGGCTCCGCCCGCGTCCGCCTCGAAGCCGAGGCCGAGGGCCTGGACAAGGTCTTCAAGGACTTCGGGGCCGAATGGCGCTTCGCCGGCTGCTCCATGTGCCTGGGCATGAACCCGGACCAGCTGGAACCGGGGGAGCGCTGCGCCTCCACCTCGAACCGCAACTTCGAGGGCCGCCAGGGCAAGGGCGGGCGCACCCACCTGGTCTCCCCGGTGGTGGCAGCGGCGACGGCGGTGCGCGGCACCCTGAGCTCGCCGTCGGACCTGGACCCTGCTACCGGGTCCGCCGCGGTCCGTTCCGACGCAGCCTAGTGGGTCCTGCCCAGACCCGCACTGTTCCGATCCACACAGCCTAGAAGGATCCGCCATGGAAAAGTTCACCACCCACACCGGCATCGGCGTTCCGCTGCGCCAGAGCAACGTCGACACCGATCAGATCATCCCGGCCGTCTACCTCAAGCGCATCACGCGCACCGGCTTCGAGGATGCGCTCTTTGCGGCCTGGCGCAAGGACCCGGCATTCATCCTGAACCATGAGCCGTTCACCGCGGGATCCGTCCTGGTGGCCGGGCCTGACTTCGGCACCGGATCCTCCCGCGAGCACGCCGTCTGGGCGCTCAAGGACTACGGCTTCAAAACCGTGCTGTCCTCACGCTTCGCCGACATCTTCCGTGGAAACTCCGGTAAACAGGGCCTGCTCGCCGCGGAACTGGCCCAGGATGACATCGAACTCATCTGGAAGGAACTGGAGAACGCCCCGGGCACCGCGGTCACCGTGGACCTCCTCTCCAAGACGGTCCAGTGCGGCAACATCGTGGCGCCGTTCGAGATCGATGACTACACCCGCTGGCGCCTGCTTGAGGGCCTGGACGACATTGGCCTGACCCTCAAGCACGAGGAAGACATCACCGCCTTCGAGGCCACCCGGCCGGCGTTTATGCCCAAGACGCTGCCGGCCAAGCTGTCCTGACCGGCACGCTCCCAGCGCACCTTCACTGCAACGCGGGGTCACTTACGGCCCGTCCCGCCCGCCGGGACCGGCCGTACGTGACCCCGCGTTGCTTTGTTTTCGACGGCGGCCGGCGTCAGTTAGCGTAGGCCTGGAGTTCGGCGAGTCCGACATTTCTGGTGGTGCCGCTGACGGTGGTGACGGTCAGGCGCAGGCTGGAGGTGGCGCGGCCGGAGAAGCTGATGCTGGTCGCCTTGCCGGTGTTGTCCAGTGTAGGAACCGGGACGGTGGTTCCGTCGGAGAATGTCAGGGTGCCGCCGGTGATCTGGTCATTGCTGTTGGGCCGGTCATAGAGCACCACCCGGCTCAAGGTGACGGCGGCGGGGAAGGCGAGATTGAGGTAGCTCCCGGCTTTGCCGCCCACGGTGGCCCATTCCCGGGTGGCGTCGACCGGGTAGCCCGCGATGACGCCGTCGACAGCCTTCAGAGCGGTCTGGCCTGAGGTGTCGTTCTGGGAGCTGGCTGTGAGCGATGCCGACGCCGCGACGTTGCTAACGGTGGCGGTGGGGGCGGGGGCCGCGGTGCCCGGGTAGGCCTGGAGTTCGGCGAGTCCGACGTTTCGGGTGGTGCCGCTGACGGTGGTGACGGTCAGGCGCAGGGTGGTGGTGGCGCGGTCGGGGAAGCTGATGCTGGTTGACTGGCCCGCGTTGTCCAGGGCGGGTACGGGGACGGTGGTTCCGTCGGAGAAGCTGAGGCTGCCGCCGGTAATCTGGTCACTGGCGTTGGGCCGGTCATAAAGCACCACCCGGTTCAGGGTGACGGCCGCGGGGAAGGCGAGGTTGAGGTAGCTGCCGGCTTTGCCGCCGACGGTGGCCCATTCCCGGGTGGCGTCGATGGGGTGGCCGGCGATGACGCCGTCGACGGCCTTCACTGCGGTCTGGCCTGACGCCGTGTTCTGGGAGCTGGCTGTGACCGACGCCGACGCCGCAACGTTGCTGGCGGCGGGGGGCGCGGTGCCGGGGTAGGCCTGGAGTTCGGCGAGTCCGACGTTTTTGGTGGTGCCGCTGACGGTGGTGACGGTCAGCCGCAGGCTGGTGGTGGCGCGGTCGGGGAAGCTGATGCTGGTTGACTGGCCCGCGTTGTCCAGGGCGGGTACGGGGACGGTGGTTCCGTCGGAGAAGGTCAGGGTGCCGCCCGTGATCTGGTCGTTGCTGTTGGGCCGGTCATAGAGCACGACCCGGTTCAGGGTGACGGCGGCGGGGAAGACGAGGTTGAGGTAGCTGCCGGCTTTGCCGCCCACGGTGGCCCATTCCCGGGTGGCGTCGATGGGGTGGCCGGCGATGACGCCGTCGACGGCTTTCACGGCGGTCTGTCCTGAGGCCGTGTTCTGGGAGCTGGCGGTGACCGACGCCGACGCCGCGACATTGGCGGGGTCGGGGCCCGCAGCCGGCACCCCTGCGGTCGAGGAGACGGTGTACGAGCGGGAAAGCCAGTTGCCGATCGAGTTGTTGGAGCAATCGAGGGCTGTGGTGCAGGTCTTGGAATCATGCTGGGCATAGACCAGGAACGCATCGGTCTTGGCCGTCAGGTCGGGATCGACCACGTTGGCCGGGCGTTGGGAGGTGCCGTAGCCCTGGTAGCCGGTGATCGTGTGGGCGAGGGCGTACTGCTGCTGGGCGGCGTGCACCAGGTAGGCGACGGAGTGGTGGTCACTGTGGTCACCGTCGCCGTAGGTACCGGCGAAGTCCAGCGTGGAAATCTGGTCCGGCTGGTAGCTGTTCATCAACGCCAGCAGGGTGTTCTGAAGCGCCGGGAGGGAATACGAGGACGAGTTGTTGACGGCAGTGATGGTGCTGATCGCTCCGCTGTAGAGCTTCTGGAGACTCTGGTAACCGTAGTTGGATCCGCCTCTTCCATCGCGGTGCCCGTCGGGCAGCCGCATGAAGGCCAGCGAGAGTTGCGATGCCCCGTTCAGGGTGGCCACCGGAATCGGGTGGCCGGCGATCCCGGCATCCGCGGTGGTCCAGGCGTCGGCGGTCCCGGCGAGGTGGGCGTAGGCGGCCTTCACCCCGTCCTCGCGCGCGCTCCAGTAGTCCGCGTCGTCATTGGCGTCGCCGGCCGTGAGATAGACAGTGCGCACGCACAACCCGTCACGGATGGCCGAGAGGAGCCAGGGGCTCTGGAATATCAGGTCATCATCCTGGTGGGCGACGATGTTCATTGCAGTTCCCGCAGGGCACCCGGGAGCAGCGTCGGCAACGGGTGCGGTCGCCATGCTTCCGGTCAGCGCCGCGACCAGCGCGAACGCCAGCAGGACCAGGGATCCTCTTCGAGGCCGGGGAAATGCCATTTGACTCACCCTCACTGGTCGTCACGCAGGTGCTTTGGTAACAACCGCGCTGCCCGTTGCCGCCGGCTCTTTAACGAGCCCTTACTGTCGAGGATGGTGGCCGTGTGGCACCTCACACCATGAGGTGGGATACCCGATTAGTCCACACGAGCACCCGTCTTTTGGCGCGGGCTACTCGGCCTCGGGGCGAAGAAAAGCAGGTAGCGGCGGACTGGCGCTGCATGGTTTGCGACGACGGGAACTGCGGAGGCGACGACGACCCGGCGCGCACCTTATTTCAGATCGGTAACGCAAGCTCCTATGCTTAGCAGGAGCCTTTCTAAGGATTTGGGGGCGAGTAGTCGTGAGGAAACCGGTATATGAGTAGTGTTCTGACAATCCGCGGAGGCGTCCCGCTGACTGGCCGCGTCACCGTGCGGGGGGCCAAAAATCTGGTCCCCAAGGCCATGGTGGCCGCCCTGCTGGGCAACGAGCCATCCGTGCTGCGCAACGTCCCTGAAATCAAGGACGTCGAGGTTGTCACCAGCCTGCTCCAGCTCCACGGCGTCACCGTTGAGAAAGACCCCATCACCGGGGATCTGACCCTCGATCCGACCAACGCCAAGACCGCCTCCCACACGGCGATCGACGCGCACGCCGGCGATTCCCGCATCCCGATCCTGCTGTGCGGTCCCTTGATCCATGCGATCGGCGAGGCGTTCATCCCTGACCTGGGCGGCTGCAAGATCGGTGACCGACCGATCGACTACCACCTGAACGTGCTGCGGCAGTTCGGCGCCGTGGTGGAGAAGCGTCCCGGCGGCATCCACATCTCCGCACCCGGGGGCCTCCAGGGCGCCAAGATCTCGCTGCCGTACCCCTCCGTCGGCGCTACCGAGCAGGTGCTGCTGAGTGCCACGAGGGCTGAAGGCATCACCGAGCTCTCCGGTGCGGCCACGGAGCCGGAGATCGTCGACCTGATCGCAGTGCTGCAGAAAATGGGCGCGATCATCAGCGTTCAGACGGACCGCACCATCCGGATCGAGGGTGTCCCGGACCTCGGCGGCTACAACCACCGCGCCCTTTCAGACCGCAACGAGTCGGCCTCGTGGGCGTCCGCGGCGCTGGTCACCCGCGGCGACATCTTCGTCGAGGGCGCCACCCAGCGCGACATGATGACCTTCCTCAATACCTACCGCAAGGTCGGCGGCGGGATGGACATCGGCGACGACGGCATCCGCTTCTATCACAAGGGCGGCAAGCTCAACCCGCTGGTACTCGAAACGGACGTGCACCCAGGCTTCATGACGGACTGGCAGCAGCCGCTCATCGTGGCCCTGACACAGGCCGAGGGTGTGTCGATTGTCCACGAAACTGTATACGAGAACCGCTTTGGCTTCACCGAGGCGCTGATCCGGATGGGCGCCAACATCCAGGTCCACCGCGAATGCCTCGGCAGTGTCCCTTGCCGGTTCGGCCAGCGCAACTTCCTGCATTCAGCCGTCATTTCCGGCCCCACCCAGCTGACCGGCACCGACATTGACGTGCCGGATTTGCGAGGCGGATTCAGCCACCTGATCGCGGCACTGGCTGCTAACGGCACCTCCCGGGTCACCGGCATCGACATCATCAACCGCGGCTACGAGCGTTTCACGGAGAAGCTCGCGGGCCTGGGCGCCGATTTCGACATCACGTCGGCCGAGTAGCGGGTACCACGTGAAGGAATCGGCCAAGAGCCACATCACTTTTGTTGTTGTGGCGGGGATTGTCCGTCCGGTCATGAACCTTCTGATGCGGAAGGAATGGATCGGCCTGGAGAAGCTGCCCGCCGGCGGCTTCATCGCAGCACCCAATCACTGCACCGAAATCGATCCCTTGGTGGTGGCGCACATGCTCTACAACCAGCAGCGGATGCCGCGCTTCCTGGCCAAGGCCGGGCTCTTCAAGGTGCCCGTGCTGGGATTCGTGCTCCGCGCCACCAAACAGATCCCGGTGGAGCGCTCGACGGCGGGCGCCAACCGTTCGCTGCAGATCGCCAAGGAAGTGGTGGACGAGGGCGGAGCCATCATCATCTACCCCGAGGGCACGCTGACCAGGGACCCCGAGCTGTGGCCGATGATAGGCCACACCGGTGCCGCGCGGATGGCGCTCCAAAGCGGAATCCCCGTGGTGCCGATGGCGCATTGGGGCGCCCACGAGGTCCTGCCGCGCTATGCCAAACGGCTCCACCTCTTCCCGCGGAAGACCTCGCGGCTGGTGGTGGGCGATCCGGTGGACCTCAGCGCCTTCGCCGGGCGGCCACTGGACAAGGCCACCCTCGCCGAGGCCACCAACGTGATCATGGCGGCCATCACCGAACTCCTGGCCACCCTCCGCGGCGGACAGCCTCCGCTGGTCCGCTGGGACCCTGCGGCCCACAACCAGTCCACCCACGGCCGCTTCATTGAGCAAGGCGGCAAAACTGGCGGTTCGGCAACACCGGAAGAGAAACTTGGGGATAGCGACGAATGACATTCGATCAAACGCGAGGACTGTCGGCGACGAGAGTTGCTGTACTTGGCGCCGGATCCTGGGGGACCACGTTTGCGAAAATCCTCGCTGACGCTGCCACTGCTTCCGGCATTGACCGCGATATCCGGCTCTGGGGCCGTCGTGAAGAAGTCGTTGAACAGATCAACCTGAAGCACCGGAACGAGCAGTACCTCAAGGACATTGCCCTTCCGCCCAGCATCACCGCTTCCGCGGACGTCGCCGAGGTCCTCGCCGGCGCTGAGCTTGTTGTCCTGGCCGTTCCGGCCCAGACCCTGCGGCCGCAACTGCGCCAGTGGAAGAACCTCCTGGCGCCCGGCGCCCTGGTGGTTTCCCTCATGAAGGGACTAGAACTGCACTCCGACGCCCGGATGAGCGAGGTCATCTCCGAGGAGCTCGGCATTCCCGCCAACAGGATCGCGGTGGTCTCCGGACCCAACCTGGCCATGGAGATCGCCCGGGAAGAACCCACCGCCTCCGTCGTGGCCTGTTCCGACCCGATTGCGGCCGGCTGGATCGCCCGCAGCTGCACCGCCCCGTACTTCCGCCCCTACACCACGGGCGACGTTGTGGGCGTCGAAATCGGCGGGATCGTCAAGAACATCATCGCCCTGGCCGTCGGCATTTGCGAAGGCAAACAGATGGGGGACAACACCAAGGCCTCGGTCATCACGCGGGGCCTCGCGGAGACCTCCCGGCTGTCGCTCGCCCTGGGCGGCGAGGCCCAGACGATGGCCGGGCTAGCCGGCCTCGGCGACCTCGTGGCGACCTGTTCCTCGCCCTTGTCCCGGAACCACACGGCCGGGCGGCTGCTGGGCAAGGGGCTGACCCTGGACGAGGTGGCTGCCGAAATGACGCAGACGGCCGAGGGGATCAAGTCCGCCCAGGCCGTGCAGGAGCTGGCCGGCAAGCTCGGCGTCGAGATGCCCATCACCGCAGCGGTCGTAGCCGTGTTGGCGGGAAAACTGTCCGTCGACCAACTGGGGCCGCTCCTGCTGTCCCGGGACCTGAAACCTGAAGGCGATTACTGAGCGTGTCTGAAGAAAACGTGAGCACAGCGGGCCGATCCGGCCAGGTACGGCCCCGGGTGGCGGTGCTGTTTGGCGGCCGCTCCAGCGAACACGCGGTCAGCTGCGTGACGGCTGCCGGGGTTCTTGGCGCGATCGACCAGACGAAGTACGAGGTCATCCCGATCGGGATCGCCAAGTCCGGCCAGTGGGTGTTGGCCTCCGGGGACACCCATGACTGGTCACTCTCGGCTTCATCCCTGCCCGAGGTCGCGTCCTCGGCCCGGACCGTGGCCCTGACCGAAATCGGCGGCGAGCACCAGCTGATCGTGGCCTCCCCGAACGAGGTCCCGCAGGAACTGGGCGCCGTGGACGTGGTGTTCCCGCTGCTGCACGGACCGTTCGGCGAGGACGGCACCGTCCAGGGCTTCCTGGAACTGTCCGACACCCGTTACGTGGGTGCCGGTGTGCTGGCGTCGGCCGTGGGCATGGACAAGCACTTCATGAAAGTGGTGTTTGAATCCGCCGGGCTCCGTGTGGGTCCCTACATCGCCGTGACGGACCGGCAGTGGCGCAACGACCCCGAGACTGTGCGCAAGCGCGTGGACCAGCTCGGTTTCCCGGTTTTCGTCAAGCCCGCGCGGGCGGGTTCGTCCATGGGCATTTCCAAGGTGGACTCGCTCGAAGGCCTGGACGCCGCGATCGAGGCCGCCCGCGAGCATGATCCGAAACTCGTCATCGAGGCGGGCATCGTCGGCCGCGAGATCGAATGCGCCGTGCTGGAAGGCCGGGGGACCGACGCTCCCCGGACGTCCATGCCCGGCGAGATTTCGGTGGCCGGCGGCGGGCACGAGTTCTACGACTTCAACGCCAAGTATGTGGACGACGCGGCGGCCCTCAGCTGCCCGGCCGACCTCCCGGACGAAGCCACCGCCCGGGTCCGCGAGCTGGCCGCCGTCGCATTCGACGCCGTCGGAGCCGAGGGCCTGAGCCGGGTCGATTTCTTCTACACCCCTGAGGGTGAGCTGATCATTAACGAGATCAACACCATGCCCGGGTTCACGCCGAAGAGCATGTACCCGCAGATGTGGAAGGCCTCGGGGCTGGGTTACGCGGAGCTGATCGACGAACTGATCTACCTGGCGCTGCACCGCAAGACCGGCCTGCGCTAGGGCCTACTGGCTCGGCGGCAGGTTCTGCAGGTCCGCCTGGCCCACGCAGTTCCGCGCCGCCGGTACCTTCGCGGCGGCGGCGGCGAGGTCTGCGAGCACCGTGGCGGAACTGATCTTGTCCGGGTCCATCAGGATCTCAGTGGCGGGTTCGCGCCCGAATGTGGTCAGGGTCCACACCGGGTCGCCCTCCTTGATGACCCAGTCGACGCCATTCACGCTGACGCAGCGGTCCGTCGTCGGCCCCGGAACATTCACCCCGCAGCGCAGGATGACCAGCGACGGGTCGCCCCAGGCCGCAGTTCCCTGGCTGTTGGTCTTTCGTAGTTTGGCTTCGCCGATCGCATCCGGCAACGCCACCATCATGGGGGCACAGGCCGCGTTCGCCGCGTCCTTGGCGGGCGGGACGTCGACCACCGGAGAGCAGGCGCTCAGCACGATCCCTGCGGCCGCCGCCGTGGCCAGCAGGCGGAGTGGACGTGCGGAAGCCTGGAAACGGAACTGATGCATTGATTAAGCCTATCCCGGCCCGCCAGGCGTTGCGGCATGGCGGGGCGCTCACTAGCATGCCGGATGAACCTGAGATGAACGGCCCGAGTCGGCAGTCGAGTAGACTGGAAAAATCGTGCAACTCTGGGGCGCTGCCGGCAATGACGTCCTTTCTGGCCAGAACCACGCACACTTGTTTAGCTCATGTATCTGGGGGAGGGACGGCCATCACGTTTTCGCGCAGCCTGAAATTCAACATTGCACGGACCGGACTCACAGCACTGCTGGTAGCCGTCGCCCTGTCGGCGGCGGTCACTGCCGCGCAGGCTGAGGATGCGCCCTCACCCGGCCCGGTGCCGGAAATTGTGTTGCCCACGCTGGCGCCTCCTGCGCCGCCGAAGGCGGAGCCCGTGCCGTCGCCGGCTCCCTCCGGGACGGCAGGTCCAGTGGTGCAGCCTTCTGACCCGGTGACAGCGGAGCCGCCGGCTGTCCCCGAGCCGCCGGCCGCAGAGACGCCCCCGCCCGCTCCGGCCCCGGTGCCGGGCGCAGTAGTCGCTCCGCGGGACGCTCCCCGGACCACCCAGCCCCCCGCGCCGGGGATCTCAGAAGCGGAGGGGGCCCCAGCAGAGGCGACGGAGTCGCCGTCGCCCACTCCCGCGCCAGAACCCCAGCAGTCGACGGCACCCGCCGTAGCTGCCCCGCCCGCTCAGCCCCCGGCCATTATGCAGGCACAAATCCAGGCCGCCGTGGCCGTCGCCACCGGCAGCCCGCTGGCGGTCCAGGTGATGACTGTCCTGATTCTGCTCGCCGCCGGGTTCGCGTACAACAGGTTCCTCGGTGGGAAGAGTGCAAGCTTCGCCCCCAAGGCCGGAGAGTAAGAACCCGGATGCAAAAACACGCCCGGCCCAACTCTGCCCGCACTGAGCCGCAAACCTCCCCGGTCCGAATCACGCTGCTGACGCACTCATACTGGCCGGAGCACAGCCCGCCCCAGCGCCGCTGGACTGCCATGATCAAGGAATTCTCGCGCTCAGGCTGGGACGTCGACGTTGTGGCGCCCGTAGCGCACTACCCTTTCGGACGGCGGGCGCTGCCCCGGCGGTTGGCGGGCAGACCCTTCGGGCTGCAGGACGGACAGTTCACCGAGAAAATCCTGCGGGTGCCGTACCTGCGTCACGGCAACTCCCGCGCCGCCCGGCTGGTGGACCAGTGCTTTTCGGCAGCGCTCTCAGTGCCCGCCGGGCTGCTTCTGACGAAGCCCGACGTCGTCATAGTCACCGCGCCGGCACTGCCGTCCCTGCTTGCCGGATACGCTCTCGCGAAGCTGCGTGGAGTACCCCTGATAGTCGAAATGCGGGATGCGTGGCCCGACCTTGCCCGCGATGCCCGCCTCGTCCAGGGAAGCGTCAAGAGCGCCGTGGAGCACGTCGTTGATTTTGTCCAGCACCGGGCAGACCTCGTGGTAACCGTGACGGAGGGTTTCGCTGAAACCCTCCGGTCACGCGGAGTCCGCAGGGTGGCCACTATCAGCAACGGTCTAAATCTGGACGCCATCCCGGTCCTCGATGCACCGGATCTGGAGCGTCCCGTTTTTGAGGCCCTGTACCTCGGGAACCACGGCGAGAGCCAGCGGCTGGAGGTGGCGATCCGGGCCAGCGCTTTGGTGGGCGACTCGATGCACCTGCACATGGTGGGGCACGGGACCCGGCGGCGGGCCCTGGAGAAGCTCGCCCGGGACTTGAAAGCGCCGGTGACCTTTCACGCCCCGCTTCATGGCGAGGCCATGATGGAACGCTACGCGTCAGCGGACACCTGCCTCGTTTCCCTCCGCGACGACTGGAAATCCTTCGAAACCACCGTTCCGTCCAAGACCTATGAAGTCCTGGCCGTTGGCCGCCACGTGACGGCCATGGTGCGCGGGGAGGCGGCGCGTGTCATCGCCGACGCGGAGGCCGGCGATATCGTGGCCAGCGACCCGGAGGCCCTGGCAGCTTTGTGGCGTGAACTGGCCGCCGACCGGGGGCGGCTTGTCCGCAACGGTGACAGCCGGCAGTGGGTCAAAACCCACGCCGAGTATGGGCTGCTGGCCAGCCGGTACGTGGACCTCATCGCTGAACTCCTGGGCAAGGCATCCGTAGACACCCGATGATCCAGGCCCTCAGAAACCTGCGGCTCGCCGCACACACGGCAGGACAGCACCTCACGGACGATCCGATGCTGCTTTTCCTCCAGATATCGCGGCGCGTACCGTCCTCGGTGGTAGGCCCCCTGGCCCGGCTCACCTGCGCAGCCGCACCAAAAGACTCCGTTGCCGTGCCCGTGGTGCTCGCATCTCTCACGCGCGGCGACAACGACGACGTCTCGCGGCGTCTGCGGCTCGCCGCGGAACGCCACGTCGCCGGTGAGAAAGCCAGGAAGCTGGCGGACCTCGCGCTCGTAGCCAATCAGCCGGAGCTCTCGGACGTCCTGCTGGCCGGTGCAGGAAATGCGCCGGGCCTCAAGTCGGCGCAGGCACGCAGGCTCTGGTATGCCGGGGACCTCAGCGGCGCCGTCGCCGTCCTCGAGGGGTCCAACCGGGCCGGGCGGCAGCAGCAGGCACGGCTGGCCGGCGAGGCAGCCGTGTATACCGGCGCCGGGCCCGCACTGAACCGGCAGGCGTTCACCCCGGTACCCGGCCGGGTCCTGCATCTGCTGACCAACTCCCTGCCCCACACGGCCAGCGGCTACGCCCAGCGGTCCCACTCGGTCATGGCGGCCCAGCAGGAGGCGGGCTGGGACGTGCTGGCCGTCACCCGACTGGCTTACCCCGTGCAGGTCGGAAAGCTCCTGGCCCAGGACAGGGACGTCGTGGACGGGGTCGAATACCGGCGTCTGCTCCCGTCGGCTCTGGCGCCGGCCATGGACGCGCGCCTGCAGCAACAGGCCGAGGAATTACTGAAAGTGGCGCTGGACTTCAAGCCCGGCATCCTCCACACCACCACGCACTTCGTCAACGGACTCGTTGTCCGGGCGGTGGCTGAGGCCCTGGGCATTCCCTGGGTCTACGAGGTCCGCGGGCAACTGGCGGACACGTGGGCAGCCACGCACGGACCCCAGGCCCGGGCCAGCCAAAAGTACCGATTATTCCGGGAACGCGAAAGCGACGTTATGCGCGACGCCGATCTCGTCGTGACGCTGGGCCATGCCATGAAGGCCAATATCGTCGCGGCAGGAATCCCCGAGGAGAAGGTCCTCATCGCCCCCAACGCCGTGGGCGGGGCCTTCCTCGAGACGCCGCTGGATCCGGCCGGTGCCCGCCGCGAGCTGGGACTGCCGGAGGACGGACTCTACATTGGCACCGTCAGCAGTCTTGTGGCCTATGAAGGTTTGGATGACCTCGTGAGGGCCTTCGCGCTCCTTGCACCGGAATACCCTCAGCTGCGCCTGCTGATCGTCGGTGACGGTGTCTCCAGGCCCGCCCTGGAGGAACAGATCAGTGCCCTGGGACTCTCGGACCGGGCAATATTCACGGGGCGGGTGCCCCGGGACCTCGCCCCCCTCTACCACCAGGCTCTCGACGTGTTCGTGGTCCCGCGCAAGAACCTGGACGTGACCCGTGCGGTCACTCCGCTCAAGCCGGTCGAGGCCCTGGCGAGTGCCCGGCCAGTGGTCGGGAGCGACCTGCCCGCACTTCGGGAGATAATAGACGACGGCGGTACCGGGCTACTGGCCCCCGCCGAAGACCCCCGTGAGCTCGCCCAGGCGATCTCCACGCTGCTCTCCGACGCCGGCTACCGGGCGGCGTTGGGACAGGCGGGCCGTGCTGCGGTGCTGGCCGGGAGGACCTGGGCGGCCAACGCCACGACCCTGACCACCCGCTACGCCGGGCTGCACCATGACCATGAGGAGAACGAGTAGTGTCCGCAGATAGTGCAATAGACCCGGAGCCGGTGGCAGTCCAGCCGCTCTCCGTGGACATGCGGCGGCTGACCCGTGTCGGTTCGCGGCCATCCTTCCTGGATTATCTCGTCCGGCTCTGGGACTTCCGCGAGTTCATGTTCTACGACGCCCGGGCCCGCATTCAAAGCGGAACGCGCCGCGACCGCCTGGGCAGCGCCTGGCTGTTGCTGAACCCCGTCTTCAACGGCCTGACCTATTTCCTGATCTTCGGGCTGCTGTTGAACACCAGCCGCGGTATCGAGAACTTCGTGGGCTACCTTGTGGTGGGCATCTTTGTGTTCCAGTTCAGTTCAGGCGCCATCACGTCCGGCGCGCGCTCCATCCGGAACAACAAATCCGTGGTTCAGGCTTTTAATTTCCCGCGGGCAGCGCTTCCCATCGGCGCCAACGTGCGGGAGCTGCTCCGGGCGGTTCCCCTCATCCTCGCCATGCTGCTGATCGTGGTGGTGCTGCCTCCCGGGGAGGAAATCACCTGGCTTTGGATTCTGGTGCTACCGGCCATCATGTTGCAGGCGCTCTTCAACCTGGGGGTGGGACTCATCCTGGCCCGCATCATCGCCCGCGTCCATGACGTCACGCACCTGCTGCCTTTCGCGCTCCGGGCGTGGATGTACGGCTCCGCCATCTTCTTCTCCTACGACCGGTTCGTCACCCATCCCGAAATCCTGGCCGTCATCAAGCTCAATCCCTTGTTCAACGTGATCGACATCGTCCGGGACTGTGTTCTCTACGCCACGGTGCCCCAGTGGCAGTCATGGGCCATTCTCACCGCCTGGGCCCTCGGGGCGCTGGGCGTGGGCCTGGTGTATTTCTGGAAGGGGGAGGAGTCCTATGGACGCGGATGACCAGGAGCTCTACATCGAGGGTCACCCCTGCGTGGTGGTAGACAGCGTGGAAATGCGGTACCGCGTGGCCTCCAGCGCGGCTTCTGACGCTGACGCCGACGAGGCCACACCCCGCATCTTCCGCCGCGCCGTCAGCAAACCCAACATGGTCACCGTGCATGCCCTGAACAGGCTTTCGCTCGTCGTTGAACGCGGCGAATCCGTGGGCATTATCGGCCGAAACGGTTCGGGCAAGAGCACTCTGATGAAGATCATCAGCGGCCAGACCAGACCCTCCAAGGGTGCCGTGTATGCCTCCAGCACCCCCATCATGCTCGGCGTGAATGCGGCGCTCGTCCAGGACCTGTCCGGCGACCAGAACGTGATCCTCGGATGTCTCGCCATGGGCATGAGCCGGGCCGAGGTGGACAAAAAGTTCAACAGCATCGTGGAACTGTCCGGACTTGAAAAGTCCATCCACCTGCCGATGAAGTCCTACTCATCCGGCATGGCGTCGCGCCTCCGCTTTGCCATCGCAGCGAGCGTCGACCCCGAGATCCTCCTGGTGGATGAGGCCCTCAACACCGGTGACGCCCAGTTCGCGGACCGCAGCAAACTGCGGATGGATGAGCTTCGTGAACAGGCGGGCTGCGTGTTCCTGGTCAGCCACAGCCTGGACACCATCAAGGACATGTGCACCCGGGTGATCTGGCTGGACAAGGGCGACCTGATCATGGACGGTGAGCCGGAAGCCGCCATCAAGGCGTACCAGGAGTTCACCCGCCACCTCTCCAAGGGCAACAATATTTCGGCCACCAGGATCCTCGACGACGCCAAAGCGAACCTCGTGGCCACCGAGGTCCGCGGGCGGTCCTCACGCCGGAGCCGGGGCTAATGGCGGGTCTCCGGGAGATCCGGACAGGACTGTGGCATCTGCGAAGGGGCGGGCCGGCCCAGTTCAAGTCCTGGCGGTCCCGCCAGCGGATTGAACGGGGCTTCGCCGCGCCGCGCAACGTCCAGGGCGTCGAAGCGGCCTGGACCGGCCGCGGACACAAGCGGCGGCTCTCGCTCCTGCCGGCGGACCTGCCGCAGCAGCCACCGACCCGGCCGGATGTGCGTGCCGCTGTGATCCTGGATGACTTTTCGGCGCTGGCTTTCGGCTACGAATGGTCCACCATCCCGGTCCATCCGCACACGTGGCGCAGTGATCTGGCAACCGGCGCTATCGACCTGTTGTTCGTGGAATCGGCGTGGGCGGGAAACGGCGGACTGTGGCGCGGCAAACTGGCCGGGCCGAACGGTCCCAGTGCCGAGTTCCGCGAACTCGTCAGCTGGTGCCGGGAGCAGGGCATCGCCACCGTCTTCTGGAACAAGGAGGACCCGCCCCACTATGACGACTTCCTCCCCGCCGCACGGCTCTTTGACCAGGTCTTCACCTCCGATTCCGGCCGCATTCCCCAGTACAGGGTGGATCTCGGCCACGAACGGGTCAGGTCCCTTCCGTTCGCCGCCCAGCCCGCCATCCATAACCCGGTCAGGCCGGGACACGGCCGGCACAGCAGGGACGTGGCCTTCGCGGGCATGTACTTTGCCCACAAGTATCCCGAGCGCCGGGCGCAGATGGACTACCTCCTCGGCGGCGCGCTGGACGCGTCCCCCAGGATGCGGACGGGCCTGGAAATCTTCTCGCGCCAACTCGGCGGGAACGCCGAGTACCAGTTCCCGCCACCCCTGGACTCACGGGTCGTCGGTTCGCTGAGCTACCCCCAGACGCTGTCCGCCTACAAGGCATACAAGGTCTTCCTCAACGTCAATTCCGTCGTAGACTCGCCCAGCATGTGTGCCCGGCGCATCTTTGAAATCACGGCATCCGGAACGCCGGTCGTGACCGCGCCCAGCCTGGCCATGCAGCAGTTCTTTCCTCCCGCAGCGGTTCCGGTTGCCGCCACCCGCAAGGAAGCCGAACACCTTACCCGCGCGCTGGTTTCCAATCCCGAGCTGAATGACCGCACGGCACACCTGGCCCAGCGCGCCATCTGGGCGGGCCACACTTACGCCCACCGGGCGGAGACCGTCCTGCAATACGCCCTCCCGGGCCTAGACGCCGGCGTGCGGCGGCCGTCGCTCTCGGTGCTGTTGCCAACTATCAGGCCCCAGAACCTTGAGCGTGTCTTCCGGACCCTCGCGGGACAGCACGGCGTGGACCTGGAACTGGTGCTGCTCACCCACGGCTTCCAGCTCTCCACCGAACGACTGGCGGAGCTTTCCGATCGGTCCGGGCTGCGGAACGTGGTGCTCCTGGAGGCGCCGCGGGAGGTTTCGTTGGGGGAGTGCCTGAACAGGTGCGTCGCCGCCTCCAGCGGCCACGTTCTCACCAAGATGGACGACGACGACCACTACGGCCCGCACTACGTGAGCGACCAGCTTTATGCTTTGTCTTATTCGGGGGCGGACGTTGTGGGGAAGCAGGCGCACTACATGCACCTTGAGACGTCCAACGCCGCCATCCTGAGGTTCGCAGCCAGGGAACACCGGTTCACGGACTTCGTGATGGGACCGACCATCATGGCCCGCCGTGACGTCTTCACGGCCCACCCGTTCCAGCCCGTCACGGTCGGCGAGGACACCGGATTTCTTCGCTCGGTCCATGCCGCCGGTAAGGTCATCTATTCGTCGGACCGCTTCAACTACTTCCAGGTACGCACCGGTGATGGACACACTTGGCAGGTAGAAGATGCCGAACTGCTGGCTTCGGGCGACATAAAATTCTACGGAAAGCTACATGGACATGTTGACATCTAGAAGTGCCGAGACCGGCGCGACGATCAGGACGGTCGCCGTCATCGGACTGGGCTACATCGGGCTTCCCACGGCGGCCATCCTGGCCACCAACGGTCTGGAGGTCATCGGGGTTGACCTGAACCAGAGCACCGTGGACGCCGTTAACAACGGGGACGTGCCGTTTGTGGAACCTGACCTGGGCATCCTCGTCGCGGGCGCGGTCAGCAGGGGAAGGCTTAGCGCCCAACTCGAGACTCCCGGCGCGGATGCCTACATCGTGGCCGTGCCGACGCCGTTCAATGCCGACAAATCCGCGGACATGTCCTACATTGCCGCCGCCGCCCGGGCCATCGCGCCCCAGCTGAGCGGCGGTGAGCTGGTAATTCTGGAGTCGACGTCACCGCCCGGGAGCACCCGCCGGCTCGCCGAACTCATTCTGGGGATCCGCCCCGATCTGAGCCTTGACGGCCGGGACGGCAAGCCTGCACTTTTGGTGGCGCACTGTCCCGAACGGGTGCTGCCGGGCAGGATCATGATCGAGCTGGTGACGAACGACCGTGTGGTGGGTGGCCTCACGGCAGAGGCTGCCGACGCCGCGGCGGCACTGTACGGAGTGTTCTGCCAGGGCGAAATCCACCTCACGGACGCTGCAACGGCGGAGATGTCCAAACTGGTGGAGAACGCCTACCGCGACGTGAACATCGCGTTTGCGAATGAATTGTCGGTCATCAGCGGAAACCTCGACATTGACGTCTGGGAGCTCATCCGTCTGGCCAATCATCATCCCCGGGTCAACATCCTTCAGCCCGGCCCCGGCGTAGGCGGCCACTGCATTGCTGTGGACCCCTGGTTCATTGTGGCCGCGGACCCGGAGAACTCCGTCTTGATCCGCACTGCCCGCGAAGTCAATGACCGCAAGCCAGGCCATGTCGTGGAACAGGTCCGGAAGGCTGCCAGCGGTCTCAGCCGTCCGGTGATTGCCTGCCTGGGCTTGGCCTTCAAAGCCAACATAGACGACGTCCGGGAATCTCCGGCAGTGGAGATCGTCCGGCGGGTGGCCACGTTGCAGCCCGATGCGGATATTCTTGTCGCGGCGCCGCACAAGAATCAGCTGCCGCAGGCGTTGGCTGAGTGTGCCAACGTCCGGCTGATGGATACGGACAAAGCGGTCGATGCGGCCGACGTCGTGGTGCTGTTGGTCGATCACGACAAGTTCCGTGAGATTGAGCCGTCGAGCCTTGAGGGCAAGAAAATCATTGACACCCGCGGTTTCTGGCGCTGACGACGGCGCCTCCACCGCTGCGGGTGTTTGAAAGTAAACGAAAAATGAGGGTCCGGGCCGCTGACAGCGGCCGGCCCAGGGGAGACTAATGCAGAACCGAAGTGACACATCAGCGCGGCTGCCCGCCGGCAAGCATTTTGCCGTCACCTGGAGCGTGCCGGTGGTGCACGGCGGTAGGACAAACTCCATGCTGCACCGTTCCCGGGCTTTTGCCGCCGAAGGTGGCGCGCCGGTGGAAATTCTCACGTTCGACAATTTCCGCGATTACCCCGACATCCGGAAGACGCTCGCCGGGCAGGGGAAACTGACCGACGGCGTCACTCTCCGCAACATCTGGGAAGACCTGACCCATTTGGCCGGCGACGCCCCCGTCCTCCCGGCGGAGGACCTCGCGGGCTTCCGGCCGCTCGGTGAGGCGGGAACGCCTGTCACCACGGTAGAAGGCGGCCCCAGCGGGCGAACCCAGAGATTTGCCGCTGACGGCACCACGCTGCTGCAGACGGACTACCTGCGGGCGGACGGGACTCTCTTCCTTTCGGACTGCAACGACGTCGACACCCCGGGCCAGCACGGGGGCAGGTCGCTCACCCTCTGCAACGCCCAGGGCCTGCCGGTGGAGCAGTGGCGTTCATCCTGGGAAATGTATCGGTCCTGGCTGGATCACCTGACGGACGGTATCGACTCGTTCTTCATCGTGGATAACAAGCACGCAGCGACGTTCATGAAGACCTACCGGCGGCCATCGGCGACCGTCTTTTTGATGGTCCATGATTCCCACCTCGCCACAGCAGTAAACGGGCCGGCCTCGCCGCTCTCGGGTTCCGGCGAGGTGGTCGTCCCCCGCTTCGACAACTTCGACGGTGTGGCAATCTTGACCCGGATGCAGGCAGAGGACATCAGGGCACGCGTTGGGGACATCGGCAACATCCATGTCATCCCCAACAGCCGGGCGGTGCCCGTCCAGCCCGTGGAAGGTGACCGCAACCCGACTGCCGGGGTTTTGCTGGCCCAATTGCGGCCCCTCAAGCAGATAGATCACGCCATCCGGGCAATCACCGACGTGAACCACCGACTCCAGACACCCGCGACGCTGGGCGTTTACGGCGAGGGGGACGAGGGCCCCAAACTGGAAAGCCTCATCCAGCGGCTGGGCGTTTCCTCACTTGTCCAGCTGAAGGGCCACACCCATTCGCCGGCCAAGGTGTTCGGCGAGTCTTCGTTTTCGCTGCTGACGAGTTCGTCGGAATCGTTTGGCCTGGTGATTCTGGAGAGCATGTCCGCCGGCTGTGTGCCCATCGCCTACGACATCCACTATGGCCCGTCGTCCATCATCACGCACGGCGTCAACGGCTACATCGTGGACTACGGGAACGAGGAGGCGCTGGCCGACTGTGTGGCAGCATTCCTGGCACTGCCGGCCGAACAAAAGGCTCAAATGCGGGAAGCCGCGATTTCCCGGGCCGGCGACTTCTCCGACGCCCCCGTCGTCTCCATGTGGTCCGACGCGTTGGCGGCCGCGGCGGCTATGAAGGCCATCCCCGCCCCGGAACTTTCCGTGGCAGTAACGGACACTGCCTGGGGAATATGGTCTGACGGGGCACTCGATCTGCGGGTAACCGCCCGGTTGACCGCTGAGAGCGACAGCCTCGATGCCTCTACGCCGCGTTTCTTGTGCCGACTCAGAATTCGGGGCACCGAGTCCTTCTTCAGAGCGTCGGGTGAGCTGACGGGACAAACTGCCGGCGGCGTGTTCTCGAGCGTCTTCCGGTTCGCCCCGGACGTCATGCGGGCGCTGGGTGAATCCGTTGTGGATGCCACCCTCGAGACCCACCTTCTGGGCCGCCGCGTGGCGTCGCGGCTGCCTTTCCGTGCCCCTGTCCCCCCACCGGTGGACGTCTATGGAACGGTGCACGGAAATCTGAGCCTTCGCCCGTTGAAGCCCGCAGCCTCCACATCCACAGCCAATGCAGTCTAAGTTTTTGGAGATCGTTATGAATAAGCAGGACGTGCGCGATGACCGGGCCCGTAGCCACCCGTCCCTGCCAGAGGGGTATCACTGTGCCATTACCTGGGGGATACCCACGGAGTACGGCGGAATGACGAATGCCCTGCTGCACCGTTCGCGGGCGTTTATCCAGGAGGCAGGTGTGCCCGTGGATGTCCTGACCTTTGCCTGGTCACTTGACTACGGTGATATCCGTTGCGAGCTTGAAGCTGCCGGTGAGTTGATACCGGGGCTGCGGCTGCGAAACCTCTGGGAAGAACTAGGCCAGCTCACGGAAAGCCAGCTGGCGTCGGCGAAACCCGGCAAGAACGTCGTCGGCGAATTTTCGGCGATTGGCGGGGCGGAGGAGTCAACGGACGAAACGAGCGGCGGGGTCCTGCGCCGTCGGGTCCGGTATGCCTCCGACGGGAAGACGGTCCTCCAAGTGGATTATTTCCGCACAGATGGAACTGTCGTAGCCTCTGATCGCCGGGACGTCTCCGTCAGGGGATCCGAGGGCGGGCGGCTGGTAACCCTGTGCGGTCTCGACGGCCGCCCCGTGGCTTCCTGGAACCAGATCTGGCCGCTCTACCTCTTCTGGCTTGACTGCGTGGTCGAAGGCCGCGAGTCCTTCATGATTGTTGACAGCAAGTCGACCGCCAATTTCATGACCCGCTACCGCCGCGACAACGTCGTCACCTTGCACCTGGTGCACAACTCTCACATGGCCAGCGGCGCACTTCCCCCGTACGGGGAGCTCAGCCCGACCCGGCGGTATGTGTTCGAGCGTTTGAGTTCCTTCGACTCCGTGGTGTTCCTGACCGAAAACCAGAAAAAGGACGTGGACCTGGTCTTCGATAAACCGCAGAACACCTGCGTTATCCCGAACAGCAGATCTCTTCCCACGGTGTCGGACCCGGAAGCCGGCCACACGCCGGAACTCGGTATCATCCTGGGCAGCTTGACCGGCCGCAAGAGGCTTGACCACGCCATCCGCGCCGTAGCAGAGGCAGGAAAGTCCTCTGACGTCGGGTACAAGTTGGAGATCTACGGCCAAGGACCGGAACAGGCCGCACTCTTGAAGCTGATTGACTCGATCGGCATGGGGGACCACGTCGCCTTGCGGGGTTACTCCATTGATGCCCGGCAGGAATTCGAGCGTGCTTCATTTACCCTCCTGACCAGCAAACTGGAGGGGCAAGGGCTGGTTCTGATTGAGGCCATGAGCGCGGGATGCATTCCTATCTCCTACGATGTTCCGTATGGTCCTGCTGACATCATCCAGGACGGCGTCAACGGATTCCTCGTGAAGGCCGGCGACATCCCGGCGATGTCGGAGCGGATCCGCCAACTCAGCACCATGGGCGAGGAAGATCTCAAAGACATGCGCCGCGCAGCGGTCGCCCGGGCTCACGCCTTCAATGACGAGGTGGTCGTTTCAAAGTGGGGGGCTGCCATGCGGGACGCGATAGAGCGAAAGCTGTGGGCCATGCCGGTCCCTCCGGTTGCAAAGGTCTCCAGCTAGGCACCATCGCCGGCGACTGGACGGCGCCGAAGTCCCATGTGGCTGGACGGCGGCTGACCCCCTCACACGAGCCTGCGCAAAATTTGCGCCTTCCCTGCGTCTCCTCTGGGTCCGCGGTCGATAACATCATCTGGCTGCCTGCCGACAGTTGATGGGAAAGGACCTGCCAGGTTCTTCCTGCAACGTCGTCAGGAGTTGGACGATGGATCACTTCGGGACATGATTCCGGCGAGGGTGATCCCTATTTAAGGGTGTCAGATGCAGACCAAAGGCTTGACCCAAGCGCTTCGGAAGTCCGCTATCGCGGGACTGACGGCGCTCCTGCTCTTCTCCAGCCTCGCGATCGCTCCCGCAGCGGTTGCCTACGATCCTGCGTATGCAGTGCCGACGGGACTGAAGAGCACGGGGCAGACGGATACGACGGTGAGTCTGTCCTGGGACAAGTCGGTGAATTTGCCGCGGTACCGGGTGCAGGTGTACACGAAGCCGGATATGAGCGATGCGGTGTACTACCGGTTCACTGATTCGGCCGTGGTGATTCCCAATCTGGTGAAGAGCACGGAGTACAAGTTCCGGGTGCGGGGGATCAGTGCCGACGGGCTGGTGTCCCTGACGGCGTATTCCGCGGCGGTCACCGCGACGACGGCGGCTGCGCCGGTCTCCACTGCGCCGACGTATGCGGTGCCCACGGGATTGAAGAGCACGGCGCAGACGGATACGACGGTGAGTCTGTCCTGGGACAAGTCGGCGAACGTGCCGCGGTACCGGGTGCAGGTGTACACGAAAGCGGACATGAGTGATGCCGTGTATTACCGGTTCACAGAGTCGTCTGTGGTGATTCCCAATCTGGTGAAGGGCACTCAGTACAAGTTCCGGGTGCGGGGGATCAGTGCCGATGGGCTGGTATCCCTGACGGCGTACTCCGCGGCGATCACCGCGTCCACTGCAGCTGCGCCTGCCTACACCGTGCCGACAGGATTGAAGAGCACGGCGCAGACGGACACGACGGTGAGTCTGTCCTGGGACAAGTCGGCGAATTTGCCGCGGTACCGGGTGCAGGTGTACACGAAAGCGGACATGAGTGATGCCGTGTATTACCGGTTCACAGAGACAGCGGTCGTGATTCCCAATCTGGTGAAGGGCACCCAGTACAAGTTCCGGGTGCGGGGGATCAGTGCCGACGGCCTGGTATCCCTGACGGCGTACTCCGCGGCGGTGACCGCAACTACTGCCGCCGCGCCCGCTGCCGCGTACACGGTGCCGACAGGGCTGCAGGCAACGGCCACGGGTCCGGACTCCATCGCCGTGTCCTGGAACCCCGTGGCCAACGCTCCGGGATACCGGGTCCAGGTGTACAGCAGGTCCGACATGAGCGACTCGATCTACAAGAGGTTCACGGAAGTTTCCGGGACCATGTCCGGGCTGTCCCCCAACACCGCCTATTTCGCACGGGTCAGGGTCATCGGCCCGGCGGGCGAGAACCTCACCGCCTATTCCCCGGCTGTTACGTTCACCACGCCGTCTGTTTCCCCGACGACCCCAACGGCCCCTACGACCCCCACTGGATTCACCGGGACTTCAACCCACCGGACGGTGGACCTGAGCTGGAACCCTGTCCCCAACGCACCGGGTTACCGGCTGGCAGTGGCAACCAAAGCTGATATGTCCGATGCCTCATGGCACCGCTACTATGGAATCAATACTGCGGAAATCCGCGGGCTGAACGCGCTCACCGCCTACTACTTCCAGGTCAGAGTGATTGACGAGGCCGGAACCAGCCTTAGCGCGTATACGCCGGTACTGAGCCTGGCCACCAAAGCGGAGCCGCCGGCCCAGCCCGCACTCAGCAACCCGTTGACGGTGGCAAGCTACAACGTGATGTGTGCCAACTGCGTCGCCGAAAGCGACAGCAACACCAACGCCCTTCCCTGGTCCGAGCGGCGCAGCGCCGTCGTCGAGAACATCAAGTCACGGATGCCGGACATTATCGGCGTCCAGGAGGCTTCCCAAGGCTGGCTGAACGAGCCCGGCCAGACAGGCGGGCTCTCGCAGTTCGAGGATCTTCAGCAGCGACTCAACAATGCCGGAGCCAACTACGCGATCAGCAACAATAAGCGCAACAACTGCATCGACTCCACCACCCCCACCAATTGCGTCTATGCAGACCAGGGCGCCTCTCAGGGGACCCGGATCTTCTATAACGCTGCGACCGTCGAACTCGTCAAGACGGGAAGCAAAGCACTTCCCCTGGCAAGCGTCCCCGAAAACCCCCGGTTCTTTGCCTGGGCAATTGCCAAGCAGAAATCCACGGGAAAACTCTTCTTCTTCGGCGACACACACCTGTCCACCAGTAAGGCCGACGGATTCTACGAGCTCCGGAAGCAGCAGGCGGAAACAATCGTCAGCGTCATCAAGCAGGAGAACTCCGCTGGCCTGCCGGTCCTTATGACCGGCGACTTGAATTCGAGCAAGTGGCAAAAACCGTCCAACGCCCCCTATGACGTCTTCACGAACTTCGGACTCGTCGATCCGCTGGGCAACGACTACTGGGAGGATTTCCCGAGTATGGCGGCCACTGCTGAGAAGCGGATCAACGCGCACCTGGACAGCTGGAACGGTTTTGCGACCCTTGCACCGGGCGTAGGCGACAAGTCAGCAAACGGCTCCTACATCGACTACATCCTGACGTCCAAGATGCGCGTATCCCAGTGGGAAACCGTGGCCAACATCGACAGTGCCGGCAACTTCGCCGGAATCATTCCCTCGGACCACAACATGCTGGTGGCGACGGTGGGGCTTCCCTGACCAGGCCTACAGAGTCTCCGGACAGCTAGAATACCCGGCGTACTCCAGGTTTGAGCTCCATGTCGTAAAAGAGCATATTCATTAGCATAGCGGCGGTGTTCAACGATTTCGGGCTTACATCCGGATGGTCAGAAATCTCTGGATTGATGCAGTTGAAGAAAGCTGCGCGTCCTTGGAGTTTTCCTACGGCTATCTCCTGGATCGCACCATATTGCGGAGACCTTTCGGAGTAAATAACAGCGGTTTTGGTACCTTCAGCACTAGTTTTTGAGTCTGAATCGAGGGCATGATCTATGATGCGGGCAAAGACATCTTGTTTACGCTCGGGAAACACACCGTCGGTGGTAAAGTGCGAATCCTGGTACGTCGATACATAATAATCGTCGGAGATGACCGGATCCACGGCAAGGCACTTGAAGCCTCCGGTCAGGCCGTGGTACAGAGCCCCGGTCCCGCCCTTGGAGGCGCCGTAAAGCACAACATCGCCAAAAGATACCTGGTGGGCTGTGGCCGTTTCGGTGATTAAGCGGCGGATCCTCTCCGTATTATTTGGGTTTCGCACCGTGTTGAGATAAAAAGCGCCGACAACGCCACCAATGTCAGCTATCCGGAGTATGGCGGTATTCGGTGGAACATGCTTCTGTGCAGATCGAAAATTCTGTTCAAAGTAGCGCATCATGCTCGGAGTGTAGATACTCGTGTTCATTGAAGAAAAGATCACCAGGATCCGCATGAAGTTTGACTTCACTGCCGGGAGGGTGAGGGAGTAAATCAGGCCATCCCCGTTTGTCGAGAAATCGCCGTCTTTCACGCGGTGCCATAATTTGGATATAGTGTGGTCCCGGACAAAACGACTGCCGTTTTCCGTAACCCTGTACAGATAGAACCCATTCATTGCCAGATGACTTATCAGTCTTTTAGCAGCCGGGTCCCGCCTGGATATCGTTATCAGGTTTTCTCCCGGCGCCGAGGAGGGGCCGTGATTTACAAGAACGTAACTGGTCGACGGATCGATCGCTGCCGTCCCGTCGATGACCGGACTCAGGTCATCTGCCAGGTCTAGAACAAGGTCATTCAATGAGTCGACTCCTAAGCAGCAAAATAATCAGTCCTTGATTTGTCGCACGCACTCGCGGCACTTTAGATCCAGGTGTCAGGCGAGGCCGCGTATCTTATGAGCGCGTAAGTGCAACCCGCTCGAATTTTTTTATGGCTTCTTTTTGGTACGCATCGTAGTCGAATACGGGCGTCATGAGCCGGCCATCAAGAAAATCGTGCATACCAGCCACAAGCCCTTGAACGCTGTTTTCAACCAACATACCGTGTCCATTCTCAAGCACACTTCTCGGGCCTACAACATCCGTCGAGATGACAGGCTTTCCAAGAATTAGCGCCTCGAGCACCACGAGTCCCTGCCCTTCATAATCAGACGAGAACACGAAGCAGTCGGAACGCTGAAGCGCAGGGAATGGATTGATGCGTAGCCCGGCGAGGAGCACGTTGGACCCCAGCGACAACTCGTCGATCAGGAGCTCCAGGTCTTCCCTTAGTGGGCCATCACCAAGAATTGTGAGTTTGCAGTGGGGATGCGACTTGATCACCTTCGCGAATGCCCGTATGAGCTTGGCGTGACCCTTCTCTGGCGAAAGACGGCCGAGGGTGACGAATTGCGTGGACCCAGCGTCCATCCATTGGTGCAGGTCATCGTCAAGCCGATCAGCGGCGAATTCCTTCGCCTCTGCGGCATTGACCACGTTATTGCAGTAGTCAAAGTTGCGCAGCGGAAGGCCGAACGCTTCCGACAGTTGCCTGACGTTTTCCTCATGGACGCTCTTGGTCACGGACACGAGTTGGTCGTACTTCCGGTAGAGCCGGAACATCGACTCCAGGTAACGGAAACGATGACGCCATTCGCGGTGCATGTCGTTGTGAAGGTAGATGGACTTCTTGGCAGCCGGGTTGGTCGTGTTTGCGAACAGGGCGGCCCAGTACCTTGCGTAGCCCTCGAAGCAGACGACCGAATCAAAGGTCGCGTCTCCGAATATACGGCGGAATTCCCGGTTGAAGGCACCGTTGTAAATGTCCCAGAGTTCAGGAGAAGCGAGATCGCCTGTGGCGTTGAACTTGTCGATCACCCAGCGTTCTTCCGCCGTCATGAGCTGCGTGCCCACCCGTCCAAGGACCTGGACATGTTCGGGATGTTGGGCGAACTTTTCCAGTCGTCGCTCCTCGGACTTGACGCTGGCCGGCTCGACCGCGAGGAACATGCGGGTGCTGGAGGCATCCAGATTGCCGACAAGATTCAGGTAGGAGGTGGTTATGCCGTTTGGGATGAATGAACCCTGATAGAAGAGCACCTTGCGCTTTTGGCTTCGCTCCGGCTGGACGACACAATCAGTCGCATCGAAGAAGAAGAATTCGATCGCTCGCTGCGACGACGATCCGTCTTCCATGGTGCAGAAAGTGTCCCTGCCGCGTCTGTACTTCTCGTCGGGAGATCCGTCTTCCTGAAGGGCGGCGGTCACTTCAGTGAGCAGCCCCGCGGTTTCAGCACACACACGACCGGGCAAGGACTCCAAGTCGAAGTACATCCCACGCTCTGAGGCGTATTCGTCGAGATCGTAGGCAAAGTAGACGATGGGTCGTCCAGTGGCCATGAAATCAAAGAAAATACTGGAGTAGTCGGTGATGAGCACGTCTACTACGGCGAGTAGGTCATTGGTGGGAATATCGTCCGGGACGGCGAACTCGTCCAGGGATCCTGCGGCCCCGGCCGGGGATGTCAGCGCGTGCCCCCGGTAGAGCGGCACACAGTCCAGCGTCGCGAGTTGCTGCATGACGCTTTTGACGTCGACACCGCTCGCTTCCTCGAGCGTGCCAAGGGACCCGCGCCACGTCGGTGCGTAGAGCACCACCTTTTTGTCATCCTCGATCCCCAAATGATGCCGCAGCTCCCGCCTTTGCTGTTCACTGGCCCCAAAGGTGGCGTCCACCCGCGGATAACCCGTGACTGCAAGTTTGCCGGCGAAAATCCCTCTGACGTCATACTTATCTATCAGGCACTCTGCGGTGAACTCGTTCGGGGCAATCATGTGGGTGGTATGCAGGAAGTTCCTGGCGGCATTCCTGTGATCCATGAAGCCATTCTGGATGTCCCGGCCCAAAGTCTTTAGCGGCGTTCCATGCCAGGTGTTCAGATATTTCTGGCCCGAACGTCGAACGAAATAGGGCGGGAAGGTGTTGTTGTTGATCAGGTACGTCGCCGTGGAGAGGTATCGCAGGTAAAGGTCGCAGTCACGGGCGACAAAAATAACATTCGGCCGCCCGGCCAACTCGTACGGGACCCGGTCCTTTTCATTGAGTACCCAGATGTGGGTCCAAGAGTCGAATCGCGGATCCGCCATCATGTTTCGGAAAATCTGCAGTGGATTGCACGAAACAGAATTGCCGTGACTGCTCTCGTACAGCACCGTAGTGGGCGCCAGAGGCAGTGTCTCCAGGTACTCCGTGTAAATCATCGACTGCTTCAGCTCTCTGTTCTTCAGATAAGCAGAGGTATCGACGCCGTGGGCCCGCTTGAATAACCGCGTTTCCAGGTAAGCAGCGCAGGCCGCCTCAAAGTCCCCAAGGTCCTGAAGTGCCCGGCCCAATCTGTAGTAAGCAGTGGGGGAGTGGCTCTCCAACCGCTTGACGCTGGCGTTGAAGGCTTCCGCCGCATGGGAGTGCATGCCGCGAAGCTCCAGGCGTTCCCCGGCTTCAAGGCACCTCTGAGCCGACTGTGATTGCAGAGCTGATTCGAAGCCGTCCAGCAGAAGTCTTTCTTCATACGTGCTGACAGCTTCGCTGTCCCCCACAGCGCCAACGCGGGATTTTGACTTAAGTGTGGCGGCGAAAGCTTTGCACGCTCCTTCGTAGTCTTGTGCCTGCGTGAGGACATAGCCCAAGCGATAGCACCAGTACGAGGGGGCCGGACTGCTCCGAAGAATCGCATATTCGTAGGCGGAAGCAGCCTCCGTCCACTCGGCGAGACGTTCGTGGGCAAAACCCAGGCGGTAGTGCCACTGCGGAACGGTTGGGTCCATGGCTACGGCGGCGCGGAGCGATTCAAGCGCCTCCGGCCACTTGTAAGAACGCATGAGGGCATTGCCGAGCTTGTAGTGCAGTTCAGCGGAAGTTCTCTCATGTCGAAGGGTCTTCGTGAATGCAGCCGCTGCCTCTACCCACCGTCCTCTCTTCTGGAAAAACACTCCCACTCCGAAGACTTTTGCCCCCAGGTCCGTATCAGCGTTGATTGCCCGTTGGTAGGCGCGGCGGGCAATCAACGGCTGTTCGAGGAGCTCCCAGCACCAGCCTGCGCGGAAGTGGAGATCCGCCTGCTCAGGTTTAAGTCGTGCCGCCGCCGCATAGTTTTCGGCGGCTTCGGCGAACCTGTTCATGGAGAACTGAGCATCAGCCAACTGCATAAGCCAGGCAGGATCGTCGCTGTTGGCATGCAGACCGTCATTAAGCGCGTCGAGCCGCTGCCACAAAGGTGCCTTGCCGGCAACGAGTTCCTGGACCCGTTCCCGGTGGCGGCGGCCCTCAGAGCGCCGAATCTCGAGAGCTGCTGCTGCGGCGTCTTCCGCCATCGGCTCTACTTCGGCCAACCGACGCGCCCATCGGGTGCGGCCAGGTTCCAGAGCGAGCGAGGATCTGTACGCCGCCAAGGCGGCGTCGTAGTTTGCCAATTGCTCCTGGACGAATCCAAGGCGGTAGTGCCATGCTGCTACGCCGGGTTCTTGCGCTGTAGCTTCCTGAAGCCGGGTCGCCGATTCCTGATACTGCCCCAGGTGGAAGTGAGCATGCCCCAGACGGAAGGCAAGTTCCGCATCGGCACCGTTTCCGCCGTCGAGCAGTGCTGTGTATACCTCGACGGCGGCCGTCCAGTCTTTCTGCTCCTCAAGAAGAATGCCGTATTCGATTGTTTTGTGCGCGGAACTCATGCTGTTTAGTGCGTCCTAATGTTGTAGCTGCCAGGTGGCAGAGCCGGCTGGTGCCTGGCAATGCGTGCTCAGTTGTAGAGGCCTCGGCCGCTTAGCCCTCCGAGGGCGTCGATGATGATGGGCCCGATTCCAGGGCCAGGGGACGTTCCGCCCCGTCCGGCCACAGCGCATCGAAGACCCGGCTGGTGGCGTCCCCGTCGCAGTACGGCGCGAACATCTTCACGAACGCCGCATACTTGGGCTCGTAACGGCGCGAAACCGACGAGATGTTCTTGATGGACCGCACGACTTGCTCGGTGGTGTTGTGCAGCGGGCCGGGCGCCTTTTCCTCCAGGTCGAAGTAGAAGCCCCGGGTCTCGTCGCGGTACTGGGCGATGTCCGGTGTCAGGAAGATGATCGGTTTGCCGGTCACACAGAAGTCGAACATGACGGATGAGTAATCGTTGACCAGGATGTCCGCGGCCGTGTAGAGGTCGTTGACCTCCGGGTACTCGGTCACGTCAATGACAAACTCGTTGGCCGCCGTCTGCCGCTGGCCGGCAATGTTGTGGTGCCCGCGCAGGAGCAGAACGTAGTCGTCGCCGAGCTGCTGCTGGGCTTTCTCGAAGTCGAGGTACGTGACCATTTCGTATTGCCGCGAGGCGTTTTTGGCGTCGTCGCGCCAGGTGGGTGCATAGAGAATCGCGGTCTTGCCCGCAGGAATGCCGAGCCGGCGGCGGATTTCGGGCCGGTCCTGTTCCATCCGTTCGCGGGTGAGGCTGTCATTGCGGGGATAGCCGTCGGCGACCACACGCCCGTCAAAGCCGAAGCATTTGGCCAGAACGCCGGCGGCGTAGTCGTTCTGCGCCAGCAGTGCATCCCAGTACTCCGCCTCGCGCCACATGAGGTTCCAGTAGGACAGCGAGAAGTTCGTGCGGGCGACGTCGTTGCCCAGCTTCTTCAAGGGTGTTCCGTGCCAGGTCTGGATGTAGACCTGTCCCTCGCGCTTGCGGAAGTAGAACGGGAAGTTGTTGTTGTTGATCAGAATCCTGGACTCGGTCAGGAGCTGGTACCACCGCCGGGAACCAATGAGCACCGGCTCGGCTCCGGCGGGCACCGGCACCGAGAAATCGGCAACAGCCCAATACATGGGCCACAGGCTTCCCCGGCGCTGGAACTCCTCCAGCAGGCGCCGCGGGCTGTCCGTGGCGCGACGTCCGCCGAAGCACATGAACAGGATGGCGTCCCGGAGTTCGGCTTCACCGCCCACCGTTACGGGGGTGCGCAGCCTCTGCTGGCCGAACCGTCCCACCTCATCCGCTGCCAAGGGGGGCCGCAGGTGGATGGTCAGGGCAGCGTTTTTGGGGGTGCGGCTCACGCCGACTTCCACCCGGTCTGCCGCGATCCGCCGGGGCATCTCCGCTTGCAGCCCGGACGACGCCGGGAACCAGTACCCCTGGTGGTCGGCGACCCCCGGGGGGACAAAGCGCACACTGTACGCGCCGGCCTCGGGCATCACTTCCTCGCCGCCCCACGGCTTCCGGGGCAGCAGGAAATCGGCCGTAAAAACGTTGCTCCCGTCGTTGGTCCGCACCGTCAGCGCGACGTCCGTTGCGGGGATGACTGCCTTCCCGCTGGAGAGGACAAAACGGGGAGCGTGGATCACGGGCAGATCCGCAGTGCCCTCGATCCGCAGGGTGCGCTGATCCGCTGACACCTCAACGGAGGAAGCGATAACGCGGGTCCTGCGCTCCTTCAACGTCACAAACCCGTATCCGGTCAGGCCCAGCCTAAGGCTTCGGGTCTGGTCGGACTGGGCTTCGAGCTCCGAGGAACCTTCCGGCCAGGCAACCGGCTGCGGGGTTTTGAAACCGCTGTCCAGCCGCAGCCGCCATTCGTACTCGGCCGTCGCGGCGGCGCCGGCTGCCAGGTCGGGCACATCGATGACGTAGAGCGCCGTGGCGCCATCCACGCCAAGGCAGGTGGCCGTCTCGCGGATGCCGAACTTGGGCGACTCGAGGGAGACCTTTGCGGCCACCGGGGCGGAGTGGGCTTCAACTGTCAGCTTCAGGACCCTTCCCGTCAGTTCCAGTGAGGTGGCAACGTACAGGGGGGTGACCGGGACAAAGGTCAGGCCGGTCGTGGCGGGCCGCATTTCCACGGCCATCCGGGATGAGTCCACCATGGGGCCTACGGGCAGGCTGCCGGTGGAGCCGTTGGCGTCCCGGCGTGTCAGAGGCGCCTCGAAGGTCCTGCCGCCGGCAGTGACAGTCAGCAGCACATGCCACTCCGAGGGGCCGTCGGACCCGAGTCCTTCCAGCATCACAGCCGGGTCAATGATGGTCCGGAATCCGGCGTCGGCGTAGGAGGTCCAGTTGTCATTGGATTCCCAGTCGATGGACGGGTCCGTGTGGCGCTGCACCGCCAACGGGACCGTCTCCCCGCCGTCGGCGTTCACCAGGGACGCCAGGATGGAGAGGTTCCCCTCGACGGGATCCACAGACGAGATGTACGCGTGACCGCCGATTTCCAGCCGGCCGTCAGCCAGCCAGACGAAGTGCGTCATTTTGCTGACAAACCGCAGGTCGATCTCGCGGCAGGGCAGGAGCTCCGGGTCATAATGGGAAAGTTCGACCAAATACTTGGGTTGCGCCAACAGGACGGAGCCGGTGGCCTGGGTGGGGAAGCTGGAGTTGTAGTCGCTGCGGTGGTGGCAGATCCGAACGACGTCCTCCCGCCGGTCTGCAAGGACAGCCGAGAGGATCAGCCGGTTGTGGATTCTGATGCCGTCCCAGTCCAGCTCCAGGCCTTCGCTGAGGCGGCCGACCGTCGTGTGGAGCATCTCCCAGTAGGCCTGATCGGTGCGGGGAACTACTTCGTAGAAGCGGAAGAGTCCGTTGCCCAGTTCATTGGAAAGCACACGCCGAAAGGTCTCCGGGGCCAGGATGGGGCGCAACCCGGCGGCGAGGGACTCAAGCCTGCTGAGACGGTCCTTCAGGTACTGCCCCTGGCAGAGCAGCTCGCGTGCCAGGGGCCGGACGGAGGCGTCCGCGGAGGTGGAAACGACCTTGACGTCGAGGATGTCAAAAGCGTCGGCCCGGGAGTAAAGGGTGGGAACGGCCTCGTACTGCCAGTGCTCCCGCTCGGTTGCGATACCGGCGGTGGCGTAGGTCCAGAAATCCCGCCCGAATACCTTGTTGCCGAGGGCGCCGTCACGCAGAATCCCCGGAAGTTCCGCAACAGTCACGGCCGGCCGAGGTTCTGAATGGATGTCCTGCTGCCACGCCGGCGTGGAGCTGGTTTTGCCCTTGACGATTCCGGTCATACCGACGGCGAAGGACGAGCCGGTCTGACGCAGGGACCGGAACATGGGATCCAGGCTTGCCTTTTCGACGACGTCCCCGGCATTCAGGAACATCAAATAGGGCGCCCGGCTCTGCGCGACGGCGCCGGCACGGGCTGCCTCTTCACGGGAGCCTGCCAGCGCGAGGTACTTGACCCGGCCGTCCCGCTTGGCGAAGTCCCGGACCTGCCCCCGGCCCAGCCCGGCCAGCGAGGTATCCACGACAATCATCTCCATGGCCGCTGGCTCTTGGCCCACCAGGCTGCGCAACGTCACGGCCGGGTCGCCGGCGTCGTCGGTCAGAAGGACGATGACGGCGAGCTGGGGCCGCTGCAGGGGCGCAACGGGCTTCGCCGCGGCGGTTCTCTGGAGCTTTGCCACACTGGCCGGGTGCGCCACCTTGCGGATCTGCTTCCGCTGCTCCGGGGGCAATGCCCGCCACACCCGCCGGAGATTTCTCTCAGCGGCAGCTTTCATCGCAGCTATTGCTTGGCTCTGCTTGGGACCTGGCATTCTTGGATTCGCTTCCCTCGTCTGTATCCAACCGGTGGTTGATGTGTCATTTCTCATTTGCTGCAAGTCAATGGCGGTGCTGGACGCCGTGGGCCGCCGCTACCTGCGTCGTGCCACTGGCCCTACGCATTCCGTCAATAGTGGCACGGCCCCGCGCCCAGACGCCCGCGGGGCCAAGGTCAAAAAGGTTTCCGCAGTACCAGGTCGACGTTCTGGTCCCCGGCCGATCCCATCACTTCAGCGAGGTCGAGGCCCGGCCGGTTCAACACCAGTTCAAGGCTCAAGGCAGCCATGGATGCCGGGGTGTGGATTCCATCGTGAACGACGCTCTCCGGCGCCGAATGGTCCACCAGGGTTGCGGCAATGGATAGTGTGCCGTCGCCGTTGTCCAGGAGTTCAACCACTCTCGATTGCTGCGGATAATCAATGAGCGACGCGGTCGTGATCTCCCAGAAACCGCCCCGGTCAAATTCCGGGGTGTGTGGTGTCACCTGGTGCCTGTGCGTGTGGCCATTCAGCCAGACGACCACGTTCGGAAATCGGGAGATGAGCTGCAGGACGGCTGCGCGGTCCAGGGGAGGCTCGCCGCTGCCCGGCGAACGCGTGTCCTCGTCGAAGTAAGGCAGCGGGTGATGGCTGAACAACACCACGAGACGGTCGTCCACATCCCTTGCGGAGGGGTTGCCCTCCGGATCATAGGACCTCCCGGATACGCCCTCAAGTTGTTCCTCCAGCCACGCCGCCTGTGCAGCGTCCAGCACGGCCTTGGCGCCGCCGTCGGGGCTCGCCGTGTTCAGCATGACGCCGAGAACCTGCGGCGATATGTCAAAGGTGTAGTACGGCTGGCCGTCGGGGCTTTGGCGTAAGCCGGACGCCCCGCCATCGCGCCGGCCGTTCCCCGCTATGGACTCCATGAAGTCCGCCGTGCTGAACTCGCGGCGGAGCTTCGAAGCCTGCACCTGTCGCGACGGCATGGACGCCATGAGGGTCCGGCGTTCGTTCGCGCTGGAGTCCTCGACTGTTTCCCAAAAGTCCAGTTCGTCGATGCCGGGAGGCAGCCGCATGGGAAGCCGGTCGCCGATACGGAGCGTGTCGACGAAGTCGGTTTTCGCGGAGACCGGATCCCCCCCTGAACGCCCGGCTTCGTCGTGGTTTCCGACGCCGACGTACCAGGGAAAGTCGGAGCCCTCCGCGTTTACCGGTCTAATAGCCGCCTCGAGAAGCCCCGGCACTGTGGGATAACCGTGAACAGCTTTCCAGTCATCCCGGGGTGCGAGCGAGGGCTCGGGTTCCGGGTGCCAGATGTGCCGGGACAGTTCGAGGGGGGCCGGTCCGTGATCCTGGACACCCTCGTACCTGTCGGTCGGGTGCGATGTTGCCGGGACGCCCTTGAACACTCCGGCCGCAGCGGACAATTCGCTGAGGGCAAAGGCGTTCGTGAGATCTCCCGTGGTGACGAGGCAATCCAGAGGCCGTTGACTGAGGGGGCCGCGTCCGACGGCGTTGAGCCTCCGGATTGTCGCGTCCAGCACATGGACGGTAAGCAGGTCCTGCGGCCGGAACAACCCCGAGGGCGGAAACCCGTCCGTGAAGTCGAAGTACTGCCAGAAGAAGGACAATCTCCCCGGGTTGGCCGCGTCGAGGACGTGGCTATCCGTCAGGTGCCCAAAAGCAGCCAGCCCCGTCCGCTGGGTGTCGGCACTGCTGGTGCGCTCGCACAGCTCCTCACGGACCTGGGTCGCGAGAGCCGGCCCCAGGGAAAGCCGCCGGTAGGGCAGTTGAGGAACAGGCTGGGGACCGAGGACAACTGTGGCGTCCAGGGTCGTCAGCGGTGACACCGGGGATGATTTCAGGTGCGCACCACCGGCAGGCCCGGAGCCGGCGGTGCCGGTGGAGTCGGACAGCGCCAACAGGGTGGCTCCGGTCGCGCCAGTGAGTGACCACTTGATGGCGTCCCGTCGCGATACTTGGATCCTGCCCTGTTGTCGCACTTGCTGGTGTGGCCCTTTGCTGTTGGGGTCGGCTGGGCAGTGGCGTCACGCACGGTGTCCGCCATACGGGGCCCGGTTGTTCTGCGGGTGCCCCTAGATGCTTGCGTTGGCCCTGACCAGGTCGTCCGGGAAGTCAACTTCGACGGCGTAGAAATCGCTGATGTCCACGGGCGTCCACTTGAGTTCGTCCTGCTTGATGGTCAGTTCGATGGCCTTCTCGAAGTAGTCCTGGTCATCGACTTCAATCAGTCGCTTGAGGAGCTTCTTCTTGTCTTTCGAGCTGACATAGTTGATGCCGACAGCCTCGCCGTGGGCCACGTCGGCGGGGACAATCTTGGACAGGTCCAGGATTTTGCCGTCCGTGTCGGTGGTGTACTTAACTTCCTCGTCCGAAACCGAGGAAATGTCGACGGTGATGAACGACTCGTCGCGCTGGATGTAGGGCAGCAGCATCTCGAGGATATCCGGGTCAAAGACGACGTCGCCGTTCATCCACAACACACCGCCCTTGGCGGAATTCCGGATTGCCTTCAAGAGGCTCTTGGAGGTGTTCGTCTGGTCAAAGTTCTCGTTGTACACAAACGACGCGTTGGGTACGTGTTCGAGGATCATCTCCAGCTTGAAACCGACCGCAATGGTCAGCCGCAGCTTCTTGCCAAACTTGTTCTGCAGATTCTGGACCTGCTGGTGCATGATGGTCCTGCCATCACTGAGTTCCGTCATGGGCTTGGGGTGCGGGCGCGCCAGGCGCGTGCCCATTCCGGCAGCCAGAATTACGGCTTGAATTTTCATTAGTTTTCCTCTTCAACGAGTGTGCTGTGGGACGGGGAGCGGCGAGCCGTAGCATCACTCGAGCGGGCGCCTCGGTCCCGCAATACGGGCCAAGGTGAGCATCCCCCGCAGCCAAGCATAGCCGCTGGACCCCTGCCCACCCAAGAAAGCCAGCAACCTTACGTTAACTCTGTATTAACTTGCCCGAACCCTGCGTTAGCCGGCCAGCCCGTGCCGTCCGGGCGTTGCGGCACTACCCGCCGGCGAACTCGCCGATGCGGGATCCGACGCCGAGAAGCTCTGCAATGGCCGCTACGGTTCTGCCGGCGGCTTCGCCGTCCCCGTAGGGATTGACGGCGTTCGCCATGGCGGCGAAGCGCTCGGGGTCCTTGAGCAAGCGGGTTACCTCGGCAAAAATCCGGTCCTCGTCCGTGCCGATGAGAGCCACGGTCCCTGCCTTGACGGCCTCCGGCCGTTCGGTGTTTTCCCGCATCACCAGCACGGGCTTTCCGAGGCTGGGAGCTTCCTCCTGCACGCCCCCCGAATCCGTGACCACAAAGTGCGCCAGGGACAACAGCCGGGTGAACTCGCCGTAGGGGAGAGGCTCGGTCACAATGACGTTGGCTTTGCCTTCAAGTAACGGCAGCAACGCTTCGCGCACCACGGGATTCTTGTGGGCCGGCAGGACGATCACCAGTTCGCGCTCGGCGTCGGCGATCCGGGCCAGCGCCCGTGCCACGCCGCGCATCGCGTGTCCCTGGTTCTCCCGGCGGTGGGTCGTGACCAGCAGGATTTTCCTGCCGCTGGCCGCCAGGTCCTCGAGCTGCGGGTCGGTGAAGGTGACGGACTTGCCCACGGTGGTGAGGAGGGCGTCTATGACGGAGTTGCCCGTGATGACGACGTCTTCCGGCCTGATTCCCTCCGCAACCAGGTTGCCTTTGCTGACGCTCGTCGGCGCCAGATGGAGGCTTGCGATCTGGCTGGTGAGCTTCCGGTTCGCCTCTTCCGGGAAGGGGGAGCGGAGGTCACCGCTTCGGAGCCCTGCCTCGACATGCACCACCGGAATCCCGTGGTAAAACGCTGCAATCGCGGCAGCGGTGGAGGTCGTGGTGTCGCCCTGGACCACCACGGCATCGGGCCGGGTGTGGGCGAACAGCTTCTCCAGCCCATCGATGGTCCGCGTCAGGATGGCGGACAGGGACTGGCCCTGCTGGAGGATATTGAGGTCGTGGTCGGGAACGATTCCGAAGAGTTCGTTGACCTGGTCCAGCATTTCGCGGTGCTGGCCCGTCACCGTCACGATGCAGCGAAAATGCGGTGAGCTTTCAAGGGCGTTGATCACGGGCGCCATTTTGATGGCCTCGGGCCTGGTGCCGAAGATCGGCATGATGCTGTGCATGGATGTTCCCCCAAGAGACGCGGGCGGTGCGGTTTGGCAAGACTAGTCGACGGGGGCTAGCCCAGGAGCAGGAGGGCGATGATCAATGCGGGCACGGTGACGGCGACGAGGATGACTGCTGCCAGCGCCGTCAGGCGCTTGCGGCGGTAGGCCACTTCCTCGTCGTCGGGGTCCAGCTCGGCAGCACGCTTGGCTGGGGCCGCGCTTCGATGGGCCGGAGGCAGGGGTGCCGCATCCGGAACCAGGAGCGTGTCCGGAATCTCCTTGTGGAAGGCACGCCGCCGCAGGTGGCGGGGGGCTGCTACAGGGCGGGGAGCATCCTCGGCAGGATCATCCAACAGCCGGTCCTCCTCGCCTTGATACATCGTCAGTAGGCTGAGGGTCTCAGCCTGATCGCCTTCAATTCTTACATTCCCGTCCGCTGATCCGTGCATTCCGGCCGCAGGGACGCATCGATCAGGCCCCCGGTTTCAATGACAAACCGCCGCAGCCACTGCCCCGGGCTCAGCGCGGGGTGGGATGCGACCATCTGTACGTCCGCCGTCGTGCACTGCTTCAGCAGCCGTCCGGCCCGGGTGACGTGGTAGCTGGACGTCACGACGCTGACCGACTTCCACCCGTTGGCGTCAGCAAGGTCCGCAATGATGACTGCTTCACTGCGGGTGTCCATGCCACTGGGGCGGAAACAGACCAGTTCGGGGCGGGGGAACGTGGCCGAGTTGCAGATGTCGTCGGCCGCCGCATTGCCCAGGGTGTCCGTATGGGACAGGACCAGCACGGGAACGTTGTGCTCGCGTTGGAGCTTTTGCGCCACCGGCAGGCGTTCGGACGCGGCCCCGCCCAGCATGATCACGGCGTCCGTGCGGTGCACGCCCAAGGGATCCACGTTGACGAACAACTGGACTGCGACCACCAGCCACAGCATCACGGCGCCGGAAGCTGCCGCCAGGGCCCAGCGGAAACGCCGGGGTGCGGCGTTCAGCGCGGGCAGTGGCGGGGGCATGCCTACGAGTCTCGCACGCCCGTGAGGGAGCGGGGAAAACGCGGCCACCGCGGCGTTCCAGGGCAGCTTTGCCAGGCCATCCCGCAACAACCAGCCTCCGCCGTTGTCTGCCCCTCGCGGTAGCGTAGGGCTGTGCCTGAACACGAGACTGTCCCCCCGCCTGGAGCAACGCCGCCTGGAGCGACGCCGCCTGAAGCGACCCCGCCTGAAGCGACCCCGCCTGAAGCGACCCTGACTGAAGCGACCCTGACTGAAGCGCCCCTGACTGAAGCGCCCCTGACTGAAGCGCCCCTGACTGAAGCGCCCCTGCCCAAAGCGCCCCTGCCCAAAGCGCCGCTGACCGTGGCGGAACTTTCCGAATCCCAGCTCCTGGAACGCATTTTCCCGCGCCTGCATTACGGCCAGGAACACAACCCGTCCCTGATCCTGGGCCCGGGCGACGACGCCGCCATCGTGGCCGCCCCGGACGGACGGGCAGTCCTGAGCATCGACACCCAGGTGGCCGACCAGGACTTCCGGCTCGAATGGAACAACGGCTACCGGACCACCGGCTACGACGTCGGCTGGAAGGCAGCCGCGCAGAACCTCAGCGACATCAATGCCATGGGGGCCCGCGCCACGTCCCTCGTCGTCAGCCTCACCATGCCGCCGGAAACCCGGGTCGCCTGGGTCGAGGACTTCGCCGACGGACTCAGCGCCGGCATCCGGGAACTGGGCGCCCCGGACTGTGCCGTGGCCGGCGGCGACCTCGGCCGGGGTCGCGAACTGGCTGTCAGTGTGGCGATTCTCGGCACCCTCGACGGCGGGTCACCCGTGCTGCGCTCCGGCGCCCGGGCGGGGGACACGCTGGCGCTGGCCGGCACCGTGGGCCGTGCCGCGGCGGGTCTCGCGCTGCTGGAATCGGCAACCCCGGTCGAGGCACTGACCAAGGACCAGCGTGCCCTGATGGACACCCAGTGCCGGCCCCGGCCGCCCCTTGCGGGGGGACCGCTGGCCAGAGATTCCGGCGCCACAGCCATGATGGACATTTCCGACGGTCTGGTCCGCGACGGCAACCGGATGGCGTCCGCGAGCCACACCGTCCTGAACCTGGACGCGGCGGTACTGGAGCAACTGGCGGTTCCTCTTCTGCCCGCCGCCGGACTGCTCGGCACTGATCCGATGGCCTGGATCCTGGGCGGCGGGGAGGACCATGGACTGCTGGCCACTTTCCCCCCAGGTCTTCAGCTGCCTCACGGTTTCACTGCGATAGGCTCGGTAGAAGCCTCTGCACCAACGGACAGCACGGGCGTCAAGATAGCGGGCAGGCCCGTTGACACTGTGGGATGGGATCACTTTGCAGACTAAAATTGCCGCCAACGCGCAAGCGATGAAGCGGTGGTTGAGCAAGGCAGAAACGACGCTTGGAAACCACAGCGACCGCCTGAACGCCATCAACATCTTCCCCGTCGCCGACGGCGACACCGGCACAAACCTGTATCTCACGGTGCGCGCCGCCGCCCAGGCACTTCACTGCCTGGATACCGCCGCGATCCCCCAGGTCACCGCCGATTCGTCGGTCCATTCCGTTGGGTCACCGGATCCGGCCCAGAACGACGTCGGCACTGTCCTCGCCCGGGCTGGCCTGGCCGCCATGGAAAAGGCCCGGGGCAACTCCGGCACGCTGTTCGCCGTATTTCTGTGCGCCGCCGCCGAACCCCTCGCCGGCCACCCCCGGCTCAGCGCCCCGCTGCTGGCCGCCGCGCTGAACCGCGCCCAGCTCCGGGCCTGGTCCGCGTTGAGCGACCCGGTTCCCGGCACCATGCTCTCCGTGATGGAAGCCGCCGCCCGCGCCGCGGCCGCCGTGGATTCAGCGCACGACGGCGACGACAGCAACCACACCCTGGGCCTGGCCCTCGATGCCGCCGTGGAAGCCGCCCTCGCGGCCGTGGTCCGCACCGAGGACCAGTTGGAGGCGCTGCACGCCGCCCACGTGGTGGACGCTGGCGGCGTCGGGATGCTGCTGATCCTGGACTGCCTCCGCTCCGCTATCCTCGGCGAGGAACTCCAGGACCAACTGCTGGACGGACTGCACGGCTACGACGTCCAGGACCCGCACATCCACGCCGGCATGCCGCGGGATGAGGGCGTGGAAGTCATGTGCACCATCACCCTGTCACCGCTCGACGCCGCCATGATGCGCCAGCGGCTCGACGAAATGGGCGACTCCGTCATCATGAGCCAGGTCGGCGGGGCGGCCGACGCCGCCGGTGCCTACCGCTGGCGTGTCCACGTCCACGTCCCGCATGCCGAGCCCGCCGTGGCCCTGATCCGTTCCCTCGGCGAACCCTCGGACATCAGCGTCAGCGAGCTTGCTGTGCCTGACGCCGAACCCCTCAACGCCGGTACCCGTGAACCCGCAGGACAGGTCCCCGACGGACATGAACGCTAATCCGGCCCACGCCCAACCGGGCGTCGCCGAACTGGGGCTCGGCCTGGAACGCCGGATCGGCAAGCGCTCCGCGGCGCCCATTGAAAAGCACCTCGGTATCACCACTGTCGGCGGTCTGCTGGACTACTTCCCCCGCCGCTACCTGAACCGCGGCGAACTCACCCCCATCAGCGAGGTTCCGCTCGACGAAGAGGTCACCCTCATCGCCCGGGTGGTCTCCAGCAGCACCCGGGCCATGCGCGCCCGCCGCGGCTCGCTGACCGACGTCGTAATTTCCGACGACTCCGCGTCCCCGGGCACCGGGACGGGCAGCGGCACCCTGAAGGTGAGCTTCTTCAACGGTTTCCGGGCCAAGGCCGAGCTGCAGCCGGGCCGCCGCGCCCTGTTCTCCGGAAAGATCACCCGCTACGGCGGCGCCCTGGGACTGACCAATCCCGACTTCCTGCTGCTGGACGAGGACCCGGACAACGCGAAGGACCCGGAGGAGCTCGCCGCCATGCCCATCCCGGTGTACCCGGCGACCGCCAAGCTGACCAGCTGGTCCATCCATAAGGTCATCACCACGCTGCTGGACACCGCGGACCTGGACGCCCTGCCCGACCCGCTGCCGGCGGAGATCACCGCACGGGAGAAGTTCCTGGCGGTCGCGGAGGCCTACCGGCTCATCCACACCCCGCAGACCCCCGCCGACTGGCAGCGCGCCCGCGACCGCTTCCGCTACCAGGAAGCCCTGGTGCTCCAGTCCGCCCTCGCCCGGCGCCGCGCCCAGCTCGCCGCGGAGGAGGCCACCGCCCGCCGGCCTGCCGCCGAGGGGCTGCTGACCGCCTTTGACCGGCAGCTGCCGTTCACCCTGACCGCAGGCCAGGCCGCCGTCGGGAAGACCCTGGCCGCGGAGCTCGCCGAGGACTCGCCGATGAACCGGCTGCTCCAGGGCGAAGTCGGCTCCGGCAAGACCATCGTGGCCCTGCGCGCCATGCTGCAGGTGGTTGACGCCGGGGGACAGGCCGCCCTGCTGGCCCCCACCGAGGTCCTCGCCGCGCAGCATTTCGAATCCATCCGCCGCACGCTTGGGCCGCTGTCCCGCGACGGCATGCTGGGCGGCTTCGGCCCCGACGCGGTCCAGGTCACGCTGTTGACCGGGTCAATGCCCACCGCGGCCCGGAAACAAGCCATGCTGGACGCCGCCTCCGGAACCGCCGGGATCGTCATCGGCACGCACGCCCTGCTCAGCGACAACGTCTCTTTCTACGACCTCGGCCTGATCGTGGTCGACGAGCAGCACCGCTTCGGCGTCGAACAGCGCGATGTGCTCCGGTCCAAGGCCAGCAAGCCCCCGCACCTGCTGGTCATGACGGCCACCCCCATCCCCAGGACCGTGGCCATGACCGTGTTCGGCGACCTCGAAACGTCCGTCCTCGACGAACTGCCGGCCGGGCGCGCGCCGATCACCACCCATGTCGTCGGGCTCGCGGAGCACCCGGCGTGGGCCTCGCGGATCTGGAGCCGCGCCCGGGAAGAGATCGACGCCGGCCATCAGGTGTACATCGTGTGCCCCAAGATCGGTTCGGACGACGACGGCGATTTCAGTCCCGGCGAGGCCGAACCGTCCGCCGCCGACCTGGACGGCGAGAGCGGGGCGCGCGAGCTGGCCTCCGTGACCGGTGTCGTCGAACTCCTGCGGGACGAACCCGCCCTGTCCGGTGTGCCCGTGGCGCCGTTGCACGGCCGGCAGGACCCGGTCCTGAAGTCCGAAACCATGGCCTCCTTCACCGCCAACCAGACCAAGCTTCTGGTCTCCACCACCGTGATCGAAGTGGGCGTGGACGTTCATAACGCCACCCTGATGGTGATCCTGGATGCGGACCGCTTCGGCATCTCGCAGCTCCACCAGCTGCGCGGCCGGGTGGGCCGCGGCGGGCTGCCGGGCACCTGCCTGCTCGTCACCACGCTGGAACCCGGCCACCCGAGCCGACGCCGGCTCGACGCTGTCGCGGCCACCACCGACGGTTTCGAACTCTCCCAGGAGGACCTCAAGCTGCGCCGTGAAGGCGACATCCTGGGCGCCTCCCAGTCCGGCGGCCGGTCCACGCTGAAGCTGTTGCGGGTCCTTGAACACGAGGACGTGATCGCCCGGGCCCGGCAGGATGCGCAGGCGATCGTGGGCGGTGATCCGTCACTGGGCGCCCACCCCGTCCTCGCCGCGGCGATCGACGAATACCTCAATCCGGAAAAGGAGGCGTTCCTTGAACGCGGCTAACACCATCCATGCATGCAGTGAGGCCCGGCCATGAGCCGCATCATTTCGGGGGCCGCGGGCGGAACCACCCTGGTCAGCGTCCCGGGATCCCTCACCCGGCCCACCACGGACCGGGTCAAGGAGGCGCTTTTCTCGCGGCTGGACGCCTTCGAGGTGATCGCGGACGCCCGCGTGCTGGACCTCTACGCGGGGTCCGGTTCCCTCGGGGTGGAAAGCGCGAGCCGCGGCGCGCTGAGTGTGGACCTGGTGGAATTCGACGGCAAAGCCAGCGAGGTCTGCCAGCGCAACGCGGACCTGGTCAACACGGTGGCCGGGCGCAAGGCCGTCACCGTGCACCGCTCCAAGGTCGACTCGTTCCTTGACCGGACCCAGGAGGCCGTCCGCTGGGACCTCGTCTTCCTCGATCCGCCCTACCCCCTCGACGAACCGGCGCTGGCCGGGGTGCTGGCCAAGCTCCTCCCGCATCTGGCCGAGGGCGCCGTCGTCGTGGTGGAGCGATCATCCCGGACCCCCGAGCCGACCTGGCCGGACGGGATGGAGCGGTTCGCGGAACGGAAGTACGGGGAGACGAAGCTCTGGTTCGCCGAACCCGGCGTGACCCCGGCAGCGGACCCCGACGCGGACCAGGAAGCGGAACCCGACTCTACCTAGGCCGGGAAAGCGTCCAGCGCGACGCCGGAGAGCACCTTCGCGGGGTGTGGCCCGCGGGCGGTGAGCGCCGCGGTCCACACCTCCGGCCAGGGTCCCTGCGTCCCGGTCAGGATGATGTTGCCGGGGTAGCGGCCGCTGAACATGCCGGCCTCGGCAAAGGCGGACACATCGGCGATCGCCCGGCGCAGCGCGGCCACCTGGCTCCGGACCAGCGTGAGCCCGGGTTCATCGCCCACGTTGACGATCAGCACCCCGCGGGGGCTGAGCTTCGCCGCCGCCTCGCGGTAGAAGTCGGTGCAAGCGATGTGCTCCGGTGCCTCCGGCCCGGAGAAGATGTCCAGGATCACGACGTCGAAGCGCAGTTCCGGCGGCAGCTCGGCCAGGGCGTACCGGGCGTCGCCGATGAGCGTGTGCAGCTGCGTGCCTTCGGGCAGCGGGAGCTGCTGCAGCACAAAATCCAGCAATTCCCGTTCCAGCTCCACCGCGTACTGCACCGAGCCCGGCCGGGTGGCCTGGATGTAGCGCGCCAGGGTCAGCGCCCCGGCCCCGAGATGGAGGGCTGTAAGGGGTTCGCCCCATGGTGCCGCGAGATCCACCAGGTGGCCGATCCTGCGCAGGTACTCATAGAAGATGTCCGAGGGGTCCGCCAGATTGACGTGCGACTGTTCCGCCCCGCCAATGCTGAGCACAAAGCCGCCCTCGGTGAAGGCGTCGGGCTCGATCGTGGCGTGCTGGCCGGTGGTGCGCAGGAAGCGCGCAGCGGCAGGCGTGTCCGCCATCAGAGCCTGTCGCGGAGGGTCGCGAGCCGTTCGGCGGCTTCCTGCAACACGTCAATCCGTTTGCAGAACGCGAAGCGCAGCAGGCTCCGCGTGCGTTCGGCGCCCTCCGGGTGGCAGAACACCGGCACCGGAATAGCCGCCACCCCCACCAGGGCGGGCAGCCGGCGGGCCAGTTCGACGGCGTCGGAGATGCCGAGCGGCGCGGTGTCCACGTTGACGAAGTACGTGCCCTGCGACGTGAAGACGTCCAGTCCCGCAGCCCGCAGGCCCTCGCTGAGGATGTCGCGTTTGAGCTGGAGGGTATCGGCGATGCCGGTATAGAACTCATCCGGCAGGCCGAGCCCGGCCGCGATGGCGCTTTGGAACGGAGTGCCGGAGCTGTAGCTCAGGAACTGCTTGATGGTGCGGGCCGCGGAGACCAGATGCTCCGGCCCGCTGAGCCAGCCGATCTTCCAACCGGTGAAGGAAAACGTCTTCCCCGCGGAGGAAATGGTCAGGGTGCGTTCCGCGGCGCCCGGCAGGGTGGCCACCGGGATGTGCCGGGCACCGAAGGTGAGGTGTTCGTAGACTTCGTCGGTGATGATGACGGCGTCGTACCGGATGGCGAGCTCGACGACGCGTTCCAGCACCTCGCGGGGGAACACCGCGCTGGTGGGGTTGTGCGGGTTGTTGACCAGCACCACCTTGGTGCGGCTGGTGAACGCCGCTTCGAGGGCATCCAGGTCCGGCATGAAGTCAGGGGCCAGCAGCGGGGCCGTGACATGGCGGGCACCGGAGAGGCCGATGATGGCGCCGTAGGAGTCATAGAACGGCTCGAAGGTCAGGACCTCATCGCCTGGCCCCACGAGTGCGAGCAGCGACGCGGCGATGGCCTCGGTGGCGCCGGTGGTGACGATGATCTCGGTCTGCGGGTCCGGTTCCAGGCCGTAGAAGCGGTCCTGGTGGAGGGATATCGCCTCGCGCAGCTCAAGGATCCCCTTGCCCGGAGCGTACTGGTTGGCGCCGGCGGCGATGGCGGCCTGTGCGGCCGCCTTGATCTCCACCGGGCCGTCCTCGTCCGGGAAGCCCTGGCCAAGGTTAATGGCGCCGGTCTGCAGCGCGAGGGTGGTCATTTCCTCGAAGATCGTGACGCCGAGGGTGCCGTCGGCGGAGAGCAGGTTGGCGCCGGTCGCGGTCCGCTGCCAGGGGAGCGGCATCCGGGAGTTCATCGGGTGCCCGCCTTCTCGCCCCGGCCGGTGAACTTGTCCATGGTGGAGTAGATCCCGAAGACTTTTCCGCCCACGAAGTCCCAGGCCCGCACCGGCAGCAGGCCGCGCAGGACCTTGCCAAGCTGGGCAGTGGCCGGGGCGATCAGTTGCGGCCGTCCCGCGGTGGTGGCCCGCCAGGCCCGGTCCACGGCGTCCTCCGGCGTCATCAGCGGTGTCAGCAGCGGGCCGCGGGCGCCGTCGAACATTCCGGTGGAGATGTAGCTGGGGCAGAACGTCGTCACGGCGAGGTGGCGGTAGCCCTGCTGTTCGAGTTCGAGCCGCAGCGAGTCGCTCCAGCCGATCACGGCCCACTTGGACGCCGCATAGACGCTCATCCTGGGATTGGACACGGTGCCCGCGGCGGAGGCGATGTTGAGGATCCGGCGCGGCCGGCCGGCGTCGTCCATCATGCCCGGCAGGAACGCACGGGTGACGTACATGGGCGCCAGCGCGTTGATGTCCATGGTCAGGGCAATGTCCCGCTCCGGGGTGTGTTCCCAGAAAAGCGCGCCGCGGACAATTCCGGCGTTGTTGATCAGCAGGGTCAGCGGGCCTTCGGCGCGGCACGCCTCGGCGGCGTCGGCAATCGCCGCGCGGTCGGCGAGATCCACCTGGCGGACGACGGCGCGTGCGCCGAGGGCCGTCACTTCGGCAGCGGTCCCCGCCAGGCCCTCGGCGTCGACGTCCCAGAGAATTACGACGCCGGCGCCCTCGCGGGCCGCTCGGAGGGCGTACAGGCGGCCCATGCCCATGGCGGCTCCTGTCACAAGAACCACGCCCCCGGACACGGTGAAAGGAATGCTCGATGCTGACATTCAGCCATGTTATCCCGGCCTGTGGCAGCAATACGGTAGGTTCGGAGCATGAGACGCGCGGTATGCCCTGGCTCCTTTGACCCCATCCACAATGGCCACCTGGAAGTCATTGCCAGGGCCGCAGGCCTCTTCGACGAGGTGATCGTGGGTGTCTCCACGAACTACGCCAAGAAATACCGCTTTACGCTCGAGGAACGCATCGACATGGCGCAGGAAACACTGGCCTCCCTGCGCGGCATCGTAGTGGAACCGGTGGGCGAGGGGCTCCTCGCCGAGTACTGCCGACAGCGCGGCGTGTCCGCCATCGTCAAGGGGCTTCGGTCCTCCTCCGACTTCGACTACGAACTGCCGATGGCGACGATGAACCGCCAGCTCACCGGCGTCGAGACGGTCTTCCTGCCCGCCGAGAGCCACTACCTCCACCTGTCCTCCACCCTGATCAAGGAAGTGTTCACGCTGGGCGGCAATGTGTCCGATTTCGTGCCCCGCTCGGTGCTGAAACGGCTGCACTCCGGCGAGCCGGAACAGGACCAGCCGCGCAGAGGGTAAGCTTGATCGGTACTCGGCGGCCTGCTGCCGGTTGCGCGGCCCGAATCTAAAGCGGCGTGCGGTGTGAACCGCAGGTGTGCCCCCGGTTTGAGTCCGTCCGGAAGATCAGGCTAGGATGGTACGTCGGTCATATGTTCAACAGGAGTTCTCATTAAACGAGATGCTAGTTCGCCCTTGGCGTTCGACGTCAAGGACCTCGGACGCAGTCCGGGAAGCATGCGGACGCTGACAGAACATGTACCCGCACCGAGTGATCTTGGTGTGGCGCTCATTGGCGTGCAGGAAGGCTCGGATGTCGAGCTGGATCTGCGGCTGGAGGCCGTACACGAAGGAATTCTGGTATCAGGAACCGCAAACGTCGAAGTTACTGGCGAGTGCGGCCGATGCCTGGATCCCCTTGCGTATGACCTCGAGGTCAATGTGCAAGAACTTTTCTTCTACGGGGACGCTGAGTTCTCGGATGAAGAAGACGAAGAAGAGCAACGTCGAGTCGAGCACGATCTGATCGATCTTGAGCCGGTGTTGCGGGACGCAGTTGTAACCATGCTGCCGTTCCAGCCGGTGTGCCGGGAAGACTGCCAGGGCCTTTGCTCCGAATGTGGAGTTCGCCTGGAAGACGAGCCGGGGCATCACCACGAGGTGGTAGATCCTCGCTGGGCTGCCCTAGCTGACTTGGCTAAGCCTGACCGGCAAAACTGATTTGTAAGTGTTGGACTAGAGAGAAATGAGTTAGCCGTGGCTGTCCCGAAGCGGAAAATGTCTCGCTCGAATACCCGCGCCCGCCGCTCCCAGTGGAAGGCAACCGCCCCCCACCTGGTGAAGACTGTCGAGAACGGTCAGGTCACGTACAGCCTGCCGCACCAGGCAAAGGTCGTTACCGACTCGGCTGGCACCGCGCTGTTCCTTGAATACAAGGGCCGCAAGGTCGCAGACGTCTAATCCGCCAACTGGCTGAATAAGATGTCTTCAACTGAAGAGCTTTTGAAGCGTCTCGGTGTCACTATTGACGCCGGGACGCTTCGTCTTGCGCTCACACACCGTTCCTACGCCTACGAAAACGGCGGCATCCCCACCAACGAACGGCTCGAGTTCCTGGGCGACTCCATTCTGGGGTTCTCGGTAACCGACGCGTTGTACCGTGACAACCCCACGCTGCCCGAAGGGGACCTGGCCAAGCGCCGCTCCGCCGTCGTCAGCACCCGTGCCCTCGCGGGCATCGGCCGCAGCATCGGCCTGGGTGAATACATCTACCTCGGGCAGGGCGAAAAGCTCACCGAGGGCAAAAACAAGGCGTCCATCCTTGCGGACACCATGGAGGCGCTGATCGGCGCCACCTATGTCTCCAATGACATTGAGACGGCGCGACAGCTGGTCATGCGCCTGATTGGGCCGCTGCTCAAGGACGCTGCCGCGCTCGGCGCCGGCACCGACTGGAAGACAAGCATCCAGGAGCTGGCGGCCAGCCGGCAGCTCGGGACGATCAACTACGCCGTGGAGGGCTCCGGGCCGGACCACGCCCGGACCTTTGAGGCCATTCTGCGGATCGGCGGCAACGACTACGGCAGCGGCTCGGGCAACTCCAAAAAGGAAGCCGAGCAGGAGGCCGCCGCGGACGCCTGGCGCAGGCTGTCGGCGCCGTCGGCCGCCGCGTCGGAGGCGCCGGAGCCCGCCGCTGGCCCCGAAGCACAGCAGCTGCAGTCCCAGACCGGCGCCTAGGCACGCACCGTGCCTGAACTGCCCGAGGTCGAAGTTGTCCGCCGTGGCCTGGTGAGCTGGGTGTTGGGCCGGACCATCACCGCCGTTGAGGTGCTGGATCCGCGCTCCGTCCGCCGGCACGCGCTCGGCCCGGAGGACTTCGCCGGCAACCTCGAAGGCGCCCGCGTCCTGGACGTGGTCCGGCGGGGAAAGTTCCTCTGGCTTCCGCTGGCGGACACTCCAGCAGCTGATCCCGGCGGCCCCAGTGGGCCCGCCGCCGGTTCTCCTGTGCCCGCCGTGGCCCTGATGGCCCACCTGGGCATGTCGGGACAGCTGCTGATGCAGGACTCCTCCGTTGCCGACGAGAAGCATTTGAAGGTGCGGCTGCACCTCAGCCCCGCTGAGGGCATGCCCGAACAGCTCCGGTTCGTGGACCAGCGCATCTTCGGCGGACTCTTCCTCACCTCACTGATCCCCACGGCAGACGGCGCTCCCGGCGGGCTCGCCGAGACGCCGCTGCCGCTGATCGCCGAGGAAGCCGCCCACATCGCGCGCGACCCGCTGGACCCGTACTTCTCCTTCGACCACTTCTACCGCCGCCTTCGGACCCGCAAAACAGGCCTCAAACGCGCCCTGCTTGACCAGGGGCTCATCTCGGGAATCGGCAACATCTACGCCGACGAGGCACTCTGGAAGGCCCGGCTGCACTTCGCCCGCCCGACGGACACGCTCCGGCGGGCGGAGGCCGGGCGCGTCCTCGACGCCGCGCGGGAGGTCATGACCGACGCCCTGGCGGCCGGCGGCACCAGCTTCGACTCGCTGTATGTCAACGTCAACGGGGCCTCGGGCTACTTCGACCGCTCGCTCAACGCCTACGGCCGCGAGGGCAAAGAGTGCAAGCGCTGCGCTGCCGCCGGCCTGGTCAGCGTGATGAGGCGGGACCAGTTCATGAACCGCTCCTCCTACTCCTGCCCGGTCTGCCAGCCCCGGCCACGCAACGGACGCTGGTAGTGGACGCCCACAAAACAGGTAGTGCTACTCCTTTCCGAACCGTGCATCACGCTGAAAGACTGTGGCGATGGGCGCTAGGGATTTGGGAACCGCGGTTGCAGTGGACGCGTTTACGCGGGCTCCGGGCATCCGGTGAGAGCCAAACGGCTGGTCATCGCGGGGGTGGGCGTGGCTGCGATCCTCGGGGGCACCTCCCTGGTGCTGGACCAGATGACGGCAGGACCGACCATAAACTCGAGCTTGGCGGCACCGGATGCCAGCATGCCCCCGGGCGCCGCCGTGGGGACCGGTCCGGGCGGCACTGACGCAGCGAGCGCCCCGGCAGCGGGCGGGGGCGCGGCCATGCCGGACGGCGGGGCCGCCGCCGGCGGCTCAGCCCCGGCACCCGGGGGGCGTGAAGTCCTGCCGCCCGTCAAGGAGTCGCCCCCCGGGTTGCCGGTGCCCTCGCCTCCGGTTCCCCTCATCAGCCTGCCCTTGCCCGCGACGGCATCATCCCAAGGGACGATCGTGGACGGCTTCCCCGGGGACGTGATCCCCTTTCCGGAAGGAACGACTGTCGTCTCGACGGCGGTTTCCGCGGCGGACGGATCCCTGCAGGTCTCCGCCGACTGCATCGTGGCTTTGACCCAGGACTCCGTGGCGGGGCACTTCCAGCAGGTGCTGGGCGGCCTGAAGTTTTGGTCTGAACCCGTACCCGCCGCGGAAGGACAGCGCTCCGTCCGGTTCAGCCGGGGCGCTGATTCCGTGACCCTCACTGCCTCAACCACGGGGACGGGGAGCACGCGGTTCATGCTTCTGGGGAATCTGCACGCGGCGGCTGGCGGGTAGCGCCGTGTACATCTCCATGTCAGACCGCAGCGGCGGCAGGAAGGACCTGGAGCCGCAGGCCACAGGCACTGCCGGGCCGCCGAAGACGCCGTTCCGTCTTTCCCCGGTCATTCTCTGGCTGGGAGTGGTGAGCATGCTCACCGATGTGTCGTCGGAGTCCGTGTCCGCCATCCTGCCCCTGTACATCACCGGGTTCCTGGGCCTGTCCGTCATTGCGTTCGGAATTCTCGATGGAATCAACCAGGGCGCAAGCGCCATCGTCCGGATCGCCGCCGGTTATGCGTCCGACCGCATCGGCCGCCCCAAACAGGTGGCCCTGGCAGGCTACGGCCTTTCCATGGTGGCCCGGATCGGCCTCCTGTTCGCCAGCGGGTTCTGGGCCCTGGCCGCCGTCGTGACGGCCGACCGGATCGGCAAGGGCATCCGGACGGCCCCGCGCGATGCTTTGATCGCGGTGTCAGCCCAGCCGGAATACCTGGCGCGGCATTTCGGCGTGCACCGGATGCTGGACAACATCGGGGCGGCGGGCGGTCCGCTGCTGGCTTTTTTCATCCTGATGCTGATGCCCAACGGATACGGCACCGTCTTTGTTTTCTCGCTGGCCTTCGCAACAATCGGTGTCGCTGTGCTCGCACTCCTGGTCCCGAACCTGAAAACCCGGAAACCGGGCGGCGCGGCGCCGGACAGCAAGACCGGGCCGGTGCCCGGATTCCGCTGGCGCCTCCTGCGTGAGCCCGGCCTGGGCCGGCTCCTGGTCGCCGCCGGCATCCTGGGCCTGCTCACGGTGGGGGACGGTTTCATTTACCTTGTGCTGCAGGACAGGGACTCCTTTGCCGTGCAGTGGTTCCCGCTGCTGTACGTGGGCACGAACGTGGTGTTCCTGATCCTCGCCGTTCCGCTGGGCCGTCTCGCGGACCGCTGGGGCAAAGCGCGGGTCTTTATTGCCGGGCACGTCGCCCTCCTTGCCTGTTACCTGCTGGCTGCGGCACCGGTCGGGGGACTCGGACCCACCGTGGCCTGCCTGGTGCTGCTCGGAGTGTTTTACGCCGCGACCGATGGGGTGCTGGCGGCGCTGGCGAGCCAACTGGCCCCGCCGGACAAACTCGCCACGGGCCTCGGCGCCGCCCAAACAGTGGTGGCGCTGAGCCGGATGGCCGGTTCCATCGGCTTTGGTGTCCTGTGGTTCGCGCTGGGTCCCGCCGGGGCGATGGTGGTGGTGGGAAGCTGCCTCGCCGCCGGCGTGGTGGCGTCCTGGGTCATCCTTCGCGGCGTCCTGCGGCAGAGGCCGGCAGCTTGACCGCCGCCGCCGGAAGCAGAGTACGGTGGGGAATTCTGCTGGTCGTCACGGCTCTGGTCGTCGTCGCCGCCGGAGCCTACGCCGCGGCTGCGTTCCAGCGCTTCCAAGAGAGCAAGACGTCGGTATCGACGGCGCGGGTAGCGTCCGGCGTCGCGGTGCCGGCGAAGGGCTCTGTCCTGTTCCGCAACACGGCGCCCGGCCAGGGTTACGGCATGGTCGGCACCGTCCCGCTGTCGGAGCCGGCCGGAGAGCGGTCTTTGGCCGGGGTAGCCTGCGACCGGGTGTACGGCACGATGCAGAACATCGTCTGTCTGAAGACCAGCCGCGGTCTCGTGACCAGCTTCGACGCCGTCCTGCTGAAACCGGACTGGCAGCCGGCCAGGAGCTGGGCTGTACCGGGCATTCCCAGCCGCACCCGGTTGAGCGCGGACGGCTCCCTGGTGGCCACCACGGTGTTTGTCACGGGGCACTCGTACGGCAGCGGGGGCTTTTCCACGGAGACGTCCATCACCGCGGCGCAGGGCAGCGGCGGAACCGGGAACCTGGAGGACTTCGCCCTCCTGGTCAACGGCACCCGCATCACCGCGGCCGACCGCAACATCTGGGGTGTGACGTTCGCGCCGGGCCAAAGCGACGCGTTCTACGCGACGGCGGCGTCATCGGGCCGCATCTGGCTTGTGAAGGGGAGCCTTTCGGCGCGCACCCTCACGGCAATCCACGACGGCGTGGAGTGCCCGTCGATCTCTCCCGACGGCACCCGGATCGCGTACAAGAAGAACACCGGCAGCGCGTTGGCCGCGCACTGGCGTGTCGCGGTCCTGGACCTGGCCAGCGGGAAGGAAACCGTGTTGTCCGAGCCGCGGAGCGTGGATGACCAGATTGAATGGCGTGACGACCAGACACTGCTCTACGGACTGGCCCGCGACGGTGCCGCCGGCGACAGCGATATCTGGCAGATCACGGTGGATCCTGCGTCCCGTTCGTCCGTCTATATCGAACATGCCTGGTCTCCGTCAGTGCTGCGCTGACGGGCAGTCACCGCCCTGGATCCTACGCCTCGAGCCCTGGCTGCCCGTCGGTTGCTCCACAACTGCCCTTATCAGGGCCGCCAAAGGGCCGTGGCGGTGCAACGGATGCAGATCACGGGGAGCCAGGGGTGAAGACGACATCAACGAAGTAGTTGGTGGAGTTCCAGGAATTCGTTGGCACCGAGCCGCCGGAGCCGTACTGGTACAGGCCGTTCTGCGGGCCCGGCGCCGTCAGGACACCGTTGATCCAGGGTTCGGCGAAGAACGCCGCGGTGTAGGGATAGTTGCCGTTCGGAGCCAGGTATGACACAACGTAGCCCTGTCCCGGCTCGAGCGCGGCGGGGGCAGACAGCGACGCCGTCTGCCAGCCGGTGGCTGTCTCGTTCGTGAACGTCACCTGGGCAAGTCTCTGTCCGGCGGCCGTCCACAGCGAACCGACGTGCGTTCCGGTGTTGCCGGCGCCCTTGTAGAACCTGATGCCCGTGGCACTGCCGGCCACCGAGACGGAGAAAGCGGTGCCGAGCTCAATGGATGAATTGTCCCCGGTCGCTGCCGGCGTGGCCGGGAGCAGGGATCCGAACAGTGTCTGGTCGGCGCCCGACTGACCGGCCGTAGTGAACTCCCAGCTGAGCGGCGCCAGCACGGCGCCCTGGACGGAGACCACATTGCTGACGCTGGCGGTGAGGACGGCCGCCGCCGGCAGTGGCGCTGCCGGCGAGAAGGTGATCGTCCTGGCGTCCGCCGACAGGGCGGAGGAGCCGGCGACGGCGGCGCCGTCGGCGGACAAACCAAAGCTGAAGCCGGTCCGGAGCGGCTCCGAGAATGTCACCGACGGTTTCGAATTCAGCGGGAAGCCCTCGGAGTCCGCCGCCGGCACCTGCGCCGTCACGCTGAGCGGCGGCACCGACGCAACAAAGTCCACGTCCACGAGATAGCTTGCACTCGAGGAGGATGCCGGGAAATCGCCGCTGTACGTGAACGCCCCGGCGCCGGGTGCCGTCCGCAGCGGACCGCTGGTGACGCCGGTAGTGAAACCGCCCGGTGTCGCCGAATAGACCCCGGTGGGGGTGCGGTAGGCGGCCACGTAGTCGGTGTTCGCGGCAATGTCCACGGGCTGGCTGAAGGAGGCCGTCTGCCACCCGGCGGAGGATTCCCCGGTGAAGGTGACTGACGCCAGCTGCTGGCCGGCCGCGGTGTACAGCCCCCCGGTGTGGGTGCCGGTATTGCCCGCGGATTTGTAGAAGCGGATGCCCGTGATCTGGCCGGGACTATCGGCGGCGAAGCGGACGCCCAGGGTCAGCGGCACTCCGTCATTGAAGTCCGGAGCGCCCGGCGTCACGGTGTCCTGGTACAGCGAGCACGGGCAGACGCCGTCGGGCCGCGGAGGCGGAACGGTCGTGAAGGCCCACGTACCCCCGTCGCTGAGTGTCTGCCCGGTGGCCGAGGTGGCGGTCAAGGTGGCCGTGTAGCTGGTCGCGGGGTCCAGGGGTGCCGCGGGCGTGAAGGTGACCCGCCCCGTGGGCCCGTCATAGCTGGCAGTGCCTGGGACATCGACGGAACCGGGACCGGTCAACGTCATCACCGCACCCGACCCCGCCGGCGGCTTGGACAGGGCGGCGGAGACCGTGGCGTCCAGGGCGACGCTGGACGAGCCGGGAAGCGGAGTCTGTGCCCCGGCCGCGAACGGCGGATCCGGATACTGCATCACCACATCCACCAGGTAGCTGGCGCTGGAACGGTTGCCCGGGAAATCGTTCGTGTAGGAGTAGGCCCCGGCGTCGGCCGCTGTTCTCAGGTTCCCGACGCTCAACCCGGATCCGAAGCCGTTGACGGTCGCGGAGTAGGCTCCGGTGGTGCTCTTGTAGGCCATGACGTATTCGGTGTTCGCCGTGATGGCAACCGGCTGGTTGAAGTTGGCCGTCTGCCAGCCGGAGGTGCTCTCGTTTGCGAAGGTGACAGTGGCGAGTTGCTGCCCGGACGCAGTGAACAGGGTTCCGGTGTGCGTGCCGGTATTCCCCGCTGACTTGTAGAAGCGGACGCCGGTCACGGTCCCCACCGCGGTGCTGGAGAAGCGGACGCCAAGCGTCAGCGGCACACCGTCCCGGGCCTCCTGGATCCCCGGGACGACGGCGTCATCGTAGAGGCTGCAGGGGCAGCTCCCGGGGACCGGCGGCGAGACCACGGTGGTAAAGGACCACGACGCACCGCTGGTCAACATGCCGCCGCTCGCGTCTGCGGCGTTGAGCGTCGCAGTGTAAGTGGTGCCCAGGTCCAGGCCGGCGGCAGGGGTGAAGGTGACCTTCCGCGTGGCGGGGTCATAGCCGGTGGTGCCCGCGACGGCCGTACCGTTGGCCGTGAGCGTCAAGTCCACGCTGGAATCCGTCACGGCTTTGGAGAACACCGCCCCGACTGTTGTGGCCTGCGGGACGCTCGACGAACCGTCCAGCGGCCAGTGCCCGGACGCCGTCAGCTCTGAGGTGTCGACTGTGTCGAACAGGGCATCGACGAAGTAGTTGCCGTTGCTGAAACTGTTCGAGGGAAACGAACCCGGTACGGCGTAAACGCCGGCCGGGGGGCTGCCGAATCCGCCAGCCACGGTCAAGGGCGGGTCGGTCAGGCCAAAGCTCGCCCACTGGTATTCCTTGCTGGCGTAGTGGCCGTTCGGAGCCGTGTAGGAGATGACGTACTTCTGTCCGGCGGCGACGGGAACCGGCTGGCTGAAGCGGACTTCCTGCCAGCCTGATGCCGTTTCCGCCGTGAACGTGGCCGTCGCGAGCCGCTGGCCGGCGGAACTCCAGAGCGACCCGCTGTGGGTTCCGGTATTGGCGGTGCTCTTGTAGAAGCGCGCCCCGGTGATGAAACCGTCCACGCTGGGCGTGATGTTCATCCCCAGCTCGTAGGCCCCGCCGTCCTGGGAATCCGGCACCGCGGGTACCTGCTGCCCGAAGACGGAGTAAGGCCCGGTGAGCTGGAGCTGACGGGTGGACGGTGCACCGATGTTGGCGCTGTCATCGACGGCGCGCACCTGGATGCCGGCCGTGGCGAGGCCTTTCTGGATATAGGTGTAAGTCCAGTTCTGCCTGCCCTGGGCAGGGTGCCAGCTGCTTCCGCCGTCGGTGGACACTTCAACCCCGGCCACGATGCCGCCGGTGTCGCTGGCCGTGCCGGACACTGTGACGGACGTGCCGTGCGGAACGGTGGTTCCCGCGGCAGGGGAGGAGATTGTCACGGTCGGGCCCGCCGTGTCGCTGCTTGCCGACGCGGCTGACAGCGCCGTGTCGCGGGTGGCGGGCTGGGCACCCATGTCCGCCAGGAGATTGATTTGCGCCTGCTGCATCCGCGGATCCGCGGCCGCGCCGTCGCCGTCGTGCTCTTTGTCCAGGCCCCATGTCCACTGGACCGTGCCCGCGGAGAACACCAGCGCCCCGCTGCCGGCACGGTACAAGGTCGTGTTGTGGGTGGTGGTCCCCGGCTGCACGGTGTTGCCGAAATCCTGCAGATACTGCGGCGTCGTCCCCGTCGTGGTGGACAGCCGGATCAGCCCGGCGGGCCTGAACCCGTTGTCCAGGTCCTCGTTGGATTCATAGCCCACCGTGTGCGGCGCCAGCTGCGCGGAGCCGCCGGCGGGGAGCGTCGCCAGGGAGGTGTTGCGCCAGAGACGCGCTTTTCCCTCGGCAGCACTGACCGTGATGGGCAGATCTGTGTAGTTGGACACATACATCGTCCCGGTCAACGCGTTTTCGGGGAGGCCGCCGCCGTTGGCTTGGGCGGCGTACCTCGGGTCGCGCCAGGTGCCGGTCCACTCCGTGCTGGGGTCGATCTTGGCGTTGGCCCAGGTCTCCTTGTAGGACGTGATGGTGCGGCCGGCCGCTCCGTCGACCGGCGAGGGTTCCATCCGGGTCCGCCAGTACACTTCGTTGCCGGAGAGGAACTGCAGGTTCACGCCGGCGTCGCGGGCGGCCTCCACATTGGCCCGCTGGGCGCCGGACCAGTATTCGTCGTGGCCCACGGACAGGAATACCTTGTGGTTGAGGAGCTGGGCGCCGTTCCGGTCGGTGTCCACCCCGCTGATGTAGCTGACGTCGTAGCCGTTCTTCTCCAGGAACCGGACCAGGGGGTACTCGTTGCTGAAGTAGAAGTCACGGCCGCCCATGGCGCCGCGCGTGTTCACCGGACGGTTGTAGCTGATCTTGTAGGCCCGGCCGTTCTGGGCGCCCTGGTAGAAATCCGAGCCGCCGTAATCGTTGTAGGCCTGCCACGATGTGTCGGAGGTCTGGAACAGGACGTCGGAGTGGCTGCCGTCGGAGCGGACCACAAAGGTGATGTGGCTGCGGCTGCCGTTGTCCGGCCGTGCCAGCAGGGCCACATACACGCCGGAGACGGCCGTCGCGGGAACCTGCCACGTCGCGGACACCGCCCACGTCCCGCAATCGTAGAGTTCCGTGGTGACGTCGGAGAGGCACTGGGGTTGTGTTTGCCGCAGGGCGGCCGGTGTGACGTCGGCGATTTTGCGGGCGCCGAGTCCCTGGTACCACCCGGTCCGGTAGATGCCGATCGTATAGCTGGCCGCGTTGGTGTCCACCTTGAAGCTGATGGGCTGGCCGGGATTGACGCTGATCCCGGTGGAGAATCCCTGGATGTCGGCGTCGCCCGCGCCGGTTATGTCCCACTCCGAGGGCGGCGCCCCTGGCTTCGAGTTTTCACAGGCCACAGCGTTCAGGAGCGGCGAGCAGGGATCCGCAGCGCTGGCCGCCGGCAGGAGACCCGCCGGCACGGTAACCGGCAACAGCGCCGCAACCAGGGCGATGGCCAGCGGAATGACGACTCGCTTGAGCGTTTTCAGCGGGCGGGCGGCTGAGGAAACGGGCATCTGAACTCCTGAGTGAGTGCGCTGTCGCGGTCTCGGGCCGGCGCATCGTGCCCCGGCCCGTGCCGCCACCCCCCGGCGCAGCCAACCACGGTATTCAGTTGTCCCCAAAGCCGGAACTGCGAGTCTTACGCCCCCTGCGCCAGTGGTGGAGCACAGCATCAACTGCGCTCTGCCACGCCGGGCCGGTGTGAGACCACCGGCCCGAGCAGCGTCAAGCAACTCCTAGCCGTGATCCTAGGTTTGCATGCGGAAAGGCAGCAAAGGTTTTCCTTGGGAAAAGCCTAAATCCGCTGATTTTGGCGCGGTGACGGTAGATTTAGGACAGGAACAGCCGTTTCCGCCAGCCAGGAGATCCGAAACACCTTGCACCTCAAAAGCCTGACCGTCCGGGGATTCAAGTCCTTCGCTTCGGCGACGACTTTCGAATTCGAGCCAGGTGTCACCGCCGTGGTCGGACCCAACGGCTCGGGCAAATCCAATGTGGTGGACGCCCTGGCCTGGGTGATGGGCGAACAGGGTGCCAAGACCCTCCGCGGCGGCAAGATGGAGGACGTGATCTTCGCGGGCACGTCCGGGCGTCCGCCGCTGGGCCGCGCCCACGTCTCACTCACCATTGACAACAGCGACGGCGCCCTGCCGATCGAGTACAGCGAAGTCACGATTTCCCGCACGCTGTTCCGCACCGGTGGCTCGGAGTACGCCATCAACGGAGCCGGCTGCCGGCTCCTGGACATCCAGGAACTCCTCTCCGACTCGGGCCTGGGCCGGGAAATGCACGTGATCGTGGGGCAGGGGCAGCTGGACAAGGTGCTGCACGCCACCCCGGAGGACCGTCGGGGTTTCATCGAAGAAGCCGCCGGCATCCTCAAGCACCGCCGCCGCAAGGAAAAGACGGTCCGCAAGCTCGAAGCCATGCAGGCGAACCTTGCCCGGCTCAGCGACCTCACCGGCGAAATCCGCCGGCAGCTCACGCCGCTGGGCAAACAGGCCGAGGTGGCACGCCGGGCCCAGACCGTCCAGTTCGAGGTCCGTGACGCGCGTTCCCGCCTCCTCGCGGACGACCTGGTCCAGCTGCAGCAGGCACTGGCGCAGGATGTCGCGGACGAGAGCGCACTCAAGGCACGCCGCGGCGTCGTCGGGCAGGAACTGGAACTCGGCAGGCAGCGGCAGGCCAGCCTCGAACAGCTCGCCGCCGAGGCCACGCCTAAACTCATCGCCGCCCGCGACACCTGGTACCAGCTCTCCGCCGGGCGGGAACGGCTGCGCTCGCTGGGGTCGCTGGCCGGGGAACGCCGCCGGCTGCTGGGGGCCTCCGACGACGTCCCTGATTCCGGCCGCGACCCCGAGCAGCTCGACCGGCAGGCAGCCCGGGTACGGGAGGAACAAGCCGGGCTGGAGCGCCAGATCGTGGGCCGTAGCAGCGCCCTGGACGCCGCCACCGCAGCCAAGCAGGACGCCGAAAACGCCGCCGCCGCCGAGGAGAAGCGGCTCGCGTCCTTGCTTCGCGCCGCCGCGGACCGCCGCGAAGGCCTGGCCAAACTGGCCGGGCAGGTGGGTGCCGCCCGCTCCCGGGTCGAGTCCGCGCAGGCGGAACTCGGCCGGCTCCGCGATTCCCTCAAGGCAGGGGAGGAGCGCCGCAGGCAGGCCCACAGCGAGTTCACCGCACTCGAATCCCAGGTTGCCGGCGTTGAGGACGGCGAGGAGAGCCTCGATGCGGAGTACGAGGACGCCAGTGCCGCCCTCGACGCTATCGTTGCCGAGATCGACGCGCTCACGGCGGCCGAACGCGACGGCGAACGGGAACGCGGTGCCCTCCTGGCCCGACGCGACGCCCTCCAGCTCGGACTGAACCGCAAGGACGGCCCGGCCCACGTCCTCGGCGCGGGGCTCCCCGGGGTGCTCGGCGCGCTGGCGTCCATGATCACGGTGGAACCCGGCTTCGAGGCCGCCATCGCGGCGGCCCTGGGCGCCTCCTCCGACGCCGTCGTGGTGCAGGACAGCGAGGCTGCGGCCGCCGCCGTGCAGCGGCTGAAGGACGACGACGCCGGCCGGGCAGCCCTGCTGCTGGCAGCCGCTGCCAACGACGCCCGTCCCGCGTCCGGGGGCCAGCTCCCCGCGGGCGGCCGGTGGGCCTGCCAGCTCGTCACGGCCTCCGGCACCGACGAGGTTGCCGCCCGGCTGCCGCTGCCCGGACTTCTGGCGGGCATCGCCGTCGTCGAGGGCCTGGACGCCGCGGCCGAACTGGTGGCGGAGCGCCCGGAACTGACTGCCGTGACCCGGGCCGGGGATGTGCTGACCGCGCTGACGGTCAGCGGGGGCTCCGCGAAGGCGCCCTCGCTGATCGAAGTGCAGGCCGCCGTCGACGACGCCTCCTCCCGGCTGGCCGCGGTCACCGCCGGACTGGAACGCCAGCGCTTCGCCCTCGCCGCAGCCCGGGCCCGGCGGGCCGAGGCGAAGGACCGTGCCGACGCCGCCCTGGAGAAACTCCACGATTCGGATGCCCGGCTGGCGGCCGTCGCCGAACGCCTGGGGCACCTGAACTCCGTGCTGCGCAGCGCCGTCGGCGAAAGCGAGCGGCTCGCCGCCTCCCTGGCCAAAGCCGAGGCCAACATCGGCAGCGAACAGGTTGCGCTGGAAGCCGTGGCGGCACGGCTTGCCGCCGCCCAGGAAGCGCCGGCGGAGGAAGAACCCTCCCCGGAACACCGGGATGCCCTCGCCCTGGCCGCGTCGCTGGCCCGCAGCGCCGAAATGGAGGCCCGGCTCGGCCTGCGCAGCGCCGAGGAACAGCTCTCGGCCACGCGCAACCGGGCGTCGTCGCTGGAACGCGCCGCAGCCACGGAGCGGCGCGCCCGCGAGGAAGCGGCCGAACGGGCACGCCGCCGCAGGCTGCAGGCCAAACGGGCCGCGGCCGTCTCCGCCGCCGTCGCCCGGGTGATCGGCTTCCTCGACGGCTCCGTCGAACTCGCCCGGCAGGAGCGGGACAGCGCCGAGGAACGCAAGGAACAGATGGACGCCGGGCTGTCCGCCCTGCGCAGCAGCAATGATGCCCTCGCCCGCGAACTGGCAGAACTGACCGACTCGGTGCACCGCGATGAACTGGCCCGCGCCCAGCAGCGCCTCCGGATCGAAGCCCTTGAGCTCAGGAGTGTCGAGGAGCTGGGGCTGACCGCCGACCAGCTGGTCGCGGATTTCGGACCGGACCAGCCCGTTCCCGTACCCGCCGCCGAGGCGTCGGCGGACAAATGGGCTGCCCTCCGCGCCCCGGTGGACGAGGACGGCCGCGAGATCCTGGCCGGCAAGCCCTTCGTCCGCGAGGAGCAGGAGAAACGGCTTAAGCGTGCGGAACGGGACCTGTCGGCCCTGGGCCGGGTCAACCCCCTGGCACTGGAGGAATTCGCCGCCCTCGAGGAACGCCACCAGTTCCTCAGCACCCAGCTCGAAGACCTCAAGTCCAGCCGCAAGGACCTGCTGGACATTATCAAGGAGGTTGATGAGCGCGTCCAAAAGGTTTTCGCCGAGGCTTTCGAAGACACCTCGGCGCAGTTCGTCAGGATCTTCGCGCGGCTGTTTCCCGGCGGCGAGGGCCGGCTGGTCCTCACCGACCCCTCGGACATGCTCACCACCGGCATCGAGGTTGAGGCGCGTCCGGCCGGCAAGAAAATCAAGCGGCTCTCGCTGCTCTCGGGCGGCGAACGGTCCCTGACCGCCGTGGCCCTGCTGGTGGCGATCTTCAAGGCCCGGCCCTCACCGTTCTATGTGATGGACGAGGTGGAGGCAGCCCTGGACGACACCAACCTGGGCCGGCTCATCACCATCTTCGAGGAGCTGCGCGAATCCAGCCAGCTCATCATCATCACGCACCAGAAACGCACCATGGAAGTTGCCGACGCCCTGTACGGCGTCACCATGCGCGGCGACGGCGTCTCCACCGTCATCAGCCAGCGCCTCGGCGCCCAGGTCTGAGGCCTGTCGGCGGCCCTTTTCAGGCTCCGCGACGGCTTTCCGGTTTGTGAGAAGCTAGGGGAGTGAACGACATCCTCCCCATTCTTCTGCCCATTCTCGCCGCCCTGGTGGTCCTCGGTGCACTCATTCCGGTCCTGATGAAGACCCGGAAGAACATCACCAACTACCCCGGGAAGCGTGACGAGAACGATCCCGTGGCGCCCGGTGCCGGCGGCGGAACACTCCTCGAGGACCGCCCCGCGCCGACGCGTGACCGTACGGCACCGGACTCCGGTGGCCTCGAGGCGACGGAAACAGTCGAAGTCCCGGACAACGTGGCCGGCCTGGAAATCGTTCCGGTCGAAACGCCGCTGCCGGTGGCCGGCCGCCTGATCCGCCTGCGCGAACGCCTCGTCAGGTCCAACAACATCCTCGGCAAGGGCCTGCTGGCACTGCTGTCCGCGGACAAGATCGATGAAAACGTCTGGGACGAGGTGGAGGAAACCCTCCTGCTCGCCGACCTCGGCACCGAGCCGACCCTGCAGCTCGTGGACGCGCTCCGCGAACGCGTCAAGGTCCTGGGCACCCGCTCCCCGGAGCAGGTCAAGGCCCTGCTGCGCGAGGAACTCATCAAGCTGGTGGACCCGACGATGGACCGCAGCCTGCGGGTCGAACGCCACGCCGACAAACCCGCCGTCGTGCTTGTGGTGGGCGTCAACGGCGTCGGCAAGACCACCACGGTGGGCAAGCTCGCCCGCGTGCTTGTCGCCGAGGACAAGGACGTGCTGCTCGGTGCGGCGGACACCTTCCGCGCCGCCGCCGCCGAGCAGCTCGCCACCTGGGGCCAGCGTGTCGGCGTCCCGACGGTGAAGTCCGACGTCGATGGTGCGGACCCGGCGTCGGTCGCCTACGAAGCGGTCAAGGCCGGCATCGACCAGGAAGTCGACGTCGTGATGATCGACACCGCTGGACGCCTGCAGAACAAGACCGGCCTGATGGACGAGCTCGGCAAGGTCAAGCGTGTCATTGAGAAGCTCGCCGAGGTGGACGAGGTGCTCCTGGTCCTGGACGCCACGACCGGGCAGAACGGCCTGAACCAGGCGCGGGTCTTCGCCGAAGTCGTGAACGTCACCGGCATCGTCCTGACCAAGCTGGACGGCACGGCCAAGGGTGGCATCGTGGTGGCCATCCAGAAGTCGCTCGGCGTCCCGGTCAAGCTGATCGGCCTCGGCGAGGGCGCGGACGACCTCGCCCCGTTCGACGCTGAAAGCTTCGTCGACGCCATCCTGAACTAGCCCCACCGCAGCCGCGCCTTAAACCCGACTGGCTCCCAGCTGGTGTCGCCCCGGACATACCGGAACGACATCAACTGGGAGCCAGCTGTGTAGGTGCTGCCTAGTGCTTGAAGTTCAGCACGGTCACCGTGCCGGCCGTCAGCTTGAACGTCTGCGTCTGAGAGCCGTAGGCGAAACCCTCCACCGTGGCGCGGTCCGCGAGCGGAATCGGCTCGGACTTGGCACCGTCGATCACCGTGCTGTCCTCGGCCCCGTAGCTGGGCCCGGTCATTTGGGTCATGGTTCCGGTCAGCGCCCGCGCGGGCAGCTTGAGGGTGACCTCCGTCTGCGCCGCCTTCTCCGGGTCGTTCTCGTTGACCATTACAACGGTGGTGCTGCCGTCAGCGTTCTGCAGGGCGTAGCTGAACATCAGGCCGCCGCCCTTTGCGTCCAGCTTCATGAACTTGCCGGCCTCCAGCTCGGCAACCATGGAAATACCGAAGAAGTTCGCCCGCCCGGAGACCTCGCCGTTCGGCCTGAGATACGGGCCGCCGGTGCAGACAGCGGACATGGGGGGACCACCCTTGCAGGTCAGCATCGAGCTGTGGAAGCCGATCCGGGTGATGCCCAGCTGTGCGGCGTTGAGCGCGTAATCAGCCGTCCAAAGGGCGGAGGCGTGGGTGCGGGAGGTTTCATTGGAGCCGGGGCAGGCTGCAATCCCCGTCTCGGGAAGCCAGGTTTCAATGCCTGCCGCCTGGCCGGCCTCCAGGGCTGCCTGCTGGTAGTCGTCGGCACGGTCATGCATCAGCCGGCTCATCACGTTGGCGATGGTCGGCGAACTCTTGGGGTCGCCTCCGTCGCAGCTGTGCAGCGGGTAATTGTGGAAGGACAGGATCTTCTTCTGCGGGATGTCGGCATCGATGAACGGCTGCCACCATTTTTGGTCGTAGGCGCCCGGGCCGGAGATGGGCACGTTCGGGGCCACCGCGTTAATCGCGTTGGCATAGGCCTTGAGTTCCTCCACGTACTGCCCGGTGCTGTAGCCACCGGGGCGGACACCATTGGCCCCATAGCCGTTGGGCTCGTTGCCGACGGTGATGCTCAGCAGCCGCGGGCCGAAGATCTCTGCCGCGTGCCTGGCCATGTCGGCGGCGCGCGTCGGGTCGTAGTGGCCCAGGTCCACGGTCAGGCTGACAGTCGCATCTGCAGCTTCCAGCAGGGTGTTCAGCCGTGCCAGATCCGCCGGGCCCACAGCCCGGACCGGGTGTGCTGCATCTCCGCGGTAGCCGGTGGACGGGACGGCCTCGTTGGTCGATGTCCAGAAGAACCGGCGGTCAACGGCGTTGCCACCGAAACGGAGCACCGGCTGGTCGGCTTCCTGCAGCAGTTTCACCGTCGAGGCGTTGCTGCTGCTCAGCGCGGGATCGGCGAGGTCGGTCGCTTCGAGTGAGATGCCGACCAGGCCCTTGGTCAGCGAGGTGCCGACCAGGTCCTTCGAGACGCTGACTTCGAGCGGTTCCACCGCTTCCAGGGGCGAGCCGGCGGGCGGGCCCGGCTGCTTGTAGTACGTGACGGCAGGAGCCGGCGGCAATGCCGCCTCCGGCGCGGCGGGGGCGGCCTCCGAGCTCGCGGCGGGAGCCGCAGTGTCTCCTCCGGCGCCCGGCCCGAGGAAAAACACCAGCGACGCCAGTACGGCAATGACCGCGAGCACTGAGATCACGACGGCGGGACGGAGATTCTTGCGCCTGGCCCCGGCCACATTCTCCGGCCTGTTGCCGGCGGTGTGTTCGGGCGAACGTTCAGTGGGTGGCATGTAAAGACTTCTCCAGCTTCTGGGTGGGAACTCCCAACAGCCTAACGAAGTCCGCCGGTGCAGTTCGACGCGGGGCGGGCAACGGTCACACCCGGGTGGGGTCAGGCGCTGCGCGTCGCCGGCCGGTGGAATGTCTCCCGGGCCAGCAGCCAGCCCGCGGCAGCCGCGACCAGGACGCCGCCGGTGACGCCGAAGGCCCAGCCGTAGCCCAGCCGGTCTGCGAGGAGCCCGGCAAGGACCGGCCCGATGATCGCCCCGCTGTCGGCGGTCATCTGGAAGATGGCCAGTACCCGCCCGCCGGAGCGCTCGTTGCCAATCACGTCCGCCATGGCCGCCTGCTGCGCGGGACCGAGCAGCCCGGAACCGATGCCGGCGACAGCCGTCGCCACGAGGAACCAGAGCAGCTCGTGCGTGAAGCCGATGGCTGCCGTTGCGGTTCCGGTGACCAACAGTCCGGAGATCATCATGGGTTTCCGGCCCAGGCTGTCCGCGAGTCTGCCGGAGAACGTCAGCGCCACCGCGTTGGCCGCGGCGAACATGGCCAGGGCCCAGCCCGCCGATTCCGGTCCCGCGTTCAGGGCGGCGACGGCGAAGAGCGGCACCGTGGCCATCCGGACGCCGAAGGTCGCCCAGCCGTTCGCGAAGCTGGAAAACAGCCCCGCCCGGTACGCGCTGTCCCGCAGTGCCTCGCGCAGCTCCATCGCCGGCGCCGTGCTCCCGTCCGGGCGGGAGGCCGCGGGCACATGGCTGAGCTGGGTCTGCACCACGAGGGCCGCCAGAACAAGGGCGGCCGCGTAGACGAGGAACGGAACACGCAGGCCGAAGCCGGCCAGCAGCCCGCCCACAACGGGCCCGAAGACATTGCCGATGAGGAACGCCGAGGCATAGGCACCCGACACCCGTCCGCGGCTTTCCGGCGGCGCCAGCCGGACCACCAGGGCCATCGAGGCCACCGTGAACATCACCGAGCCGGCACCGCCGAGGCCGCGGAAGATCAGCAGTTGCCAGTAGTCCTGGGCGAAGGCACACGCCGCCGTCGACGCCGCAACAATCAACAGCCCGGCCACGTAGACCGGCCGTTCCCCGAGCCGCACAATCAGCGCGCCTCCCGCGGGGGCGAACACGAGCCGCATGAACGCGAAGATGCTCACGATCACGGCGGCCGCCGTCGCGCCGACGTCGAAAGTGGTGGCGAACTGGGGGAGGACCGGCGCCACGAGACCGAAGCCGAGGGCGATGAGGAAGGCAGCCACCAACATCACCTTGATGTCCCGGGGCAGCACCGCCTTGCCGTTGGTCCGGGGACCGGCCTGTGGCGGGGATCCCGCGCGGCGGGGGGTCTTACTCATGGCGGTGGCTTCCTGGCGATACGGGCGGGGGGGAGCGGATGTTGGACCGCGTGAAACATAACCGTAACAAGAAGGATTTGCACCATTTACTTCCGGGAGGTTCTTGTAACAACCCGGCAATCTAAATCCTCTGCCGGCGAAACACGCCGCCGACAAACTCTTCTTAGAACGCAAACCGCGTTGAGGCACGCGGAGAACTCCGCAACATCTTTAGATCGCATCCAAGCAAGGGAGGACGTGCACCATGGAACTTACCGCAGGTCACGTATGGCTGATGGTGGCAGCAGCACTCGTGCTGTTCATGACACCAGGACTAGCATTTTTCTACGGCGGCATGACGCGCGCCAAGGCCGCACTGAACATGATGATGATGAGTTTCATCTCCATCGGCATGGTCGGTGTGGTCTGGGTGCTCTGGGGCGCCTCGATGAGCTCCGGCGAGGGCTTCATGCAGATGGTTGGAAACCCGTTCGCGACCTTCGGTCTGGAGGGCATCGACACGCCTGACGGACTCATCAAGGTCGGCTACGCAGCCACCTTCGCCATCATCACCGTCGCCCTGATCAGCGGCGCCATCGCTGACCGCGCCAAGTTCGGCGCCTGGTCCGTGTTCGTCCCGGTCTGGGTCACCCTGGTCTACTGCCCGCTGGCCTACATGGTCTGGGGCGGCGGGCTGTTCGGCCCGGAAGGCGCAATCGGCCAGGCCCTCGGCCCGGCGATTGACTTCGCCGGCGGCACCGTTGTCCACATCAACGCCGGTGTTGCCGCGCTGATCCTCGTGCTGATCATCGGCAACCGGAAGGGCTTCGGCAAGGACCCCAACCACCGCCCGCACAACATCCCGTTCGTTATGCTCGGTGCTGCGATCCTGTGGTTCGGCTGGTTCGGCTTCAACGGCGGCGCAGCGACGACGGCAGAACAGGGCGGCCTGATCTGGGTCAACACCCTGGCAGCCCCCGCCGCGGCAATGCTCGGCTGGCTCATCACGGAGCGTATCCGCGACGGTCACCCGACCTCGCTCGGCGCGGCCTCCGGTGTGGTCGCCGGCCTCGTCGCCATCACCCCGGCCTGCGCCAACGTCAGCCCGATCGGTGCCCTGGGCCTCGGCCTGATCGCCGGTGCGGCTTCCGCCCTGGCCGTCGGCCTCAAGTTCCGCTGGGGCTTTGACGACTCGCTCGACGTCGTCGGTGTCCACCTCGTCTCCGGCATCATCGGCACCGTGGCTCTGGGCTTCATCGCCCTCCCGGCCGACGGTGTTGGCGGCGGCCTGTTCTACGGCGGCGGACTCACCCAGCTGTGGGCCCAGCTCGCAGCGGCCGGTATTGCCATCGCCTACTCCGCAGCGATGACCGCAATCATCGCCTTCGCCATCCACAAGACCATGGGCTTCCGGGTTTCCCAGGAGCAGGAAGTCGTGGGCGTGGACCTTAGCCTGCACGCCGAAACCGCCTACGAATTCGGCGTCGGCGGCCACGGTGGAAGCTTCACCCCGCTGCACGAACTCATCACCGGCAAGGCCCAGGGCGAAGCCCCGGCCGCCGGGACGGTGGACGCGACGTCCAACGGTAAGAAGACCGCAGCAGCAGGTAAGGAAAGTGTGGAGGCATGAAACTGATCACAGCAATCGTCCGGCCCGAAAAGCTCGATACCATTCGCGAAGGCCTTGAAGCCTACGGGGTGCAGGGCCTCACCGTCAGCGCGGCCAGCGGCTACGGCCGGCAGCGGGGATACACCGAGGTGTACCGCGGCGCCGAGTACAACGTGGATCTGCTGCCCAAGATCCGGGTAGAGGTCCTGGCCACCGACGAACAGGCCGACGACATCCTCGATGTCATCATCGCCAGCTCGAACACGGGCCGGGCCGGTGACGGCAAGGTTTGGACGATGGATGTGTTCGAAGCAGTGCGGGTCCGCACCGGAGAACGCGGTTCGGCCGCTATCTAGAGGCGCCGCCTGGAACAAACAGCACAGCAAGCGGGCTGGGAACCTGAAAGGGTGCCCGGCCCGCTTTTGTGTGCGCCCCTCCGCCCACGGCAGCGGCGGTCAGGCCCGCCAGCCGTCCGGCCCGGCGCTCCCGGCGGCGTAGTCCTCCAGCGGTGCGCTGTCCCGGGCCCAGGCTTTGAGGACGGGCTCCAGGATCCGCCAGCAGTCCTCCGCGGTGTCGGCACGGACGGAGAGCAGGGGATCGCCGGTCAGGACACCCTCCAGGACCTCCCCGTACGGCAGCAGCTCGGAGGCGCAGAGCTCGGACTTGAGGGTGGCACGGTCCAGGCTGAGGACATCGCCGGGGCCGTTCACATCGACGTCGAATTCCAGCGTGTCCGGACCGAAACCGATCCTCAGCTGGTTGGGGGAGTCCACCCCGGTGAAGCCCTTCGGCAGGTGCGGCACCGGCCGGAACGTCACCACGGCTTCCTTGCGTTTGACGCCCAGGGCCTTGCCGGAGCGCAGGATGAAGGGGACGCCCTGCCAGCGCCAGTTGTCGATCTGCACCTCCACCTCGGCGAGCGTTTCGGTGCCCCGGGCAGGGTCGACGCCGTCCTCCCTGGCGTAATCCGGGACCTTCCGGCCGTCGATCGATCCCGCGGTGTACCGGGCGCGGCGTGTGCTCCTGGCGTAGGGTGCCTTGATGCTGCTGGCCCGCAGCACCGTCGCCACGGCGTCGCGGAGGTCCCGCTCGTCCACTGAGGCCGGCGGTTCGAGCGCCATCAGGGCCATGATCTGCAACAGGTGGCTCTGGATCATGTCGCGGAGGGCGCCGGCGCCGTCGTAGTACCGGGCGCGGCCCTCCAGCGCGAGGTCCTCGTCAAAGACAATCTCGACCTTTTCGATGTGCTCGCGGTTCCATACCGGCTCCAGGAAGGTATTGGCGAAGCGCAGCCCCAGGATGTTCAGCACCGTCGCCTTACCCAGGAAGTGGTCCACCCGGTGGATGTGGTCCTCCGGGACCAGGGCCGACAAGGCGTCGTTCAGGTGCCGGGCGGACGCCTCGCTGGAACCGAACGGCTTCTCCATGACCAGCCGGGTCCCGGCCGGCACCTGGCCGGGGGCCAGGGTCTCGCAGGCCAGCTGGCTGACGCGCGGCGGCAGCGCGAAGTAGATGGCGACGGGCCCCTCCAGCCGGGCCAGCAGGCCGGCCAGCTGCCCGTCGGCCGTGACATCGAGCTGGTGGTAGGCGGTGGTTTCGCGGATCCGCTTCAGCTCCTGCCGGCCGTAGGCCTCGGCCTGGGAGTTGGCGTCGGCGAAGGACTCGTCGATGCGCTCCAGCCACTGGCCGGGGGTCCACGCATCCGAGCCGGCGCCCACCAGGGTCAGGCCGTCGGCGCGTCCCCGGGACACGAGCCGGGCCAGCCCCGGCAGCAGCAGCCTGCCGGTGAGGTCGCCCGAGGCGCCGAGGATGAGCAGGGTTTTTACGGTTGTTTGGCTGGTCACCTAAGCCAGCATGCCATCTTGAAGGCGGGTCTTGGTACCCTAGATAGTCGAGTCCCGTTGTCGAGGCAGTTCGTTCCGGCGAACATCAGTCGCGACGCTGGCGTGCCGGACCGGCCGCCATCTGTAGATCCACTGAAAGAAGTGCACGGCGCGTGTTCAATTCACTCTCTGACCGGTTGACAGCAACCTTCAAGAATCTCCGTGGCAAGGGCCGCCTGACCGAGGCGGACGTTGACGCCACAGTCCGCGAGATCCGGCGTGCCCTCCTGGACGCCGACGTCGCCGTGCCCGTGGTCCGCGAGTTCACCGGCCGCGTGCGCGAGCGCGCCCTCGGCGCCGAAGTCTCCGCCGCCCTGAACCCCGGCCAGCAGATCGTGAAGATCGTCAATGAGGAGCTCGTCGAGATCCTCGGCGGCGAGACCCGCCGGATCCGCCTCGCCAAGTCCGGGCCGACCATCATCATGCTTGCCGGCCTCCAGGGCGCCGGCAAGACCACCCTGGCCGGCAAGCTCTCCAAGTACCTTAAGGCGCAGGGCCACAGCCCCCTCCTGGTGGCCTGCGACCTGCAGCGTCCCAACGCCGTGACCCAGCTTCAGGTGGTCGGCAAGCGCGCCGGCGTGCCCGTTTTCGCCCCGCACCCGGGAGCCACCTCCACCGAACTTGAGCACCCGGCCGGCGACCCGGTCTCGGTCGCCCGGGCCGGCGTCGAGGAAGCCCGCCGCACGTTGCACGACGTCGTGATCGTCGACACCGCCGGCCGGACCGGCGTGGATGCCGAGATGATGGAACAGGCGCGCCAGATCCGCCGCGCCATCGTTCCCAACGAAGTGCTGTTCGTGGTCGACGCCATGATCGGCCAGGACGCCGTCAACACGGCCATGGCTTTCGACGAGGGCGTCAACTTCACCGGCATCGTGCTCTCCAAGCTCGACGGCGACGCCCGCGGCGGCGCCGCGCTCTCCGTCTCCTCCGTCACGGGCAAGCCCGTGATGTTCGCGTCCACCGGTGAAGGACTGGACGACTTCGAACTCTTCCACCCGGACCGTATGGCCTCGCGCATCCTCGACCTTGGTGACGTGCTCACCCTGATTGAGCAGGCGGAGAAGTCCTGGGACAAGGACGAGGCTGCCCGGATGGCGAAGAAGTTCGCCGACCAGGAAGACTTCACCCTGGATGACTTCCTCGCCCAGATGCAGCAGATCCGCAACATGGGTTCCATGAAGAAGATGCTGATGATGATGCCCGGGGCGCAGAACATCCGGCAGCAGCTCGAGCAGTTCGACGAGCGTGAGATCGACCGCGTCGAGGCGATCGTGCGTTCCATGACGCCGCATGAACGCGTCGCCCCGAAAATCATCAACGGTTCCCGCCGGGCCCGGATTGCCCGCGGCTCCGGTGTGCACGTCTCCGAGGTCAACGGCCTGCTGGAGCGTTTCGCCCAGGCCCAGAAGATGATGAAGAAGATGGCTGCCGGCGGCGGCATGCCCGGAATGCCGGGGATGCCCGGCATGGGCGGCGGAGGGGCCCGCAAGGGTGCCAAGAGCGCACCCAAGAAGAAGGCCCGCTCCGGCAACCCGGCCAAGGCCGCCCAGGAGCTTAAGGATGCCCAGGCCCGGCGGGCCGAGGGCGCCAAGGCCCTTCCGACCGGTGCCGCGTTCGGCCAGCAGGGCGGCGACTTCGATCCCTCCCAGCTGAACCTGCCCAAGGGCTTCGACAAGTTCCTCGGCGGCGGCAAATAGGCCCTGCCGGCCCAGATGTCGCCGGCCCGTTGCCGGGCCGGTGTCATAGGGTTAGATCATGTTCAAGCAGCGCGTAGTCTTCGTCCACGGGGCGGGCAGCTTCGGTGCTGCGGCGTGGCCGAAACAGCACGGGATGGCGCTGAACTACGACGCGCTGTTCCTGCGCCGGCACGGGTATGACCCCGTTGCGGAACCGCTGGAAACCGACTTCGCCGCCGACGCCGCCATCGTCCTCCGTGCCCTGGCCGACGACGGCCGCGGCGAGGCCGGCGGCCACGTCGTCGCGCACTCACAGGGAGCCATCTCCGCGATGCTGGCCGCCGTCGAACGGCCGGACCTGGTGCATTCGCTGACCCTCGTGGAACCGGCCTGCCTCTCGCTCACCGCGGAACTGCCGGCGACGGCGGCGCACCGTGCCTTGATGCAGCCGCTCTTCGAGGTCCGCCACCACCTCAGCGATGAGGATTTCCACCGCGAATTCGTCCGCCGGGTGTTCGCCGCCCATACCCCGGCCCAAGCGACCCTTGGCGCCCCCAGCCCGGAAGACCAGCGGGAGGCGCGCCGCCTGCGCCTGCAGGTTCCGCCCTGGGAGGCCCCGCTGCAGATTGTCCCCGGCGTCCCCACTTTGGTCCTGACCGGCGGCTGGGAGCCGCTGTATGAGGAGATCGCGGGCTACCTGCGTGAGACCGGCGCCCTGCACCGCACCGCGGCGGGCGGGCACCGGCCGCAGGACTCAGCAGAGGGGAACCGGCTCATCCGGGCGTTCATCGCCGGCGTCGGCCGGCAGCAGCACGCCCACGCCTCCTAGCCGCCGGGGCCGCCCACGGCAGGCGCCGGCAGGTAGACCTTTCCGCCCGAGGCGATGAATTCGTTGCTCTTTTCCCGCATCCCGGCTGCCAGCACGGACTGCGGGTCCGCGGAACCGTATTCGTCCCGGATGTCCTGGCTGATCCGCATGGAGCAGAACCTGGGCCCGCACATCGAGCAGAAATGTGCCGTCTTGGCCGGCTCCGCGGGGAGCGTCTCATCGTGGAACGCCTCGGCCGTCACCGGGTCCAGGGACAGCGCGAACTGGTCCCGCCAGCGGAACTCAAACCGTGCCTTGGACAGGGCATCGTCGCGTTCATGAGCACCGGCGTGGCCCTTGGCCAGATCGGCGGCGTGGGCGGCGATCTTGTAGGTGATCACGCCGGTCTTGACGTCGTCCTTGTTGGGCAGTCCCAGGTGTTCCTTGGGGGTGACGTAGCAAAGCATGGCTGTTCCATGGCGGGCAATCTCGGTGGCGCCGATCGCCGAGGTGATGTGGTCATAGCCGGGGGCAATATCAGTGACCAGCGGACCCAGTGTGTAGAACGGGGCGCCCTTGCAGAGTTCCTGCTGGCGCTCGACGTTTTCCCGGACGAGGTGGAACGGCACATGCCCGGGGCCCTCCACCATGACCTGGACATCCAAATCCCAGGCCCGCTGCGTGAGCTCGGCCAGGGTGTCCAGCTCGGCGAACTGCGCCGCGTCGTTGGCATCCGCCGTCGAGCCGGGCCGCAGCCCGTCACCGAGGGAGAACGCGACGTCGTAGCGGGCGAAGATCCTGCACAGCTCATCGAAGTGGGTGTAGAGGAAGTTCTCCTGGTGGTGGGCCAGGCACCAGCCGGCCATGATCGCTCCGCCGCGGGACACGATGCCGGTGACCCGGTTGGCCGTCAGCGGCACATAGCGCAGCAGCACTCCGGCGTGGATGGTCATGTAGTCCACACCCTGCTCGCACTGCTCGACCACGGTGTCCCGGAAAATCTCCCACGTCAGGGCGTTGGCCTCGCCGTTGACCTTTTCCAGTGCCTGGTAGATCGGGACCGTCCCGATGGGCACGGGGGAGTTGCGGATGATCCATTCGCGGGTGGTGTGGATGTCGTCCCCGGTGGAGAGGTCCATAACGGTATCCGCGCCCCAGTGGGTGGCCCATTGGAGCTTGTCGACTTCCTCCGCGATGGAGCTGGTCACGGCCGAGTTGCCGATGTTGGCGTTGATTTTCACCAGGAACGCCTTGCCGATGATCATCGGCTCGGATTCGGGGTGGTTGACGTTGCTGGGGATGATGGCGCGGCCCGCCGCCACCTCGGAGCGGACCAGTTCGACGTCGCAGTTCTCGCGCAGCGCGACGAACCGCATCTCCTGCGTGATCGCCCCGTCCCGCGCGTACCGCATCTGCGTGACCGTCGTGCCGTCGACGGCGCGGCGCGGCACCGGGCGGGCGCCCCTCCACTCGGCCGACGCCGCACCACGGCGGACCGCGGACTTGCCGTCGTCGAGCAGCTCCCGTTCCCGGCCGGCGTAGGGTTCGGTGTCCGCCCTGGCCTCAATCCAGGGGGCACGGAACGGCTCCAGCCCGCGGACCGGTTCACTCCCGGGGCCCGCGGTGCGGTACACGCGGAACGGGGCGTTGGCGGCGCCGCCGGGGGAGTCGGCCAGCGCGATTTCGGTCACCGGGACGCGGATGCCGTGGTCGGCGTCCGTGATGAAAGCCAGGGAGTGGGACTTCAGCGATTGCGTGGTTGTCGCCTGGACAGCCTGACTGCGGACAGGGCTGTGCTGGGTTAATTGGGTATTCACGAAAATACTCACTTCCTTCGCCGGCATTACCCGGACAGGTTCAACGGTCGCAGGCTGCATCAGCCCGATCTCAGCCCCTGCAAGGGCACCCGTGTGGTCGTAGACGAAGCTACCACAGGCCGTCCGGAGGGCCGCCGCGTGTGACGCCGCCCGGTCAGGCCGAGGCTTAGGCTTGAAGCCATGACCAGCATCATCGAGTTCACCGGCCCCATTCTCACCGCGGCGGACCAGGAACGCCGCGGGCTCTGGTCGGTGGACGGGTTGCTGACCTTCGACCGTCCGGCCGCCGCACCGGACCTCGTGCTGGACGGCTGGGTCATCCCCGGGCTCGTCGACGCGCACTGCCACATCGGCCTCGGCCCCGGCGGGGACGTGACCGGGCAGCAGGCGGAGCAACAGGCCCGGGCGGACCGCGACGCCGGCACCCTGCTGGTCCGCGACGCCGGCGCCGTGCACGACACCCGCTGGCTCCAGCGGCGCGCCGACCTGCCGCGCATCATCCGTGCAGGCCGGCATATCGCCAGGACGCGGCGTTACCTGCGGGGCTTCGCCGTCGAGGTTGAACCCGATGGCCTGGTCGAGGCCGTGCGCAAGCAGGCGCGCGCCGGCGACGGCTGGGTGAAGCTCGTGGGGGACTGGATCGACCGCGACGCCGGCGACCTGGCCGCGAGCTTCCCGGCCGGAACGCTGAAAGACGCCGTCGCTGCCGCCCACGATGAGGGCGCCCGCGTGACGGCACACTGCTTCGCCGAGGACACCCTCGATGACATGCTCGACGCCGGGACCGACTGCATCGAGCACGCCACGGGCCTGCTCCCCAGGCACCTGCCGCGGTTCGTCGAACAGGGCGTGCCGATCGTGCCCACGCTCATCAACATCGCCACGTTCCCGGACATCGCCGCGCAGGCCCAGGCGAAGTTCCCCCGGTACGCGGCGCACATGCGCTCCCTGTGGGAGCGCCGGGCGGAACGCGTCCTGGCAGCCTTCGAGGCCGGCGTTACGATCTACGCCGGGACGGACGCCGGCAGCGTCATCCAACACGGGCGCATCGTTGACGAACTCCAGGCGCTGCACGCGGCCGGGCTCCCCGCCGCGGCGGCCCTCGGCGCCGGCGCCTGGGCCGCCAGGGAGTGGCTCGGGGCGGACGGGATCACCGACGGCGCCAGCGCCGATGTCCTGGTCTGCGCCGAGGATCCGCGCCGCAACCTGGCCACCCTCCAGAACCTCAAGGGCATCGTGCTGCGCGGAGAACTGGTCCGCTAGAACCTTCGCGCTCCATTAGGAATAAATTGAAGCTTCAAGTAATTTATATCTATGAAGGGTCATCGACGGACGGTGGCCGCCGAAGCATCGGAGCGATCACATGACTGCAGAAACCAGCACCCAGGATCTTCTTCCCGCCGAACTCGCCATGGGCACCGTGATGCTCAAGGTCGGCGACATGAAGCTTATGACGGACTACTACCAGCGCGCCCTCGGCCTCGACGTCGTGGCCGAGCAGGACGGCGGGCTCTACCTCGGACGCAAGCGGAAGCCGCTGGTCCACCTGGCACCGGCCCCCGGGCTGAACCTGCCCGCCCGCGGCGAGGCAGGTCTCTTCCACACGGCGCTGCTGTTTGAGGACCAGTCCTCGCTGGCAGCCACCGTCGCCAGTGCGGCACAGTTCGAGCCGCAGTCCTTTACCGGCAGCGCCGACCACCTCGTCAGCGAGGCCTTCTATTTCAATGACCCCGAAGGCAACGGCATCGAGCTCTACTGGGACCGGCCCCGCGACGCCTGGTCCTGGGACGGCAAGAACGTGGTGATGGACAGCCTGGCCCTGCCCCCGCAGCGCTACCTCGAGCAGCACCTCACCGAGGCGTCGCTGGCCGGCCAGCGCGAGGCCGATGCCGGCGTCGGGCATGTCCACCTGCAGGTCGGCGACGTCCAGTCCGCCCAGGACTTCTATGTCGGAACCCTCGGGTTCGAAAAGACGGCGGGCTGGCACGGGCAGGCCCTGTTCGTCTCGGCCGGCGGCTACCACCACCACATGGCCATGAACGTCTGGAACAGCCGCGGCGCCGGCCCCCGCCGCGACACCCTGGGCCTGGGCGAGGTGCTGATCGAGGTACCGGCCGGGGACGACGTCGGCGCCCTCGCTGACCGCCTCAAGACCGCCGGGGTCCAATCCCACCACACCGGAGCCGAGCTGCGCTTCGAAGACCCGTGGCGCAACCGCATCCGCGTCGCCGTTCGCTGAGGGCCTGCTCGGTCCCGGCGTCGCAGCCCGTCCTCTGCTGGGCCCCGGTTTCAGGGACATGTCCAGCGCAGGCGGCAGCGGATGGACATAGTGACCATATGTCCATCCGTGCAGGTCAGGGGAGGGCATGTCCACCGGGCCAGGCCGGATCAGGTCGGGTCAGGCAGAGCGCGACCGGGTTGGCGGAGGACATGTCCACTCTCCGCTGAAAGCACCACGGAGCATGTCCTCCGGTCGTGGCCAGGAGCGGACATAGTGGCTAAATGTCCATTGGTCGCGGTCAGGGGAGGGCATGTCCGGTCTGAGCGCCTGCCGGGCTGGAGCGGCTAGGCTGAAGTGACGCCAAAAAGCAGCGGCCCAGCGCCGCCGGACAGCTAAGGACAAGCTCCATGGGATTCACCGAAGTCTTTGTTTCCACCCACGATGAAGCCCTTAAGCGTGCTGCCGCCCTCGACGGCGGGGCCGCCGCGGCCGCCGGTGCCGTCCGGATAGCGAACATCACCGACTTCGAAATCGAGCGCCTGGGCGACCTGGCCGGCACCGCCGTCCACGCCTCCGGTGCCGACTACGAGCTCGCCATGGTGGATGTCGCCAGCGACTCCCTGCTCGGGGTGCCGCCGGCGATGGTCCGTGCCCTGGCCGAGCTGCTCAGCTACGAGACCGAGGGTGAGGGCAACGTCCTGGACGACGTCGCCGAAAGTTGGGCCGCCGAAGAGGACATGCCCTTCGGTGCGGAGCAGTCCGCCCGTTACGTCCGGCAGCTCGCCGAACTGGCCGCCCAGGTCGATCCCGCCAGCAAATCCGGCCTCTACGTCTGGACCTCCTGACCCGATTCGGCCCCTGAATGGACCCGTTGCGGGTGTCAAGTCGAATTCCCGGCGCTGATCTGGCACAATAAACAGGTACTCGATCTGCGTGGCCCCTCTCTCCGCGTCCGGATCTTGTCCTTTTAGAACCCCCTAGTACGGCCCGCCCCACGGGTGCAGAACGCCGGGCTCGACCCCGTTTCAGAAACAGGAGTGACCACAACAGTGGCCGTAAAGATTCGCCTTAAGCGCTTTGGCAAGATGCGCGCACCGTACTACCGCATCGTCGTCATGGACGCACGCTCCAAGCGTGACGGCCGTGCCATCGAAGAGATCGGCAAGTACCACCCGACCGAAGAGCCCTCGTACATCGAGGTCGACACGGACCGTGCCCAGTACTGGCTCGGCGTCGGCGCACAGCCGTCCGAGCAGGTTGCCGCGATCCTCAAGATCACCGGTGACTGGCAGAAGTTCAAGGGTCTCCCGGGCCAGGAGGGCACCTTGAAGACCAAGGCTCCCAAGGCTGCCTTCGTTACCCCGGAAAAGGGTTCCGTGATCATCCCGGAAGCCATCACCAAGAAGGCCAAGAAGGACGATGCAGCCGAGGCTCCCGCCGACGCCGAAGCAGAGACCACCGAGGCTGAGTAAATTGCTGGCAGAAGCGCTCGAACACCTCGTCCGCGGGATCGTTGACAGTCCTGACGATGTCAAGGTCAGTGCGAAGAACAACCGCCGCGGGGACACCCTCGAAGTGCGCGTTCATCAGGACGACCTCGGACGGGTGATCGGCCGCCAGGGCCGCACCGCACGCGCTTTGCGCACTGTGGTTGCAGCACTGGCGGACGGCGAGCCGGTCAGGGTCGACGTCGTCGACACCGACCGCCGCCGGTAACGCTTCCAGCAACACTTGTCTTGAGTCCGGCCCCTTCACCAGATAATGGTGGAGGGGCCGGACTGTTTTCCCCCGCAGATCCCCCAACACCAACCCCGAACAGAGGAACAGATGCAGCTTCAGGTGGCACGAATCGGCAAGCCCCACGGCATCCGCGGCGAAGTGACCGTCCAAGTGCTCACCGATGCGCCCGGCGACCGCTTCGTTCCGGGAACCCAGTTCGTGGTGGAGCCTGCCTCGGCCGGCCCGCTCACCATCATCAGCGCCCGCTGGAACAAGGACATCCTGCTGCTCGCCTTCGAGGAGATCGAGACCCGTAACGAGGCGGAGACCCTCCGCGGGGCCAAGCTGTTCATCGAAACCGAGGAACTCGACGACGATGACGACGACGAGGGCTGGTACGAGCACGAGCTTGAAGGCCTGGAGGTCCGCGTCGGTGACCAGGTGGTCGGCAAGGTTTCCGGCCTGCACACCCTCCCGGTCCAGGACCTGCTCGTCGTCACCGCGACGGACGGCAAGGAAATCCTGATCCCCTTCGTGGAGCAGATCGTCCCCGAGGTCAACGTCGGTGAGGGCTACGTGCTGCTCACCCCGCCGCCGGGACTCTTCGAGGTCAACGCCGAGGACGAGGCCAAGCCCGGGGACAAGCCGGCTGGCGACAAGCCGGCGTCCGCAGCGGCCGGCAGCGCCGAAGACCGCGCCGACACCGGGGACAACGCCTAAATGAGGGTCGACGTCGTCAGCATCTTCCCGGAGTATCTGGCGCCGCTGGAGCTCTCCCTGATTGGTAAGGCGCGCCAGGACGGGCTGCTGGAGCTCAACGTCCACGACCTCAGGGGCTTCACCACGGACCGTCACCGGACCGTGGATGACACCCCGTACGGCGGCGGCGCGGGCATGGTCATGAAACCCGAGCCCTGGGCCCAGGCCCTGGCAGCCGTCGCGGCGGACCGCCCCAGCAGTTCTGGTCCGGAGCGGGCCGACAGGCCGGTGCTGATTGTGCCGTCACCGGCGGGGGAGCGGTTCACCCAGGCCACCGCCCACGAACTCGCCGGGGAAGATCGGCTGGTGTTTGCCTGCGGGCGTTATGAAGGCATCGATGAGCGCGTGATGGAATGGGCGGCCGGGCACTTCACGGTGCGGCCCATGAGCCTGGGCGACTACGTCCTCAACGGCGGCGAAGTGGCGGTGCTGGCGATGGTGGAGGCCATCGGGCGCCTGCTGCCCGGCGTCGTCGGCAACCCCGAGTCCCTCGTGGAGGAGTCTCACTCGGACGGGCTGCTGGAGTACCCCGTCTACACCAAGCCCTCCAGCTGGCGGGACCGCGAGGTCCCTGCGGTACTGCTCAGCGGCAACCACGGCAAGATCGCCCAGTGGCGCCGGCACGAGCAGTACCGGCGCACCGCTGAACGCCGCCCGGACCTGCTGGAGCAGTTCGACGCCGCCAAGCTGCCACGCGCTGACCGCACCGCCTTCGCGGACCTGGGGTACGACGTCGTCGACGGCCGGCTCCGGCGCCGAGCGGACGCCGGCGGGGATTCCGCCTGACCGGATTGGCTGGACGGCCCCGGATGTGGCAAAATTAGTCCTTGTGCCTGCTGGGTGCGAACCTGCCACAGGGGGAGCGTCACCAACAGCGCGGCACCCCGGCCCCGTCAATTCCTGACGAAGCCGGATTCATAAAATTTTCGGCGTGAATTTCCGGGCCGCAATTGCGCCCGGGCTTGGCCGCCGTGACCCAACGTGAAGGGCCTGTGGCGTTCACCAGGAGTGAATCAATGCATATTCTCGATTCAGTAGACGCAGCCTCGCTGCGCACCGATGTTCCCGTCTTCCGTGCGGGTGACACCCTCAAGGTTCACGTGAACATCATCGAAGGCAAGAACTCCCGCGTCCAGGTCTTCCAGGGCTTCGTCCTGGGCCGCCACGGCGACGGTCTGCGCGAAACCTTCACCATCCGCAAGGTCTCCTTCGGTGTTGGCGTGGAGCGTACCTTCCCGGTGCACTCCCCGATCATCGAGAAGATCGAGCTCGTCTCCAAGGGTGACGTGCGCCGCGCCAAGCTGTACTACATGCGCAACCTGCGTGGCAAGGCCGCGAAGATCAAGGAAAAGCGCGACTTCCAGACCGGAAAGTAAGTCCCTCCGGACTTACACCGCAGGCTTCCACCGCGGGTCCACGGACCGTGTCCGGCCGGCGCCGGAGCATCCGCAACAGCGCTGTTCAGCTAAGAAGAGCGTTAGAGGATACGGATCATGGAACACACAAAACGCCAGCCCAGGAAACTCGGCTGGCGTTTTGTGTTGCTGGCCGTGGTGCTGGCTGTGCTCATCAGCGGCCTGGTCCGCTCGTTGTGGCTTGATGTCTACTACATCCCCTCCGCCTCGATGGAGCCGATGTTCCGCGAGGGCGACAGGATTCTCGTCTCGCGCACGGACCTCCGCGCCGAACCGGTGCTCCGAGGCGACATTGTCGTCTTCGACGGCCGCGGCTCCTTCGCCCCGCTGGACAGCGGCAACGGACCGGTCCTGGACGTTCTGAGCGGCATCGGCCACTGGGTCGGACTCTCCGGCGGCGACACCACCTACATCAAACGCGTCATCGGACTCCCCGGTGACCACGTGGTCTGCTGCGACGACGGCGGCAGACTCACGGTCAACGGCCAGGAAGTTGCGGAACCCTATCTTTTTGAGGGTGACTCCCCGAGCGAGCTGAAGTTCAGCGTGATTGTGCCCGCGGGAAGGGTCTGGCTGATGGGGGACCACCGCTCCCTGTCGGCCGATTCCCGCAGTCTCCTGGGCGCCCCCGGCGGAGGCATGGTGCCGCTGGACCGGGTGATCGGCAGGCCCGTCCAGATCATCTGGCCGATTGATAGATTTACAGCAGTAGGACGGCCCTCCGGGGCCGCCACAACGACAGCGAAGAACGGACAGTAAATGCCCGAGACCGGACCCCGGACTCCAGATCCGCGGGGGCAGGACCAGCCCCGGGCCACCTCCTCAGCGATCCCCGCCACGGAGCACCCTGCCGAGCCTGCCGTCCGCGCGGATCATGGGTCAACGGGCGGTCCGGCGCATGCGGGCACCTCGTCGAAGCGTGCGCGCCGGGCGAAGTCCCGGGAGCGCCACAGCCCGCTGTTCCTCTGGGCGAAGGAAGTGGCGACCGTGGTGCTGGTCGCCATCGTGTTGTCCTTTCTGATCAAAACCTTCCTGTTCCGGGCGTTCTACATCCCGTCGGAGTCCATGGTCAGCACCCTGGACGTGAACGACCGCATCTTCGTGAACCTCCTGGTCCCGGAGCCGTTCGCCCTGGAGCGCGGCGATGTCGTCGTCTTCAGGGACACCCAGGGCTGGCTGGTTCCTATGGCGGAGAAGGAAACGGGCCCCTTCACCTGGGTCCAGGACGGGATGATGTTCATTGGCTTGCTCCCGGACAACTCGGAGCAGCACCTCGTCAAGCGCGTCGTGGGCCTGCCGGGGGACCGCGTGGCCTGCTGCGACGCCGGCGGACGGCTCCTGGTCAACGGCACGCCCCTGGACGAGCCCTACGTCAACCCCGCCGAAGTGCCCCAAATCCGCGACTTCGACGTCGTGGTCCCCGAAGGGAAGGTCTGGGTGATGGGAGACAACCGGAACCATTCCGCCGACTCGCGCGCCCACACGGACAGCAATGGCGGCTTCGTCGACATCGCCGATATCGAAGGCAAGGCCGCCGTTATTGCCTGGCCGCTGAACCGCATCACCGCCCTCGACAACTACCCGGACGTCTTCCGCGGCGTGCCCGACCCGGCCGGAAAGTAGCGGCTGACGTCATGTCCGAAGCCCCTACGCTCGACTACGAACGGCGCTTCCGCAGCTCCGGCGCCCGGTTCCTTGCCGGCGTCGACGAGGTGGGCCGCGGCGCCCTCGCCGGGCCCGTCAGCGTGGGAATCGCCGTCGTGGACCTCCACCAGCAGACGCTGCTCGCCGATGTGCGGGACAGTAAACTGCTCAAAGTGGCGGACCGCGAACGCCTGGTGCCGCTGGTCCGGAGCTGGAGTGTGGCCTCGGCTGTCGGCCATGCCTCCGCGAATGAGATCGACGCCGTGGGCATCGTCGCCGCGCTCCGGCTCGCCGGAACCCGCGCCTGGCTCGCGGTCCTGGCCGCCGGGGTGATCCCGGACGTCGTGCTGCTGGACGGGAGTCACAACTGGCTTTCGCCGACGGCGCAGCCGTCCCTGTTCGACGACGGCCCGGCGGAGCCCGGCTGCGACGCGCCGGTGCACACGTTGGTCAAGGCCGACATGCAGTGCCTGAGCGTCGCCGCGGCGTCCATCCTGGCCAAGGTGGAGCGCGACGGCATGATGCGCGAACTGCACCACGAATACCCCGCCTTCGGCTGGGACGAGAACAAGGGCTACGGCACCGCCACGCACAAGGGGGCCATCCGCGCCGCCGGTCCCACGCCGTACCACCGCGTGAGCTGGCAGCTGCTCACGGACTGACGTCCGCGCCGTACCCGTCCGGATGGCCGCGGCGCCAGGGTGCCGCGGGACGGACCGTGGCGCGCGCGGCGCGCCGGATGGTGCAAGATGGAACCATGAGTGCCGAGGACCTGGAAAACTATGAGACCGACATGGAGCTGCAGCTCTACCGCGAATACCGCGACGTTGTCGGGCTGTTCAGCTATGTGGTCGAGACCGAACGGCGTTTCTATCTGGCCAACCACGTTGACCTGCAGGCGCGCAGCGCCGACGGCGAGGTCTACTTCGACCTGACGCTGCAGGACGCCTGGGTCTGGGACGTCTACCGCTCCGCCCGCTTCGTCAAGAGCGTCCGCGTGATCACCTTCAAGGACGTCAACGTCGAGGAGCTCCCGCGCAGCGAGGAACTCGCCCTGCCCAAGGCCGGGGATCTCGGGAACTGACCCGCACGAACCCCTAACCCGCCCGGAGCTGGCCGGCTACCCTGACCCGGGGCGCCGGCTTACCGCATTGGCTGGTCCGCAGTGAGGGTTTCCACATAGCGTCCCTGACGCCTGTGCCAACCCCTGACCGCGGCGCACGCTGGTCTTATGAGAGCTAAAGACGTGCTGGGCCGGCGCGGGGAGGAACTCGCCGCCGGTTATCTCAAAGCCCAGGGCATGCGGATCGTGGACCGCAACTGGCGGTGTTCCGAGGGTGAAATCGATATCGTCGCGCTCGACGGCGACACCCTGGTCATCGCCGAGGTGAAGACCCGCAAGTCCCTCGCATACGGGCATCCGTTCGAGGCCGTCGGTGTGGACAAGCTGGCCCGGCTGCACCGGTTGGCCTCCGCCTGGTGCCGCGACCATGAACTCCGTATGCCGCTAAGACGGGTCGATGTGGTCGCAGTGCTCGACGACGGTACCGGTACCCCCGCTGTGGAACACCTCAAAGGGGTGGGGTAGGTGGCACTCGGCCGGACCTATGCGGTAGCCCTTGTCGGGCTGAACGGCTACATTGTCGAAGTGGAGGCCGACATCGGCCAGACCCTGCCGGCGTTCATCATCCTCGGGCTGCCGGACGCTTCGCTCAACGAAGCCAAAGAGCGGATCCGCTCGGCCGCCCAGAACTCCGGAATTCCGCTGAGCCGCCGGAAGATCACCGCCAACCTCATCCCGGCGTCGTTGCCGAAACGCGGCTCCGGCTTCGACCTGGCCATCGCCATGGCCGCCCTGCTGGCCTCGAACGATGTCCGGTCCACCGGCCGGACGGTGTTCATCGCCGAACTGGGACTGGACGGCAGGCTGCGGCCGGTCCGCGGCGTCCTTCCCGCTGTCATGGCCGCAGTGCGGGCAGGCTACGCCGACGTCGTTGTGGCCCAGGCAAACGCCGCCGAGGCCGAACTCGTGCCCGGCGCCCGGGTGCAGGGCTACACCACGCTGGCACGGCTGGCCTTCGATTTCGGCGCCGATCCGCAGGACCTGGCCCTCGACTTCGACCCGGCCCCTGACTCTGGCGAACCGGAGGCCGGAGCCGACCCGCCGTCCTTTGCGCCGCCGGACATGCGCGACGTCTCCGGGCAGGGGGACGCCCGGCGGGCACTGGAAGTCGCCGCCGCCGGCGCCCACCATCTCCTGCTGACGGGTCCTCCGGGCGCGGGAAAGACGATGCTGGCCGAACGGCTGCCCGGACTCCTGCCGGACCTGGGTGACGCCGAGGCCATGGAAGTGACCGCCATCCATTCGCTCTGCTCGCTGACCTCAGCCTCGCTGCAACTCGTGCGCAGGCCGCCGTATGAGAACCCGCATCACACCGCCACCTCCGCGGCGATCATCGGAGGAGGGTCAGGGCTGCCAAGGCCCGGAGCTGCCTCCCGGGCCCACCGCGGAGTGCTGTTCCTTGACGAGGCTCCGGAATACGAGCGCAGGGTCCTGGACGCGCTCCGGCAGCCGCTGGAGAGCGGGGAGCTCGTGCTGCACCGTGCAGCGGGAACAGCGGCGTACCCTGCGCGCTTCCAGCTCGTGCTCGCGGCCAACCCGTGTCCGTGTGGCAAGGCCACGGGCAAGGGCGTCGACTGCATCTGCACCCCGACCATGCGCCGCCGGTATCTGGCCCGGCTGTCCGGGCCGCTGCTGGACCGGGTCGACATCCAGCTGCAGGTGGAACGGGTCTCGCTGGCCGACTTTGGACTACCCGGGGCCGAGGAGGACACCGCCACCATTGCCGCGCGCGTCCACGCTGCACGGCAGCGCCAGCTGAAGCGGCTGCTGCCCTTCGGTATGGAAACCAACGCCCAGGTCCCTGGGCGCGTCCTCCGGGGTGCCTTGCGGCTCAGCACTCCCACCACCCGGATCCTGGACCACGCCCTGGAACGCGGCGTGCTGACAGCCCGCGGCTACGACCGTGTGCTGCGCCTGGCGTGGACCGTGGCCGACCTGGCTCTACGGGACATCCCGGAGCCGGACGACATCGGACTGGCCCTCAATCTTCGGCAGGCAGCAACCGCCGCCTAGCAGAACTCCCCTCCGGGGCCGCCGCGTGCGTGCGGCGCCATCATGCATCGCCATCCTTCGAAAGGAACAACACCATGACAGAGAGCGAACGGACCGCCCGGGCAGCGTTGTCCCGGCTGTTTGAGCCGCAGGACGCTGCAGGCCTCGCGCTCGTTCGTGTCGCCGGGCCGGAGGACGCACTGAAGATCGCCACGGGCCAGCTGGCCGCCGGAGCGGAACTGGAGCGGGAGATCTTCCAGCTGCTGGACGAGAACAGCTCAGGCAGCGGCTGGACTGGCCTGGGGACAGCCCGGCAGCGCTGGGCGCCGAGGGTGCCGGATCTGGCGCCGGCACGGGACCTCGCCACGATGCAACGGCTCGGCGGCCGCTTGATTATCCCTTCGGACGAGCTGTGGCCCCGCCAATTGGCGGACCTCGGACTGCAGGAACCGCTCTGTCTCTGGTGGCGGGGCATCGAGCACGAGCTGCCTGCGCCCGCCCGGTCCGTTGCGCTGGTCGGTTCCAGGGACAGCACCTCCTATGGTGCGTCCGTGGCAGGCGACCTCGCGTATTCGCTGGCACAGCGTGGTTTCACGATCATCTCGGGCGGCGCCTACGGGATCGATGCGCACGCGCACCGGGCAGCCCTCGCCGGCGGCACGGCAGGGAGCATGCCCACCATCGCCGTGATGGCAGGGGGAGTGGACCGTTTCTACCCCTCCGGCAATGAGGATCTGCTGCGGGCAGTCGCGAACCAGGGCGCAGTCCTGGCGGAGGTCCCGCCGGGCTCCGCGCCGACTCGGTACAGGTTCCTGCAGCGCAACCGGCTGATCGCTGCGCTGGCGTCCGTCACGGTCGTTGTGGAAGCCCGCTGGAGATCGGGCGCGCTGAACACGGCCCACCACGCGGAAACGCTGGGCAGAGCCGTCGGCGCAGTGCCGGGGTCGGTGCACAGCGCCAACTCCGCGGGCTGCCACCGGCTGCTCCGGGAAGGAGGCGCGGTCTGCGTCACCGACGCCGGGGAGGTCGCGGAGCTCGCCTCGCCCAGCGGCGAATCGCTGCCCGAGGCCAAGACCGGCCGGGCGGCGGTCCAGGACGGGTTGACCCTGGAAGACCTCATCCTGCTGGACGCCCTGCCGCTGCGGGCCACCACGTCGGTCGAGAAACTCACCACCGTCGCCGGACTATCCGCGGATTCGGTCCGCGCGGGCCTGGGCCGTCTCGGGCTGCTGGGCCTGGCCGAATCGCACCGCGGCGGCTGGAAACGGTCCGGTTCGGCAGGGTGACTGGCGGCCAGCCTCCGGCGGTGGCGGGTGGCGGCAGGTCACAGGCCGGCACCAGACCCGCGGCTCGCCGCCGGGCTCCTTGATCGCCCGGCTATTCCTGCGAGAGTAAGGACGTGTCCACACAGCAGATCCCGGCCGCACTGGCCAAAGCCGCCCAGGGTTTCGGCCGCTACCTGGAAGCGGAACGGGGGCGGTCGGCCCACACGGTGCGCGCGTACCTCGCCGACGTCGGAAGCCTTCTGGAGTATGCGGCCTCCGAAGGGGTGGAAGACCTCGCCGGGCTGGAACTCGGCACCCTGCGGCGCTGGCTGGGCTCGCAAAGCGAAGCGGGGATGTCCCGCGCCACGCTGGCCCGCCGCTCCGCCACCGCCAGGGCCTTCACCGCCTGGGCCATCCGTGAGGAACTCATCGAAACGGACCCCACCCTGCGGCTGAAGGCGCCGAAGCGGGAGAAATCGCTGCCCGGAGTGCTGCACCAGCAACAGGTCCTTCGGCTCGTCGAAGGCACGGAAACGGCGGCCGCCGAGGGCGGGCCCCTGCCGCTGCGGGACCGCGCCATGGTTGAGCTGCTCTACGCCACCGGGGTCCGGGTCGGCGAGCTGGCCGGCCTCGACGTGGACGACCTCGATCCCGACCGCAGAACCCTGCGGGTGCTCGGCAAGGGCAACAAGGAACGCACCGTGCCTTACGGCCTGCCCGCGGCGCTGGCCGTCGACGACTGGCTGCGCCGGGGCCGGCCTGCCCTCGCCACGGAAACCTCCGGCCCGGCACTCTTCCTCGGCGCCCGCGGCAGGCGCGTGGACCAGCGGCAGGTCCGCAGTGTGGTCCACGACCTGCTGGAATCCCTGGGGGACACCGCGGCGACCGGTCCGCACGCCCTGCGGCATTCCGCCGCCACCCACCTGCTCGACGGCGGGGCCGATCTCCGGGCGGTGCAGGAGATCCTGGGCCACAGCAGCCTGGCCACCACCCAGATTTATACCCACGTCTCCGTCGAGAGGCTCCGGCAGAGCTACCAGCAGGCCCATCCGAGGGCCTGACCCCAAAGCCTTGGCCGGGCCGGTCGCCAGTACTGCTTCCATACGTGACGCCGGGCGGCGCGCCGGGAAAGACGCGCCGAATCGCACTGGCGTAATGCGGTGGGGTACGGCACAATAAGACTCACGCCCGGCAACTTTCAAGTGTTGCTTGAAGCTCATGTGCATCACGCCGCACTGATGAACCGGGAAGTAACTTAATAGTCTGGCAGGGACCACCCGCATCACTACGGACCCGCGCAGCAGACAGACATCCAGGCAGAGGTCGTTGGGGAAGACGTACCTACAGCTATGGAGGATGGAATGTCTGTTGCACTGACCCGCGGTGTGTTGTTTGTTCACTCGGCCCCAACTGCCCTGTGTCCCCACGTTGAGTGGGCCATAGGTTCTGTTGTGGACAAGCGGACGGATCTTGAGTGGACTGCTCAGCCAGCAGCGCCCGGAATGTACCGGGCTGAGTTGTCGTGGGCCGGAAATCCGGGCACGGGGGCTCAATTGGCGTCTGCTCTCCGGGGCTGGGCGCACCTGCGCTACGAGGTCACGGAAGAGCCCAGCCAGGGCGTCGACGGCGGCCGCTGGTCGCACACGCCGGAACTCGGCATCTTCCACGCTGTCACAGATGTGCACGGCAACATCATGGTCTCCGAGGACCGCATCCGCTATGCCTATGAATCCGGCGCCGGCGACCCCTCCGCGGTCTACCATGAGCTCTCCCTGGCCCTTGGCGAAGCCTGGGACGAGGAGCTCGAGCCCTTCCGGCACGCCGCCGAAGGCGCTCCGGTGCGCTGGCTCCACCAGGTCGGCTAGAGCCCCGGACAGGCTGGCCCCTGACAGGTCGGAAGGCCGGCCCGGCGGCAACGCAGGGCTACGCCGCAACACACTCCATAGCAGCGCCAAACGACAGATGGCGGCAATGTTCGCGTAGAACATTGCCGCCATCTTGGCGTGGACGGGTGGCCGGAGCTAAACGCTCCGCACCGCGATCACGGCGTTGTGGCCGCCGAAGCCGAAGGAGTTGCTCAGCGCCGAAATGCTGCCGGACGGCAGGTCGCGGGCCGTCGTGACGACGTCGAGCGGGATCTCCGGATCCTGGTTTTCGAGGTTGATGGTCACCGGTGCCTTGCGGTCGTAGATGGCCATGACGGTCAGCACGGCTTCCACGGCACCGGAGGCGCCCAGCAGGTGCCCCATCTGCGACTTGGTGGCGGAGACTGCGACGCTGTCCAGCTGCTTGCCGAGGGCGGCCTTCAGGGCCGCGTACTCGGGCTTGTCGCCGACCGGAGTGGAGGTGGCGTGCGCGTTGACGTGCACCACGTCCTCCGGCTGGATCCGGCCGTCGAACATGGCAGCCTTCAGCGCGCGGGTGGCGCCCAGGCCCTGCGGGTCCGGGGCGGTGATGTGGTACGCGTCGGCGGTGACCGAGGTTCCGGCCAGCTCGGCGTAGATCCGGGCGCCGCGGGCCAGGGCGTGTTCCTCGGCCTCCAGCACCAGGGCACCGGCGCCTTCGCCCATGACGAAACCGTCGCGGCCAAGGTCGTAGGGGCGTGAGGCATGCTCGGGATCATCGTTGCGGCGCGAGAGTGCCTGCATGGAGGCGAACGCGGCGATCGGCATCGGGTGGATGGCGGCTTCGGCGCCTCCGCAGACGACGACGTCGGCCTTGCCGGAGCGGATCAGGTCCAGGCCCATGTGGACGGCCTCGGTGCCGGACGCGCAGGCGGAGACAGGGGTGTGGGCGCCGGCGCGGGCGCCCAGGTCAAGGCTGACCGCGGCAGCCGGGCCGTTGGGCATCAGCATGGGCACAGTCATGGGCAGGACGCGGCGGGGGCCCTTTTCGCGCAGGGTGTCCCAGGCGTCCAGGAGGGTCCAGACGCCGCCGATGCCGGTGGCGAAAGCCACGGCCAGACGGTCGTGGTCGACCTCGGTGATGCCGGCGTCGGCCCAGGCCTCGCGGGAGGCGACCACGGCGAACTGCGTGGACGGGTCCATGCGCTTGGCTTCGACCCGGCTCAGGACCTCGGTCGCGGGATTGGATGCGCGGGCGGCAAAGTGGACGGGCAGCTCGTACTTCGCCACCCAGTCGTCCTCGAGCGTGTGCGCGCCGGAGACGCCCTTCAGCGCGTTCTTCCACATCGTGGGGACATCGCCGCCGATGGGTGTGGTGGCACCCAAACCGGTAATGACTACTTTGCGTGCCATGGGATCACTCTCTGTCGGTGCGCCTGCCGTATCCGGGACTTGGGAAAGCCTGCCGGGGCCTGCGTTTGAAAAACTCTGGGGTGTTGCACTGGATGGTGCTGCAAAGGGCGCGGTCCGGGGGTGCAGTTGCGCCCCCGGACCGGCCGGGCCCGAAATTAGGCCTGTGCGTTGGCGATGAAGCCGACTGCGTCGCCGACGGTCTTGAGGTTCTTGACCTCTTCGTCCGGGATGCGCACGCCGAACTTCTCTTCGGCGTTGACGACGATCGTCATCATCGAGATGGAGTCGATGTCCAGGTCCTCGGTGAAGGACTTGTCCATTTCGACGGCCTCGGTGGCCAGGCCGGTCTCTTCGTTGACGATTTCAGCCAGGCCGGCCAGGATCTCTTCGTTGCTAGCCATGATGGCTCCTTTTCTTGTTATTGCCGTTGGCTGCCGGTGTGCCGGCAGCTTCGGGCGGAAATGGTTCAAACCGAGGGCTCGGTTTGCCGTGGGATTTAAAGGTGGGGGAAAGCGGCGAACGCCTACGGAAGCACGATCACTTGGGCACCGAAGACCAGTCCGGCACCGAAGCCGATCTGCAGTGCAAGTCCGCCGCTGAGCTGCGGGTTTTCCTGCAGCAGGCGGTGGGTGGCCAGGGGGATGGAGGCTGCGGAGGTGTTGCCGGCGTCGGCGATGTCCCGCGCGATGATGACGTGTTCCGGCAGCTTCAGCTTTTTAGCCATCTCGTCGATGATCCGCATGTTCGCCTGGTGCGGGATGAAGGCCGCGAGGTCGTCCGCGCTGATGCCGGCAGCGTCCAGCGCCTGCTGGGCCACCTTGGCCATCTCCCAGACTGCCCAGCGGAACACCGTCTGGCCGTCCTGGCGGAGCGTCGGCCAGAGCGCGGCGTCGGTGACGGCGGCTTCCTGGGCGCTCAGCGCCCCGCCCTGCTTGCCCGCCGTGGCGAGTTCGCGGAGGTCCAGCATGGAGCCGGTCATGCCGATCGCGTCCCACTTGCTGCCGTCCGAGCCCCACACCGACGGGCCGATGCCCGGGGTGTCGGAGGGGCCGATCACAACGGCGCCCGCGCCGTCGCCGAGGAGGAAGGAAATGGTGCGTTCGGTGTTGTCGATGACGTCCGAGAGCTTTTCCGCACCGACCACAAGGACGTAGTCGGCCGCGCCGGAGCGGACCAGCGCGTCGGCCTGGGCGATGCCGTAGCAATACCCGGCGCACGCGGCGGAGATGTCAAAGGCCGGGGCCGGCGTCGCGCCGAGGCGGTCGGCGAGGCTCGCGGCGGCGGACGGTGTCGCGTAGGGGTGCGTCACGGTGGAGACGATGACGGCGCCGAGCTGGGAAGCCTCGATGCCGGCCTTCTGCAGGGCCTCGCGGGCAGCGCCCTCGGCCATGTCGATCACGCTGATGTCGGCGGGGGCACGGTGCCGGGTGATGATGCCGGTGCGCTGGCGGATCCACTCGTCGGAGGAGTCGATCCACTGGCAGACGTCATCGTTGGTGACGATCACGTCGGGCCGGTAGGCGCCGACTCCCATGATGCGGGTGTTCTCGTGCAGGGGGGCCTGCTTCAACGTGGGAACGCTCATGCCTGTCCTTCCAGTTCTGCGAATAGGGCCAGGGCGGCGGACAGGTCGTCCGGGGTCTTGACGGTTACGGTCTTCACGCCCGGCATGCCGCGCTTGGCGAGTCCGGCAAGCGTCCCGGCCGGAGCCAGTTCAATCACGCCGGTCACGCCGCGCTTCACGAGGGTATCCATGCAGAGGTCCCAGCGGACCGGGCGGGAAACCTGGGCGATCAGGCTCTCGACGGCGGCGGCACCATCGGTGACCTCTGCGCCGTCGAAGTTGGAGAGCAGGGGGACCTGCGGGTTCCGCGGGTGCAGCGTGGGCCGGAGGGACCGCAGCGCCGCGACGGCCGGGGACATGTGCTGGGTGTGGAACGCGCCGGCGACCTTCAGCGGGATGACCCGGGCCTTGGCCGGCGGGTTCCCGGCGAGGGCCTTGAGCTGGTCCAGGGTTCCGGCCGCGACGGTCTGACCGGCGCCGTTGACGTTGGCTGCCGTGGCGCCGCAGGCCTCGATCGCGGCCAGGACCTCGGCCGGGTCGCCGCCGACAACGGCGCTCATCCCGGTGGGAGTGGCCGCAGCGGCTGCCGCCATGCTGTTGGCGCGTTCGCGGACGAAGGTCATGGCTTCGGTTTCAGTCAGTACACCGGCCAGGGCTGAGGCAGTGATTTCCCCGACGGAGTGGCCGGCAAGGATGACGGGCAGGGTGCCGAGTTCGACGTCGAACAGGGACTTAGCGGCCACCAGTCCGGCCGCAACGATCAGCGGCTGCGCAACGGCGGTGTCCTTGATGGTCTCCTCATCGGAGGTGGTTCCGTGGGCGGTGAGGTCGATCCCGGCGATTTCGCTGAGGGAGGCCAGGTGGCCTGCGACAGGCGGCAGTTCCAGCCAGGGGGCGAGAAAACCAGGGGTCTGGGAGCCCTGTCCAGGGCAGACGATTGCAAGCACGTATCCAGCTTTCCAAACTACGGCGAGATTATCGGTGCATTCATGCACCAAGCTCACAGGGTCACTTTGTAGGAAGTCTACAACTTCTCAGGGGCTATTCCGCGAAGGCTGCCGCTCCGTGGCGGGCTTCGGCGGGGCCGCAAGCCGGCCCACCACGAGGGCCGTCTGCAGCACAAAGGCCTCCCGCGGCAACAGCGGATCCCAGCCCGTGACGTCACAGACGCGCTTGAGCCGGTACCGCACGGTGTTGGCGTGGACGAAGAGTTCGCGGGCCGTGGCCTCGAGCGAATGACCCAGCTCAAGGTAGGTGCCCAGGGTCTCCACCAGCCCGTTGGAGGCCGCGAGCAGGGGCCGGTAGATGTTCTTGACGAGGGAGCGGCGGGCTGCGTCGTCACCGGAAATCACCCGCTCCGGCAGGAGGTCATCGGCGGCGACCGGGCGCGGCGCGGCCGGCCAGGCGCGGGCTGCGGTCAGCCCCGCGAACGCGGACTGGGCCGAGCCGCTGGCCTCCGGCAGCGAACCCGCTTCGGCGCCGTAGACCACCGGGCCCGGAGCGAAGAGTTCGGCCAGCTTCAGGTAGGCGGTTTCGCGGTCATGGAGCCCGCCGAGGATAAGGATGAGCCGGTCGCCCTGGATCCCGACGAGGGCGTCTTCGGCGAAGCGCCCGGCGGTGCGGCGCAGCTCGCTGACGTAGCTGGCGTTCGGTTCCGACGGCGAATTGCCCACCATGACGGTGAAGCGCTCCTGTGCCTTCCAGCCGAGGGCGGCGATCCGGGACCGCAGGGCGTCGGTGTTTTCGCCGCGCAGGATGGCGTCCACAATGAGCGCCTCCAGCCGGGTGTCCCACGATCCGCGGGTTTCGGCAGCACGGGCGTACACATCGGCGGCGGCGAAAGCCACCTCTCGGGAGTACCGCAGCACCGCCTCGCGCAGCGCGCCCTGGTCCGCCTCCGGTGCGATCACGGGCACCTGGTCCTCCACCACTTCCACGACGATCCGGATCAGCTGGAGGGCCTTTTGCAGGCTGATGGAGCGGGTGAGTTCGGTCGGCGCCGTGCCGAAAACGTCGGACAGGATCCACGACGGCGAGCTGGGGCGCTCGTACCAGGTGACGAAGGCGGCGATGCCATTCTGGGCCACCATGCCCAGGGCCGAGCGCTCGTCGGAGTTCAGCCGGCTGTACCACGGCAAGGATTTCTCGAGCTGGCGCAGCGTCGTCGTGGAAAGCTGCCCAACGCTCGCCCGGAGCTTCTTGAGCGTCTCGACCTTCTCCGGAGGCATCGCCCTCGAGGCGGGCTTGCGTTTTGCGGGAGTGGTGATCGGCTCGGCCATGCATCGAGCATACGGGGCCTGCCGCCCAAGCTCCATTTGTGCAAAGGCTACAAGGCGTCTTGTGCTGGGTCACAGCGCTTGACCGCATGCGGCCCTGTAGCCTGACCGGGTGCCGCACCGGAACGGCAGCGGGGATTAAACGCCGACGGCGGCCCCCGCCTTTCGGTGGGGACCGCCGTCGGTGGCGCCGGGTGACTCTAGGAGTCGCCGCCTGCGTTGCCGGTGGTGCCGGCATTGACGTTGTGCAGGCGGTACTTCTCGATCGCCTGGGCCGGAGCCTGGGCATCGACCTCGCCGCGGCGGGCCAGCATCTGCAGCGAACGGACAACCACGGAGTGGATGTCGTTCTTGAAGAAGCGGCGGGCAGCGGCGCGGGTGTCGGAGAAGCCAAAGCCGTCAGCACCGAGCGAGGCGAACTCGTTCGGCAGGAACTGGCGGATCTGGTCCGGGACGGCCTTCATGTAGTCGGTCACGGCCACGATCGGACCGGTGGCACCGGCGAGCTGTTCGGTGACGAAGGGTACGCGTGCGGGCTGGCCGGGGTTGAGGAACGCTTCTTCCTCAGCGGCCATGGCGTCGCGGCGCAGTTCGGTCCAGGACGTCACGGACCAGACGTCGGCGGAGACGCCCCAGTCCTCGGCGAGGACCCGCTGGGCCTCCAGGGCCCAGGGGACGGACACACCGGAGGCAAGGATCTGCGTGCGCGGGCCGTCAATCTTGGCCGGCGCCAGCAGGTAGATGCCCTTGATGATGCCCTCGACGTCGAGTTCCGCCGGTGCTGCCGGCTGGGAGATCGGCTCGTTGTAGACGGTGATGTAGTACATCACGTTCCGCGACGGGTCGTTGTCCGCCGGGCCGGGACCATACATGCGGTTGAGGCCGTCGCGCATGATGACGCCGATCTCATAGCCGTAGGCCGGGTCGTACGTGACGACGGCGGGGTTGGTGGCGGCCAGGATGGGGGAGTGGCCGTCGGCGTGCTGCAGGCCTTCACCGGTCAGGGTGGTGCGGCCGGCGGTGGCGCCGATGATGAACCCGCGGGTCATCTGGTCCGCGGCGGCCCAGAAGGAGTCGCCCGTGCGCTGGAAACCGAACATCGAGTAGAAGACGTAGATCGGGATCAGCGGTTCGCCGTGCGTGGAGTAGGACGTGCCCGCGGCGGTGAACGCGGCCACCGAACCGGCCTCGTTGATGCCGGCGTGCACGATCTGGCCGGAGATGGACTCCTTGTACGCCAGGACGAGCTCGCGGTCCACGGACAGGTAGTTCTGGCCGTTCGGGTTGTAGATCTTCGCCGTCGGGAAGAACGCGTCCATGCCGAAGGTGCGGGCTTCGTCCGGGATGATCGGAACGATCCGCTGGCCGAATTCCTTGTCCCGCATGAGGTCTTTGAGCAGGCGGACGAAGGCCATGGTGGTGGCGGCCAGCTGCTTGCCGGAGCCGCGGTTCGCGACTTCGTAGACCTTGTCACCCGGGAGGGTGACGTCGGTGTGCTTGGAACGGCGTTCGGGGACGAAGCCGCCGAGGGCGCTTCGGCGTTCCATGAGGTACTGGATCTCGGGGGAGTCCATGCCGGGGTGGTAGTACGGGGGCCGGTAGAGGTCGCCTTCGAGCTGGTCGTCGGTGAT